>NZ_JBFUPM010000009.1:0-299354 GCF_041355255.1 Paraburkholderia sp. RCC_158 | reverse complement strand
CCGAAACGGCCGGTCACGTTGCCGAAATCGCCGGTCACGATCCCGAAACGGCCGGTCACCTTCATCCGAAATACGCACCAAGGCGCCGGCATCGCAGGTGATATGCTTTCAATCTGCCGCTAAAAATAACTGAATTACATGCGACGCACAAAACGAAAATTTGGCATCAACGGGGCCTTCAAAATCAGACCAAAAACGAAAGGCGAAAAACCATCCCCGAAGGAAAGAGCGGAACTCTATAGCGCCGCTGCCTCGCTGTTTTACAAGATGTCCGCGTCGATCGGGGCAATCATCGTCTTTGCATATTTGTTCGAAATAGGATTCTTCCCGACCGGCTTGACGGCCGCAGAGGTAATATTTTTCGTATTTGTGGCAATGGGATTTGGCGTTCTCTACCTATTCCTACTGTGCTACGGTGCCGTGTCGGCGATTTGGTTGGTCCACTTGCTAGAGCGGCTGCGCGACACCTTGGCTTTCAAAAGGCGGCGGGGTAAAGCGCGATCGAAGGCATGGAACTTCCCCGTAAAACCGCTCGCATGCCAAATTCATCGCGTCAGATTTCGGGTAACACGTGCTTCGAGACGAATTCCCCATGTCCTGCATCCCGACCTAAGGGGATATGTCTATACGTTGGTGTCCGTTGGGCTCTGCGCTGTTCTCCTCTTGCTTGTGGTGGTGGCAAAGACCAGTTCCTTCAGAGGACTCTTGATCGGCATTTTCTTTGGCGGGTTCGTCGCACTCATGTTCTCCAATGTGAATGCGGGAAAAACCCGTGCAACTTCAGCGAAGAAGGGACGGTGGACTTCTTGGCGGTTTCGCCTGTTTCTCGCACTCGTATTCCCGCTGTTGCTGTTGCTTCCGTTTGGTGGTGCTACGGGGCTCATCTATCTGGTGTTTCAGCAGCTCGGCATCCGAATCCCGAATGTCAGTGTTGAGGTTCCAGCCTCCGAGCTGGATTCGGTGGAACGAGTCTCCGACGCTCTGAGGCGACCACTTCTGGACTGTCATCGTTCAAGCAATGGGAGGCTTCTCATTCACCATGCCGATGTGCTTTGGACGAGTATCGGGAACACTACTTACCTTTCGTTTTCGGTCAACAATCCGGTGAAGCCGGGATGGTTTGGCCCCGACCCCAAACCATTGCAGCAAGCAACGCTCAGACTCGATGCCAGTTCGGTACATGTCATCGAAGCAAGACCGCCGCTGAATCCCTGCTTCGACTTGCCGAGCGATATGTTATTTGGGTCGGCAAGGTACGAACTCACACCCGAGGCGAACGCTAGGCTCAAGGCACTCGTGTCTTCGATACAAACCGATGGTCAACCCGTACGTATTATCGTGCGGGGCCACAGTGATTCACGTCGTATCAGCGGTCAGATGGAGCGTGACGTTGGTGACAACCAGCGGCTTTCGGAGAGGCGTGCGGCTGCCGTGGCTGAAGCACTCCGCGAACTGATAAAGGTGCCGGGACTAAAAATCACATCCGAAGGGGCCGGCAGTCGTGAACCGAAGGTGAACTGTCCAATCGGGTCGGCAACGACCCCCTACGAGGCTGAGCAGTGCAATGCACCTAATCGTCGTGTCGAGATCCGCGTCACGTATGCCTCGGGTGTCATGCGGCGCAACGATAAACCGCAGTAGAGGCAACGCGCGACGATCCAGCGGTGGCGGCGACGAGCATTGATTGGGAGTTCGCCGGGCGGCAGAATCCGAAGTCGCTTTCGACCTGTTCGGCTCAATCCTAGCGAGCGAAAGCGACGAACTCGAATACGCGAAGCTGATGCAATTCTTCGAATCTTGAATAGGTTTGTACAGGGAGAGCTAAATTGCCGAGGATACTCCAAGCGATTAACGAAGACGGCTCCCGACTGGATGCTCGCTTCTCTGTGGATCAAGCAGACGTCATCCTGCACAGCCGAGGCGGAGCAAAGGGACGGCGTGGGGCGGTAAATGCAGACTATGCGAAAGCTCTGCTCTTGCTGACTAGAAGGCTTTCTCAAGCCGCAATACCCATACTTGGCGCATGGGTCGATAGCACCACCGTCCAGTCGCTACCTCTCAGCGCGCGATCCATTCTGAGCAAATCCGAAGGTAGCCTGTCGCCGGAGCAAATCTGCAGCCTTTTGAGCAGTCGCATGAAAGACATTCGCAGCGATACAAACTCATATGCGAAGGGAGGCAATTCGACAAAGCGCATTCGAATCGCGACCGGTTTCGACGGATCCAGCGAGGATCTGGCCAACCGGCTCGGAGGTGTAGCAACAGAAGGAGACCTCCGAAGCATGGAAAGACTACCCGCCGAGGTGCTGCGCCGAGCAACACCTGAGTATATCTGTCGAGCGGTTCAGCAATTCATCGATGGCAAAATAACAGACGATTCCTTTGGCCCGTCGACCGACTATGACCTGATCGCTGACGATGGCCGTCGACTTCGACCCAAAGCCGTCTTTGGACTCGCCCTTTCGATGGCGCTCGATGGCGCTCCGATCGGACCGAGACACTTTACCGCCGGGGGATTGTGTTTCGAGCTGCTGCAAGACGCCGGTTATCAGATTGTGCCGAAGGACGAGGCGTGTGAATCTCCCGATCACGACACTTACATCGACCGGGAATGGCGTGAGGGCGGTGCAACGCTGAAATCTCACTTGAAGCGTGAACGCGCTCCTGGCCTGGCAAAGGCAAAGAAGGCGCAATTTCGTCGAACACACGGGCGGCTTTATTGTGAGCGGTGTGGCCTAGATCCGGTAGCGCATTACAAGGCCGAAGAAGCCGAGGCCTGTATCGAAGTTCATCATTTCGCCACTTACGTGAGCGAAATGACCGAAGGCCACAGAACCACCCTTGATGACCTCCAATGCCTCTGCGCCAACTGTCACAGATTGGTCCATCGGACTCTAAGCGCGAAGAAAATGAAGGTCTGACGGAAGACGAAGGCGAACAGTGTGCGTGGGCGTGTCAGCCACGCGCCGTAGAGACGTTTGCGAACCGCGTTCGTTAGGGTGCTATCTGTGCCACTGCTATCAGTCGAGTTGTCCGCAACAACGATCACCGTGTTTCTAAGATCCTGAATACCCCCTGCGTATTGCTCGCAATGTGTCGACGTCACCTAGAAAAAATCTGTCAGCCAATTGTTCCTCCTTCATGGCGGGAAATTCGTCTTCAATCTTAAAGCCAAGCAATTC
Source organism: Paraburkholderia sp. RCC_158 (assembly GCF_041355255.1). Classification (NCBI taxonomy): domain Bacteria; kingdom Pseudomonadati; phylum Pseudomonadota; class Betaproteobacteria; order Burkholderiales; family Burkholderiaceae; genus Paraburkholderia; species Paraburkholderia sp. RCC_158. The sequence goes on along the minus strand of NZ_JBFUPM010000009.1, from coordinate 296,172 downwards.
TTTTGCGGCCCAGGAACCGGTAGACGCAACTTGCTCGACAAGTTCCCGCTTCTCCGTAAGAAGGTAGTCCTTCCATTTTGGGAATCTATGCAGTCTGGCGATTGTTGAATGCCCCAAATTATCGTAGGTCACGCATGACCATTCCGTCAACCGCATGTCTCCGAGCGGTTTTTCCGCCAAAAGCACCCTGTAATTTGGGATAGCAGCAAGAAGTTTCTTCTCTAATTCCCAGTAGCCTCGGAGCTGACGCTTTGCTGATTCAATCTGTAAGCCTCCGCTGTCCGTTTTATTCTTCAAAACGAAGTCATCTAAGGCTGCAATCGCCTGCGTATCGATCAGACTGAGCAGTTGTCCCTCAGGCGAGGCGATCACTTGTGCCCACGAAATCTCAGGAAGGGTAAAGCGTGCGAGGGCATGTAGATCCGTCCCCAGCTTGCGGATTGCATCATTAGAGATGACGTTGATCTTGGCGATTCGGGAGACTGCGCTCGCCGCAAGCAGCACGAGCCGATACGGCTCGTAGTTTTTGAAGTAGGTAAGGCATTGATCCAAAAAAAACTTTACTGATGCATCCAGCTCCGCACCTCCCTGTCGTCCCGGGGCCAGCCATGCCGGAAGCCACTCCACGGTGTTGCGCTTTTCAGACAACCCCACTAGATACGCAGCCGCCTGCGACATGAAGGAGTCGTTGGCGGCTCTGGGGTGGTCAGGAAAGATCCTATACATCACGTCGAAGCTTCCAGGCACGCTAAGCTCTATCAGCCGCCTGTTCACCGCATTATCGACGGGTATCGGGAAATCGAACCTCATGTAGAGCTCGGTGAGCTCGACCAGCGATGCCGACTCTGCCTTCTCTCGTTGCGCGTCGGAATCCGGCTTCACCATTTTGCGAAAGTTTTCAATTACCTTGTTCTGCTTAGCACGGAGTCGGCGTTGCAGTAGGTCCGAAAATTCCTCCACCCGATTCATGACGAACTCTTTGTTGAAGACGCGATCGAGCAGCCGAATGACACGCCGTTTTTGAAAAAACCAAACCTGCATTGGCTCGAGTATCGCTCGCACCTTGTCGAATTGCGCCACGAGATTCTTTATCTCGACATGCAGAATGGGGTTTTCGACGTCCACCTCACGATCAAAGATTTCGAGCTTTAATCCATCGCATAGAACGATCAAAGCCGCATTCACACTCGGGTGAACCGAGTACTCCAACGCTTGGGAGAAGTCTTCGTAGCCGAAGGAGGAAACGCCGATCTGTGGTCGCTTTGCTTCCAGCAACCAAAAATTCTCGTCCCACAAGTGAACGTGATAGTCGGACCGACGCGGTTGTCCAACAAAGGTTAGATGGCGCTCGAGGCTGGTCGAGAAGGGCGTTCCTTTGTCGTACCCCAAGACTCGCAACATCGGATCAATGATGTAGGAGCGCACCTCGGCTTCATTGAAATTCGAGACATCGTAGTTCTGTATGTGTTGCAATGTGACGACTTTTTCGGACGTGAGCGGGTCCGAGCGCTTCGACACCATGAGCATATCGACGTCGAGCGAGCCCGACAAAAGCGGATCCATAAAATTTTCTCCGATGCGTGTGGTCTACGCTGTACCGTTCAGACGGACTGCTGGCCTTGGTTGGCGTCAGAGGCCGTTGCTCCCAATTCCGGCGCATAGATCTGGCACAAGACTTCCGCGACCAGCTCAATGGTTCCCAGCACTTGGTTCGTCAACATCGACGAGCCATGTGCCAACTCATTCCGCAAATTGGGAAGGCTCTTTCGCAGTATCTGCACCAGATCCCAATTCTGATCTTCTGGAGTGATGTTGACTGGCTCATCCTTGTCGACCGCCATGCTTTCGAGTTGCTGATCGATCATGGTTTGGAATATTTCCATTGATCGGCGCTGCCGCGCACGGTCTTCTGCGACCCCATGCCAGCGACGGAAGCCGTGGTTTCGAATGAAACCCTGGTCTATCGCATAACGCAGCAGGCCAGCTAACATCGGTTGCTGCTGCCATGGACGCTGATACGGCTCAGGCAGTCTATCGGGAAGTCGCATTCTGAGCCCAAACTCCAGTGCGAATAACGCCTGGCTTTGAGCCACTGGGAAGAAGCGGTACACGTGCCAAGCATAGAGGTAGAGGTTACGAGCCGTCTCGAACTGTATGGCTGCGGCTTCCGGCACATCGACGGTGAGCTGGATGGCCTCGATGTCGCGGTGGTGAGCAGCCAGCGATGGAAGAGCCTGCCCAACGAACATCATCGTGCGCGGGTCTGGCTCTGCCGCGGTGTCAGGGCTCCGCAAGCTTTCGGCGGCACTCAAGATGGTCGATTTCATGATGGATAATCGCGACACTTTCGGTTGATCTTGGGCATTTCGCCAGTCCTGCACCAGCTCCGTGTCCCTGATGACTATGAGGTGAACGCCGTCGAGGCCAGGTCCGGGTATATCGAAGAAGAAGCTCTTGCGGGATGCCCTGTCATGAAGTGCCTCGAGGGCGCATTCAATAACAACTGAACACGGCGCTTCGCGCCCACGCTTAGCGAATTAATCATGTGGACGCCAGCGGCTCGCCGCCGTTGGCGTCCCTCCCTGACTCATTCTGCATTGGAAGAATCTTGATTCTTGAGCTCGGCGAACTTGGCCGCCATCGTCGGGTTGCCCCGAGTCAGCTTCTTGATCGTCACGTCTTGCGCCTTGTCGTTCGCGAGACGAAGGTTTCGATCGGTGCCAAGCAGGGCGTCCTTCGTCTTCTGTAGGTGGTCGATCGACTTGTCGATCTCATCGATCGCCGTTTGGAAGCGCCTGGAAGCGAGATCGTAGTTCTTCGCGAATGCTGTCTTGAAGGTCTCGAGGTCGGCCTCGAAGTTCGTGATATCTATGTTCTGCGCCTTAACAAGTGCCAGTTCCGACTTGTACTTGAGCGCGTTCATCGCCGCATTCCTCAGAAGCGTAATGATTGGAAGAAAGAACTGCGGTCGGACGATGTACATCTTCGGGTAGCGGTGAAACACGTCGACGATCCCAGTGTTGTAAAGCTCACTGTCGGGTTCGAGCAGGGAGACCAGCACCGCATACTCGCACCCCTTCTCGGTGCGATCCTTGTCGAGTTCCTTCAGGAAATCCTCGTTCTTGCTCTTCGTGGCGGTGCGATCGCTCTCGTTTTTCATTTCGAACATGATCGAAACAATCTCGGTGCCAGCCTCATCCGAGTCGCGAAAGATGTAGTCGCCCTTGCTGCCAGTCCGCGCGTCGTTGTCCTTCTCGAAATATGCCCTCGAAAACGCCGTCGCTCGAATGCGGTTGAACTCGGTCTCGCAGTGCTGCTCGAGCGTTTCACCAATCATCTTGGTCGACAGGCGAGCCTTCATGTCCCGTAGGCGCTCGATCGCGTCATCGCGATCCTTGATCTGTGTCTCGTACTTGTCTTTGAGCGACTTCTCTGCGAGCTGCATCTCGAGCTCCGATCGCTCGAGGCCGCTCTTCAATTCATCGCGCTCCTTCTCGACCGCACTGAGTGCCTCGGTGATGGCGAGCTTCTGCGCAACCTCGGTGGCGTAGAGCTTGGCCTTCAGGTCCTGGATCTCAGCGTCCTTCGTCACGGCGGCGCTCTGCAGTTCGCTCATGAGCCTCACCTCGGCTAGCTTGGAAGCGGCTTCGTTGTCGTGCTTTGCCCTCTCAAGTTCGTTCGCGAGCGCGTCACGCTCTTTTTCCACTGCGCCTAGGGCCTCGGTCACGGCGAGCTTCCGCGCGACCTCGCCGGCATCGAGCCTAGCCTTCAGGTCCTGGATCTCGGCATCCTTGGCTGCGGCAGCCTTCGCCAATTCGCTGGCGACCTTGGTCGTGGCAAGTTCGACGGCATTCCGCTTGTCCTGCTCGGCCAGTTCAAGCCGCTCGTGCAACTGCCGCTCGAACTCGCTGTCGCGAACCTGCTTCAGAATGTCCGCATACCCGGCCTCGTCGATCTTAAATGCCTTTCCGCAGTGCGGGCAGATGATTTCATGCACGATTACTTACCCTCCACTTTAGCCATGACCTGCATGAGTATCTCTGGCACATTCCCTTCGGCTTTTAGTGTTGCCGTCCGGTATGCGAGTTGATTCTTCGCGAGGCTGATGCCTGCCGCAGCCTCAAGGTTGTTGCAGGCCGTAACCCATTCGGTCCAATTTGCTGACAGGAATGCTTCCAGGTGATCCTCAAAGATCGCAACCTCGTCAGCAACGACTGCAGACGGAAAGTCCTCTTCAGCTCGACCAAAATACTTCAGCACCGCGCGATTCGCTTTAGCATGGTTTTCCCGCTCTTCATCGATTTTTTTTTGCGCCTTCCCATTGGCTTTCGCACGCGCTTCAAACCCGCCATCCGCATCGAAGAGCGCGTAGACCGGGATACCAATCGACGCCAGGATCGCATGTGCGAGTGGGATAGATGTCTTGCCTCCCACGGGGACAATGGAGACGCCAGCGGCCTCAACCGAGCCAAGAGAGGTTTTATCGCCGATGCCGTAAAAGACTGCCGACTCTGTCGTGCCTTCCACGAGGAAAGCGCGATGCGCGAAGAGTGCCACGGCAAGCTGATTCGCTACAATGCCGTCGAGCTGGCGGTCAACGGTATCGGCGTTCATTACGCCGTTCAGCCTGGCCTTCACGCCATCAACCGTAGCGAGGCGGACAGTGACCACTGGAGTCTCGTCAGGTGACCTTGTCAGCCGCCTGACCTGGTCGAAATGTCGCGCCTCAAGGAAGTAGGGGCTATGAGTCGCATAGGTCACTTGGATGCGCTTACCGGCGTCCTCGGCGAGCGACCGGAGCACCTTCGCGAACGTCTGAGCTTGGATCGGGTGCTGAAAGAGTTCCGGCTCCTCGATCGCCAAGCAGATGACACCCTCTGCCGACGCCGCACCTGACTGCGCTAGGAGTTGTAGCGCCGAGATCAAAAGCGTGCGCTGAAAACCATGCCCCTGTCGCTCCACCGCAGTCTCGGTTGTGCCATCGAGCACTGCCACCTCGAATGTGGTCCGAGGGGCCTTGAGTTCCACCTCTGCCGGGGATACCGTGACAGCCCGACCAGGCGAGTAAGACATGACGACCTCGTTGAGTTGCGTCGTCATCGTCTCGAGTTGCGCCTTGAACTTCTCCTCGTAGACACTCTGCTGCTTTGCGCGTGACTCCTCGACGATCTTCGCGATCTCCTCATCAGCAGCAGCGCGATCGACTGATCGCTCAAGAATTCGACCGATGATGCTCGATTTCCCGTCGATCGACTCTTCGCTCGCCCGAAGATCGGCCGTGACCAAGACGAAGTCGAAAAGGCCACTCATCTTGCCGCCGCTGTTGAAGCCGAAGAAGTTGGTCTGCAGGGACTCTGGCGCTTCGACGAGCTGGTCGGTGTGATCAGCCTCCCAAGTCGTCATAGCTTGGTTGGCAGCATCGACATTGCTCCAGGCCGGGAGACCAAGCGACGAATCTGAGGTCCGCAGATTGTTGTAAGCGGCCTTCTTGTCGGCAGCCGATCCCTTACCGCGGATGGCGTTGAACGGCGCGTAGCTCTTCGAGTTCGCAGATAGGCTTTCGGAACCGTCATTGCCGCGACGCTTCCACGCGGTGAATGTCGTGACGCCGGCCGGCGCGTACTTGCCAAGCTCATTGCGATCCTTTTCGGTGAGGTCCGTGAATGTGACCTGAACCTCGATGTCTTCGTCAGTCGCCCCGAAGGAGCAGTCCTTCTCCGTTAGCGATCCGGGTTTGCCGTTAAAGTACCATTCGAGCGCACGAAGCACCGTTGATTTGCCGGCACCGTTCGGCCCGATGAATGTCGTGACAGTATCGAAGGGGATCGTCACGTCTTTCAACGTGCGGAAGTTTTTTATGCGAACAGATTGGATCTTCATTGGGGAATTCCAGCTTTTTGTGCCTTTTGCCCAGGACGGAGTTGCTGACACCGACTCGCTGCCTGAAAGAGCAGTCTATCGCCGGCTCATTCGTTAACCTTGAGCACGCCGCGACTTGGCGACCTACGACAGTCCGGTTTGGTAGCGAGTGGAAGCCGTTGACGCGTGTACGCGGAGATCTAGTCAACGATGGCTATACGCGAATCCCAGGAGCTATGCTTTCCGGAGGGGACGGGACGGCGTCCGGGAAATGTCTGAGCGAGGATCGCAAGTTGTGACATCTGATTGACGTCGAAACGTCGCCAGTCAGGGAGTCCACCGTTGCTACTTTGCCCCCCCGTCTGATAGACGAGAACCTGCCTGGCTCCATTTGTAACGCCGTATATATGGGGTTCGGCAATTCGCCGAAGATTGTGGTAATAAAATTCTATCAATTGCTTCGTTTCGATAGCCTCTAAGATAAGCTTTTCCATATGGCCCCCGTTTTTCTCACTCGGCAAGTCTGCACGACGTCGAGGCAGCGGTCGGCGTCACAAAGGCAATACTTGCCACCAGATCATTCGTATGTTCAATGTAGGCGGTATTCGTTGCCGAAGCCAGAACGAATGGACCGATTACGAGAGAAAATTTTGCAGAGCACCCAAAAAACAGATTGAGCAGGTGAAGGCGCTACCCGCGATCAGCAACACGCGCCCCGGAGCGGACCGTTGGTGGCGCCTCTTGAACGTCTTTCCCTGGCCAGCTACCGCCTGATGCGTCGGCAGCAGCCGACCCATGCCGGGCCCAGAAGGGTTCAAGTTCGTCGCCTCGAAGAAGTCGTTCGCGAGAATCGGGGGCTGTTTAGTGAACTTGACCGTAGCCGCGGCTCTCAGGTGTTCGTCATTCCTATACTCGCCCTTGGACCACCTAAAACCTTCCTGTGCTCGTCACTTTGGCCGACTTATGAGAAGCCGATGAACGATGTATTCGGCACAGTCTTCTGCCACAACTCGCTATCGGTATGCAGCTCTGTTTGCGCGTGCATCATGAAGAGCGTGGTGACGGCCACCGTGCACTCGGAAATATTCCTCTTTCATGACGGGATCAATTCTTGAACCGATAAGCTTTACTTTCCACCCAGTCGTTCGTTCGCCAAGCAGCTCCCACAACAATTGCAGATCAACGGGATGGTCGTAACAAATCACCGGCCGCTGCTTTTGTCCAGTGAACGTTGACATCCAGATTCGCACCGCTTCGCGCAAAGCTCCTCGCTCCATCACTCGCGTCGGATCCGCGCCTAGCAAAGGCAACACACTGTTTTGCACAAAGGCGTTGCAAGTGTTCTTGTCCACGTGAGCTTGCTCCGCATAGAACTCAGGCCCGTCCTCAGCGACCATGGCTAGGCTTATCAAGCACGGCGCTTCAATATCCGTAAATTCCGTGTCGATGAAGATCCTGCGCTCCCACGGGTGCAATGTGCTCACACTCTCTCTCCTACCGTTTGCAGGTCCACGGCCCCGATCTGACACTCTCGATTGCCGTCTTCCGCGCGGCCGCTAGCAGAAGCCTTAAGCGCTTCTGAAACAAGCTCGACATCAGTACGACAAAAGACGTTTTGGCGGCTGCGGTCTGTTTGCGGCCCGCAAATCGGCGACACCCCGAGACCAGACAGAACTGCTACAACCTTCCCGACCGACAGCGACATAGCCGCAGCAAGCTCGACCGAGAAAACGTAGCGCTGTTCGAAGTCCGATAGGGCGTCCGACGTGATCAGAGTCACAGATCGTCGACCACGAACGGCAGCACGTCCTTTCAATAGCCCCGACTTTACTAAGTGGTACGCGACTTCCTGTTTGACATGAAGATGAGCAGCCGCTTCTGGAACGGTCATGCCGCCAACGCAACATTGTTGCCGATGCCAACTGAGAAACTCCCCACGCCAAAAAATCGCACCGGCAATGCCTCGAGCAGTCTCGTCCCAACGCCTCACGTTAATACGCTGCTCCTGCACTGCGCGAATAAGAGCTACAAATTCCGCTCGTTGCGACAAAAAGTATTTGCTGATCTCGGCAAATGAGATCTCTCGGTCTGAATGCTTCACAACGCGGCCGCGACCTTTGAGGCTGTCGATCAACTCGCGCGCCTCACTACCCCTGAAAAGCGATGTCGAGACCAGTCCGTGCGTCACGGTCCTTCGCTTCAGCAAACCCGCATCAGCAAGTTGTTCTACCCGCGATGTCGACATTCCAAGGAGTAAGCTCATCTTCCGAAGGCTGATTTCATCCGAGAGTTCTTTCTTCAGTGACGACAGAGCGGTCCGTTTGATTAAGGTGAAGTGCCGTCGGATGCCCTCTGACTTTCTGATCTCCGTGACACCCACCCGTGTGGCCAACGCGTGAAGCGTCGCAGTTCGGATTCCAAGCTGACGAGCGGCAGCAGCTGCCGCGACATACACCTGCGATTGAATGTCGTTGTCAGTTGCCCAACCGCGACGCCGGTCCAGAATGTTCATAGACTCGTCACGCATGTATCCACGATATCCGTCGAGAAGGAAGTTCAAATCTGGCGGGAGGTCGCGAAACAAGAATTTTTGCAGTCGGTGCAGGCGAGGTGACGTTGCGGCGGTATCTTCAGTTGATCGCTCTTCCTCGCGCAGGAATTCGTGAAACTTCAGCGGCCAGTCGGTTAAACGTGAATAGGCAGCAGATATCAGTCGGGAAGTATCCGGTAACGTGAGGCTACGCCACGTTTTGGGTGACAGCATGTATGCCGTCGTATCCGTCGTCGCTCCAAGATGACAAATCAATAACGCAATGGAGGGCAAGCTGAGATCAGCGATCGCACTAACTTGTGGCCTGTCGCCGTCTTGCCGGACACTGGCTGCTCTCACGAACGCGCGCCAAATATGCTGAGCGGAGTCGACGCAAGCGCGACTCGCTTCGACTTGATTCCACGACGCAATCTCACTCCCGCAGCGGCATCTCATTATTGACGCTCGCCTCCAACAAAGTTGGCTTCCGCATGCGGAGCACGTATCAACCAGCTCCAAACCGTGTACGTGGCAAGCGACGTACAGTCGATGCTCCCATATCGCCCGCCAGTGCGGCGTTGCCAGCAAGCAAGCTACACAGCATCTCGCTCGCCAGCCAAGACAAAACTTTTGTTCAAACGCCTGCGGCACTACCGCGGGCGCTTCGAATATGCCGAGCCATTTTGGTACGAATCCATAAATGGATGTACCCACGAGAGCGCGAAGATGTGCGTCGAGACCGTCAACAAGCTGCAACCATTCGACGGTAGGACAAGCGTTAGCTTCCGCCAATCGCAGAAGAAAGCCCTGGACGCTCTCGAATGGACGAGGCTCCGGCAAGTTAATCAACGTCGTGGTCACGACTGCTCCTTCAATTCCGGCGTCGCGCCCCACGGGTTTCCCCGCGACGACTCGTTGGCGCGAAAGGTTCGCCGGGTTGATCTAAACGACGAAAGGAAAATTTCCTATGGAACGGATTTAGCTCGTCGAGGCCTCCGTCCCAGATCTCCTGAACGAATGCCTTTTGTAGCAAGGATCTGTCGATACATGGCTCCTTCGCAGCCACCATCAACTCGAAGGCCCCCGTGGTAAGCCGCCTGACATATCCGATAAGGCCGTTGGTCGCCATATAAATCCGGCGCGCGGTTTCAGGCTCAGCAAACGCTGAGCGGCGCTGACAAGGAAGCATTTCATCCAAGGTGTTCAGTATTGTTCGGAACTCAAGCTCTTCGCTTTCGCGCTCAATTGAAAACGGCAAAAGCTCTATACGAGCCGAGAATCGGCGCCGGAGTTGCTCGTTCAACGCGAGAATCGCTGTCGATCGTGGTAGACCCATTAGCAGGCACGGTATCCGCGCATCTTCTACAAAATTTTTGAGCCAATCTGCCACCGATTGCGGCGAATTGTGAGAGCCATGATCGAGGAAATGTTGAAGCTCATCGACGATGAGCATCTGCACCTGACACTGACGCATCAGCGTGAGTGCCCGTAGCCTCTTCACTTCAGCGGTGCCAAGGCTCGCCAGTGGGTCACCGAGCGCAACAAGCATTGCCTGCGCTAAGCTCTTCAACGTCGGCGACGTTGGCGTTTCGAGGACAAGAACCGGCTTGATGCGGACACCGTCACTTTCTGATTCTGGCAATATCGATCGGATATAGCGCGCTATCCATGTCTTTCCCGTGCCGGACTCGCCGACGAGAAACGTATGACGTGGATCAGCCCCATTTCGAGACAAGTCAAGGACGTGCTGCAAGCGCTCAACTACTGCCGCAAACTGCCGATGTGGGATAAGAATGCGCTCTACTTCCCTCACTCGGGCGTAGTCGTCATCGTCAAACGGTCGCTCAATCATGGCCGCACCTTGCCGTTCGGAGATCCTTCAAGCAACAGCCCGGTAAGCTTTGGTAACTCGGACACAGGTACGGCGGGAGACAGCTTGTTGCTTTGAGTCTCCGGTTTTGTGCGGGCTGCCTTCTCAGTCGGAGCGGCAAATATGTCCGCCGCCTCCGTTCCTATACCCCGCCATGCGGCGCTCCTTTGCCGCTTCCGTTGTGATTTGCTCAGGGCAAACTCAGAGACCAGTGCCCTTATTTCACTCTTCGCCTGCGCAAGAGCGCTTTGGTCAACCAGCCCCTTTCCGGTTTCGCGTGCCCGAGCACAAAGCAAACGGTGTTGTTCCCGCGTTAGGCCGTTTGCGTAATCCTGATCAAGAGCCGACACAATGAAAGGGATCTTGGTGTCCGGATCGATGACGGCAATGCGAGAAATATCATCGAAGTATGAGATGACATCAACCTTGATTCGAGGGCCGTGTTTCCCGCGGATCTGCAGAAGCACAGGATCGTTGTAGCGCAAATTGTCGAGTTCAATGCCTTGGTGAGACAAAGTTCGGGTATGCGTTTCGCCGATCCTGATATCGATGTCTTCGATGCTTGATGGGAGGACAGGCGGAAAGCGCGCGGCACCTGTAACCCATTTCTCGTGCGGCGTAGTTTTGATTCCCCGATGGAGGGAATGGGCGTAGACGTCAACAATCCAGCGAGTAAGAACATGTAGCAGCTGATCGTAAGTGATCAATGCCTGCTGCTGCGGATCGTAATCCTCCCGATGAAACCATCGAGCGAAACTCGTTCCGGGCAACGCGTGCGCAAACTGAAAATTTAACGTCTTTAGGAAACGTTCAACGGCGCCTTTGAACCAAGGCTGGCGTTTTGGGCAAAACGTCACGATCATTCCCAGCTCGAACGCAACCCTTTTAAGCTCTTCGCTGTGAAATTCCAACCCGTTATCGCAGACAAGCTCCCGAATTTTCCCATGGCACGGCCAGTCGTGCTGAAGATCGGGATAGCGGTCACGTAGGTCCGCTTTCGGGACTATGGCGTGCCTCAGGCACCGCAGTACAGCGTGAACCGAAGGCCCTTGAAATCCAACGTGCATACCGACCGGCATCCTCGAATACCGATCAAGTGCAACTGTCACCGTCGGACGGCCCAAAGGTAGGCTCGTCCTTTCGTCGATTACAAATAGGTCTAATGGCGAGTGGTCAATTTCGACACGCTCGAGAATCTGTTCAACATGAACGCCAGCGCCACTTGTGCGGAAATCAATATTCGCGACGCGCTTGCCGCGTCGATGCACGGATACATCGTATGCGTCCAGTGAACGGACCGCACGATGTACCGTGGAAAGGCTCGGCATTGGAACTTTCTCGCTCTCGCTTCGAAATTCATTCTCGCGATCTATCCGGTAGCGAAGGTCAGCGTAAACATCGTTCGCGGAAGCACGCTCTCGCGTCATGTAGACAGAGTCGATCGACTGTTGCAGCAAATTCAGGCTCGAAAGAGGTAACCTGCTCCCGCGTCCTCGACGATCGAACCGATCGATCAAAGCGCGGTTGTCACCACCTGCGCGCGAGACACTACGGGCCCATCTGTATACGCTAATAGGGCTTGGCGGATGAGGGTCGTTCAGCTCCTGCGCGCATTCTTGAATTAACGGGGCAAGTACAGCCGGCGTCGAGACTAGCGGCCCTCGAGCGAGCAGCATGTCCAGGTACTTCTTTTTTCGGAGAGCCTTTCCTCGGACGCGGTCAGGGAAGGTTGATAGCGGACGCCCGAGTCGTGACTGCGCTGGATCGCCGATATTCGTTGCCTCGTTCAGAAAGCGGAGCCGGCCAGATTGATATTGCTTCTGCAACTCGGTAGTTGACGTCACTGTTATGGCACCGGTGGACGCCGCTGTCAGGTGTGCTAGTCCGTCGGCCGTGAGCTGCACGAGCCTATGATCTTGACCATCCACTACGACGGACACCCCAACTTTAAAAATATAGTTCTTCATCGTTCGGCTCGCGGATTTGAACGAACAAGGCGGTCGATTCACGCAATGGCTGACGCAGATCGCAGGTCAGCAGATCTTGAGCAAGGAATTGCCAAACTGCCGCGGTAGAACCGAGACGAGCGCTCGCGCGTCCAACGGTAAGCATTTGCTCATCAAGCAGCGGTGCGACAGCCAGTCTTCGTTGCAGGCCGGACAACGGTTTGCCTAGATAGGGGAATAATGTGTTCAGGTTAGGCAGGAGTGCGCCGTCACGAATCTGACTGTCCGTCAAGACCCGAAAAGGTACGCCAAGCTGGGAAAAATGTTCCCCAATACGCCGGAGCCGTCTTTCTTCGTCTGGCGCAAGCGCTTTTTCTTCTGGTTTGACCTCAATGAGGAGTACAGCGCCGCTGGCCAGAGTAAGTTCAAAGTCCGGTGTGTACTTCCGCGTTTTTTCTTCGAACGAGTAATAAATCGAGTAGGGTTGTTCGCGATAACTGACGACTCCGCGAGAGAACTCGAAGAGAAGCAATGCGTCACGCTCGATCAATGACTCGAACGCCACTGTTCTGCCTGACTTTTGGGAAGGAAAACGGCCGCGGAAAATCCCACCGGTAGGCCGGACGACTTGTCGTGCGGGGACGTGATGAATCCCCTGCCTAGCCGTCGGCCTGACGGCGGCATGCGGTTTGTTCTGCATGATTCGCTCCGCTTGCAAATTAAAAGGGCGCATTAAACCCTCTCGACTTGCGAGATCAGAAAAAATTGGGCGCAAAAACTTGACCGCAGGCGGGGGATTGACGATACTTCGATTGTCCAGATCGGGTAGCGCCAGCTCCCACTAGCGGGGCAAGCTTCTAATAAAGGGGTTTGCTCCGTTTTTACATTCTTTCCTCCATTTTTTGTTCGCCGCAAATTCATCGGGCGAGCACAGTCCTGCTTTAAATTAGCATCTTTTCCCAGCAAAGACGTTATTTTATTGAATGTCGGCGCGCGGTCAATGATTATTGCAGTATTTTTCTAGTCCGAACTAGCCGCACTAACCAGCACTCTCGACGCATTGAAATATATAGATAATTTTGCTTGAATTTAAGCCAAGTCACTTTCACTGGTGCAATGTGCAATATTTATTGCATTGGGATTATTCTTGGTTTGAGATCTACGCGAACGTCCAATTCCTGACACTCAAATATACGAAGGAGGTCATCCATGCTAGTAGTCGGAAAGACCGATGCATTCGAGCAGAATTACATGGCCAAGTTCGAGCAACTGGCCACCAATTACGGTGTTTTCGTCAAGTATGAGCGAGATAGGGCAGCGCGTGACATTGGTGTGCACCTCACCAAGGACATGAAATCCGGCAAGAAGCAGGTTACCAACGCGCTCGTATGGTTCCAGATGAAAGGCATGATGGCATCGACGCTATCGAAGCAGCAGTTTGAAGCAGACAAGGCGATCCATCTTTCGTTAGATATCGAACACTTGCGGCATTGGTATCTCGACAAGGAACCCACGCACCTCGTCGTGTACGTCGAGTCGGCCGATCAGTTCTTGGTGATGAACCTGCAGGAGTACATCACCAATCAATGGGGGCGCGGCATCCTCGCACTAGACCAGAAGACGGCCCGCGTCACCGTTCCGGCGTCGAGTGTGCTGGATGAGCAGGCTTTCGCAATCCTGCTCCGCTATGCCGACATCGCTCAGTGGGCGAAGGCGCTCGGTACTGAGCAAGAAGACACGCGGTTGATTCACCGCGACTACAACCTGATCTACGCCATTGGAACGGCCGGCGAACGTGATGTCGAATACGGTGTGCTGTGGACGAAGTGGCTCAGCAAGATGCGGCACGAACTACGCATTGCCGAGCGCCCCGCGAATTTCGATGGCGATGCCGACGACGGCTGGGACATCGTGCATGAGCACTGGGAACACGGCGGCATCGATCCCGAAGCGAGCTACCCGTATCTCGACCTGTTCAACATCGACGACTACGAGCCTGAGACATTTATGAATCGTTGGGGCGAGGAAGAACGGGCCGAAGATGGCATGTTCTATACGCTGAAGAACGGAGAGAAAGTCTTCGGTCCGAACGCTGCGAACGAATACTGCGAATTCGTTTTTGGCGCTCGTCTAAACGACTACGGCCAGAAACTGTGCGGCTACGTGCACGCATTGGTCAAGATGGGTTTGCTGGAGGTTCGTGAACCCGACGACGAAGAACGAACATTCCTGAGCGTCGCTCCATGGAACAGCCGACTTGTGTGAGGCCTGGCCCCTTGCAGATTCGCAGACGCCGGAAATAGCATAGCCCGGAAGACATCGATAGTCGACCGGGCCATAGAAGTGACCTAATTTTCACGATCGCTGAGAAACAATTTTCATCTCAGCGACACGTTTTTCACTATCTCTGACAACCTACAAACTCAAACATCAATATTCCCCGCCCTCAACGCATTCGACTCAATGAAAGCCCGCCGCGGCTCCACATCATCCCCCATCAGCGTCGTGAAAATGCCATCAGCCGCGATAGCATCCTCAATCTGCACACGAAGAAGACGACGCACGGTCGGGTCCATCGTAGTCTCCCAAAGCTGCCCGGGGTTCATCTCACCGAGCCCCTTATAGCGTTGCTTCGAGATATTGCGTTCGGCATCAGCCAGCAACCACTTCATCGCAGACTTGAAGTCAGTAACAGCCATACTCCGCTCACCCCGCTTGATAACGGCGCCAGCGCCAATCAACCCCTTAAACGTATTCGCGGTATTCACCAACTGCTGATAGTCGGCAGTCAATTGAAACTCTTCATCGAACACGGAGATTTTCTGATTGCCGTGATGCGTCCGCGCGACCTTCAGCGAGCGCAATTCACGCACCGGGTCATACATGGTCGTAACCCTAACCTCGGGCTTCAGAGCATCATCGCGAAGCTTAGCCTCAAGCGCTTTTGCCGATGTCTCAGCGGCCGCCTCGCTGGAAAGATCAATAACGACCCCGTCCATCACAGCCTCTAGCGCACCCGCGTCATACAAGCGGCTCAACCGGTTCACCACCGCCTGCGCAAGCAAATAAGCCCGAGCCAATTCGCCCAACGCATCGCCGGTAATCGGCGTTGCATTCTCAGAAGCCAACAGTTCGGAACCCTGCAACGCGAGCTTGAGGATGTGAGCATTAACCTCGCTCTCGTCCTTCAGATACCGCTCGTCCTTGCCCGCCTTGATCTTGAACAACGGCGGCTGCGCGATGTAGATATACCCGCGCTCGATCATCTCCGGCATCTGCCGATAGAAGAACGTCAGCAGCAGCGTGCGGATGTGCGCGCCGTCCACGTCAGCATCGGTCATGATGATGATGCGGTGATAACGCAGCTTATCGAGGTTGTAGTCTTCCTTGCCGATACCGCAGCCGAGCGCCGTGATCAGCGTCACGATCTGCTCCGAAGAAAGCAGCTTGTCATAACGCGCCTTCTCGACGTTCAGCACCTTGCCGCGCAGCGGCAAGATTGCCTGGAACTTCCGGTCGCGCCCCTGCTTCGCCGAGCCGCCTGCCGAGTCGCCCTCGACGATATAAATCTCCGACTTCGCGGGGTCCTTCTCCTGGCAATCCGCGAGCTTGCCCGGCAAACCGACGCCATCGAGCACGCCCTTGCGGCGCGTCATCTCACGCGCCTTGCGAGCCGCGTCACGAGCGCGCGCGGCGTCGACGATCTTGCCGCAGATGATCTTCGCGTCGTTCGGCGTTTCCAGCAGGAATTCCTCGAGCGCCTTCGCGACCACGTCTTCCACGGGCGCGCGCACTTCCGACGACACCAGCTTGTCCTTCGTCTGCGCGCTGAACTTAGGCTCGGGCACCTTCACCGACAACACGCACGAAAGCCCTTCGCGCATGTCGTCGCCGGACGTCTCGACCTTCGCCTTCTTCGCGACTTCATGATCGGCGATGTACTTGTTCAGCACACGCGTCATGGCCGCGCGCAGGCCGGTCAAGTGCGTGCCGCCGTCGCGCTGCGGAATGTTGTTCGTGAAGCACAGCACGTTTTCGTTGTAGCTGTCGTTCCACTGCATTGCCACTTCCACGCCCACGCCGTCTTTCTCGCCGCTCACGTGGAAAATGGTCGGATGCAAGACGCTCTTGGTCTTGTTGATGTACTCGACAAAACCCTTCACGCCGCCGACAAACGCGAAATCGTCCTCTTTGCCCGTGCGCTGATCGGTCAAACGAATCCGCACGCCGTTATTCAGGAACGACAGTTCGCGGATGCGCTTGGCCAGAATGTCGTAGTGATATTCGACGTTGCCGAAGATCGTCTCGTCGGCCATGAAATGCACTTCGGTGCCGCGGTTTTCGGTATCGCCCACCACTTGAATCGGCGACACAGCCACGCCGTCGATCTCTTCGATCACGCGATTCTGCGGCACGCCACGGTGGAATTCCATGAAGTGCTTTTTGCCGTCGCGGCGAATCGTCAAACGCAGCCACGCCGACAGCGCGTTCACGCACGACACGCCGACGCCGTGCAAACCGCCCGACACCTTGTAGCTGTTCTGGTCGAACTTGCCGCCGGCGTGCAACTCGGTCATCACGATTTCGGCGGCGCTGCGCTTCGGCTCGTGCTTGTCGTCCATCTTGAGACCGGTCGGCACGCCGCGGCCGTTGTCGGTGATCGAGATGGAGTTGTCCGCGTGAATGATCACCTGGATGTCGTTGCAATAGCCGGCCAACGCTTCGTCGATCGAGTTGTCGAGCACTTCGAACACGAGGTGGTGCAAACCGGTGCCATCCGATGTATCCCCGATGTACATCCCCGGCCGCTTGCGCACCGCCTCCAGACCTTCGAGGATCTGAATGGACGAGGCGCCGTAGCTGTTGTCGGGTTGCGTATTGTTCGTTTCAGTCATGGATTTTTTCCGGTTCTGCATTACTGCTGGGTTGCTGCTCGGGACTTTTCAAAACACCATAAAAACGCCAAAGGGGCGCTGCGCCCCTTGGTGTGTTCTTGGTGTTGGACGCGTTAGATGCGCATCGGCATCACGACGTATTTGAATTCGTCGTTCTCGGGAATCGTGATCAGCGCACTCGAGCTGGCGTCGCCAAGGCTCACTTGCAGCGTGTCGACCTTCAGGTTCGCCAGCACGTCGAGCAGATACGTGACGTTGAACCCAATGTCGACGCTGTCGCCGTCGTACGCGATTTCCAGTTCTTCCTGCGCCTCTTCCTGGTCGGCGTTGGTCGACATGATCTTCAACTGGCCCGGCTCGATGATGCAGCGCACGCCCTTGAATTTGTCCGACGTCAGAATCGCGGCGCGTTGCAGCGAACGCTGCAGTTCTTCACGGCCGATCACGAACTGATTCTTGTGCGACTTCGGAATCACGCGCTGGAAGTCGGGGAATTTGCCTTCCACCAGCTTCGACACGAGTTCGACCTGGCCAAACGTGAACTTCACCTGCGTTTGCGCGATGTCGATCTTCAGCGTGTCGTCGATGTCTTCCAGCAGACGCTGCAGTTCCAGAATCGTCTTACGCGGAATGATCACTTCCTGGCGCGCAAACGAGCCTTCAATCTTCATCGACGAAAACGCGAGGCGGTGGCCGTCGGTCGCGACTGCCATCAACTGGTCGCCGTCCACCACCAGCAGCATGCCGTTCAGGTAGTAGCGAATGTCCTGCTGGGCCATCGAAAAATGGACCATGCCGAGCAACTGGCGGAACGTCTTTTGGGGAACCACAAGGTTCGCGCCGTAGTCTTTAGCTTGCGCGACGGTCGGGAACTCGTCCGCGGCGAGCGTTTGCAGCGCGAAGCGGCTCTTGCCGGATTGCACCGTCAGACGCTTGTCGTTCAGCGTGAGCGTGACCTGGCCGTCGGGCATGGCGCGCAGGATGTCGAGGAGCTTTCGCGCTGCCACCGTGGTCGCCACGGTATCGCCGCCCACGCCGAAATCGGCGCGCGTGGTGATCTGCAACTCCAGGTCGGTTGACAGGAACGACACGTCGGGACCGTTCTTGGTAATCAGCAAATTGGCGAGGATCGGCAACGTATGGCGGCGTTCGACAATGCCGCTCACGGTTTGCAGCGGCCTGAGGAGGTTATCGCGTTCGGTCTTAACCAGTTGCATAGAGTTCCTTCGTTGATATAACGGCCTGCGCGCCTTCGAGCCGTTCAAGGCATTTCCGGCATGCTGCCGTGGCTCCCCGCCGGCGCCACGCAGCGCCCGTCACGGCGTGAAATCCGCCCGCGGCCGCGCCGGGCGGTTAAACCTGTATTGTGCCTGAAAAAGGAACCGCCTCACTAAATTGGGGGCGACTTTGGAAATAAACAGGTCGATTTTCCCGCCCACCACCTAGCCCTTGCCTAGCCCTTCAGCGTCTGCTCCAGCACGTGCAATTCGTGATTCAGCTGCGCGTCCTTGCTGCGCTCGTCGGCGATTTTGCGCACCGCGTGCAGCACCGTGGTGTGGTCGCGTCCCCCGAAAAGCTCGCCGATTTCCGGCAGACTTTTCTGCGTGAGCTCCTTCGCCAGGTACATCGCAATCTGCCGCGGCCGCGCGATGTTCGCCGGACGCTTCTTCGAATACATGTCCGCGACCTTGATGCTGTAGAAGTCAGCGACGGTCTTCTGAATGTTCTCCACCGAAATCTGCCGGTTCTGCACCGTCAGCAGATCTTTCAGTGCTTCTTTCGTCAGTTCGATCGTGATCTCGCGGCCGTGGAACTTCGAGTACGCGAGAATTTTCCGCAGCGCGCCTTCCAGTTCCCGCACGTTCGAGCGCAAATGTTTCGCGACGAAAAACGCCACATCTTCATTCAGGCTCACGAATTCCGACTGCGCCTTGCGCATCAGAATCGCGACGCGCATTTCCAGCTCGGGCGGCTCGATGGCGACCGTCAGGCCGGAGTCGAAGCGCGAGATCAGACGGTCGTCGATACCCGAAATTTCCTTCGGATACGTGTCGCTGGTGATGATCACCTGCGCCTTGTTCGCGACGAGCGCCTCGAACGCGTAGAAGAACTCCTCCTGCGTGCGCGATTTGCCCGAAAAGAACTGAATATCGTCGATCAGCAGCAGATCCAGCGAATGGTAGTAGCGCTTGAAGTCGTCGAACGCCTTACGCTGGTAAGCCTTCACGACATCGGACACGTACTGTTCCGCGTGGATGTAGCGGATGCGCGCGCCGGCCTTGTCCATCAGCAACTGGTTGCCGATTGCGTGGATCAGGTGAGTCTTGCCGAGGCCCACGCCGCCATACAGGAACAGCGGGTTGTACGAGATGCCGGGATTGTCCGCGACCTGGATTGCCGCGGCGCGCGCCAGCTGGTTCGCCTTACCGGTCACGAAGTTGTCGAAGGTCAGAACCGGGTTCAGCTTGGAACGCTCGTACATGGAGTCGTTTTCGCCGTTGCCGTTGGAGCTCGCGCTCTGGCCCGGACGCCATGTGCGGCG
This sequence comes from Paraburkholderia sp. RCC_158, assembly GCF_041355255.1. Taxonomy (NCBI): domain Bacteria; kingdom Pseudomonadati; phylum Pseudomonadota; class Betaproteobacteria; order Burkholderiales; family Burkholderiaceae; genus Paraburkholderia; species Paraburkholderia sp. RCC_158. Next base: position 276,530 of record NZ_JBFUPM010000009.1, on the reverse strand, counting down.
CGCCGCTGCGGCTTCGTTCGCGTCGAGGCTCGGCAGATCGAGGTCGGCGGCATCTTCGGCCGCCGCGCGTGCGTTGGCATTGTGCTCGGCTGCCGCGCGGGCATTCGCGTTGAGGTTGGCCATTGCGCTGTTAGCGCTGTTCGGGCCGTTCGCGCGCGTGGCCTGCGCCGCTTGCACGGCGCCAACGGCTGCGTCCACGGCAGCGGCATTGCCCGCGCTGCCGCCCATGGAATTCGGCGCGGAAGCCGGACGCGCCGCAGCCGGCGCGGCTGCCGCAGGGGCGCGCATGCCGGCTTTCGGGTCCAGTACGAATTGCACGTCGACAGGCGCCTGCCAGAAATCGCGGGCCATATCAGCGATGCGACCGGAGAACTGGCTCTTGACCCAGTCAAGCTTGAAGCGGTTCGGCGCGGCAATGCTGAGCGTGTTCGCAGCGGCGTCGAAGGCGACCGGGGCCAACGGTTTGATCCACGTCACGTACTGCTGGGGCGTGAGCTCACGCTCCAGCAATGCGGAACAGTGTTGCCAGAATTCGTTCATCGAGTGCTGTCGTTATGGTGTGCACGCGGTTCGCCGCAGCCCCCGTCGCGCGCACGCAACAAGGCCCGGAGCAGCCAGGCGTAACAGCTCCAGGCGCTTGCGCCACAAGGGTTTGCGGGACAAGCGAGCCGGAGCGGCGTGCAATATTTTTGGGAAGTAAGGCGAGATTCTAACGCCAAATCGGAGGCGAAAGGGAGTTATCCACAGGGACGGATCATCCGCCGAAGCGGGCCGCGCGCTCGCGCCGCGCCGGCTAAACTATTGACGGTCAACGAAAAACGGGTTTAAATAGCGGGTTCCGCGAAAACCAATTCAGTAAACCTCCGGCCATTGCGCTTTCAGCGATGATCGCGCGGTTTTTTTTCGATCAAGTGAGAGCAACATGAAACGTACTTACCAACCTTCCGTTACCCGTCGCAAGCGCACCCACGGCTTTCGCGTTCGCATGAAGACCGCTGGCGGCCGCAAGGTCATCAACGCACGTCGCGCGAAGGGCCGCAAGCGCCTCGCCATCTAAGGCAGGCGAGCGGATTGCGCGCTCTGTCCGTGCCAGGCGACAACCGCGGCGAAGCGGAATCGGCAGAGGCGCCGCAGCAGGGCTCCGTACCGTTGCGAGCGCAAGCCGCCTTTCCCAAAGCCGCAAGGCTACTGAAAACGGATGAATTTTCATCCGTTTTTCGTTTGCGCCCCTGGCGCCGCACCGCGCACTTCGTCGTGTACGGCCGGCCCACCGGCAATGACGCTCGCCTCGGCCTCGTGATCGGCAAGAAGTATGCGCCGCGCGCGGCCACGCGTAATCTGGTGCGCCGGATCGCGCGCGAAGCCTTCCGGTTGCGTCGCGCGGAATTCGGCGGTTGGGATGTGCTGCTGCGTTTGCACACGCGCTTTGACAAGAAGGCTTTGCCGAGCGCCGCGTCGCCGCCGTTGAAGGCGCTGTGCCGCAGCGAAATCGAGGCGCTGCTCGACAAGGCAGCGCGCGAAATCACCCGTCGTCAGGCGCCGCCCGCGGAAGCGCCCAGGACGGAATGACGTTCAGATGACCGCCCGCCTTTTCGCTCGTGCCGCCACAGCTTCGGCAGCCACGGCCAGCGGGCGTCGTCCGGTATTTCACGTTGCGCGGCGCCGTCCGGCCGCATGAGCCATGCAAACCGTACTCATCGCTTTATTGCGCTTTTACAAGCTTGCCGTCAGCCCCATGCTCGGCAACCGGTGCCGTTTTTACCCTTCCTGCTCTGATTACGCGCGCGAAGCAATCCAGTATCATGGCGCCGCGCGCGGGACTTATCTCGCCGCCAGGCGTATTTGCCGCTGCCATCCGTTTTCCGCGGGCGGCATCGATCTCGTCCCGCCTCCCACTTCTGAAAAGCGCTGATGCGCCGTTCCATCGACACTGAGACAACGCATGGATATTAAACGCACCGTCCTATGGGTCATCTTCTTCATGTCAGCGGTCATGCTGTTCGACAACTGGCAACGCGACCACGGACGCCCGTCGATGTTCTTCCCGAGCGCCACGCCGACCAAGACGGCCGGCAGCGCCGCACCGGGAACCACGACGCCGGGAACCCAGCCCGCCGATTTGCCGGCCACCAACGCAGCCGCGCCGGCCGCCACGCCGGCCGCCACGCAATCGCAGCTCGTCAAGTTCAGCACCGACGTCTATAGCGGCGAAATCGACACGCGGGGCGGCACGCTGTCGAAGCTGTCGCTCGTCAAGCAAGGCGACGGCAAGCAGCCGGATCTCGTCATTACGCTGTTCGACCGCGCGGGCAATCACACGTACCTCGCGCGCACGGGCCTGCTCGGCGGCGATTTCCCGAATCACAACGACATCTACACGCTGATGCCGAATCAGCAGACCGAGCTGAAGGGCGATCAGAAATCGTTCAGCCTGAGCTTCGAGTCGCCGGTCAAGGGTGGGCTGAAGGTCATCAAGACCTACACGTTCACGCGCGGCAGCTACGTGATCGGCGTCGACACGAAGATTCAGAACGTCGGCACCGCGCCGGTCAGCCCGTCGGTGTACATGGAACTGGTGCGCGACGACCAGCCGGTCGAAACGCCGCGCTTCTCGCACACGTTCATCGGCCCGGCTGTCTACACCGAACAGAATCACTTCCAGAAGATGACGTTCGGCGACATCGACAAGAACAAGGAAGACTACGCAAAGCAGGCCGACAACGGCTGGATCGCGATGGTGCAGCATTACTTCGCGTCGGCGTGGATTCCGCAGCAGGGCGTTAAGCGCGACATCTACGTCGAGAAGATCGATCCGGCGCTGTATCGCGTCGGCGTGAAGCAGCCGGTTGCGGCCATCGCGCCGGGCCAGACCGTGGACGTCTCCGCGCGTCTTTTCGCCGGTCCCGAAGAAGAGCGCATGCTCGAAGGCATCGCGCCGGGCCTCGAACTGGTGAAGGACTACGGCTGGGTGACGATCATCGCGAAGCCGCTGTTCTGGCTGCTCGAAAAGATCCACAGCTATGTCGGCAACTGGGGCTGGGCAATCGTGTTGCTCACGCTGCTGATCAAGGCGGTGTTTTTCCCGCTGTCGGCCGCGAGCTACAAGTCGATGGCGCGCATGAAGGCGATCACGCCGCGCATGCAGGCGCTGCGCGAACGCTTCAAGGGCGATCCGCAGAAGATGAACGCCGCGCTCATGGAACTGTACAAGACCGAGAAGGTGAATCCGTTCGGCGGCTGTCTGCCGGTCGTGATCCAGATTCCGGTGTTCATTTCGCTGTACTGGGTGCTGCTGTCGTCGGTGGAAATGCGCGGCGCGCCGTGGGTTCTGTGGATTCACGATCTGTCGCAACAGGACCCGTACTTCATCCTGCCGGTGTTGATGGCCGTCTCGATGTTCCTGCAAACGAAGCTGAACCCGACGCCGCCCGATCCGGTTCAAGCCAAGATGATGATGTTCATGCCGATCGCGTTCTCGGTCATGTTCTTCTTCTTCCCGGCGGGTCTCGTGCTGTACTACGTGGTGAACAACGTGCTGTCGATCGCGCAGCAGTACTACATCACGCGCATGATGGGTCAGTCGAAGGCAAAGCCGGCCTGACGCCGGTCTGAAAAGACGCAGCAAACGTAGCCGAAAAAACGAAGCCGCCCGGTTCAACGAACCGGGCGGCTTTTTTCATAGACGCTGCGTGCGCATGCGGCGCGTCCGCTACTCTTCTTCGTTATCCTCACCGTAGAAGCGCACAATCATTTCCTCGACGAGAAAGCGGTCCTTCGGCGTCAGCGACTGAATCTTGGAAGCGAGTTCAATGATTTCCGGCGATGGCGGATACTTCTCGCCGCGCGCCATGGGTCTGGCGCTCGCACCGGGCGAAGGTCCATAGTGGAGCCAATGCTCTTTCACGTTCAACCACTCGGCCAGCGTGCGTAACTTGTCCGGCTTCGGAATGGTCGTGCCCGTCAGCCACTTGTGCGCGGTTTGCGGCGTGACCGGACGATCGCCGCGATAGCGAAGGTTAAATTGCTCGGCGAGTTTGGTTCCGCCGCGAATTTTCAGCGGCTCCAGGCTGTCCTTCAGCCTCTTGGCGAAGGCGGCTTTTTCTTTTGGGGTTGGCATGGGCCAGATTGTGCAATTCAGCGTCCTCCCCGTTGACAACCAAACAAGTTCATGTTTAGCGTATTTGAGATACTTTTAGCTTGACGCGCCCAAGGCATCGGCAGTTCGACGCGATGTCAAAATTTGCGAATTTTCCATGCTCGGCTTGAGTTCGTGCGATTCGCGTATCGCGTCGAATGTGTGGATTTGTCCTAATGCCGCAGTAACAATCCTAGCTTGATTAAGATCAATCTTACGCGGGGCAAAAAAAGCGCGCGCGGCGACCGGTAGGCGACCAGTAGGCGGCTCCTCGGCAGGCTTGCGCAGGCCCCGCGTTACAATGCCCAGCGCCGCGCGGCTGTGCGCGCCGCCCTCCCCGTTCTCCGATTTCGCCGCCCTTCTCTCATGCTGACCACCGACTCCGATCCCATCGTTGCCATTGCCACCGCGCCCGGCCGTGGAGGCATCGGCGTCGTGCGAATCTCGTTCGGGCGCGCGGGCGAGGCTGCCGCGCAGCCGCTGATGCAGGCGCTCACCGGCCAGGCGCTTGCGCCCCGCCACGCGAGCTACGTGCCTTTTCTCGACGACAACGGCAACCCGCTCGATCGCGGCATCGCGCTGTACTTTCCCGCGCCGCATTCGTACACCGGCGAGCACGTGCTCGAGTTGCAGGGTCACGGCGGCCCGGTCGTGCTGCAACTGGCGCTGCAACGCTGCATCGACGCCGGGCGCGCGTTCGGTCTGCGGCTCGCCGAGCCCGGCGAATTCACGCGCCGCGCGTTTCTGAACGACAAGCTCGATCTCGCGCAGGCCGAGGCCGTCGCCGATCTGATCGAGGCGAGTACAGAGGCCGCCGCGCGCTCGGCGGGCCGTTCGCTCGACGGCGCGTTCTCGCGCGACATCCACGCTCTGGTCGAAGAAGTGATCACGCTGCGCATGCTGGTCGAGGCCACGCTCGACTTCCCCGAAGAAGAGATCGACTTCCTCGAGGCCGCCGACGCCCGCGGCAAGCTCGCTCGCATTCGCGAGCGCCTCGCGAGTGTGCTCGCCGAGGCGCGACAAGGTGCGCTGCTGCGCGAGGGGCTTTCGGTGGTGCTTGCGGGGCAACCGAATGTCGGCAAATCGTCGCTATTGAATGCGCTCGCGGGCGCCGAGCTCGCCATCGTCACGCCGATCGCGGGCACCACGCGCGACAAGGTCGCGCAGACCATCCAGATCGAAGGCATTCCTCTTCATGTGATCGACACCGCCGGCCTGCGCGATACCGAAGACGAGGTCGAGAAGATCGGCATTGCGCGCACCTGGAGCGAGATCGAGCGCGCGGACGTGGTGCTTCATCTGCTCGATGCACGCACCGGCATGACCGCCGAGGATGAAACCATCGCAAAGCGCTTTCCCTCGGGCGTGCCAGTCGTGCGCGTGCTGAACAAGACGGATCTGGTTGGCTTGCCGCCGCACACGCGCGCGCTCGACGCCGACCTTGAACTCAGCGAAGTCCGGCTGTCGGCGAAACAGGGCGACGGCGTGAGCCTTTTGCGTGATGAGTTGCTGCGCATCGCCGGCTGGCAGGCGGGCGCCGAGAGCGTCTACCTTGCGCGCGAGCGTCACCTGATCGCGTTGCGCGCGGCGCAGGAACACCTGGCGACGGCCGCCGCCCATGCCGATCAGAACTCGCAGGCACTGGATCTGTTCGCCGAGGAACTGCGGCTCGCGCAGGATCAGCTCAACTCGATTACCGGCGAGTTCAGTTCGGATGATCTGCTGGGAGTGATTTTTAGCAGGTTCTGTATTGGCAAGTGAAGCCGAAGTCGAATGCACCTATAGAGGCACTGTAAACGGTGGCGCACGAGGGAACTCCGCCATTGCGAGCCAAGCGCGCCAGCCGCGTTTGTAGACCATCAACGCCGCGATTACTTGGTACACAACGCCAAACAGTTTAAACTCGCGCTGTCGCCTCTCAGCCCTCCGAGCATGCCCCGCCGAGCCGTTCCCCTCACCGAATCCCAAGTGCGCGCGCTCGAACCGCGCGCCGCCCGCTACAGCCTCGCCGACGGCAACGGCCTCGTGATCGAAGTGATGACCACAGGCACCAAAGTCTGGCGCTTTCGCTATTCGCTGAACGGCAAGCGCCAGCCGCTCGCCACCATCGGCGATTACCGGATGATTTCGCTGCGCGTCGCACGAGCCAAGGCGCAAAAGTACGCGGAACTGGTCGCGCAAGGCATTTCGCCGGTCGCCACTGCGCGCCGCGATCGCGGCGCCGAAGCGAAAGCCGAGCTCTTGCGCGAAGCCGCGGAGCTCTACATGGCGACCGAAATGGCGGGCAAGTCGGACGAATATCGCCGCACCACGCGTCGCGCGCTCGACAAAGACGTGTTGCCCGCAATTGGCGGCCTGCCGGTGAAGGCCGTCACCGCGGAGCACGTCGTCGCCATCTGCGACAGGATCAAAAGCCGCGGTTCGCCCAAAATGGCGCTGCATACCCGCAACGTCGTCAAGCGCCTGTACGAGTATCTGATCGCGCGTCAGCTCGCGACGGCCAACCCGGCGGAAGTCGTGCCGGCGCGCTCCATCGCGACTTTCGAGAGCCGCACGCGCGTGCTGTCCGGCGATGAAATCGGCGCCATGCTGCATTCGATCGAAACATCGAGCATCCGCCGGCCGCTCAAAATCGCGCTGCATCTGCTCGTGCTGACGATGGTTCGCAAATCGGACCTGGTGGAATCGACGTGGGACGAGTTCGACCTCGATAAAGCGCTGTGGCGCATCGGCGCCGCGCGCCTGAAGAAGGACGCCGATCAGCTCGTCTACCTGCCGCTGCAAGCGGTGACGATGCTGCGCGAACTGCATCGCACGCGGGCGAGCGCCACGTTCGTCTTCCCGAGCGTGAGGGGCGACGACCGGCCGATCGCGAAGAGCACGCTCAACCAGGCCGTGAAGGCGCTCGGCCTCGACGTCGAGCATTTCGTTCTGCACGACTTCCGGCGAACAGCGGCCGCACATCTGCGGGAGATGACGGAGCACGCGCAAACGGACAAAACTTCAGCGAAAACGCGACAAAGCGCGTCACGCGAGGACAGCTCACGCGATGCCGCGGAACAGCGGCAAATCGCACAGCGTTGGGCAGACTTTGTCGACGCCCAGCTTGACGCAGCGCGGCAAAGCGCGAGCCGCACGGGCTAACGAACGCCGCAGCGCCACGCGCGGACATGCAGTGGTCGCAAGCCCTCATTTTAGGTACACAGCGCCACCACGCCACGCGGTAACGCGTTGTCCGTAAGGAGAAACCGTGTGCGTTCATCAGGTTACTAAAACACTGCTCCGAGCCGCGAAGCACCCTGGCGGCCATAGCGTCACGCGGCACTTTTCTCCTGCAATTGATCGCCTACACTGGAGCAACGATGCAACCTTTCCAAGGAGGCTGCCATGTCCGAATCGTTGATCGCTTACCTGCTTGGGCCTACCGTGATGCTGCTGGTCGGCGCGGCAATCTGGGCGACGTCCCGCTATTTCCACAAGGCGGAGCCACCCAGGCTTGAGCGCTGGCTCGATACGCATTACGCGGAGTGGCTGCATCACAGGCACTGAGCGGCGGCGCGACCCAGCGCCACGCGTAGCTCAAAATGAAAAAGGCCGTCGCAGTGTGGCGACGGCCTTTCTGTCTGCGGCGCGCCGTCATGGCGCGCTGGGAGCTACCACCTAGGGTCCGCATACTCGTATTGCCGCGGCTGCGCTCCGCATGCCACATACGCGCGCTGGTACTGGTCGTAGCAGTAGCCCGGCGGCGGGCCGTCGTAGGCCGGCGCCGGCTGATACACCGGCTGCGCGTAAACCGGCTGCGCATAGACGGGCTGCTGATAAGCCACCGCCGGCGCCGGATTCAATACCGACGTCACCACCGCGCCGAGCACGGCGCCGCCGATCAGCGCGCCGACCAGATCGCCGCCGTCATGGCCATGAGCCGACGCTTGTCCCGCGACGCTCAGGCTGCCCACCATCATCAAAGCCACTGCCAACTTTTTCATTTTTCGCTCCCGCCGTTGAGGCATGGAACGAATTGTCGGCGAGCCGCACGGAAATAGATGCTGCAAGTGGTAACGACACATTACCTGTGTAACTTCGAACGGTGCCTGTCGGTGCGCGCGAAGCGGCGCGGGGAATATCGCGAGCGAACGCGGTCAAGTGACGCCGTCGAAAATCGAACTGACGCCGATCTGGCGGACAATAGGCGCGAAAGCCCTGCCCGCCCCAATCTGCAATGATCGATATGGAGAAAAATGCGATGACCTACGACGACAGCAACCCGTTCGCGAAGATTCTGCGTGGCGAACTACCGTGCATCAAGGTCGCGGAAACGGATGCGGCGCTCGCCTTCATGGATCTGATGCCGCAAGCCGACGGCCATCTGCTCGTCGTGCCGAAGGAAGCGGTCGCGGAAATCTTCGATCTCTCGGACGCGGCGACGGTCGCGTGCATCCGCATGACGCAAAAGCTGGCCATCGCCGTGCGTGCGGCGTTGCGTCCGGATGGCGTATTCATCGGCCAGTTCAACGGCGCGGCAGCCGGTCAGACGGTGCCGCATGTGCACTTCCACGTGATTCCGCGTTGGGAAGGACAGCCGTTACGCATGCATGCTCGCGACATGGCCGACGCCGACACGCTCGAAGCGCTCGCCAAACGCATTCGCGCGCATTGGCGCGCGGACTGACGAACTGCGCTTGCGCATTCGAGTACGACGCCGCTGCACCGTCATCGCCCTAGACGAACACCGCTTATAGCCGATGCCGCGAACGACGCAGCGGATGACGCCAGTCGAGCCGCCGCGGCTTCGCGTGCATGGGTCGCATGTCGTGCAGATGCCGGTGTTCTTGCCACAATTCGTCGGAGAAAAGAAACGCGACGATGAGGAGCGGAAGGACGAGGAAAACGCCCAGTATCAGGTTCTCGATCACGGTGGCCTCCGTTTGCACGAGCATCGAATTCATTTTAGAGCAGCGCACGTACCTGCGCTGCCGGCCACCGCGCATTAACTCTGGCGCATAACGCGCGACGTCGCCTGGCATCGTTTATCTTCTACACGTGCACCGTTATTTCCCAATTTCGACGCGAGTAAGCAAACGACTTTGTGTGCAATGCACCAAGCGCATTCCCGCTTGTAGTAATCCGCTTAAATCGAATATCGCGTTTACGCTAATGCCGCGTCGCAAAGCTTTACTGGTTAAAGCGCTGCACGACATAAGTCGCTTAGGTATCCGTCGTATTTCCACTGGTTTACGGCGCTGCCTAAGGTTTGAGCACATGCGGCGCGCGGTGCGACAATTCGCCACTGTTGCAACCGCACACAAGATGTGCTTGTTGTTCTGCCCAGTTCTCCTAGAGTGCAAGGTGCGGGTTAGACGATGGAGTTAAACACATAGCTAACCTGAGCATTTGGCCCGCACCGGAGGAACCTATGAAAGCTCGACTCGCCCTTGTTTTCGCCATTGCAAGTCTGGCTGCCGCAACCGTTCAGGCGCAAGACGCCGTGATCAAGCCGCAGCAAACCATTCAGTTCAAGGCTAACGCGTACGGTTGTCTGTCGAAAGACAAGCTCGACGCCGTCAGTCAGCACGCGCAAGCCGGCGAACAGCAGAAAATGCAGGAGTTCTTCTCCGGATATCAATGCGTTTCCACGCCGGAGAATTCGAGCTTCCGCGTCGTGCGCGTTGTCGGCCACGATTTCGAATTCGTGAATGCAGGCAATAGCGACACGCAAGGCCTTTGGGCGAACGATCGATTCATCAAGCAATAATCTGCAGCACGCCAGTATGCGCACGTTCCGGTAAATCGCCGGGACGCAATTGGCTTAAGCAAATTCTCTGGCTTTAAACGCCGGAGACGCTGGGCTTGCGATTAAAAAAAACCGGTTGGACATTTCGAGTGTCCAACCGGTTTTTATTTTTTGCGCGAAGCGATTTACGCAGAGCGCGAAAAAAAGCCGATGCGGCATGTCGATCCGCATCGGCAGTACGCCTTCTCGCAAAGCGCAGGAACAACCGTTTATCTCGTCGGAATCGCTCGTGACGTTCAGTGAGAATCGCGCGGCACCGGCGCGCCGCTCGAGCCGACGAGGAAGTCGAGATCCGCGCCCTGATCCGCTTGCAGCACGTGCTCGACGTAGAGCTTGTAGTAGCCGCGCTTGGGCGACTCAGGCGCCTGCCATGCAGCGCGCCGGCGCTCGAGTTCCTCGTCGCTGACTTCGAGGTGCAGGCGCCGCGCTTCGACATCGAGTTCGATCATGTCGCCGGTCTGCACCAGCGCGAGCGGGCCGCCCGCGGCCGCTTCCGGCGAGACGTGCAGCACGACCGCGCCATACGCGGTGCCGCTCATGCGTCCATCGGAAATGCGCACCATGTCCGTGATGCCTTTTTGCAGCACCTTCTTCGGCAACGGCATATTGCCCACTTCAGCAAAGCCCGGATAGCCCTTCGGCCCCGCGCCCTTGAGCACCATGATGCAGTTTTCGTCGATGTCGAGCGCTTCGTCGTCGATCTTCGCGTGCAGTTCCTCGATGTTCTCGAACACCACCGCGCGGCCGCGATGCTTGAGCAGCTCGGCAGTCGCCGCCGACGGCTTGATCACCGCGCCATTGGGCGCGAGATTGCCCTTCAGCACCGCGATGCCCGCCTTTGCCTTGAACGGCTCGGCGAATGTCGTGATGACTTTCTCGTCGTAATTCGACGCGTTGCGCACGTTGTCCCAGATCGTCTTGCCGTTCACGGTCAGGGCTTCGCGATGCAGCAGACCTTGTTCGCCGAGCTGCTTCAGAACAGCGGGCAAACCGCCGGCGTAATAGAAATCTTCCATCAGGTATTCGCCCGACGGCTGCAGGTTGACGAGACACGGCACGTTGGAACCGAGCTCCCAGTCTTCCAGCGAAAGCTCTACGCCGATGCGCTTGGCAAGCGCGATCAGATGCACGACCGCATTGGTCGAGCCGCCAATCGCGGCGTTCGTGCGAATCGCGTTTTCGAACGCCTGGCGCGTGAGAATCTTGTCCATCGTCAGATCTTCGCGAACCATGTCGACGATGCGCCGGCCGGCCAGATGCGCAAGCACCTGACGGCGTGCGTCGACAGCCGGAATCGCCGCGTTCTGCGGCAAGCCCATGCCGAGCGATTCGACCATCGAAGCCATCGTCGAAGCCGTGCCCATCGTCATGCAATGGCCGCGCGAGCGGTTCATGCACGACTCGGCTTCGGTGAACTCTTCCTGCGTCATCGTGCCGGCGCGCACTTCCTCGGACATCTGCCAGACACCCGTGCCCGAGCCGATATGCTTGCCGCGAAAGCGCCCGTTCAGCATCGGTCCGCCCGACACCGCGAGCGACGGCAGATTGCACGACGCCGCGCCCATCAGCAGCGCGGGCGTAGTCTTGTCGCAGCCGACGAGCAGAATCACGCCGTCCATCGGATTCCCGCGAATCGATTCCTCGACGTCCATCGAAGCGAGGTTGCGAAACAGCATCGCCGTCGGCCGCAGATTCGTTTCGCCGAGCGACATCACGGGAAACTCGAGCGGCAGGCCGCCGGCCTCATGCACGCCTTTTTTCACGTACTCGGCGAGCTCGCGAAAATGCGCGTTGCAAGGCGTCAGTTCCGACCACGTATTGCAGATGCCGATGACCGGGCGGCCGTCGAATTCGTCGTGCGGAATGCCCTGGTTTTTCATCCACGAACGATGCAGAAAACCGTCGCGGTCCTTGAGGCCGAACCACGCCTGGCTGCGCAGCGGCTTTTTAGTCTGGTTGGAATCAGCCATGAAATCTCCTGTTGGCAAACGTGTAGAGCGGGGCGCCTGTCAGTGCACGCGCTTGCTGCGGCGGAACTGGTCGAACAGCACCGCGAGCAGCAGAATCCCGCCGCGAATCAGGTATTGATAGAAAGTCGGCACGTTCATCAGGCTCATTGCGTCCTGCACCGAGCCCATGATCAGCACGCCGACCAGCACGCCGGAAATCGTCGCGACGCCGCCCGTCAGCGACACGCCGCCGAGCACGCACGCGGAAATCACGCCGAGTTCCAGGCCGACCGAGGTTTTCGGATCGCCGAGACTCATACGCGACGCAAGCATCACGCCCGCAAAGCCCGTCACGAGACCTTGCAGCACGAACACCGTGATCTTGATGCGCGTGACGGGCAGACCGGCAAGCAACGCGGCCTCGCTATTGCCGCCGACAGCCAGCACGTTCTTGCCGAACACGGTCTTCTTCAGCAGAAAACCAAACAGCACGAAGCCGACGATGTTGCTCCAGATCGGAAACGAAATGCCGAGGAACGAGCCGCCGCCAAGATCGAAGAAGCGTTCTTCCGAAATCATCACCGCGTCGCCGCTCGACGTGATGTAGGCGAGACCGCGGACGACTTCCATCATCGCGAGCGTGACGATCAGCGAGTTGATCTTGTAGCGCGCGACCAGCACGCCGTTGACAAGCCCGACCGCGCCGCCCGCGAGCACGCCCGCGGCCACGCCGAGCATCACGCTATGCGTCGCCGTGATGAGCGTGGACGCCACCACGCCCGCAAAGGCCACGATCGACGCCACCGACAGATCGACTTCGCCGAGCGCGAGGACGAACATCATCGTCACCGAGATCGAGCCGATCAGCGTGACGGAAAGCAGCAGGCCCTGAATGTTTCGCGAGCTCAGAAAGTCCGGCACGGTGAACGACAGCACCGCGAACAGAATGATGAACACCATCACGATGCCGGACTTGTTGATCAGATCCCACGTGCGCGCCGCGCGCGCGCTCAGGCCCGCGGAAGCGACGGCCGGCGTGGAGGATTCGGTTGAAGGTGTGTTCATGATGTGTGTTCCGTTTCAATGCCGCGGTTTCGATTCAGCGGCGCGACTCAGTTGCGTTCGGTTGCGTTCGTTCGGTTGCGTTCGTTCGGTTGTGTGCGGCTAGCGGGGCAGGGCGAGCTTGATGAGCACATCGGGCGTGGCCTGCGCCTTGGGCAGATCGCCGACGAGGCGTCCTTCCTTCATCACGATCACGCGGTCGGCCACGCCGATCACTTCCGCGAGATCGCTCGACACCACGATCACCGTGCGGCCCGCTTCGGCGAGCCCATATAGCAGCCCATAAATTTCGCTGCGCGCGCCGACGTCGATGCCGCGCGTGGGCTCGTCCATCAGAAACACGTCGATCTCTTCGGCCAGCCAGCGCGACAAAATCACCTTCTGCTGATTGCCGCCGGAGAGCGTGCCGATCGGCGTCTCGCCGTTGCGCGTCTTGATCGCGAGCTTGCCGATGAACTCCTTCGCGGTCTGCGCTTCCTTGCGGCCGTTGAGCACGTTAAAACGGCTGAAATGGCGGCGGCAACTGATGTTGAGGTTGTCCGATACCGAAGCGATCGAGACGATGCCTTCCTGTTTGCGGTCTTCCGGACACAGCGCGACACCCGCGCGCACCGCGTCGCGCGGCGTGGCGAAACGCGCCGGCTTGCCTTTGAGCGTGATGTCGCCGGCGGTCGGCTTGACCGCGCCGTAGATGAGCTTCATCAACTCCGAACGCCCCGCGCCGACGAGCCCGAAGAAGCCGACTATCTCGCCTTTGCGCGCGGAGAACGTGGCCGGTTCGCGCAGCCCCTTACCCATGAGTCCCTTGACGTCGAGCTGCACGTCGCCGAGTTCGCGCGTGCGATAGCCGTACACGTCGGCGATCGAGCGGCCCACCATGCAACTGATCAGACGATCGCGGTCGAGCCCGGCGCCTGCATCGAACGTATCGATGCGGCGGCCGTCGCGGAACACGGTCACGCGATCGCACAGTTCGTAGACCTCGTCCATCCGATGCGTGACGTAGATGATCGCGCGGCCTTCGGCCCGCAACGCCCGGATGATCCGAAACAGTTGCGTCGTTTCGCGCGACGACAGCGAACTCGTCGGTTCGTCGAATGCGATCACGCGCGCGTCGCGCATCAGCGCCTTGCCGATCTCGATCATCTGCCGCTGACCGATCGACAGATTCTTTACCTGCTGCGACGGGTCGATTTTTTCGCCGAGCCGTTCGAGTTCGCGCAGCGCGCGCGCAACCAGCGCCTTTTCGTCAAGGATGCCGAAGCGATTCGGCAGCGCGCCGAGCATGAGGTTTTCCGCAACCGTCAGCTCGGGCACCAGATGCAATTCCTGATAGATGATCGCGACGCCCGCGGCAATCGCGGCCTTCGTCGTAGTGAACTGCTGCTCGACGCCGCCGAGCGACAACGTCCCCGCCGCCGGCTGATTCACGCCGGACAGCACCTTGAGCAGCGTCGATTTGCCCGCGCCGTTTTCGCCCATCAGGCCATGCACTTCGCCGCGCCGCACTTCCAGCGACACCTGGTCGAGCGCGAGCACGCCGGGAAAGCGCACGGTGATGCCGTCGAGTTGCAGATACGGCTCGCTCGACGCAAGCGCCGCGGCAGGCGAGGGCGCTTGCACCGGCACAGAAGCACCGCCGGTGGAAGGCGCAGTGTGTGTGGACGTCATCGAAAAAAACCTCGGTAGTGATCAGGCTGGGCGGGCCGCGCGCGCTTCAGCGCATGAGACGCGGCCCGCCGCGTGCAAGGTCGAACGCGGCTTAGATGCCGAGTTCCTTGCGCACGTCTTGCCAGTTGCCGCGCACCATCAGCTTGCCGGTGGTTTGCGTATCGGCGGGCGGCTGCTTGCCGTCCTTGATCCACTGCACGAGGTTCTCGGTGCTTTCGCGGCCGTGCATCGTCGAGCTCACGGCGATCGTGCCGTAGAAGCCCGTCGGCTCCTTCTTCTGGAATTCGGCAAAGGCTTCGCCCGCGCCGTTGATGCCGACGCCGATCACGTCCGCCGCCGGAATGTGCAGTTGCTCGGTGGCGCGCACGCCGCCCAGCACGCTTTCCTCGTTCAGCGCGAAGATCACCCACTTCTTGATGTTCGGATGCTGCGCGAGCACCGGCGATGAAGCGTTGAAGCCGCCCTCGTCGTCGGTCGTCTTTTGCGGGGCGTCGAAGATATTTTCTTTCTTGAAGCCGCCGGCGAGCAGCGATTGCGTCGCGCCGTCGGTGCGCAGCTTCGCGGTCGGCAGCTCGTAGTTCGTGATGCGCAGCGCGCCGACTTCTTCCGGCTTCCAGCCGCGGCGCTTCATTTCCTCGGCGATGGCCGTGCCGACCTGATTGCCGATCTTGAACGCGGACATGCCCAGATGCGGCACGTTCGGCAGCGGCTTGCCGCTCGAGTCGACCAACTGATCGTCGACGGTGACGAACTTCATGTTGTAGCGCTTCGCGCGCGCCTGAATCGCCGGTCCGAGACGCACGTCGGGCGCGCAGATCACAAAGCCCTTCGCGCCTTGTGCGCCGAGATTGTCGATGGCGGACAGCACTTTTTCACCGTCCGGCGTGCCGATGTTCACCACCGAAAAGCCGTCCTTCTGGCCGAGCGCCGTCGCGGCTTTCTGTTCGTTGATGAACCATGCCTGTTCCGGCATCTTCACAAGGAAGCCGACTTTGAGCGGCTGATCCGCATGCGCGGAAAGTTGCATCGCAAAGGGCGCGGCGAGGGTGGCCGCGGCGATCGCGGTGAGCGTCAAACGACGAAGCTTGCTGGTCATGTCTGTCTCCTGAGGTTGAAAAGCTGCATTGATTTCGTTTATGTGCAGCGAGGCGATACACGGCGTTAGCCGGAACTTGAAAAGTGAGCCAGGAAATCCGATGCGGAATCGATGCGGGCGGCGACGTTCATATGAGTCACCGGGATCAGCTCGCGACGTAGGCCGTTTTCACGGCCGTCCAGAACGCCGCGTCGGTCGAGCCATACGCGGACGCCTTGCGCCCGCCGCCAGGCGCGTGATGCTCGACTGCCGTCGTCGGCAGATTGATCGTGACGAGGCCGCTATGCACATGGCGGCGAAAATGCCGGGCGCGGCTCAACGAACGCGTGCAGATGCCGGCGCACAGACCATAGGCGGTGTCGTTCGCGAGAGTCAGCGCGTGCTCGTAATCGTCGGCGCGCAAGACGACCGCAAGCGGTCCGAAGATTTCTTCGCGCGCAATCCGATGCTCGGCTTCGCCCGCGAACAGCGCCGGTTCGAAGAAGTAGCCGCGCGTCGCGCGTTCGAGCCGCCGGCCGCCGTGCAGCAGTTGCGCGCCTTCCTGCGCCGCGATTCGCACGTAGTCGAGATTGCGCTCGAGTTGCGCGGCGTTCGCGACGGGGCCCACGTCGGTGCCGTGCTTCAGCGCATGGTCGACGGTGAGTTTCGCGAGCCTTGCCTGCAACGCGTCGACGAACGGCTCGTAGATCGCGCGTTCGACGATCAGACGCGCCGCTGCCGTACTGCGCTGGCCGGTCGAGCCGTAGGCGCCGGTCAACGCGGCATCGACGGCGATGTCGAGATCGGCATCAGCCAGCACGACGAACGGGTTCTTGCCGCCCATCTCCAGTTGCACGCGCGCCTGACGCGCCGCCGCGGCTTGCAGCACACGCGTGCCGGTTTCCGCCGATCCGCTGAAGCTGATGCCCGCGACGAGCGGATGCGCGACGATCCGCGCGCCGACCTGCCGGCCGCTGCCCATCACCAGATTGAACACGCCCGCCGGCAAACCCGCGCGGCTCACGATGGAAGCGAGTGCCGCCGCGCAAGCCGGCGTCGATTCCGCCGGCTTGAAGACGACGCAATTGCCATGCGCCAGCGCGGCGCCGATCTTGGCCGCCGCAGTCGCGAGCGGCGCGCTCCACGGCGCGATGATGCCGACCACGCCGAGCGGCTCGCGCGTCATGTCGATTTCGACGCCGGCACGCGCCGACGCCACCGGCTCCGAGTACGCGCGCTGTGCATCGGCGGCGAGCAGCTTGAAGGTCTGGCCAGCGCGCGTGGCTTCGCTCAGCGCCTCGGGCAAAGTTTTGCCCACTTCGCGCGCTAGCAGACGGCCGAGTTCGTCGCGGCGTGCGAGCATTTCGCTGCCGATTGCGTCGAGCGCGTCCGCGCGGCGCTGGCCCGAACTCAGCGACCATTCGCCGAAAGCCGCATTGGCCGCTTCAATCGCGCTGTCGGTCTGCCGCACGTCGGCGCGAACATATTCGCCGACCGGGTCGTCGAGATCCGACGGATTCAGCGAAACGCCCGTGGTCGCGCCCGTCTCCCAGCCGCCATTGATGTAATGGCGCAGCGGGCTGGCAACGAGCGGGACGAGCGGATCGCGGTTCATCGACGGAATGGCGCCATGGGAGAAGCCTGGAAAGTCCACGAATGGTATGAGCGGGCGCAATAACTTTCCAATCCCTTTTTAGGCTATCCCGATAACAATTCCGGTATGGCATCATGGCGCCAACGATAATGATGTTGGAGACAGGCCATGACGCGTAGCTACTCGAACTGGTTCGTGCGTGCGCGGCTGAAGACGCGGCAGTTGCTGCTGCTGGCCGCGATGGAGGAAGAAGGCAACGTGCGGCGCGCCGCCGACGTGCTGGGCATGACGCAGCCGGCGGCTTCGCGGCTCCTCAAGGAACTGGAGGACATGCTGGACGTGAGCCTCTTCGACCGCACGCCGCACGGCATGCACGCGACGCTGTACGGCGAGGTGATGATCCGTCATGCGCGCATGGTGCTCTCGAATCTGAGCCACGCACACGACGAAATCTCGGCGCTGCGCGCGGGACTCGCCGGGCAGGTGCGCATCGGCGTGATCGCGGCGGCGGCGGCCACGATGGTGCCGCGCGCGATCGCGAGCGTGAAGGAGCGTTATCCGCAATTGCAGATCTGGGCGGAAGTCGAAACGTCGGACGTGATGCTGCCGCGGCTCGCCGAAGGCGAACTCGACATCATGATCGGCCGGGTGCTCGAGCGGCAAAATCAGTTCAAGACCGAAGTCCGCTACGAACCGCTCGCCGACGAACCGCTGTGCGTGGTCGCGCGGCCGGGCCATCCGCTGGAAAACGAGAGCGGGCTGACGCTGCGGGGAATCGTCAACGCGAGCTGGGTGCTGCATCCGCCGGGCAGCGTGTTGCGGCATCGTTTCGATCTGATGTTTTCGCAGATCGGCCTGAATCCGCCGCAGAACGTGGTCAACACCAACAACTTTCTGGCGATTTCGAGCCTGCTGCTTCAGAGCGACATGTTGGCGGTTTTGCCGAACGAAGTGGCGGGCCAGTACCAACAGTACGGCGTGCTGAAGCGCCTGCCGATCGATTTGCCATGCAGGATGGACACTTTCGGTATCATCACGCGCCAGTCGCACCTGCTTTCGCCGGCCGCGTCGGTCGTGCTGGAAGCGCTGCGCGAGGCCGCGGGCGAGGTGTACGGCGCGCCGTCGGAGGCGGCCATGGTTCGATAAATGCTTCCTCCCTTCATGAGATGGCCGGCTGACGGCAGGGAGGGACGCAAAATGTACAACAAACACGGAAGACGGCAACGCGCCGTCGACGATTCATTTTCCGTTCGCTCCGGTGGGGCGAGCGTCTGGTTTAGCAACGGCATGGCTCTCAAATCGACGATTTACAAGGCGGAACTGCAGATCGCCAACATGGACCGGCACTATTACGCCGACCATTCGCTCACCATCGCGCGTCATCCGTCCGAAACCGACGAGCGCATGATGGTCCGCGTCGCCGCGTTCGCGCTCTTCGCGCAGGAACGGCTCGAATTCTGCAAGGGTTTATCGGATGTCGACGAACCGGATCTCTGGCAAAAGGACCTGACCGGCGCGATCGAAACGTGGATCGAAGTCGGCCAGCCCGACGAGCGGCGCATCGCCAAGGCGAGCGGCCGTTCAAATGAGGTGATTGTGATCGCCTACGGCGGGCGAACTTCGGACATCTGGTGGCAGGGCGTGCGGAACAAGGTCGAGCGCATGCGCAATGTGACGGTGTGGTCGCTCGGCGAAAACATCGCGGCCGAACTCGGCTCGCTCGCGGAGCGCACGATGCGGCTGCAATGCACCGTGCAGGACGGCGAAGCGTGGCTCGGTAGCGCTGAAGCCGACGCCGTGAAAATCGAGTGGACGGTGTTGAAGGCGCCCGCGAACGCCTGACTTTGCCGCGAGCCGCCCGCCCGCGCCGCGCGAGCTTCAGAGCGACGTCACGCGCGCCGCTTCGGGCGGTCCTTTGAGCTCGACCATGTTGCCCTCGGGGTCGAACAGATACAGCGACGGCCCGTAGCCGTCCGCGCCATAACGCACGCCTTCTTCGCCGATCCGCGCGCCTTGGGCGGCCAGGTGCGCCTTGAGCGCCTCGGCATCGAACGGCTCGACGCGCAGACACAGATGATCCATATTGCGTCCCGCGCCGGGCGTGCCGTTTTCCGGGCGATCGATCTTCGCACCTACTTGCAGCAGGTCGATTAGCGAGCGCCCCGCCCGCAACTGTGTGAGACCCAGCTCGCGCTGCTCTTTTTCGACGCTGCAACCGAGCACGTCGCAGTAAAAGCGCGCCATCGACGCAACGTCGGTCGCCCGAATCACAACATGGTCGATCTCGCGAATATGAATCTTCATATTGAGCGCCTCCCGTGGCTGATTTATTAAACGGAGAACAGCCAGTTTATGGGAAAGCGGGGCGGGTGTTGACGGGCTAGATACCGAGCAGCGTCGGCCGGCACGCAAAACGTATAGACGAAAAAAAGCCCGCTCTATGTGGAGCGGGCTGAATCCATATCAGGAGGAGACATGGAGGAGACAGGTACTAATATACACATGCGCTTGGTGCGACGCAATAACTTTTTAGGGGAAAACCCGACATCGTGCAAAATTGTCGCACCTGGAGGCAAAACGAGCCGTCAGATGACGCCGAGCGGCGCCGGCCGGGCGTCTGCCGGCTACGAGGAAGCGCAATGACAGAGCAAGAACCGGAGCGTAGTGTGTCGGGATGCGGCCTACATTGGTGAGCATCGACAGCACCCATCCGGGACCATCATGAACCGCACCCATTATCCCGCCGAGACCGACACGACCGCCCGCACCGCAGCCTGGCATTCCGACGACGAACGGTGGGAAGCCGTCGCCCGTCGCGATCCGCTCGCGGACGGCGCTTTCTTCTACGGCGTGAAGACGACGGGCGTGTTCTGCCGTCCGTCGTGCGCGTCGCGCCAGCCGCGCCGCGAGAACGTCGCATTTTTCGCCGATGCCGCCGCGGCCCGCGCCGCCGGCTTTCGCGATTGCAAGCGCTGTCAGCCGGGCGGCTTGCCGCGCGAACTCGACATCGTGAACCGCGCGTGCGCCGCGCTCGACGCCGATCCGCAGCAACGTCTCACGCTCGCGCAATTGAGCGACGCCGTGCACCTGAGCCCGTTCCACCTTCAGCGCCTGTTCAAGCGGGTCGTCGGCGTGTCGCCGCGCCAGTATCAGGCTGCGCGGCGCGGCGCCGCGTTGCGCGACGCGCTCAAGCGCGGCGCCGACGTCACGCGCGCCACGCTCGACGCCGGCTTCAATTCGCCTTCGCGGATGTACGAGAGTGCGTCGGCGGAACTGGGCATGGCACCGTCCGAATATCGCCGCAAGGGCGCCGGGCTGACCGTGCGCTACGCCAGCGCGCCGACCTCGCTCGGCTTCGTGCTGGTGGCCGCGACGGCCAAGGGCATCTGCAAGATCGGTTTCGGCGACGACGCCGCCTTGCTCGTCGACGAACTGCGCGGCGAATTCGCCAACGCGGATCTCCTGGAAGATGCCGAGCGGCTCGCGCCGTTCGTCGCGCAGATCGACGCCTATTTGCGCGGCACGCGTCAGCATTTCGACCTGCCGCTCGATATCGCGGCGACGGCCTTCCGCCAGCGCGTGTGGGACGCGCTGCGGCACATTCCCTACGGCGAGACGCGCAGCTACACGGAGATCGCCGAAGCCGTCGGCGCGCCCCGTGCCGTGCGCGCGGTCGCGAGCGCCTGCGCGACGAATCCGGTTGCGCTTGCCATTCCGTGTCATCGCGTCGTGCAAAAGGGCGGGGCGCTTGCCGGCTATCGTTGGGGCTTGCCGCGCAAAGCCGCGCTGCTCGACAACGAGGCGCAGCACGCGCACCGCGTTTCCGCCGACGAAACCGCCCGCCCCGAAACGACGCCTGTTCAACCCCTCGCCACCAAACTGGACCACGCCGCGTGAGCACGCTCGACGACGTTGCAACTCTTGAACTCCCGTACAAAGCGCCGTTCGACTGGCGGCGCCTGCTGCGCTTTTTCAGCGGACGCGCGACGCCCGGCGTCGAGACCGTCGAAGACGGCGCGTATCGCCGCGCGATCGAATGGGCCGGCGACAGCGGCACGCTCAGCGTGCGCGAGCATCCGCGCAAGCGCTGCCTGGTCGCGAGCATAGAAGGCCCGGTGAGCCGTCACGTCGACGCGCTCGCCGGGCCCATCGCAAAGATGTTCGATCTGCACGCCGATCCGAAGAAGATCGGCGCCGCGCTCGCCGCGGACCCCTGGCTTGCGCCGCTGATCGACGCCGCGCCCGGCTTGCGCGTGCCGGGCGCGTGGTCGGGCTTCGAACTGGTGGTGCGCGCGATCGTCGGCCAGCAAATCAGCGTGAAGGGGGCGACCACTATCATCGGACGATTGGTGCAGCGGGCGGGCGAGCGTATCGACGGGCATCCGCATGACAATACGGCGTGGCGTTTTCCAACGCCCCAAGCGCTGGCAGCCGTCGACCTCGCGCAAATCGGCATGCCGGGCAAGCGCGTGGCCGCGCTGCAAGGCTTCGCGCACGCGGTCGCGACGGGCGATGTGCCGCTCGACAGCGCCACGGCGGACGCAAGCGAACTGCGCGCGGCCTTGCTCGCGCTGCCGGGCATCGGCCCCTGGACGGTCGAGTATGTCGCGATGCGCGCGTGGCGCGACCCCGACGCCTGGCCCGCGTGGGATCTCGTGCTGATGCAGTCGATCTGCGCGCGCGACCCGTCGCTCGTGCGGCCCACGCAGCAGCGCACGCGCACCGACGCTTGGCGCCCGTGGCGCGCTTATGCGGCGATGCATCTGTGGAACGAGGTGGCGGATCGGGCCGGGGCCGCGCGCGGCGGTTAGTGCTCGCGAGCTAGCCGTCTAAGGCGAAGGTGGCGACACGCCATGCCGTGTCGCCACGCTCACTAAAAAAACGCGGCTGCAATGGCCGCAATAACCTGGAATCCGTGTGGCCAAATCCGCGAATCCGGCGTGAAAACAGACCGGCCAACAGACGCCCCGGCGGCCTGCAATCGCCCGCCGAAGCGGCCTCAAGCAGGCGCGGTGGCGAGATGTTAAAGTGCCCGCTACTGAAAATTCCGCCGAACGTTGTCAACCGCAACATGCTGCCCGCGAGCAGCCAGGCGGCACATGGCGGCCGACAACGCCCGACTCGCATCAATGCCAAACACGACCTCATCCCGCACGACCGACGCGTTCCTGCACCGCCTGTCCGTGCTGACTTCAGGGCCGCAGCGCGACGCGCTGCTACGCGGCCTGCGCGGCATCGAAAGAGAAAGCCTGCGCGTGACGCACGAGGGCCAGCTCGCGCTGACGCCGCATCCGCGCGCGCTCGGTTCCGCGCTCACGCATCCTTCGCTGACCACCGACTATTCCGAAGCGCTAATCGAACTGATCACGCCCGCTGAGCACGACGTCGTGCTCACGCTCGAGAAGCTCGACACGCTGCATCGTTTCGTCTACGCGAACCTCGGCGACGAGATTCTGTGGAATAACTCGATGCCGGGCCTATTGCCCGACACCGATGAAGGCATTCCGATCGCGGATTACGGCTCGTCGAACATCGGCAAGCTGAAGTACGTGTACCGCATCGGCCTCGCGCTACGCTACGGGCGCACGATGCAATGCATCGCGGGCATTCACTACAACTATTCGCTGAACGAAGAAGTGTGGCGGCTGTTGCACGCGGAGCAGCAATCCACCGCGAACGCGGTCGATTTTCAGTCCGACCGTTACCTCGCGCTGATCCGCAATTTCCGCCGCACGAACTGGCTGCTGATGTACCTGTTCGGCGCGTCGCCCGCGCTCGACCGCCGCTTCTTGCGCGAGCGCAAACATACGCTCGAAACCTTCGACGCCGACACGTTGTATCGCCCGTATGCGACCAGCCTGCGCATGAGCGATCTCGGCTACTCGAACACCACCGCGCAAGCCGCGCTGCACGCCGACTACGACACGCTGCCCGGTTATCTCGACGCGCTCGCGAAGGCGGTTAGCCAGCCGTATCCTGCGTACGAGGCAATCGGCACGCAGCGCGACGGCGAGTGGGTGCAGATCAACACCAACGTATTGCAGATCGAAAACGAGTTTTATTCGACGATCCGTCCGAAGCGCGTCACGTATCCCGGTGAGCGGCCGCTGCACGCGCTCGCCGCGCGCGGCGTGCAATACGTCGAAGTGCGCTGCATGGACATCGATCCCTTCGAGCCGGTCGGTATTTCGCTCGAAACGTCGCGCTTTCTCGACGCCTATCTGCTCGTGTGTGCGCTCGACGACAGCGCGCCGCTGCCGCCGCCCGCCTATTGCGAGGCGAACCAGAACTTCGCGCGCGTGACGACCGAAGGGCGCAAGCCCGGCCTCGAACTCACGCGCGACGGGCAGACCATCGCGATGACTGAATGGGCCGACGAACTGTTCGTCAAGATCGAAGCGGCAGCCGCCGCGCTCGACGCGCTGAACGGCGGCGACGCGCATGCGCGCTCGGTTGCGGTTCAGCGCGCGAAGCTGGCGGATGCGTCGCTGACGCCGTCCGCACGCGTATTGCAGACCATGCGCGAGAAGCAGCAGAGCTTCCTCGAATTCGGTCTTGAACAGAGCGAAGCGCATGCGGCGCACTTCCGCGCGCGTCCGCTGCCTGCAGACGTGGCAAAGGAGTTTGAGGAGCTGGCCACGCAATCGCTGGAGGAACAGGCGAAACTCGAGCGGGAAGAAGTGGGCTCGTTCGATGCGTTCGTCGCCGCTTATCGGGCTTATACGTTGAACCGCTTCAGCGTGTGAGCGAAGCGGCTGCCGCATCGGCACGCATCGGTAAATTGTCCACGCATTTGCACGTTTCTCTGATCTGAAGGAAACACCCTCTACACGACGCGGTCCAAACTGATAGGACACGCTAACAAGAGGGAGGATCAACGTGATGAAGCAACGTCTGTTGTCCGTACTGTGCGTTACCGCGGCTGCCGTTGCCGTTGCCGCGACCGCATGCTCTACGCAGGGACAAGTCGATCCCGACGTCATGCAGATCGCCACCACGCCGCTGACCTGTTCGAGCAAGGCCGAGTGCGACCTCTGGTGGCAGCGCGCGCAAACGTGGGTCGCCAATAACTCGAAGTACAAGATCGAAGCCGCGACCAGCACGCTGATCCAGACCGCCGGCCCGGACGGCGGCAAGCGCGCGCTCGCCTACCAGATCACCCGCACGCAGAATCCGGACGGCACCGCGACGATCGGCTTCGCCGCGCATTGTGACGGCTCGCTCGGCTGCAAGCCGAACCCGTGGGAAGCGGGCGCGGACTTCAAGCAATATGTGCGCGGCACGCCGGCAGGCACACAGGGAACCGATGCCAAGCCGGCGCAGCCCGCGTCCGCCGCGGTGCATCCCGCCCTGCATCCCGATATGCAGCAAGGACAGTCGGTCACGCCATCCACTGGCGAAGCCGTGAGTCAGTGAGCGACGCGTTGCGCGCCGCTCAATGCCCCATCGACGGACCGACGCCTTTGCGCGGCTTCGTGATCCACACGAGCACGGCAAGCACGAGGAAGCCCGCGCACGAAATGCGGAAGAAGTCGTTGGTGGCCAGCATATAAGCCTGCGCGGTCACCACCTGGTTGAGCTGCGCCGTGATGCTGTCGCCGGAAAGGCCGGCGCCGGCCAGCGCACTCGTGTACGCGTTCGTGTTCGCCGTGTAGACGTTGACGTTATCGACCAGCATCGCGTGATGGCGAATCGTGTCGTTCTCCCAATACGTCGTGCTGATGGCGGTGCCGATTGCGCCTGACAACGTCCGGAAAAAGTTCGATAAGCCCGACGCGCTCGCGAGCCGATCGTCCGACACGCTCGAGAGCGTGATGGTCGTCATCGGCACGAAGAAACAGGCCACGCCGATGCCTTGCACGAGGCGCGGCCAGATCACGTGATTGAAGGGCACATCGAGCGTGAAGGTCGAGTTCCAGAACGACACGAACGCAAACACGATGAACGCGAAGCTCGCGATCACCCGCAGATTCAGCCGGTGCATGTTCTTGCCGATCATCGGCGAGAGGAACAGCGCGAGGATACCGACCGGCGCGGTTGCGAGACCGGCGAGGCCCGCCGTGTAACCCATCACCGTTTGGAGCCACAGCGGAAAAATCACCACCGAGCCGAAGAACGCCATGAAGCCGAACGAGATGATCAGCACGCCGAGCGCGAAATTGCGGTCCTTAAAGAGCGATAAATCGACGACCGGCTCTTTCTCGGTCATCTCCCACACGAGCATGAACGCAATCGAAATCACCGCGATCACCGCGAGCGTCACGATGAACGTGGAGTTGAACCAGTCGCGATCCTTGCCTAGGTCGAGCACCATCTGCAGACACGCCACGCCGATCACGAGCAGCGAAAGGCCGATTGCGTCGATACGCTGCTGCGTGGTCTTGGTTTCGCGCCCGCGCAACAGCACGAACGCGCAGGCCGCGGAGAAAAGGCCGATCGGCACGTTGATGTAGAAGATCCACGGCCAGGTGTAGTTGTCCGTGATGTAGCCGCCCATCACCGGGCCGAAGATCGGCGCGCAAATCACGGTCATCGCCCACAACCCCAACGCGAGCCCGCGTTTCTCGGGCGGATACGAGCGCATCAGAATGGTTTGCGACAGCGGGACCATCGGGCCGGACACAAGCCCTTGCACGAGCCGGAACAAGATCAGCGACTCGAAGTTATGCGCGAAGCCGCACAGCGCTGAGGCGATCGTGAAGAGCAGAACGGACAGCGTGAAGAGCCGCACTTCGCCGACGCGCCGCGCGAGCCAGCCCGTCAACGGAACCGCAATCGCCGAGGCCACCGAATACGACGAGATCACCCACGTGCCCTGACTCGTCGCCACGCCGAGGCTGCCGGAGATGGTCGGCACGGCGACGTTGGCAATCGACGTGTCCAGCACTTCCATGAACGTGCCGAGCGCGAGCCCGACGGTCAGCAGCGCGAGCGCGCCGCCTTTGAGCGGCGCCGGTTCGGCCGCGGGCGGGGTGGCGGGCTGGTGTGCAGGTTGAGCTGCGGGTTCGTCAGCGTTGGAAGCCGTAGCGGCCATGTGTTGTTCTCCTCAGCGCGGAAGTGTGTCGTGCCTGGCTTGTCGCGTTTCTCCGGGCATTTGCATGCTGCATCACACTCTGCCCAGACAGATATTGTTTTACAACTGCGCCCCTAGAAGGCGCTCTGCGGTTAATGCTCGCCCTTCTCCGGCGATGAATCATCGGGCGGTGCGTCGTCGGCCGTTGCGTCGTCGGGCGGCTCAGCTTCCGCACACAAACCGCAGCCTGTGTTCGTCCCCGAGTCGATACCGTTGGCGATGAAACGGCTGAGCAGTTCGATCAGCGTCGCGAGGTCCGCGTCCGAGAAGCCGCGCAACTGCTCGTTCAGCACGGCCGCGCCGATGCCGGGCAACTGCTGCGCCGCTTCATGCCCTTGCGGCGTCAACTCCAGCTTGACCATCCGACGGTCGGCATCGCTACGCGTGCGCTGCAAAAAGCCTTTCTTTTCAAGGCGGTCCAGCAGACGAGTCATCGAGCCGCTGTCATAGGACATCACGCGCGACAACTCGAACGGCGTGTTCGCGCGCCCGGCAGCGAGCAACAGGATCACGCCGATCTGCTGCGCCGTCAGCCCCAGCGGCTTGACCGCGCGGTCGGTGCGCTCGACCAGCACGTTGCGCGCTTTCGACAGGTAGTAGCCGAGACTCGTATCGAGCCGGATCTCGTCCGCTTTGTAGGGGCCGTCAGTCATTTGGGTACAGGAACATTGCAGCAGACGCACATTCTGGACGCGCGCGACACCGAAAAACAACAACGCGGCCACGTATCGCGCACAGTATCTTGAAATTTACTTGCATAGTCAATATTATATTAAGCAACGAGTTACGCGATCCGCGCCACCCGAGACTATGTTCTGACCGCTTTTTTTGTCCGCCGCCAGGCCGGCGTGACCCAAGGATGTCCCTCCCATGCTGTACCTGAAAAATACCCTCGGCGGCCTTAGCCGCTCTCTGACCGATTCCGCTTTGCACAGCTTCCAGGGCCCGCATCGCTGGTGGAAGCTCGCGTTGTTCGCCGTGCTGTTCGTGCTGCCCGGCGGATCGGTGGGAGTCGCGGTGTTGGCGTGGTTCGAGCATCGTCGGGCGCGCAAGGGTTTGAAGGGCATCGCGGACATCAAAGGTGCGAAGGCGGTGTCGGTGGACAGCGCGGCGGCGCTCGCGAACGCGGCAAGCGTGTCAGGCGTTAAGAGCGCGGCACCTGTCATCGCCCACGGCGCGGCAAGCGCCTGCCAGTCGCGCGGCGAAGCACCGTGCCGGGCCGCAGCCGGCAAGCTCGCGCGCAAGACGACATCGACGGAATCGCGGATCGATTCGCGCACCGGCGCCCGCGTTTGAACGGCAGCCAGTAACAGCGCGTAACCTTCGCGACACCGTCAGTAACACACCTTCGCCGCTGCCCGCATTAACCTTTCTGTTTCCCGCGCCCAGCGGGCTCATACGCTAACATGCCGGCACATCGTAGCCGGCGCCGTCCGTCATTGGCGGCGTCGTGGCGTCCAGAAGGAAAAATGCATGCAGTCTGACCGAACCTCGTCCGCGCGGACCTATGCGCCTCGCGTCCTGACCCTCGCCGTCGCGCTGGCCGCCGCGGGCCTCGTCGCAGCCTGCGCGGTCGGCCCCGACTACCAGCGCCCCGCCGCCGAGATTCCGGCTTCATACAAGGAAGCCGCGCCCGGCTGGAAAGTCGCGCAACCGGCGGATCACGAGGACCGCGGCGCATGGTGGACGATCTATCAGGACCCGCAACTCGATGCGCTCGAAGACAAGCTGAACGCCGCCAATCAGACCATCGCGCAATTTGCGGCCGCCTATCGGCAGGCTCGCGCGCTGGTCGGCGAGGCGCGCGCGGCGTACTTCCCGACCCTCGGTTTGTCGGCGGGCGCGACGCGCTCGGGCAGCGGTGCTTCGTCGAGTACGCGATCGACGAGCGTCAGCCGCTCGGGCGTCAGCAACAGCTACGACCTGCAACTCGACGCTAGCTGGGAGCCCGACCTGTGGGGCTCCGTGGGCCGCTCGGTGAATGCGCAGAAGGCCGGCCAGCAAGGCGCCGCGGCCGATCTGGCGAACGCGCGGCTGTCCGCGCAGGCCACGCTTGCGCAGACGTATTTCGCGCTGCGCGCGCTCGACGCAAATCAAAAACTGCTGGACGAAACCGTCGCCGCCTATCAGCGCTCGCTGCAACTCACGCAGAACCAGTACGCCGCGGGCGTGGCCGCGCGTTCGGATGTGATCCAGGCGCAAACGCAACTGCAATCGGCGCAGGCATCCGCGATCGACAACGGCGTGCAGCGCGCGCAGGACGAACACGCGATCGCGGTGCTCGTCGGCGAACCGGCCTCCACCTTCTCGATCCCGCCGATGCCGCTCACCGCCACGCCGCCCGCCGTGCCCGCGCAAATGCCGTCCGCGCTGCTGGAGCGGCGGCCGGACATCGCTTCCGCCGAGCGCAAGGCTGCGGCGGCCAACGAGCAGATCGGCATCGCCATCGCCGCGTTCTTTCCGTCGCTGACCTTGTCGGCGAGCGGCGGCTTCGAAAGCTCGGTGTTCTCGCAATTGCTGACGGCGCCGTCGCGCTTCTGGACGGTCGGCCCGCAACTCGCGGCGACGCTCTTCGACGCGGGCCTGCGCCGCGCGCAAACCGAAGCGGCGCGCGCCGCGTATGACCAGAACGTCGCCACGTATCGTCAGACGGTGCTGACGGCGTTTCAGGACGTCGAAGACAATCTCGCGTCGCAACGCATCCTGGAGCGCGAAATCGTGGTGCAGCAGCAGGCGGTGGAGTCGGCGCGCCAGGCGCTTGCCATCGTGACGAACGAATACAAGGCGGGCACGGTCGGTTATGTCAACGTGCTGACCGCGCAGACCACGGCGTTCACGGCCGAGCAGAAGCTGCAAACCATCGCGGGGCAGCGGATGGTGTCGTCGGTGGGACTGGTGAAGGCGCTGGGCGGCGGCTGGGATGTGTCGCAGATGAACCGGGAAACTGGTGGGGTGGCGGCGCCGGAGCCGGCGTCGGCGTCGTCATCGGCGGCGACGCCTGTCGCGCAGGGAGGAGTTGCGCAGACGGCGACGTCTGCGCAGATGGAAGTGCAAAGCAAGTAGGCGGGCGAGCGGGGCGCACCGCGCCGTGCAGCGTTCAGATGCGAAGGAGGCATGACGGGCCAACGAAACCCGTCATGCCTTTTTTGCATCTAGCGCTGTACGACCCGCCGCGGGTCCGACTGGACATGCGAGCGGCACGTTCAGCCGCTCGTTTTGCCGCCAGCTTAAAACGCGGCTCCGCGGCTTTGTCAGCACCCGCGCCGCGCATCCGCCCGTCGAACTCGACGTGCGAGCGACGACCTTGACCAGTCTCGTTTTGCCGCTAGCTCAAACGCGCCGCTCCGCGCGTTGCAGCATCCACGCGACGCATCTGCGGGTCCAGCTCGACGTCCGAGCGACGACGTTGACCAGTCTCGTTTAGTCGCTAGCTCGAAACACCGCACCGCGGCTTTATCAGCATCCGCGCGTCCGCGCGTCAAACTAACGCGCGAGCGGCAGCAACGCGACGACCGCGTCCCCTTTTGCCGCGACCTCAAAGGCTCGGCGCGGCGGGTCTATCACCACCCCCGCCGCCCACCAACCTCAATGCACGAACGACAACGCAACCGTATCCGGTCCGCTCGGTCGTCCGAGCAGGTTCAACAGTCCCGCGAGATTGTCGCGTGCCTCGGGCGCCGATGTCGCCGTGCCATGAAACGACGTCGAAGCCGGCGACACGACCCCACGTCCATTAAGCATCAGCGGCCCCTTGACGGTTCGCAGCTCGAGCGTCGACGACGCCCCTTCCGCCTGAAACACCAGTTGATACGAGCCGAGCGGCTTCACCGGCGAGACACGCGAGCTGACGTCGTTTAGCGCGACCGTCAACTGGCCGAACGCCTGACGGTTGAAACTGCGCCAGTCGGACCACGAGAGCCGCACGTCGCCCTGTAGATCCAGCGTATTGAACGGCGCGCCGAGACCGCTCAGCAGCGAAGCCGGCACCGCGATCGCGCCGGGCGTCACATTCGCGCTGCGCGGCGTGGCGTCGACGGTGATCGGCTCCGGCATTGCCTCGCTCTGCCGCATGGTCATGCGCACGCGGCCCGTGAAGAGCGGCCAGAAAGCCGTGCGCCATTCGATGCGTCCAGGCAGCAGCGTCGCGGCGCTCATATCGGAGCCCGCGGCGAGCATCAGCGTGGCGGAGCCGTGCCACAGCGAACCGGCCGGGTCGACGAGGTTCACGTGCCCGCCGCTCTGATGGGCGAATTGCGGCGTGATCCAGGCGGCCGGCAACATCGCGAGCATCACTGCCGCGCTGGAAAACACCGCGACCACGAGCCAAGGCAGCGCGGCGCGCAGGCGCCGCATCCAGTAAGTCATGCGAGATCCCGTGGCAGCGCGCTCATTTCGCCGTCGATGGCTGGAGCGACGCCGTCACGTCCACCTGGCCGTCTTCTTTCAGCGCGGTCACGTGCGCTTCGGCGACCTGCACTTTGAACTGGCGGCGCACGTCGTCGACCCAACCCGTCCACACGGGAAACGACGCGTTCTTCATCTGCACCTGCACCGCGTTGCCGATCACCTGAACCTGCGTGGCCGCGAGGCCATGATCGGCAAGCGACGCGGACAGCGCGTCCTTCAGCGCGCCGCCGGTCGGCGCCACGCCCTGAGCGGCGCCGGAAAGCTGACGCGCTTCGTTGGCCTGCGCCGTCATCTGCGCGAGTTGGCGCTGCAAGGTGGGCAGCGATTGACGCAGACGCGCGCGCCCCTCCTGCGCCGGCGCCCACAGCACCGACCACGCGATCACCACCGCGAGCACGCCGCCGCCCCACGTCAGCAGACCCTTTTCGCGGTCGGTCCGCTGCTCCCAGAAGCCTGCCCAGGTTTGCGCGAGTTGAGCTTTCATTGTCCGTTCCTGATGGTCCACTTGCCGGTATTGCTGTCGATCGCGCCATTCAGTCCGTTGCGCGCGAGGCGCGCGGCGAAATCGGGATCGAGCTTCACCTCCGGCTTAAAGGTCACGTCGAGCCGCCGGTCGTGATAATCGAGCGCGGCAATGCCGTTGACGGGCACGGGCGGCAGCGCGCGCGCGAGACGATCGGCGATGGAGAGGAAATCGTCCGGGGAAAGCTCGCCCGCCGCCACACGCAACTGCTGCAACTGACGCGACATCTGATCGGGCGCATCGAGCACGACCGTCGTCTTCGGGAACGCGTTGAGCAGCAGTTCGGTCATCTGCGTGTTGATCGCGTCGCGCTGGCGCGACAGCATCAGCCACTGCACATTCGCGCCGATGATCGCGACCAGCAGCGCGCCGACCGCGAGCAGCACGGGCAGGCGCAGGCGGCGCAGCGTCGCGCGGTCGAGCCGCCACGGCTGCGACGCGAATTCGAACTGGCACAGATCGAAGCGGCACGCGAGCGCGCGCCGCGCGAGCTGCTCGAAAGGCAGCGGACTCGCGCCGTGCACATGCGCGGCAAGCCGCGCCGGGCTGCTTGCGCCGAGACTCGGCTCGTTGCCAGGCACTTCGGTGAGCATATAGAGCGACACGGGCATCGCGCCGGCGAGCGCGGCGAGCGTCGCGTTGACCGCGTTCGCCGGCACCGCGAGCCCTTCGCCTTGCGCGCCGCGGGCAATCGCCAGTTCGACGCGCGGCGTGCCGGTTTCCACCGCGCCTTCCAGCAGCAGTGCCGGCGCGGTTTGAACGACTGCGCCGAGCACCGCCGCGACCATCGGCATGGCTCCAGTTGCGGCGTCGGACAATGCATCAGTCGCGCTTGCCACCGGGGCGGCATCGCGGCGTGGCGAAGCGTCGGCGCCCGCCAATGCTGGCTCGGCCGCGCTCACCGTTTCGGCAACGTCGACCGGCGCCGCGGATAACCGCGCCTCCGGCAGGCAGCGTGTAACCGGCACCGCACGCAGACTGCGGTGCCCAGCAGCGGAAAACGCTTCGTAGATAAAGCGGAACCACCCTCGGTCGATGATCGCCAGCACTTGCCGTCCGCCCGCCGCCGGTTGCGGGTCCACGGCGATATGGCAGGTTTGCGGGTCCTGGATCAGCTGATCCTCGACGATGTTCGGCAGCGCCTGGCGCAGCTTCGGACCGCGCAGCGGCGGCAGCGTGGCGGGCATCATCAGGAGGTCGCGCGCGGCGACCATCAGCACCGTCGACGTCGCGCGCGGCAACAGCGCAAGTGCCGAGCGCCCGGCGCGCTGCGTGCGTCCCGACTTGTCGAGCAGCACGAACGGCAAGTCCGGCAACTGCCATTCCTGCGACGGCACCGCCGGATCACGCGGCGGCAATAAGACGATCAGCGTGCTCAAAGGCCACTCTCTCTGGGAAAGGCGTTGTTCATAGTTGGTCTTGCACCCGCACGATACGCGTAGTGTGAGTCAAAGCATCGCGATAGACGAGCGTCGTGCGGTCCACTTCGGCGCGCTCGTGCTGCACGCGGCCATGAATCAGAAAGTAGTTCGTGTTGACGTCGAACTGGTTTGGATCGATCGAAGTCTGCTGAACGCCCGCGCCGCGCAACGCGAGCGTCACGTCGCCGGCATTATGGAAAAACACGGTCTGCCGCCGGGCGACGAACGCCTGCGCGGAAGACAGATTCATGCCCGGCACAACGGCCGCAATCACTTCGGCGGGCGCCGTGTTCATGTTGATCGCCGACACGGTCGGCAGCACAGTCACGAAGGGCCGCAAGCGCGCGACCATCTCCGGCGTGTAGCCGGGAATGTCGAGCAGCGAATCGACGCTCGTCATTTGCAGCGGCGCGTGCGCGGCGCTGTCCTCGCCGTCTTCGATGCCCGGTTTGTCCGTGAAGCCGCCGCCTGTTGCGCCACCTGCGGCGCCGCCCTGGATCGCCGGCGTCGACGGCGTGCCGGACGTCGATGTGACGGTCTGAAAGCGCGTCGCCGATTGCATCAGGCTCGCGCGCACCTGGACCGCGGTGTTCTTCGCGAGCTGGCTGTTCACGCCGAGCGAAACCAGCAGCCGCTGATACGCGCCGATCTGCTCCACGTCGAGTTGCATGACGCCGGGCGCCGGGCTCGCGACCAGATTGCGCAGATTGAATTTGGCCTGAGCGTCTTCGATGGAACCCGACAGGTAGGTCGCGGCGCCTTGCTGCGCGCGCACCTCGCCGATCTGACCGAGGAAGTCGGAAAGCCGCGTCTTCGCGATGGGCACGCCCCACACGCCGCCGAGATACGTGATGCCCGCGGACGTATCGCCTTCGGAGCGAAGAATCAGACGCGTCCAGTCGAGCGCGCCGCGCGCAACCCATTGCGCCTGCGCGAGCAGACGCTGGTTCTCGATCCGGCGGATCTGGACTTGCTGACGCCACAACATGCCGGAGACGAGAATCGCCGAGAGCGCAACGACGAGCAACGCGCTGATGATGGCCGCGCCGCGCTGATGGGTGGAATGGGTGTGCCGTGCGTTACGCGAGCCGCGCGTTACACACAAAGAACCCGTCGAGCGTCCCGCGCTGAAGGAGAACAATCTCATCTCATTCCCCAATCAAAAAAACGCCCGTGATGGGCCGTGCGAGCGACTTCGCGCCCACGCTCACTTCGAGCCCCGTCACCGAGCGCGGCAGCGGAGCATTGCCAAGCTGCGGCACCTTGAGATTGTTGTCGGCCTCGGTGATCGCGCCTTGCACGTCCTTCATCTGCGTGGTCCAGCCGACGCGCGGCACGTAGAGCCGCGCGGAAATTGCGCCGACGCCGCCCATCAACGGCACGGCCGACCAGCCTTCGCCTTCGCTGCCGCGCGACGCCGCGCGCAGATCGCCGACGCTGGCAAGCGGCGGCGACGCATAGCGGATCACGCGGCCTTCCGTGACGCGGTAACGCACGACCTGCAAGCGCGGCGCGGAGCCGGGCAAGCTCATCTGCCGCACGATCTGCAATGCGCCGCCGAGGAGCGACACCGCCGGCTGACCGGATTCGTCGTCGGAAGCGGCCTGACGCGCGTCGATGCGCATCTGGTCGAACAGTTGCGCGAACACGCGCTCGTCTTCCATCGCGTTCGTAATGGTCTGCCGGCCGCGGATGATCTGGTCGAGCCCGCGCCACGACAGCACCGCGATCACCGCCATGATCGCAATCGCGACGAGCAGTTCGATCAGCGTGAAGCCATGCACGCCCGCGCGGCTGCGGCTACGGCTGCCGCTGGTGCGCTCGCGGCGGCGCTCAGAGCGAACGATTCGTTTCATTCGCGACCACCGTGACCATCTGGGCGAGATTGCCGGAACGTCCGGGCATCGTCACCATCACTTCCACCCGACGAAACACCGGATTCGGCGTCGCCGACACTTGCTCGGTACAGATCAACTGCAAATTTCCTTGCGAGCAATCGAAACTCGTCGAGCCGACATTCGGCCATGCATGCGTGAGGCGCAATTGCGCGAGCGTGTTGTCCGCGCTCCACCCGGCCAGCAAGCGCCGATGAAGATCGGCCTCGCCGGTCGCGAGTGAGCCGACCGCGCGCAGCGATGCGGCAAGCGCGACGGCGATGATCGCGAGCGCGACCAGCACTTCGATCATCGTGAAACCGCGCTCGCGGTGGACGGCCCGGCGAGCCGCCGTGCTGCTGCTTCTGCTACTGCTGCTGCTGCGATGGCGCATGTCAGTGCACCTCGTAGCGGCCATTGCCGGTGCCGGCGATCGTCGCGCTGCCCGCCGCGGAAAACAGCGTGACGCGCACGGGCACGTCGATCGCCTCGGTGCCGAACACGACGCGATTCGCCTTCGAATTCGAGCCCGGATAGTCGATCGTCACGCCGCTCACGCCGCCTTCCCACTGACGCGGCTTGAGCAGATCGTCGCGCAGCGGACGCCAGCCGTCCTCGGTGCGCAAGTCGAAACGAAAGCCGCCGTCGAACGGTTGCCACGCGATCGGGCGCGCGCGCACCTGCGCTTCGTCGCCGGCCGATTCGAACAGCAGCGCGAGACGCTGCGCTTCCTCGTTCAGGTCGGTGCGCGGATTGCGCGTCATCGTCAACGCGGTCAGTGAGACCAGCAAGCCTGCAATCACCAGCACCACCATCATTTCCAGCAGCGTGAAACCTGCCTGATGCCGGCGCAGGCCGCGCGCGCGCAACGCCGCGCCCGCTGCGCGGGGCGGCGGGTTCGTTGCGACACGTGCGTTGCTATCGTCTATTGCCACGAGCCCACGTCGGCGTCATTGCCTTCGCCGCCTGCCTTGCCGTCCGCGCCGTAGCTGAAGACGTCGATTTCGCCGTGCACGCCGGGGTTCA
Organism: Paraburkholderia sp. RCC_158; assembly: GCF_041355255.1. Taxonomy (NCBI): domain Bacteria; kingdom Pseudomonadati; phylum Pseudomonadota; class Betaproteobacteria; order Burkholderiales; family Burkholderiaceae; genus Paraburkholderia; species Paraburkholderia sp. RCC_158. The sequence continues at coordinate 240,929 of NZ_JBFUPM010000009.1, read as the reverse complement.
GATATTGATAGCCGTTGCCCCAAGGATCGTTCGGCAAACGTTCCAGATAGCCGCCGTCTTTCCAGTTGTTCGGCACGGGGTCCGTCGCGGGCTTTTCGATCAGCGCGCGCAGACCTTGCTCCTGCGTCGGATAACGGCCGTTGTCCAAACGATAAAGCTTGAGCGCCTGCATCACCGTGCCGATGTCCTGCTTCGCGGCGACGCGCCGCGCTTCGTCGGGACGGCTCATGATTTTCGGCACGATCAACGCGGCCAGGATGCCGAGAATCGCGATCACGACCATGATTTCGATCAGCGTAAAGCCGCGTTGACGACGGCTGCGCGAACCCGCAATTGCTGTGCGGCGAATGGTCGACAGTTGCATAGCTTGCTACCTCTTTTCAGGTGAATTATCGACTGGGCGGACTCGGTGGTCTGGCACTCGCGGTGCCATTGAACGTGCCCGGCCGGTCATTTTAATGTCATGCAGTTGAAGGCTTTCAACCCAACGCAATTTTCACAATAGTCCGTACAATGTGCGCATGAACGCACTCCAAATCCGCCTTCTGTCGCTCGCGCTCTTCGCCGTGTTCTGCGCGACGCTGACCTACTGGACCATCACACTCACCGCGATGTCCGGTGCGCCGGTGCCCGCAGCCGCCGCGCACGCGCAGGTCTCGACCGATCAGGCCGCCACGCTGTTCGGCGGACAGCTCACGCGCACGGTCAACCAGGACGTGCATCTGTTCGGCATTCTCGCGCTGACCCAAGGCGCCGCGGCCATCGTCAGCGTGGGTGGCGAGCCGCCGCGTGCGGTGTCGCTCGGCAGCACGCTGATGCAAGGCGCCAAACTCTCCGAAGTCCGCGCCCGCTCCATCGTGATCGACCGCAATGGCGCGCATTCCGAAGTATTCCTGCCGGCGAACGCCGCGGGTCCTACTATCTACGTGCGTTAAGCCTGGTCGCCAGGTTCAGCCATCACGCCGCTGCGCAATCGCGCCGCGGCATTCCACGCCTCACTGCACCAGATTATTCAACTCGATGATCGGCAGCATCACCGCCAGTACGATCACCAGCACCACGCCGCCCATCGCCAGAATCAGCAGCGGCTCCAGCAGACTCGTCAGGAACATCGTGCGGCGCTCGAGCTCGCGCGCTTCGCCGTCGGCGGCACGGTCGAGCATCGTCGTGACGTCGCCGGTCGCTTCGCCCGAACGGATCAGGTGAACGAGCACCGGCGGGAACGTCTTCGTATTGCCGAGCGCGCGTGACAGCGACGTGCCTTCACGCACGCGCACGATCGCATCGTCGATGTTGCCGCGCATCGCCGTGTTGCTGAGCGTTTCGGCGGCGGCTTGCAGCGCACGCAGAATCGGCACGCCGGCCGCCGTCAGAATGCCGAGCGTGCTCGCGAAGCGCACGGTGTTGTAGCCGCGCACGAGTTTGCCGAGCAGCGGGGCGGTGAGCAGCCACCGGTCGAACGCGAAGCGCGGGCCCGCTTGCCTGAGCGTCGAACGCACCACATAGAACAGCACCGCGACCGCGATCAGCACGGCCCACCACCAGTTCCGCACGAAGCCGGAGAGCGCCATCATCATGATCGTGAGGAAGGGCAGTTGCTGCTTGGTGCTCGCGAACACGTTGACCACCTGCGGCACCACATAGCTCAGCAAAAACGTGACGATGCCGAACGCGATGATCGTGACGATGGTCGGGTAGGTGAACGCCAGCACGATCTTCTGCTTGAGCGCGTTGCGTTGCTCGATGTAGTCCGCAAGCCGCGACAGCACGAGGCCGAGCTTGCCGGTATGTTCGCCGGCCGCGACCAGCGCGCGATAGATCTCCGGAAAGTCTTTCGGATGCTGCGTGAGCGCATTCGCGAGCGAATGGCCGCCGAGCACTTCGGCGCGAATCGCCGCCATCAATTCGCGGATGTAGTCGCGCTCCGACTGCTCCGTCAAAACGGCGAGCGCTTCGTCGAGCGGCAAGCCGGCAATCAGCAGGCTCGCCAGTTGCCGCGTGAGAATGGCCTGCTCGCGCTGCGACAGCCGCCGTCCCAACGAAAGACGCTGATTGCGCTCGCCGCGCGTGCGCGTGGCGGCCGGCTCGACGACGAGCGGCGTGAGTCCTTGCGAACGCAGATTGGTGCGGGCGCCGCGCGCGCTGTCCGCGTCGAGCACGCCTTTTTGCGCCTTGCCCGCCGCGTCGATCGCTTCGAAACGAAATGCCGGCATGCGCTTAAGCTCCGCCCGTCACGCGAATCACTTCTTCAAGCGACGTCAGCCCGGAAGCGAGCCAGCGATCCGCGTCCTCGCGCAGCGTGCGCATGCCTTGCGCGCGGCCGGCCGTGAGAATTTCGGCGTCCGATGCATTGCGGTGAATCAGCGCGCGGATTTCGTCGTCGATCAGCAGCAGTTCATACACGCCGCGCCGGCCCGCATAGCCCGATTGACCGCACTTGTCGCAGCCGACCGGATGCCAATGCACGCGCCCGTCTTCCTCGACACGCTTTTCGCGGCATACCGGACACAGCCGCCGCACGAGCCGCTGCGCCAGCACGCCGAGCAGCGACGACGCCAGCAGATACGGCTCGACGCCCATGTCGGTCAGACGCGTGACGGCGGAGGCGGCGTCGTTGGTATGCAGCGTCGCCAGCACGAGGTGGCCGGTGAGCGAAGCCTGCACGGCGATCTGCGCGGTTTCGAGGTCGCGGATTTCACCGATCATGATGATGTCCGGGTCCTGCCGCAGAATGGAGCGCAGCGCGCGCGCGAACGTCATGCCGATCCGCTCGTTGACCTGCGTCTGGCCGATGCCCGACAGGTCGTATTCGATCGGGTCTTCGACCGTCATGATGTTGGTCGTCGCGGTTTCGAGCCGCGACATCGACGCATACAGCGTGGTCGTCTTGCCCGAACCCGTCGGGCCGGTCACGAGCACGATGCCGTGCGGCCGGCCGATCAGCTTGTCGAACTTGACGAGCGTGTCCGCGCCCATGCCGAGCGCTTCGAGGTTCAGGCGCGACGCGTCTTTTTCCAGCAGACGCAGCACGGCGCGCTCGCCGTGACCTGTCGGCAGCGTGGACACCCGCACGTCGACCGGACGACCGCCCACGCGCAGCGTGATGCGGCCATCTTGCGGCAGACGTTTCTCGGCAATGTCGAGCTGCGCCATGATCTTGATCCGCGAAATCAGCGCGCCATGCAGCGCTTTCTTCGGACGCACGACGTCGCGCAGCGTGCCGTCGACGCGAAAACGCACCACAGAAGAAGTCTCGAACGGCTCGATGTGAATATCCGACGCGTGCTCGCGCGCGGCCTGCGTGAGCAGCGCGTTGATCATGCGGATGATCGGCGCGTCGTCTTCCGATTCCAGCAGGTCTTCCACTTCGGGAATGTCCTGCATCAGACGCGAGAGATCGACTTCGCCTTCCACTTCGCCGACCACCTGCGCCGCGCTGCCGTCCTGGCGCGCGTAAGCCTGGTTGATCGCCTGCGCGAGTTCGTCGGCGGGAAGACGCACCACCGACACCGCGCCGAAGTTGCGTGCGACTTCGGCGAGCGCGGCCTCGCTGGTGCGCTCGCTGATCCAGACTTCGAGGCTGTCGGCGTGCTGATGCGCGACCAGAATCTGGCCGCTGCGCGCGAAGCCGTAGGGCACGAGCCGCGCGGCAATCGCCGACGGCGCCGCGCGTTCGGCGTGGTCCGCGTGCTCTGTCATCGCCGCCGAGGCAATCTCGGCGGCTCGCGACGATGCCGGCGACGTTGAGGCTGACGGCGGCATGGACGGCGTACTCACGGCTTGGCTCCTGGCGATACGGTGGACGGTGCGACCGGCACCGGATTACTTTGCACAGCGCCGTTCGTGGCGGGCGGCGTTGTCGGCGCGGCCGAGCCCGGCTGAGTTTGCTGCTGCGGCGGCTGCATCTGCTGACGGCGCATCTGGTCGAGGTCGAACAGGTTCAACGTCGAACCGCCCTGGCTCGGGCCGACGGGCTTCGGCGGAACCACCGGATCGTCGTTGTCCTTCATCAGATTGTTGTCCTGACGATACGCGCCCTGCACACCTTGAATATAGTCGTAGCGATTGGACGTGACAGCCTGCGCGGTATCGCGATCGCCGATGATGACCGGACGCAGGAACACCATCAGGTTCGTCTTGTTGCGGTTCTTCTGCTCGGAACGGAACAACTGACCGATCCACGGGATGTCGCCAAGCAGCGGCACCTTGCTGTTGCTGACCTGGTAGTTGTCCTGCATCAGGCCGCCGAGCACGATGATTTCGCCGTTGTCGGCGAGCACGGTCGACTGGATCGAGCGCTTGGTGAACTGCGGGCCGGCCGGGTTGGTCGTCGCGTTGGTCGTGCCGTTCACGATGGCGGAATCTTCAGTGTAAAGCTGAAGCTTGAGGATGCCGCCGTCGGTGATTTGCGGTTTGACGTGCAGCGTCAGGCCGACGTCCACGCGGTCGTACGTGTTGAACGCCGAGCTCGCGTTGCCGCTCGTCAGATTCGAATACGAACCGGTCTGAATCGGTATGTTCGTACCGACGACGATCTTCGCTTCCTCGTTGTCGAGCGTGATCAGGTTAGGCGTGGACAGCACGTTGGCGTCCGCGGTCTGCGAGAGCGCCTGAAGCAACGCGCCGAGTCCCTGCACGCCGAACATGTTGTGAATCCAGCCGACGTTCAAGCCCTGCTGAACACCTGAGCCGAGCGCGTTGGCGAGACCGCCGGTCGCGCCCGCTGCGCCCGCCGCCGCAGCAGCCGCCGTCAGGTTGATGATGCTGTTGCTCGAACCCGTGGCGAGGTTCGTGCCGGCAAAAATCGAGTTGTTCGCGACCTGCCATTGAATGCCGAGGTTGCCGCTCGTGTTCGAGTTCAGCTCGACGATGAGCGCCTCGATGTAGACCTGCGCGCGGCGCGCGTCGAGCTGGTCGATCACCGCGCGCAGATTGCGGTAAACCGGCTCCGACGCTGTGATGATCAGCGAGTTCGTCGCCGAGTCTGCCTGGATCATGCCGCCCGGCTGATTGTCCTCGTTCTTGTCCTTGTCGCCGCCGAGCAGGCCGCCGGATTGACCGCCGCCGTTCGCGCCGTAGCCGCCCGCGCCGCCGCCGCCACCCATCGGCGAGGACAACGAACTGTTGTTCAGTCCGCCCGAGGGCAGCGGCGGGGTGCCCGAAGTGCCCGTCGAATTGTTGCCGCCAATTCCGCCGCCGCCGCCATTCTGGTTGAACGCGTTGGCCTCGTTGCCGCCGCCCGCCGAGCCGCCTTCGCCGCCTTTGCCGAGCATGCCGCGCAAGGTTTTCGCGAGCTTGCTTGCCTCGGCGTTGCGCAGCGGCACGACGTGCATGTTGCCCGGCATGCTGGTCGGCGCGTCGAGTTCGCGCGCGAGCGTTCTCGCGGCGGCCAGACGCGCGCCGTTCGACGCGCGGATGAGCAGCGAGTTCGTGCGCGGGTCGGCGGTGATCGACACTTTCAGCGTGGCGTCCGTGCTGCCGATCGCGCCTGGGTCCAGCATCTTGTTCAGTTGCGTGGCAATGTCGAGCGCGTTGGCATTCTTCAGTTGTACGACGGACACCGACTGGCCGGCCGCCGTATCCACACCGGCGATGATCTGCGCGATACGGCGCACGTTGTCCGCGTAATCGGTGACGACAATCGTGTTGTTGGCCGGATAAGCGGCCACGGTATTGTTCGGCGAGATCAGCGGACGCAGCACCGGCAACAGGTTATTCGCCGATTCGTTCTTCAGCACGAACACTTGCGTGACGACCTGATCGCCCCGCGCGCTTGGCGAATTGCCGACGTAGGTCGGCACGCCTTGCAGCTTGGCGTCGGCCTCGGGCACGACTTTCAGTACGCCGTGATCCTGGACGAGCGCGAAGCCCTGCATGCGCAACGCGGATTGCAACGTCTTCAGCGCCTGATCCTCGGGCACCGCGTTTTCCGACACGAGATTCAACTGACCTTTGACTCGTGGGTCGACGATGATTGTCTTGCCGGTCGCCGCGCCGATCGCCTTCGCGACCTGGTCGATATCGGCGTTGACGAAGTTCAATGTCACCTGCGCCTGTGCGGTCTGCGCAGTGATCAAGCCAGCCAACAACAACGCCGTTGCGACGCGACGCAAAGCCATACGATTTCTTCTCATGGAATGTAATGTCGATGCCGGCAGCGCAGGCCGCCGGCGGTCATGCAGCGCGGACACGGGAGCAAACCGCCGGTCGGTCGGTCTGCCGGCGGGCCAGGTGGGCGAAAGCCGCCCTAAAATGCTGGCCATCCGATGTCCGAAAAGAAGGAACAGTAACAGTTTTTCATGTCGGATTTGTCACAAAAGGAAAGCCTCAGTGAGTTTCCCTAAACGTTCGGGCCCGCTCGGCGGGCCTTGAAAGCGAAAGCACTGCGGACTGAAAGCGGCAAGAAAACCTAGTGTTTCCGCGCTCTTATGTCTGTTAGCCAACTTGACGGGTCACGGCCTGCCGGTATCATACGAGCCGTTCAAGCCGTCGGATCGCCGTTGCGAACACGGGTTTTCCCGCATCTTCCGTCAATGCCCCGGCCAGATTGCGCCCACCGGCTAGTCCCGGCTGAACAATGGCTGATACGAGCCCTTACGATCCCTTACCCTTGCGGTTTGCCCCAGTCGTCTTGACCGATGAAACGAAGCTTCGTCACCTTTCTGGCAGGAATTACCATCTTGGCTTCGGCCGGGACGGCACGCGCCGATTGCTTCGACGAAGCCGCGAAATATCAGAAAGTGAACCCGCTGATTCTGCGTGCGATCGCCTGGCAGGAGTCGCATAACCGTCCGGACGCGCAGCACAAAAACGCAAACGGCTCGACCGACTATGGCGTAATGCAGATCAACTCGATTCATCTGCCCACGCTCGCGCAATACGGCATCTCGCAAGGCACGCTGATGGAGCCGTGCAAGAACGTGTACATCGCCGCGTGGCATCTGCGCCGGCAGATGAACAAGTACGGCAATACGTGGCAAGCCATCGGCGCTTATCACTCCGAGACGCCCGCGCTGCGCGACAAGTACGCTCAACAGATCGCCGCAATTCTACGCAAGTGGAACCTGATGCCGGCGTCACGCTGATCGACCGCTCGCCGTTTCCGATTTGATGCACAATGCGGCTTCGTGCTGCCGCCGGCGCTCGAGCGTCCGCTGGACCGCGGCTAGACTCGCGCAGCAATGCGGCGCCCGGCACGCCTTCCAATCCTCCCGATTTTCCGTACTGCGATGAACCAGCCGCCACTGCCCGTCACCGTGCTCTCCGGTTTTCTGGGCGCCGGCAAGACCACGCTCCTGAATCACATCCTCGCGAATCGCGCCGGCTTGCGCGTCGCCGCGATCGTCGACGATCTCGCCGCCGTCAAGATCGACGCGACGCTTTTGCGCGATCCGGCCGCGCTGTCGCATAGCGAAGAAAACATGGTCGAGCTGTCGAACGGCTGTGTCTGCTGCACGCTGCGCGACGATCTGCTCGCCCAGGTGAAACGGCTGGCCGCCGAAAAGCGCTTCGACGCGATACTGATCGAGTCGGCCGGTGTGGCGGAACCCATGCCGATCGCCGAGACCTTCGCCTTCGCCTTCGCCTTCGCCTTCGCCGACGATGACGATGACGGCGCGCCGCTCGCCGAGCTCGCGCGGCTCGATACGATGGTCACGGTGGTCGACGCGTCCAATTTTCTGCACGACTACGGCTCCGCGGATGCGCTCGCCGAACGCGGCATCGCCGCGAGCGACGAAGACGACCGGACTCTCGTGGAACTGCTGATCGAGCAGGTCGAGTTCTGCGACGTGCTGGTCGTGAACAAGGCCGACCTCGTGACCGCCGACGAGCTGACGCGCCTGCAACGCATCCTCGCGCGCATCAATCCGCGCGCGGTGCAAGTGGTGAGCCGCTTCGGCGCCGTGCCGCTCGAGCAGATCGTCAACACCGACCGCTTCGATTTCGACGAGACGGCGAACGCTCCCGGCGCGATCGCGTTGCTCAACCAGGCCGAGAAGCACGCAGACGAACGCGGCCACGGCCATCACAGCGAAGCGGACGAGTTCGGCATCGGCAACTTCGTTTATCGCGCGCGCCGTCCGTTCCATCCGGAGCGGCTGTGGGCGCTGCTGCACGAGGAATGGAAAGGCGTCTTGCGCAGCAAGGGTTTCTTCTGGCTCGCGACGCGTAACGACATCGCCGGTTCGCTGTCGCAGGCGGGCGGCGCTTGCCGGCACGGTCCCGCAGGCATGTGGTGGGCGGCTCAGGACCGCAGCGAATGGCCCGATGCCGATGACGAGCTCGCCGCCGAAATTGCCGCCGACTGGTATGGCGCGCCGGACGACGTCAGTATTGGCGACCGTCGCCAGGAATTGGCGATGATCGGCGTGGGCATCGACCCGGCGCTGTGGTCGGCGAAGTTCGACGCGTGCCTGCTGACCGACGACGAATACGCCGTGGGACCGCAAGACTGGCAACAGTTCGCCGATCCGTTTCCGGCGTGGGACTTCGACGACGATCATGATCATGATCACGGTCATCATCATGGTCACGACCACGACGACCATGATCACGATGGCCACGGCCACGGCGGAACAGCACATCGCCACGACTAAGCGGCTCTTTCAACCGCCTCGACAGTAGCAACCACGCGCGCCGCACTCTCCGCCGCGGCGCGCCCCCTCCAAACGCAAAAGACAAAAAAAAACCCGCCGTTGGCGGGTGTCAACTGCCTGGCAGTAATCTGCTTAGCGCTTGTTGACTGCGTCTTTGAACGCCTTGCCTGCCGTGAACTTGACGGTCTTTGCGGCCGGAATCTTGATGGTTTCGCCCGTCTTCGGGTTGCGACCTGTACGCGCTGCGCGCTTGCCCGAACCAAAGCTGCCGAAGCCGATCAACTGGACCGCGTCGCCCTTCGACACAGACTTCTTGATCACTTCAAGCAACGTGTCCAGCGTTTCACCGGTTTGAGCCTTGCTGGCGCCCGTCTGTCCTGCGACAGCGTCGATCAGTTCCTGTTTGTTCATTAAGGTTCCTTTCTGAGTTTAGGTTGACACGAACAGCGCGAACGCGCCGATTATACGTGCGCGCGCCGCGCCATCGAGCAGCTACGGCTCCGGAGCCCCTCCAGATCAAAAGCGCCGGACAGCGAGTGTCCGTCGGCCGTGCTGCCGCTCCCTTCGCGGCGCTTGCTATGATAGCGCAGCGCAAACCCAATCAGGACAAGGGTTTCGAAGAATTACGCGGTTTTGGAACAGATACAGCAAGGAAACGGCACTTTTTGCTGATCCGGCCTCGCTGAGAAGCCCGAAACCCAGTGTGGACGGGGCTTTGACGTTGGTTTTTGCCAACGCTCGGCGCGTCTATTTCGCCGCCCGGCGAGCCGCGCGCGCTGGCGGTAACGTTGGACCCGCTTGTTGGGGCCTCACTTTGCGTCGCGCATGACCGATCCGCTGATCCCAGCCGTCCTCTCGTTCCGGGACAACGGCACGCCTTTTTCGCCTCTCTACGACGACATCTATCACAGCGCCGTCGGCGGTCTCGAGCAGGCCGATCATGTTTTCTTGCGCGGCAACGCGCTGCCGGAGCGCTGGCAGGGCCGGCGCGTTTTCACGGTGCTGGAGACGGGCTTCGGCATGGGCATCAACTTCCTCACGACGTGGGCCGCCTGGCGCGCCGACCCGTCGCGTTGCGAGCGGCTCCATTTCGTCTCGACGGAAAAGCATCCGTTCGCGCTCGCCGATCTGCGCCGCGCGTATGCCGCGACCATTGCCGATCCGTCGATTGCGGCGCTCGCCGACACGCTCGCGAGCGAGTGGCCGATGCTCGTGCCGGGCACGCATCGGCTGGAATTCGAGGACGGGCGCGTGGTTCTCACACTCGTTTTCGGCGACGCAGAGCAGAGCTTGCCGAATCTCAGGCTGCGCGCGGATGCGTTTTACCTCGACGGCTTCTCGCCCGCCAAAAACCCGGAGCTCTGGACGCTCGCCATCTTCAAGTCGCTTGCGCGGCTCGCGGACGACGGCGCGACCTTTGCCACTTACACGAGCGCCGGCGACATCAAGCGGGCGCTGACTCAATGCGGCTTCGAGTATCGCAAGGTCGAAGGTTTCGGCTGGAAGCGCGCGATGCTGGTCGGCCGCTTCGCGCCTCGCTGGCGCGTGCGTCGTCACGAGCCGCCCTCGCCACTCGGACCGCTCGGACCGCTCGGAGCGCTCACGCCTGGCGAACGGCATGCGGTCGTGATCGGCGGCGGTCTCGCGGGATGCGCGATGGTCGAGCGGCTCGCCGCGCGCGGCTGGCGCGTGACTTTGCTGGAGCGGCATGCGTCGGTCGCGCAAGACGCGTCGGGCAATCCGGCCGGCGTATTCCACCCGATGATCTCGCGCGACGACAGTGTCGCGTCGCGCGTCACGCGCGCCGGCTTTTTATACGCGCTAAGACGCTGGACGGCGCTCGAACGGCTCGGCCACGCGCCGCTGCGCGGCGGCTCGGGTCTGCTGCAAATCGCCGAAAACGCCGACGAAGCGCGCGCGATGAGCGAAGCCATCGCCGCGCTGCGCTATCCGCCGGAATTCGTCACGCCGGTCTCCGCCGACGACGCGCAAAAGCTCGCCGGTACGCCGCTCGCGCGCGGCGGCTGGTTCTTCCCGCACGGCGGCTGGATCGACCCGGCCTCGCTTTGCGCCGCGCAATGTGCCGCCGCCGGTGATTTGCTCGAGCGGCGCTTCGGCGTGGAAGCCGCGCGTCTCGAGCGCTCGGCAGATGAATGGCTGGTATTCGACGCGGCCGGCGACGTGCTCGCGCGTGCGCCGGTCGTGATCGTCGCCAACGCTCACGACGCGGCGCGCATTGCCGGATTGCGTCACGCGCCGACTCGCAGCATCCGCGGCCAGCTCACTTTGCTGCCGCCGGGCGCGGCGCCGTCGCTGGAGTTGCCGGTGATTGGCGAAGGTTATGCGATACCGCTGCCCGGCGGCGTCACGCTGACGGGCGCGACATACGAACTCGACGACGCTGAAACGTCGCTTCGTCCTGCCGGTCATCTGGAAAACATCGAGCGCGTCGCGCAGATGCTGCCCGCGTTCGCGAGCGTTGTCGGGCGCGGCGATGCCGCGGCATCGGGTCATGCGCTGACCGGCCGCGTCGCATTCCGCTGCGTGACAAGCGACCGCATGCCGATGATCGGCAACCTCGCCGACGAAGCGCTCGCGGCGCGTGACGCGCAACGCCTGCGCGGTGCGTGGCCGCTCGATCTGCCGCGCGTCGACGGTCTCTACAGCGCCTTTGCCTACGGCTCGCGCGGTCTCGTGTGGGCGGCGCTTGGCGCGGAACTGATCGCGTCGCAGATCGAAGGCGAGCCATTGCCGCTCGAACGCGATCTTGCCGAAGACATCGACCCTGCGCGCTTCCTGCTGCGCACTTTGCGGCAAGGCGGCGTCATCGGTTAACCATCGGCGGGCTGCCGCGTGGTTATCCACCGCAAATTGTGGATAACCACGTTGTTTACTAGCGCAACTCGTGTGGAACCGTTGTGGACGTAAACGGGGTAACTCGAGCGCCGTCGAATTTCGCCAAAAGTTACCCGCGACTACCCGGCGTCGCCGCACATGCTGTGCATCCGGTTATGAAGTCTGCAATCCGCTGATTCGCTTCGGTAAACCGGGGTTATCCACAGAAAAGCGGGCTGCTTGTTAACTGCTACTACGTATACATACAGTAAACATGTAAACAGCAAGGCCCGAGCTGGACCGTGCGCCACCGCACAGATCGGGCGACGCATTCAACCCGTGTGCTAGCGGCTGTCCTGAAAAGCACACGTAGATGGTGCAGACTCCATCGACGAGCACTGGAGCCAGCCGGCAATGCCGGTGCCGCAAGCCGCCAAAACGGTCGCTTTTTCCACATCTCGCGAAGATGAAGTACTTTCTTACCGTTTTGCCTGCATGTTCGTGTCTTTTCGGTCGAAGCTAAAAAAGCTATGGCACAATCGCCGTTCTTTTCCGCGTGGTGCCTGGCCTCCTGCGGTACCCGCTGCAATGGAACGGTCCCGTTCAATCAGAATCTGATTCAACGTCGACGGCGTTCTTTCACCGTGCCGAGCCGGTTGCTACGGCCGCACCCCTGAATGCGCCGAGCTCCCTGCGACTGCGGCGCGTTCGAATCATCCGATCGTTGAAAACCCGCAACGCGGATCACGCGAAGCGATTGCGACAGTGGCCCGCGTCTTGCGCCCACCCGCTCGCCGGTGTTCGCGCCGGCTCATGCTGGTTCATGTGATCTGCCGTTGCTGCAAAGGAGAACCCATAACGATGAATTCGGCGTTTTCATTTTTTCCAGCCTGGCCGCTTTCACCCGACGCCATTTTTTGGGCTGGTCTCGCCTTGCTCGCCGCGGGCTTGTGCGGCGAGTTGTGCTATCGCGCGTGGCGCTTGCCGCGTATTTCGGGCTATGCGGTCATCGGTCTGATTGCCGGCGCGGCCGGCTCGGGCGTGATCGATGCCGAATCGGCGAAAGCCGCGCGGCCCTTGCTCGACGTTGCGCTCGGCTTGCTGCTGTTCGAACTCGGCAGCCGGCTCGATCTGCGCTGGATCCGTCGTAATCCGTGGCTCGTGATGTCGAGCGTCGCGGAAGCCACTTTGACTTTCGCGCTCGTTTTGCCCGTGCTGCTGTTTCTGAACGTGCCGCTGATGGTTGCAACCGTGCTGGCCGCCATCGCGATGGCGACTTCGCCGGCCATGGTGATTCAGCTCAAGACCGAGCTTCGCGCCGAAGGCCAGGTCACGCAGCGTCTGTTGACGCTGACCGCGTTGAACAGCATGTATGCGGTCGTGATCGAAAAGCTCGTGTCGAGCTGGCTGCATCAGGAAGCGTATGGCAATGTTTTCGCGACCATTCTGCAGCCGCTTTATCTGCTGGTCGGCTCGCTCGTGCTCGCCTATCTGCTCGCGCGCACCTGCACGTTCTTTTATCGCCGGCTGAACATGCAGGACGAGCATTCGTTCGTTGCGCTATTCGGCCTGATTCTGGTGGCGATCGCGGTCGCGCATCTGTTCAAGCTGTCGACCATTCTCGCGCTGCTCGCCGCCGGCATCATCGTGAAGAATCTGGAGGCTCGGCCGCAGTTGTGGCCGCGGCATTTCGGCACGGCCGGCTGGCTTCTCACTGTGATTCTGTTCGTGCTGACGCTCACTTCGTTTGAATGGAAAGACATTGCGCTCGGCGGCGTTGCGGCGCTGGGCCTGATTGTTGCGCGTCTCGTCGCGAAACTCGTCGGCGTGCTTGCGTTTGCAAAGCCGAGCGGTCTGGACTGGAAACAGGGCATGGCGCTCGGTTTGTCGCTCTCGCCGATGTCGGCGCTGGCTTATCTGCTCGTCGACGATACGTACAACCTGTATCCAAATTTCGATCCGCAATTGCGGGCGATCATGATGTGTTCGATTGTCGTGCTGCAGATTCTCGGGCCGTGGCTCGTTTATCGCAGCCTCGCGCTGGTCGCCGAGCGGCGCGAAGAGTAAGCGGTTAAGCGGTCGTAAGCGACCGTGAGCGCTCCGCGCTGCAAGCCACACGTTATTCAAATTTATTCGCTTCAAAAAACGGCCGGGCCTCCGACAACCGTCCGGCCGACCTCACTCAGGGGACGCCATGTCACTCGAACCCTTCATCGATTCGAAGCCGTTCACTTTCGGTGTCGAACTCGAGATGCAGATCGTCAATACGCACGACTATGATCTGACCAAAGCCGGCTCCGATCTGCTGCGCCTCGTCAAGGATCAAAAGATCCCCGGCAACATCACGCCGGAAATCACCGAGAGCATGATCGAGCTGTCCACCGGCATTTGCACGAACCATGAACAGGCGCTCGCCGATCTGCGCAAGATTCGCGACACGCTTGTTTCCGCAGCCGATCATCTGAACGTCGGCCTGTGCGGCGGCGGCACGCACGCTTTCCAGCAATGGAGCGAACGGCAGATCGTGGATACGCCGCGCTTTCAGTATCTTTCGGAGCTGTACGGCTATCTCGCGAAGCAGTTCACCGTATTCGGCCAGCATGTGCACATCGGCTGTCCGGATCCGGACAGCGCGCTGTTCCTGCTGCATTCCATGTCGCGCTTCATTCCGCATTTCATTGCGTTGTCCGCATCGTCGCCGTTCGTGCAGGGCGTGGACACCGGCTTTCATTCGGCACGCCTGAATTCCGTGTTCGCGTTTCCGCTATCGGGCCGCGCGCCGTTCGTGCTGACGTGGGACAGCTTCGAGGAATATTTCTCGAAGATGGTCCATACGGGCGTGGTCAACAGCATGAAGGATTTTTACTGGGACATCCGGCCGAAGCCGGGCTTCGGCACCATCGAAGTACGCGTGATGGATACGCCGCTTTCCGTCGATCGCGCCGCGGCGATTGCCTGCTACATCCAGACGCTTGCGCGCCATCTGCTGCTCGACAAGCCGATCACGCCGCACGAAGACGATTACCTCGTCTACACGTTCAACCGCTTCGAGGCATGCCGCTTCGGTCTGGCCGGAACCTGCATCAATCCGCAGACAGGCGAACGCAAGACGATTTCGGAAGACATTCTCGAGACGCTCGACCTCATCGCGCCGCACGGCGACGCGTTGGGCTCGGGCCATGCGCTTGCCGAGATCGGCGCGATTGCGCGCGGTCAGATCAACGATGCAACGTGGCTAAGAGGCGTCGTCGAACAGGAAAAGTCGCTGCATGAGGCTGTCCGGCAACAGTGTCTGAAGTGGCGAGCGTGATCGGCCGGACGGTGTCGCTTGTGTTCAACAGTAAGAAAACCCGCCTGCGCGGGTTTTTTTTCGTCGTTAAAATTTTCCAGTTCGGGGCCCTTAAGGTTTTTCCAATAAGTACGTATACAAACGTAGTAGTAGTTAACAAGCATCGCCGCCGACTGTGGACAACTGAATAATTCCCTGCAAAGTCAAGGCGCTGCGTAAACCATAAGTAGGCCGGTGAGCAGTGCGTGGCCGGCGGTAAACGAGGACAACTTAAGGACTCACAAGTGGACGCGGGTGCTTATCAAGAATCGGCGCACATGTCATCCCTGATGTTGTCCCACGGTTATCCACAGATTGCATTGGATAACTTAGCTGTACGATTCGCCGCTCTCGCATAGAATGTCGTCTTAACCGCTTCGGCTTGCAAGGCGGTGAATTTTTGAGATAGTTAGAGACCGTCTCGTCCTGTTTTGGGCGGGGCTACCCCACACAGGCTACGGGCGTTCCCGGCAACAACGGCCGGCACCGCACAAAAGCTGTAAATAAACCAATCGAAGATTATGAGCGAAGGCGTATACGGAGAACAGGCAACCGGGCGAGTCACCCACAGCCTCTTGCGACTGAGCACGGCGATGCGAAGCCAGGCTTGGGAATGGGCGGAAGGCGCGGGCCTCACGCCCACGCAGGGCGAAATCCTGGTTTTGCTGATGCAACGAAAAGGGCCGATGCGGCTCGGGGAAATCGCGCGCGAAACGGCACTGACCGCCGCGACCACCAGCGACGCGGTCAGTACGCTCGAGACCAAGGGACTGGTCGAAAAGCGCCGCGCTCTCGATGACGGCCGCGCGCTCGCCGTTCGTCTGACCACTCGCGGCCGCACGGCTGCGAAGCGCGCCGCGCAATGGCCTGACTTTCTGGCCAAGGCTGTGGGCACGTTGCGCGACGACGAGCAGGCCCTGTTCTATCGCACGCTGCTCAAGACGGTTCATCAACTGGAAGCGCAGGGCAACATTCCGCCGCACCGCATGTGCCTGAGCTGCACGCATTTCGAGCCGAGCAAGAATCCGAAGAAAACGCCGCATCATTGCGCGCTGCTCGATCTGAACATGGCGGATACGGATCTGCGTCTGGATTGCGCCGTGCATGAAACCGCCGACGTCGCCACGCAGAAAAAGACCTGGAAGATCTTCGCCCAGTAAGGCGGCTGCTTCGCTGCCAGTCCGCTACACTGCAACCGGCAACAGCAGGCGGCGTTTGCCGCCTGCCGGCTTTTTCGGTGCCGCGCAGCGGCAGTCCGCAGTCAATCTGAAGGTGACAGGCTGATGAATCAGGAAGTTCTGGCCATTCGCCACGTGCACTTCGAGGATCTGGGCAGTCTCGAACTCGTGCTCGGCGAACGCGGGCGGCCCGTGCGTTATCTCGATGTCGGCTTTGCCCGCATCGAGGCGCCGAACCCGGTCACGTCATCGTTGATGGTGGTGCTCGGCGGTCCGATTAGCGCCACCGACGACGCGCGCTATCCCACGCTCGTGCCGCTGCTCTCGATGATCGAAAAACGCATCGAAGCAGGGCTTCCCACACTCGGCATTTGTCTCGGCGCGCAACTGATCGCGCGTGTGCTCGGCGCGCGAGTGTATCCCGCGGGCCATACGGAGCTCGGCTGGGAACCGCTTACGCTGACGGAGGCCGGCCGCGCATCGCCGGTGCGTCATCTCGATGGCGCGCATACGTCCATGCTGCATTGGCATGGCGATACCTTCGACCTTCCCGCGAACGCGACGCGTCTCGCATCCACGAGCGCGTGTGAAAACCAGGCGTTCACGTGGGGCAGCCATGTGCTCGCGTTGCAATGTCATCCCGAGATCCGCACGGATCGCTTCGAGCCCTGGCTGATCGGCAATGCGGGCGAACTCGTGGAGCACGGAATCGACGCGCGTCAATTGCGCGCCGAGACCGCGCAGTTCGGCCCGGCTCTCGAGGCCGCAGCTTGCCGTATGTTCGGCGAATGGCTCGATCAGGTACAGGCGCAGCCCTGAGCGAGCGCTTCAGCGGCGGTCGCAAGTGGCCTGCCTGCAGCAAATGACTCGCGGTGCTATCCTCGTTCGCTCTCGGTTTTCTACTGGGCGGTGATCCATGAGCGCGCTATTTTCTCCACTCACGCTGCGTAGCGTGACGCTTCCGAATCGCATCGTCGTGTCGCCGATGTGCCAGTATTCCGCCGAACGCGGCGAAGCCACCGCGTGGCACATGATTCACCTCGGCAGTCTCGCGTTGTCCGGCGCCGGCATGCTGTGCATCGAGGCGACGGCTGTCGAACCGGACGGCCGCATCACGCCCGGCGATCTGGGCTTGTGGGACGACGCGACCGAAGCCGCGCTCACGCCCGTGCTTGCCGCGATCCGCAAGCACTCGCACATCAACGTGACGATGCAGTTGTCGCATGCCGGGCGCAAGGCGTCGAGTCATGCGCCGTGGGAAGGCGGCCAGCTGATTCCGGTCTCGCAGGGCGGCTGGTTGCCGCATGCGCCGTCGGCGTTGCCGCACAAAGCGGGCGAAGAGCCGCCGCTCGCGCTCGACACACCTGGCCTGAATCGCATCCGCGAAGCGTTTGCGGCGTCCGCGCGGCGCGCCGCGCGTCTCGGCATCGACGCACTCGAAGTGCATGCCGCACACGGCTATTTGCTGCATCAGTTTCTTTCGCCGCTCGCCAATCAACGGGATGACGACTACGGCGGTTCGCTCGAAAACCGCATGCGTTTTCCGCTCGAGATCTTCGACATCGTGCGCGCGTCTTTTCCCGCCGACAAACCGGTCGGCGTGCGTGTGTCCGCAACGGATTGGGTCGAAGGCGGCTGGTCGCTGGAAGACACCATCGCGTTCGCACATGAGTTGAAGAAGCGCGGCTGCGACTGGATCGACGTATCGTCCGGCGGCGTCTCGCCGTTGCAGAAGATTCCGCTCGAGCCGGGCTATCAGATTCCGTTCGCCAAGGCCGTCAAACAGGCGACGGGGCTCACGACCATCGGCGTCGGACTCATCACCGATCCGTTTCACGCCGAGCAACTGATCGAACAGGGCGACGCCGATCTGATCGCGCTGGCTCGCGCGCTGCTATACAACCCGCGCTGGCCGTGGCACGCCGCTGCGCAACTCGGCGCGACGGTCGAGGCCCCGCCGCAGTACTGGCGCTCGCAACCGCGCGATCAGAAGGCGCTCTTCGGCGAGATTTCATTCGGACAAAGATGAGGCGGCTCATGCGTGACGCACGATCGCATGAGGTCCACGTTTTTGACGGTTGAACGAAGCCGTCTTCAGCGTGTAGGATGCCGGTTGTGGCGCGTGAGCGTCGCAGGTCGACGCGGCGCTCGCAGGGCGCCGCGTTTGCTATGAGCGCCAGAAAAAATCAGCGCGTCAGACGCGAGCTTTTCCGACGGCTGCCGGACTTCATCCCCAGTTCTTCACAAGGATTCATTCAATGAGTTCACGCAGGATCGCCGTGCGTCGTTCCGGTGTGCACGGCAAAGGCGTGTTTGCGCTCGAACCGATTGCGGCCGGCGAGCGGCTAATCGAATACAAGGGCGAGCGGATTTCCTGGAAAGAAGCGTTGCGCCGTCATCCGCATAATCCTGACGAACCGAATCACACGTTCTACTTTGCGCTCGATAGCGGCAAGGTGATCGACGGCAAGGTGAGCGGCAACAGCGCACGCTGGATCAACCACTCGTGCGCGCCGAACTGCGAAGCGGAAGAGATCGACGGTCACGTGTACGTGCATGCGCTGCGCGACATCGCCGAGGGCGAGGAGATCTTCTACGATTACGGTCTCGTGATCGACGCGCGTCAGACGAAGAAGCTCAAGAAGGAATACGAATGCCGCTGCGGCTCGCGCAAATGCCGCGGCACGATGCTCGCGCCGACCGAGAAGGACAAGGCCGCGGCTAAAGCGGCGAAGCCGGCCAAGGCTGCGAAAACCGCAAAGTCCGTTAAGTCTGCAAAGTCGGCCAGCCCGGCGAAGAAGGCTAGGAAGAAGTAACGCGAGAAGCAGCGCGCGAGCTGCGCGGTTCGTCGTGTGAATGACGCCCGCGCAGCGCGAAGACCTAAGTTACCGCTACAGATCGACCGGCGCCGAGTGCGCCGGTTTTTTTTCGTGGTCTTGTGCGTCGTCGCTGGCGTGTGCCGGCCGCGCCGCTTCCACGACCGGAATACGCACGATGAAACGCGCTCCGCCTTCGGGCGCGTCCTCGTAATGCACGCTGCCGTGATGCAGCGCCATGATGTCGTGAACGATCGCGAGACCGAGACCGGCGCCGCCGTCCACGCCGTCATCGCTCTGACCGTCGCCGCGGAAAAACCGCTTGAACAGGTCTGCTTGCTGCGTGTGCGGCACGCCCGCGCCATTGTCCTCGACGACGATCTCGGCCATGCGCACGTCGTCGATCACGGTTTGCGACACCGTGACCGTAATGCGCCCACCGTCGAAGCGCGAAGGCGGCACGTACTTCAGCGCGTTATCGAGCAGATTCGCGATCACTTCGTGCAGCAGCACCGGATTGCCGCGCGCGATCAACGGATGATCGTTGGCCGGATCGTCGAGCCGCTGGAAACCGAGGTCGATGTGCGAAGCCAACGCGCGCGGCACCCATTCCGCGCCGGTATCGAACGCGAGCGCGGCCATATCGACATTGACGAAGCGCGCGGCCTGCTCGGCCGGTTCCGCGCGCGCGAGAGACAGCAACTGATTCGACAGACGCACCGCGCGATCGGCGGCCGCACGCAACTCGCGCACGGCGGCGAGCGTCTGTTGCGGATCGCGCGCGACAGCCGCTTGCTCCGCGTGCAGCTTGACGGCCGTGAGCGGCGTGCGCAGTTGATGCGCGGCATCGGCGATGAATTTGCGCTGGCCGTCGAGCGCGGTCTTGAGACGGCCGAGCAGCGCATTGACGGCGCCGGTCAGCGGCCGGATTTCGACGGGCACATAGGTCTCGTCGACCGGTTCGAGCGACGTGTGCGTCTGCCGGTTGAGCGAGTCCGCGAGATCGGTCAGCGGATTGAGCTGCTGATTCACCACGCGCCACACGATCACCCAGCCCGCGAGCAGCAGCAGCAACAGCGGCATCATGATCGCCACGAGAAATTCCGCGGCGATGCGAAAGCGGTGATGCACCGGCTGCCCGACCTCGACGACGATCGGATTGCCCACCGGCTGATCGACCCTCACCTGCGCGACGCGCACCGTCACGCCCTGATGCTGCGTTTCGAACACATACGCGTAATGCATGCGCCGAACGCTGGTGCCTTGCAACGGCAGCGTTTCATCGCCGGCAATTTCGGTTTCGCCATCGCTGATCCGATAGACGAGATGCTCGACCGGATCGGAAAACATCGCTTGCGCAAGCGGCGGCACGGTAATGGGCGCTTCGGGGCCCGCAATCTGAATCTGCTTCGAGATGGCGGTCGCGAGGTCCGCAAGCGAGCGATCGACCACGTGCTGCGTGTACTGCCACGCGAGCCAATAGGCGATCAGGCCGCTCATCAGCGCGAGCAGCGAAAGCGGAGCAGCTAGGCGCCGCAGCAGCGTGCGGCGCAGACTATTGGCGGCCGGCTGGGGCATGATCGAACGCGTGGGAAGAGGGCAGGCGCGAGGCGCCATGAAGTTTCACCGGACGCCGGCGACTCGCGCACGCAGTGCGCCGCGCCGGCCCGGCGCCGTCAGGCCGCAACAGAGTGGCGGCCTTCACGACGATTATGCGGCCTGACGGATTTCCTGCAACAGGTAACCGAAGCCGCGCACCGTAACGATTTCGACGCGGCAGCTCTCGAGCTTTTTGCGCACGCGGTGCACATAGACTTCGATCGCGGTGTCGCCGAGATCGCCGCCGAAATGCGTGAGGTGGTCCTGCAGTTGCGCTTTGCTGACCACGCGGCCGTGGCGCAGCAGCAGCATTTCGAGCACGGCGAATTCGCGCGGCGACAGTTCGAGGGGCTTGTCGTCGTTGAAAATGCGCCGATCGACGCCCGACAGACGCACGCCGCCCAGCGACACTTCCGGACGCGGCATGTCGCCGTGCGGACCGCTGCGGCGCATCACTGCGCGAATGCGCGCTTCGAGCTCGGTCGGCTCGAACGGCTTGAGCATGTAGTCGTCCGCGCCGGAATTCAGGCCCTGGACGCGGTCGTTCAGTTCGTCGCGCGCGGTGAGGATGATCACTGGCGTATGGCGATTGCTCTGACGGAAACGCGCGAGCAGCGTCATGCCGTCGATGCCCGGCAAGCCGAGGTCGAGAATCACCAGTTCGTGACGGTTTTGGGTGAGAGCCTGTTCGGCGAAAATGCCGTCGTGGACCATGTCGACGGTGAAGCCGGCTTGTTCGAGGCTGCTTTGGATGCCGCGTGCGATGGGGCGGTCATCTTCGATCAGAAGGAGTCGCATGGATCTCGCTCAATTACAATGGGTTTAGGCGTTCGGGCAAGCGGTTCGCCGGGGCGCCTGCTTTACACATCTGCTACGCGGACCGCGGTGTGTGCTCATGCCGGATCGGCCCAAGCCACCAAGCAGTCAACCACGCAGTCATCGAGCAGCGCGCTCGCGCCCTCCGGGTAATCGAAGCCATGTCCGAGATCAGCATTCAGGAACTCGAAGCCGCGATCAACTTCTGGCGCGCCCGCTCACCTTCGAGCGGAGACGAACTCGTTCTGTGCAAGGAGGCAAGCGCGCTCTCCAAGCCGTATGCGCTCCTGATTGTACAGCGTCGGAACACGCTATCGCGGGATCGTTTGGACGCCAATGCACGCCAGGCGTGGGATTCTTACGTGCGCCTTAAAAATAGCCTGTAGAACTGAAGGTTTTCGTCCGCGGTTGCCTGCAAAGGCCTTTCAGTACGACGAATTCTGCGTGTTGGCCGCGTTGCGCGTGTGTGCCGTGATCGTCTCGATAAAGTGCGCCAGTTCGATATCGCGCTTCGTCAGTCCATTTGCTTCATGCGTCGACAGCGTGATCTGCACCTTGTTGTACACGTTGAACCATTCCGGATGGTGATCCATTTCCTGCGCCTTGATCGCGACACGCGTCATGAAGCCGAAGGCTTCGTTGAAGTCGGCGAACTCGAACTGCCGCTGGATCGCATCGCGGTCCGTCGCGGGTTGCCAGCCGTGCAAGCGGGCGAGTTCGGCGGTGCGTTCTTCGGAACTCAGTCTGTCGATCATCGGGTCACCTCGTGTACTGGGTTTGCGTCGCCATGCCGACGCTTCTTTATTTTTCCACGGATGCGGCGGGCTCGCTGACGACCCGGCGGTCGCATGCAGCGGCCGGTCGGATGAGCGGGCTGGGGGCGTATTGTCGGGATCACATGCAATAATCCCGCATTGAACGGCTATTTAATGCGGAATTGCACCATGCTAGACCTCGACCACTTCGATCTTGCGCTACTGGACGTGCTTCAGCGCTTCGGCCGTGCGACTCATCAGCAGCTTGCCGAGCAAGTGCCGCTGTCGCCGTCGCAGATCGGGCGGCGCTTGCAGCGGCTGGAACAGATCGGTGTGGTGGACGGCTATCGCGTCGTGCTGCGGCCGGAAAAGCTCGGCCTGGGCGTGACGGCCTTTACGAGCCTCAAGCTCAAGCATCACGGCGATTCGATCATCGAGCAGTTCCAGCAGCAGATCGACGCGTTGCCCGAAGTGCTGGAATGTCACGCGGTGGTGGGCGACGCCGACTATCTGCTGCGCATCGTCGCGCCCGACCTGAATTACCTGTCCACGTTCGTGATGAAAAAGCTGATGCGCGTGCCCGGCGTGGACAGCGTGCGCTCGAACATCGTGCTCACGACGTTCAAGCGCAACGGGCCGTTGCCGCTTGCGCATCTGTCGCCGGGAACGGCTGCGGCGTGAGCCGCGCTCGAGCGGCGATACGCGCGTTTTATGCGGCCTGCTTCGGCTCGCCGCCGGGGCTCGTCAGCAGATCGACATAAGCCACCGCCACCAGATCCGATTCCGGCACGCCGAGACTCGCGAACATCGCATGCGCTTCGGCGTGACCGTCTTCCTCGTCGTCGTCTTGCGCGAGCACCACTTCAAGCTCGACGAAATCGCCGAGGCCATCGACGCGGTCCAGATGAATGCGCGTGCGCCCCGCCAGATACACGTGCCGTTCCTTGGTGACGATGCCGCGCGTGGTCAGCGCCGTGGCAAGCAGCGAGTGCATCGCTTCGGGGTTCGTCACGGGACTGCGTGTGTAGTACGACGCCTTGGGACCGTCGCGGTCGTCGCGCTGATAGAAGATCAGCTCGGCGGGCGTGCCGTCGTCGAACTGGCGCAGCTTCAGACGCCCGCGCGGCACGTCGTAGAAGAAATCCTGCTGGCGGAAGATCAGCGGCGCGTCCGGCGCAAGCTGCGCCGCGCGTTCGCGCAGCTGTTCGAAATGCTGGGCGCGGGCTTTGATTTCGATGTTGCGTGCCATGTCAGGCTCCTGTCGGGAATAGGGTGGTAAGCGGCTTCGTCGTGAGTGGGGCGAAGCTGCCGGGAAGACAGAGTCGGTCGGAACGGGAAAGCAGGGACAGCACGAAGGGCCGGCGCATGCGCGAACCGTCAATCTAACAAAAACTGCGTGACGCCGCGGTTTCAGTCGGACTCGATTACTTTGCGGGAGTGCCCGCGCGCTGTCATGAGAACCGCTCATATCGCGGCGGTCCAATACCGGACCCAAGTTCAGGCGGCCTTCACGCGGTTTTCACGTCGTCCATTGCAGTTCGATCAGCTTCAACGCGGCGGCTATCGCAGGCTCGTCCTTGCGCTCGGCCAGCGTGATAAAGCTCAGTTGCGTCGGCACCGTAATGCCTTCGACGATGGTCAGCGCATGCGCGTGAGCCTCGGCGATCGCAATCGCGTCGCGCGCGAGCGTGAGGCCCACGCCCGACTTGACGAGATCGAGCATCGACGGCTCCTGGTCCACTTCGGCCACCTTCACCGGCTTGACGCCCGCCTCGCCGAATGCGCGCGACAGCAGCCGGTTATGCGCCGATGCGGGCGGCGTCCAGATCCACGGAAACGCGGCGAGCGAACGCCAGTCGCGCGCGCCTTTGACGCGGTCTTTCCAGCCGGCCGGCGCGAGCACGCGGTACTGGAAGTGCGTGAGCGTCAGTGTATGGAACGCGGAACCGTCGCGCGTATCGTCGTCGGACGGCACGCCGATGTAGTAGCCGACGTCCAGCTCGCCTGCGCGAACCTGGTCGAGCACCCAGCCCGACATGCCGTGCCGCAAAGCCGTCTCGATGTGCGGCCACGTCTCCACCAGTTGCTTCAGAAAGCCACCGAGCCGCAGGAACTCCGGATCGAGGATCGTGCCGATGCGCAAGCGTCCGCGCACTTCCTGGCGCAGCGATTGCGCGGCGCGCTGCACGTCGCTTGCCGCAGCCAATGCGCGTTCGGCGTGCGGCAGCAGCGCCTGGCCGTCGCGCGTGAGCGAGAGCCCGTGCGAGGTCCGCGTAAACAGCGCGACGCCGAGCGTCTCCTGCAAATGCTTGATTTGCAGACTGACAGCCGGCTGCGTGAGATGCAGTTGCACGGCGGCACGCGTGAGATTGCCCTCGCGTGCCACAGTGACGAACGCGCGTAGCAGAGTGAGATCCATCCAGTGATATTAACGCGGCTTATAGCGCAGTTGAGCATTACTCATTGGATTTCGTGCGACGAAGCGCCGTAACCTCGTATTTCAGTACGCCGTTTTATGGCGGAAGATAGGCAGCAAACCATCGCGAACGATGGTCCCCAACCGAGAGGACAGAACATGAGCGAGACATATCGGGACGAAACCGTCCGCAGCGCCGCGGGCGTGCGGGCGCTGACGCATTTCATCAACGGCAAGGCCATTGACGGAACGAGCGGCCGTTTCGCCGACGTCTTCAATCCCGCGCTCGGCGAAGTGAGCGCGCGCGTGCCGCTCGGTAGCGTCGCCGAAGTCGATGCGGCCGTCGCCGCCGCCTACGCCGCGTTTCCCGCATGGAGCGAAACGGCGCCGATCAAACGCGCGCGCGTGCTGTTCAAGTTCAAGGAACTGCTCGACCGCCATCACGACGAACTCGCGGAACTCATCACGCGTGAGCACGGCAAGGTGTTTTCCGATGCGAAGGGCGAAGTGATGCGCGGCATCGAAGTGGTCGAGTTCGCCTGCGGCATTCCGAATCTGTTGAAGACGGACTTCACCGACCAGATCGGCGGCGGCATCGACAACTGGAATCTGCGCCAGCCGCTCGGCGTGGTCGCCGGCATCACGCCATTCAATTTTCCGATGATGGTGCCGTGCTGGATGTTTCCGGTCGCGATTGCCTGCGGCAATACGTTTGTGCTGAAACCGTCGGAGCGCGATCCGTCGGCATCGAACCGCATCGCCGAATTGCTCAAAGAGGCCGGTTTGCCCGATGGCGTGTTCAACGTCGTTCACGGCGACAAGGTCGCGGTCGACGCGCTGCTCGTGCATCCCGATGTGAGCGCGGTGTCGTTCGTCGGCTCGACGCCGATTGCCGAGTACATCCACAGCGAAGGCACGCGGCACGGCAAGCGCGTGCAGGCGTTGGGCGGCGCCAAGAATCACCTCGTCGTGATGCCGGACGCCGATCTCGATCAGGCCGTCGACGCGTTGATCGGCGCGGCATACGGCTCGGCCGGCGAGCGCTGCATGGCAATCTCGGTCGCGGTGGCAGTCGGCCATATCGCGGATGAGCTGGTCGAGCGGCTCACGCCTCGCGTGAAGAGCCTGAAGATTCTGAACGGCATGGAAGCGGCTGCCGAAATGGGACCGTTGGTGACGGCCGCGCATCGCGAGAAAGTGCTCGGCTATATCGAAGCGGGCGTCGCGGCAGGCGCGAAGCTCGTCGTCGATGGCCGCGGTCATCAGGTCGACGGTCACGAGAAGGGCTTCTTCCTCGGCGGTACGTTGTTCGACAATGTGTCGACCGATATGAAGATCTATCGCGAGGAAATTTTCGGGCCGGTGTTGTGCGTGGTGCGCGTGCCCGATTTCGCGTCGGCGGTGGAACTGATCAACGCGAACGAGTTTGCCAACGGCGTGTCGTTGTTCACGTCGGACGGCGGCATCGCGCGCGCGTTCTCGCGGCAGATCCAGATCGGCATGGTCGGCATCAACGTGCCGATACCTGTGCCGATGGCGTGGCATTCGTTCGGCGGCTGGAAGAAGTCGCTGTTCGGCGATCATCACGCGTACGGCGAGGAAGGCGTGCGGTTTTACACGCGCTACAAGAGCATCATGCAACGCTGGCCCGACAGCATCGCGAAGGGCGCGGAGTTCACCATGCCGGTCGCGAAGTAGTTCGCGACGTAGTTGGAAGCGGTTCACGGTTGTGGCCTTCGGCGTGCGTCGCGCGTTGCTCGTGACGCGCGCCGAAGGTGTCGATAAAGCCGGGCGTGAAGCCGTCGGCAAAAAATGATTAGGAGACTGAACGATGAGCCACGCGCAAGCTGCGTCTTCGGGGCGGCGTCTCGAAGGCGAATTCGACTACATCATCGTTGGCGCCGGGACGGCGGGCTGCGTGCTCGCCAATCGCCTGACCGAAGATCCGGACGTGCAGGTACTGTTGCTCGAAGCGGGCGGCAAGGACGACTATCACTGGATCCATGTTCCGGTCGGCTATCTCTACTGCATCGGCAATCCTCGCACTGACTGGCTTTATAAAACGCAGGCCGAGCCGGGGCTAAACGGCCGCGCGCTCTCGTATCCGCGCGGCCGCGTGCTCGGCGGCAGTTCGTCGATCAACGGCATGATCTATATGCGCGGCCAGCGCGAGGATTACGACGAATGGGCGCGCGTGACCAACGACGCGTCGTGGTCGTGGGACGCCGTGCTGCCCGTCTTCAAACGCAGCGAGGACCACTACGCGGGTGCGAGCGAATCGCATGGCGCGGGCGGTCCGTGGCGCGTCGAGAAGCAACGCCTCAAATGGAAAATACTCGAGGAGTTCGCGAAGGCCGCGCAGGAAACCGGCATTCCCGCCACCGACGACTTCAATCGCGGCGACAACACGGGAGTCGGCTACTTCGACGTCAACCAGAAGCGCGGCATTCGCTGGAATGCTTCGAAAGCGTTCTTGCGCCCCGCGATGAGGCGGCCGAATCTCACCATCATCACCGGCGCGCATACGCAGCGCGTCGTATTCGAAGGACGCCGTTGCACGGGCGTCGAATATCGCGGCAACGAGATCGACTACGTGGCCAAAGCGCGTTGTGAGGTCATACTGAGTTCGGGCGCGGTGAACTCGCCGCAATTGCTCGAGCTATCCGGCATTGGCAACGGCGCGCGTCTGCACAACCTCGGTATCGAAGTCGTCAACGATCTGCGCGGTGTCGGCGAAAACTTGCAGGACCATCTGCAACTGCGCATGGCTTATCAGGTCGACGGCGTGCGCACGTTGAACACGGCGTCGGCCCATTGGTGGGGCAAGCTGATGATCGGCGTGCAGTACGCGCTGTTTCAAAGCGGCCCGATGTCGATGTCGCCGTCGCAACTGGGCGCGTTCGCGAAGTCCGATCCCGACGATCGCTCGCTCGCGCGCCCCGACCTCGAATATCACGTGCAGCCGCTTTCACTCGATCGCTTCGGCGAACCGCTGCACCGGTTCAATGCATTCACGGCGTCTGTGTGCCAGTTGCGGCCGACTTCGCGCGGCAGCATTCATATCGAATCGGCGGACGCGTCGGCGCCGCCGTTGATCGCGCCCAACTATCTGTCGACGGATTATGACCGCCATGTGGCGGCGAACGCGTTGCGTCTCACGCGCCGCATTGCTACCGCGCCTGCCCTCGCGCGTTACCAGCCGCGGGAAATCTTGCCGGGTATCGAGTATCAGAGCGAGGAAGAACTGCAACGTGCGGCAGGGCTTGTGGGCACCACGATCTTCCATCCTGTCGGCACATGCCGCATGGGCACGACCGACGATCCCGCTGCGGTCGTCGACAACAGGCTACGAGTTATCGGGGTGGATGGACTGCGCGTGGTCGACGCATCGGTCATGCCCACCATCACATCGGGCAATACGAACTCGCCCACGTTGATGATCGCGGAGCGCGCAAGCGACATGATCCGCGAGGATCGCCGCGCGCGCGTGGCCGGCAGCGTGACCGCGCAGGCAGGCAAGGCAGTCTCGATGACCGCGGCCTGACACACATCTCGCATCGCGGCACGCGCCATGCGTGCCGCGCATTCCAAGCACCGTCGCGTGCATCCACACGCCGCCTGTCTCCAATGAGAGACTGCCGTGCGCGGTTGCACACGCATCATCCACTAAGTGCAAATCCCAATGAATGCGCTGCATCATTGGCGCGACAATGGCAGCCATGCTGCGTGTTGCCCCAGGGATTACCGTCCGGATTGGTGCAGCACGCCAACGAGCGTGCACGGGGTGCCGCCGTCCAAATTAAAAGTCGCGCAGGGCTTCGCGCGAAAGCTCGTAGTGCTTCGCCTAACTCCGTATGGAAGGGAACATGATTCTCGGCGATACGATTCTCGAAACGCGCGGCCTCACCCGTGAGTTCAAAGGCTTCATTGCCGTGAACGGCGTGAACCTGCGCGTGCGCCGTGGCTCGATCCATGCGCTGATCGGCCCCAATGGAGCAGGCAAGACCACCTGTTTCAACCTGCTCACCAAGTTCCTCGAACCGACAGCCGGCCAGATCGTCTTTAACGGCGTCGACATTACGAAAGAGCGGCCGGCGCAAATCGCGCGGCGCGGCATCATTCGTTCGTTCCAGATTTCCGCTGTGTTTCCGCATCTGACGGCATTGCAGAATGTGCGCATCGGTTTGCAGCGCTCGCTCGGCACCGCTTTTCATTTCTGGAAAAGCGAGCGCACGCTGCGCCAACTCGACGACCGCGCGATGGACCTGCTCACGCAAGTGGGCCTGACCGATTTCGCCGATGTACTGACCGTCGAACTCTCGTACGGCCGCAAGCGCGCGCTGGAAATCGCCACCACGCTCGCGATGGAACCCGAGCTGATGCTGCTCGACGAGCCGACGCAAGGCATGGGCCACGAGGACGTCGATCGCGTGACGGCATTAATCAAGAAAGTATCGAGCGGCCGCACGATTCTCATGGTCGAACACAACATGAACGTGATTGCCGGCATCTCCGACACGATCACCGTGCTGCAACGAGGCGAAGTGCTCGCCGAGGGCACGTATGCCGACGTGTCGAAGAATCCGCTCGTGATGCAAGCCTATATGGGCAGCGCCGACGCGGCGCTCGCCGGAGCCCACGCATGAACACAATTGCCGAGCGCGAAAGCCTCGAGGTGAGCGGCAAGGCCGCTGGCGCGCCCGCGCTCGAAATCACGGGATTGCAGGCCTGGTACGGAGAGTCGCACATCCTGCATGGCGTCGATCTGACCGTGGACCGCGGCGAGGTTGTCACGCTGCTCGGACGCAACGGGGCGGGGCGCACCACGACATTGCGCGCGATCATGGGACTCACCGGCCGGCGCACGGGCTCGATCCGCATCGGCGGACGTGAAACGATCAATCTGCCCACGCATCGCATCGCGCATTGCGGCATTGGCTATTGCCCCGAAGAGCGCGGCATTTTTTCGAGCCTCTCGTGCGAGGAAAATCTGTTGTTGCCGCCGCCTGTCGGCGACAAGGCGCACATGATGTCGCTCGAGGAAATCTATTCGATGTTCCCGAATCTGCAGGAACGCCGCATGAGCCAGGGCACGCGGCTCTCGGGCGGCGAACAGCAGATGCTCGCGGTTGCGCGCATACTGCGCACCGGCGCGAGCCTGCTGCTGCTCGACGAGATTTCCGAAGGGCTCGCGCCTGTCATCGTGCAGGCGCTCGCGCGCATGATCGTCACGTTGAAGGCGCGCGGCTACACGATCGTGATGGTCGAACAGAATTTCCGCTTTGCCGCGCCACTTGCCGATCGCTTCTATGTGATGGAGCACGGTACGATCGTCGAACACTTCGGGGCAAGTGAACTCGAAAGCAAGATGCCGGTGCTGCACGATTTGCTGGGCGTGTAGAGAGCGCGCCCAACTGCCTCTGATAACCACAAGCGAAGAACCAGGAGACACGAATGAAAAAGAACCCACTCGCGCGGCTTGCCTCAGTTTGTTTCGCGGTCGCCGCCGGCGCCGCTATCACGATGAGTAGCGCGCAAGCGGCTGACGACGCAGTGAAGATCGGTTTTATCACCGACATGTCGGGGCTTTACGCGGACATCGACGGCCAGGGCGGCCTCGAGGCGATCCGCATGGCGGTTGCCGATTTCGGCGGCAAGGTCAACGGCAAGCCGATCACCGTGCTGTATGCGGATCACCAGAACAAGGCGGACATCGCGGCATCGCGCGCACGCGAATGGATGGATCGCGAGGGACTCGATCTGCTGATCGGCGGCACGAACTCGGCAACCGGTCTGTCGATGAACACCGTCGCCGGTGAAAAACACAAGGTGTACATCAGCATCGGCGCGGGCGCGGACACGCTGACCAACGAGCAATGCACGCCGTACACGATTCACTATGCGTACGACACGACGGCGCTCGCAAAAGGCACCGGCTCAGCGGTCGTGAAGCAGGGCGGCAAGTCGTGGTACTTCCTGACGGCCGACTATGCGTTCGGCAAAGCGCTTGAAAAGAACACGTCGGACGTGGTGAAGGCGACCGGCGGCCAGGTGCTGGGCGCGGTGCGTCATCCGTTGTCCGCGTCGGACTTCTCGTCGTTCCTGTTGCAGGCGCAGTCGTCGAAGGCGCAGGTTCTCGGTCTCGCCAATGCAGGCGGCGACACGATCAACTCGATCAAGGCCGCGAAGGAATTCGGCATTACGAAGAGCATGAAGCTCGCCGCGCTGCTGATGTTCATCAACGACGTGCACAGTCTCGGTCTTGAAACAACACAAGGTCTCGTGCTGACCGATAGCTGGTACTGGAACAAGGACGCGAACACGCGCAAGTGGGCGCAGCGTTACTTCGACAAGATGCGCAAGATGCCGTCGAGCCTGCAGGCCGCCGACTATTCGGCGACGATGAATTACCTGAAAGCGGTGCAGGCAGTCGGCTCGACCGACTCTGAGAAAGTCATGGCGCAACTGAAGAAGACGAAGATCGACGACTTCTATGCGAAGGGCTACATTCGTCAGGACGGCAGCATGATCCACGACATGTACCTGATGCAGGTGAAGACGCCGGCTGAGTCGAAAGAGCCGTGGGACTACTACAAGATCACCGCGACGATTCCCGGCGAGCAGGCGTTCACGACGAAGTCGGAAACGCGCTGCGCGCTGTGGAAATAAGCGCGGATTGACGGCCTGACTGTGACGGCTGGCTGTCCGCGTGGGCAGTCAGCCGTTCGTTTCGCTTCGCTTCATATGCCGCGCGCGGCGGCGTGATGCGCGCTTCGCGTGCCGGCCCGATCGTGCGCAACCGATCTCGCCTTGACGATAGGTGAAGGCTTCAATGGACATCTTTGGCATTCCGCTTCCCGCGATGCTGAGCCAGTTGCTGCTCGGACTCGTGAACGGCTCGTTCTACGCAATTCTGAGTCTGGGTCTTGCGGTGATCTTCGGCCTGCTGAACGTGATCAACTTCGCGCACGGCGCGTTGTTCATGCTCGGCGCGATGCTCGCGTGGATGGGTTTTTCGTACTTCGGCGTGCCGTACTGGCCGATGCTGATCATCGCGCCGCTGCTCGTCGGCCTGTTCGGCGTGCTGATAGAACGCTCGATGCTGCGCTGGCTGTACAAGCTCGATCATCTGTACGGGCTGTTGCTCACGTTCGGGCTCACGCTCGTCGTGGAAGGCGTGTTCCGCTCCATCTACGGCTCGTCCGGTCAACCCTATGACGTGCCATCGGCGTTGTCGGGCGCGACCAACCTCGGCTTCATGTTCCTGCCGAACTATCGCGCGTGGGTCGTGGTGGCGTCGCTCATCGTCTGCTTCGCGACGTGGTTCGTGATCGAGAAGACACGGCTTGGCGCCTATCTGCGCGCGGGCACGGAGAACCCCAAGCTCGTTGAGGCGTTCGGCATCAACGTGCCGCTGATGATCACGCTCACCTACGGCTTCGGCGTCGCGCTCGCCGCGTTTGCCGGCGTGCTCGCCGCGCCCGTCATCCAGGTGTCGCCGCTGATGGGCCAGCCGATGATCATCACCGTGTTCGCGGTCGTGGTGATCGGCGGAATGGGTTCCATCATGGGCTCGATTCTCACGGGCCTCATGCTCGGCGTGATCGAAGGACTGACGCGCGTGTTCTATCCGGAGGCGTCGGCGACCGTGGTGTTCGTCATCATGGCGCTCGTGTTGCTGGTGCGCCCGGCGGGTCTCTTCGGCAAGGAAAAATGATGCAGAGAAAACTGCTCTACGGTCTGCTGCTGCTCGCGCTCCTCGCGGTGCCCGTGCTCGGCATCTATCCGCTCTTCGTGATGAAGGTGATGTGCTTCGCGCTCTTCGCCGCCGCGTTCAATCTGCTGATCGGATACACGGGGCTGCTGTCGTTCGGCCACGCGATGTTTCTCGCGTCGGCAGGCTACGTCACCGGTTATGCGATGCAGACGCTCGGCTTTTCGCCCGAGCTCGGCGTGCTGGCCGGCACTGCTTGCGCGACGCTGCTTGGGTTCGTCGTCGGCATCTTCGCGATTCGCCGCCAGGGCATTTACTTTGCGATGGTGACGCTCGCGCTTGCGCAAATGGTCTACTTCGTGTTCCTGCAAGCGCCGTTCACACATGGCGAGGACGGTCTGCAAGGCGTGCCGCGCGGCAAGCTTTTCGGCGTGCTGGATCTTTCGTCCGATGTCGCGTTGTACTTCGTCGTGCTGGCGATCATGGTGCTCGCGTTCCTGCTGATCGTGCGGATCGTGCATTCGCCGTTCGGTCAGGTGCTCGTCGCGATCAAGGAAAACGAGCCGCGCGCCGTGTCGCTCGGCTACGATACCGACCGCTTCAAGTTGCTGGCCTTCATTCTCTCGGCAGGGCTTGCGGGACTCGCGGGGTCGCTGAAGGTCGTGGTGCAAGGCTTCGAAACTTTGAGCGATGCGTATTGGACGATGTCGGGCCTCGTCGTGCTGATGACGCTCGTCGGCGGCATGGGCACGCTGTTCGGGCCGCTGCTCGGCGCGGCGCTGATCGTGGCTCTTGAAGATCGGCTGGGCGACATCGGCAGCGCGCTCGCTTCGACGACTGGCGTCGAATGGTTCCGCTCGTTGGGCGAATCGGTGACGATCGTGACGGGCGTGATCTTTATCGCCTGCGTGCTCGCGTTCCGGCGCGGGATCGTGGGCGAGATCATCGCGCGCGTTCGTCCGTTGCGCGCCTGAGCGGTGCAGTCCGGTTCCAGTGCATCGAATTACTTTGGCGTCCGATCTAATTGCGCTGCTTTGCAGTATGACCGGTCGATCCCGCTTGAGCCCTTATTCACGTATCCTGCGGCAACGGCGCTTAAACGCGCCCCAATTTAGTGCCGCACTGCACCACTAGGGTAATTGCTAGTTGTGGCATGGGGGGTGCTCGTTTAACCTTCATGCAGTTCTGATGCACCACGAATTTGCAGGTGGAGAACGAGGAGACATGAGGCACTAAGTGCCCACACGAAAGCGCTGTTGGATTGATATCCAACAGCGCTTTTTATTTTGTGTTTTCCAAATAGCGCCATTCAAATCTTTTGCTAACTCGGTGACCGTTTTATGTCGCCGACGATTCGCTCATTTGCCACGCCACAGCCCGTCAAAACGCTTGCGGCGTGCGGCTCGCCTCCGCTACACTCCTCATTCACCGACCGCTGGGTCGGGATTTAATTCACGAATTTAATTTGAATTGTTTTAACGGGGCATAGAGGAGCGGGATGAAGTCGGCATTGCGTTGGATCAGCGCGGCATTGGTCGCCACCGGAGTTTCGGCTGCATGGAGCGGCCCTGTATTCGCGGACGTGAAAATCGGCGTCACTGTCTCGGCAACCGGCCCGGCCGCATCGCTCGGCATCCCGGAGAAAAACACCATCGCGTTGCTGCCCAAGGAAGTGGCCGGGCAGAAGATCGATTACATCGTGCTCGACGACGCGACGGATTCCACGCAAGCCGTCAAGAACGCCCGCAAGCTCACGAGCGAAGATCACGTCGACGCGATGATCGGCTCGACCGTCGTGCCGAATTCGCTCGCCATGATGGACGTCGCCGCGGAAAACACCACGCCCGTTATCTCTCTGGCTGCTGCCGCAAGCATCGTCGAGCCAATGGACGCGAAGCGCGCGTGGGTCTTCAAGACGCCGCAAAACGACATCCTGATGGCCACCGCGATCGCGCAGCACATGTCCAACCAGGGCGTGAAGACGGTCGCGTTCATCGGCTTCTCGGACGGCTACGGCGAAAGCTGGTTCAAGGAATTCAGCAAGGCCGCCGACCTCGCGAAGATCAAGGTCGTGGCGAACGAACGCTTCGCGCGCAACGACGCGTCGGTCACGGGCCAGGTGCTGAAGATCATGTCGCAGAACCCGGACGCGGTGTTGATCGCGGGAGCGGGCACGCCTGCGGCGCTGCCGCAGAAAACGCTCAGGGAGCGTGGTTACAAGGGCAAGTACTACCAGACGCACGGCGTCGCGAATAACGACTTCCTGCGCGTGTGCGGCAAGGACTGCGAGGGTACATATCTGCCGGCTGGCCCGCTGCTCGTCGCGGAGCAACTGCCCGATTCGAATCCGGTGAAGAAGAGCGCGCTCGCCTACAAGCGCGCGTACGAAGGCGCATATGGCGCGGGCTCGGTGTCGACTTTCGGCGGTCACGCATGGGACGCGGGTCTGCTGCTGCAACGCGCGATTCCTCTCGCGCTGAAGAAAGGGCAGCCCGGCACGCCGGCGTTCCGCGAAGCGCTGCGCGCCGCGCTCGAAGGCACGAAAGACCTGCCTGCATCGCATGGCATCTTCAACATGAGCGCGAACGACCATGCCGGTCTCGATCAGCGGGCGCGCGTGATGGTGCAGATTGTCGGCGGCAAGTGGAAGTTGTCCGGCGACTGAGCAAGGGCGAAGCAATAGTCGACCTCATACAAAAAGACGCGTGCAGTTGACGCGTCTTTTTTATTGCCTCGGTTGCTTTTTGCAGCGCTGTATCGACGCCGCGAGTGTGGTTGTGCGGCTTCAGGACAAACCCGCATTTGGGTTGCAGTCTATTGACCGTCGGCGCGACACGACGCAATACTACTAACATGTTAGTGTTTTGTGCACGCCAGTTCGGAAACGACATTTCAGGAATCGCAGCAGCAGGGAGTGACCTACAAGCGGCGAAGGCTATCTCGTTGAGCAGGGAAAACCATGCTTGGCACAGCCGGACCCTATAACTAGATTCAGACACCCGACCCACGAGTCGGATCACAGATACGCACTTCGGAGCGTTGGAGACTTGCAATGGCAATGACAAAGACAAAGACAAAGCAATGGGTACGGACTGGCATCGCGATGGCATTGATGTGCGGTGCAGGCGCGGCGTTCGCTCAGGTGAAGATCGGCGTGACGCTGTCGACCACGGGGCCGGCTGCATCGCTCGGGATTCCTGAGAAAAACACGATTGCGTTGCTGCCGAAAGAGATCGGCGGCAAGACGGTGCAGTACATCATCCTCGATGACGCGTCCGATACGGGCAAGGCCGTGCAGAACACGCGCAAGCTGATCGACGAAGATCACGTCGACGCGATCATCGGCTCAACCGTCACGCCGAATTCGCTGGCCATGCTCGATCCCGCATCCGAAGGCAAGACGCCGGTCATTTCGCTCGCGGCTTCCGCTGCGATCATCTCGCCGATGGACGCGAAGCGCGCATGGGCCTTCAAACCGCCGCAGAACGACAGCCTGATGGCCGACGCCATCGCCGAGTACATGGAGCATCACGGCGTGAAGACGGTCGGCTTCATCGGCTTCGCGGATGCCTACGGCGATAGCTGGAACAAGGTGTTCACAACCGCAGCCGCTGCGCACAACCTGAAGATCGTGACGAACGAGCGCTTCAACCGGACCGACGCTTCGGTGACGGGCCAGGTGCTCAAGACGATGGGTGCGAATCCCGACGCGGTCCTGATCGCAGGCTCCGGCACGCCGGCCGCGCTGCCGGCCAAGACGCTCAAGGAGCGCGGCTACAAGGGCAAGATTTATCAGACGCACGGCGTCGCGAATAACGACTTCCTGCGCGTGTGCGCCAAGGACTGCGAAGGCGAAATTCTGCCGGCCGGTCCGATCCTCGTCGCCGATCAGTTGCCGGAGTCGAATCCGGTGAAGAAGTCGTCGCTGGCCTATAAGGCGGCGTACGAGAAAGCCTACGGCGCGGGTTCGGTCGCGACCTTCGGCGGTCATGCATGGGATGCCGGCCAGATGCTGCAACGTGCGATTCCTGAGGCGTTGAAGACGGCTCAACCGGGCACCGAAGCATTCCGCGTGGCACTGCGCGGCGCGCTGGAAAGCATCAAGGAACTGCCGGTCTCGCACGGCATCATGAACACGACCACGACTGACCACAACGGCCTCGACAAGCGCGCACGCGTGATCGTCGAGATCGTCGACGGCAAGTGGAAGCTGCAGAACGACTAATACAAAGCGACTCATAGAAAGCGGTACGCGCCTCTCGTGAAGTGCGGCACATGACGCCGCACTGCCATTCTGTTCGATGACAATGGCACCGGCCGCCGCGCCGTGCTCCGGCGCGGCGGTCGTCTTTTTCCAGTTTCGATTTCGACGCTTCAGGACGAGGAAGTATGGATCTATCAATTGCGGCGATCCTCGCGCAGGACGGCATTACGACGGGCGCCATTTACGCGTTGCTCGCGCTCGCGCTGGTGCTGGTGTTCTCCGTGACGCGGGTGATCTTCATCCCGCAGGGCGAGTTTGTTTCGTATGGCGCGCTCACGCTCGCCGCGTTGCAAACCCAAAAGTTTCCGGCCACCTGCTGGCTGCTGATGGCGATGGGCGCGGCATGCTTCGTCGTCGAAGTAGTGGGGTTCGTGCGGCACGCGGAACGGCGCCGGCATGCGGCGCGCACGCTGGCCGTACTGGTCGGCAAGTATCTGCTGTTTCCGGTCGCGGTTTATGCGCTGACGCAAGGCGTTTTCCTTCACCCTCTGCCGATGATCGCGCAGATCGCCTTGACGCTCCTGATCGTGATTCCGATGGGACC
Source organism: Paraburkholderia sp. RCC_158 (assembly GCF_041355255.1). Lineage (NCBI taxonomy): Bacteria > Pseudomonadati > Pseudomonadota > Betaproteobacteria > Burkholderiales > Burkholderiaceae > Paraburkholderia > Paraburkholderia sp. RCC_158. Next base: position 204,067 of record NZ_JBFUPM010000009.1, on the reverse strand, counting down.
GTTTGTTTACCGGCTCGCGTATGAGCCGATCGCTGAGGCGACCACGCTGTTGCTGCTGATCGTGGCAGTGGCGGTGCACTTCGCGATGGTGGGCCTCGGTCTCGTGATGTTCGGCGCGGAAGGCTCGCGCACCACCGCGTTTTCGGACGCGACGTTCAACCTCGGCAGCCTGTCGATTTCAGGGCAAAGCCTGTGGGTGGTCGGCACGGCGGTCGTGCTGATCGGCGCGCTGTATCTGTACTTTGATCGCTCGATCTCCGGCAAGGCATTGCGCGCGACATCCGTGAACCGGCTCGGCGCGCGGCTCGTCGGCATCGGCACGACGCAAGCGGGGCGGCTCGCGTTCACGCTCGCAGCGGGCCTCGGCGCGCTGTGCGGCATTCTGGTCGCACCCTTGACCACCATCTACTACGACTCGGGCTTCCTCATCGGTCTGAAGGGCTTCGTGGGGGCGATTATCGGCGGGCTCGTCAGCTATCCGCTGGCGGCGGCCGGCTCGATCCTCGTCGGTCTGCTGGAGTCGTACTCGTCGTTCTGGGCGAGCGCCTACAAGGAAGTGATCGTGTTCACGCTGATCATCCCCGTGCTGCTCTGGCGCAGTCTCGCCAGCCCGCACGCCGAAGAGGAAGAGGAGTGACGCGATGAAACGGATCATGAAAAACAAGTTCTTCTGGCTGTTCCTCGTCGTGCTGTTCGCGTTGCCGGTGTTGCCGCGGCCGATTCACGTCCCCGAATACTGGGTGACGCTGCTTAACTACATCGGCCTCTATTCGATCGTGGCGATCGGGCTCGTGCTGCTGACGGGCATCGGCGGGATGACGAGTTTCGGGCAGGCGGCGTTTGTCGGCATCGGCGCCTATGCGACGGCGTACCTGACCACGCGCTTCGGCGTCTCGCCGTGGCTCGCGCTAATCGCCGGCGTGTTGGTGACGGCGTTGATCGCGCTGATCCTGGGTCTCGTGACGATGCGCCTGTCCGGCCACTTTCTGCCGCTCGGCACGATCGCATGGGGACTCTCGCTGTTTTACCTGTTCGGCAATCTGGAGATGCTGGGCAAGTACGACGGCATCAACGGTATTCCGGTGCTGAACGTGTTCGGCATCGACCTTGAGTCTGGCCGCCATATCTATTACCTGATCTGGCTTGTTGTGCTCGGCGCGGTCGTTTCTGTTCAAAACCTGCTTAACAGCCGGCCTGGACGGGCGATCCGCGCGCTGCGCGGCGGCGGCATGATGGCCGAAGCAATGGGCGTGAATACGGCGTGGATGCGCGTCGTCATTTTCGTCTACGCGGCGGTGCTGGCTTCCGTGTCCGGTTTTCTGTACGCGCATTTGCAGCGGGCGGTGAATCCGACGCCGTTCGGACTGAATCACGGCATCGAATTCCTGTTCATGGCGGTGGTGGGCGGTGTGTCGCATGTGTGGGGCGCGGTGCTCGGTGCGGCCATCCTCACGGTATTGCAGGACTACCTGCAAACGCTGCTGCCCAAGTTGCTCGGCGAGAACGGCAATTTCGAGGTAATCGTCTTCGGCATTTTGATGGTGCTGTTGCTGCAATACGCGCGGCAGGGTGTCTGGCCTTTCGTCGCGCGTTTCTTCCCGCGTGGACCGCGCGCGCATCTGCCGGATCAAGCGGATCCGTTGCCGCAGCGCAGCAAGCCGACGGCCGGCGAAAGCCTGTTGACGGTGAACAAGGCGCGCAAGCAGTTCGGCGGTCTCGTCGCGGTGAACGACGTCAGTTTTGAAGTAAAAGCAGGGCAGATCATCGGTTTGATCGGCCCGAACGGCGCCGGCAAATCGACCACATTCAATCTGGTGACCGGCGTGCTTCAAGCGACGAGCGGCGAGATCACCTTCCGCGGCGAGCGGATCGATTCGCTCAGTTCACGTGAAATCGTCAAGCGGGGAATCGGCCGCACGTTTCAGCACGTCAAGCTGCTGCCGGGCATGACTGTGCTCGAGAACGTCGCAATTGGCGCGCATTTGCGGGGGCATGCGGGTGTCTGGCGAAGCGTCGTGCGGCTGAATGGCGTCGAAGAAGCGCGTCTGATGGCCGAGGCGGCTCGTCAGATCCGGCGCGTCGGACTCGAGCAGCACATGTACGACGAAGCCGGAAGTCTCGCGCTCGGGCAGCAACGGATTCTCGAAATCGCGCGCGCACTGTGCTGCGATCCGACATTGCTCCTGCTCGACGAGCCGGCGGCCGGCTTGCGATATCAGGAAAAGTTGCAGTTGGCGGACTTGCTTCGCCGGCTGAAGGCGGAAGGGATGAGCGTGCTGCTGGTCGAGCACGACATGGACTTTGTGATGAATCTGACCGACCGGCTAGTCGTGATGGAATTCGGCACGCGTATCGCCGAAGGTCTGCCGCAGGAAGTGCAGCAGGACCCGGCTGTGCTCGAGGCGTACCTCGGCGGGGTGGAGTAATGGAGAACGACATGAATGCAGCGGCACCGATTCTCGATGTGAACGGTCTTTCCGTGCGCTACGGCAAAGTCGAGGCACTGCACGGCGCGGCGATCAAGGTACGGGCCGGCCAGATCGTGTCGGTGATCGGGCCGAACGGCGCGGGCAAGTCGACGTTGCTGAACGCGATCATGGGCGCCTTGCCGCCGACCGGGCACGCGAAGGGTGCGGTTGTCTACCAGGGCGAAGACGTCAGCGCGGTGCCTGTCGAGAAGCGCGTGGCTCGCGGCATGTGTCTGGTGCCGGAGAAGCGCGAGCTTTTCGCGTCGATGACCGTCGAGGACAACCTCGTTCTGGGCGCTTACCGGCGCAAGCGGGCGGGCGAGCGTAACTTCCTGGATCAAATCGAACCGGTCTTTGAACTCTTCCCGCGCCTGAAGGAGCGCCGCAAGCAGGCGGCAGGGACGTTGTCCGGCGGTGAGCGGCAGATGCTCGCCGTAGGGCGCGCGCTGATGGGTAAACCGGACTTGCTGATGCTGGATGAGCCGAGTCTGGGTCTTGCACCGTTGATCGTGAAGGAGATTTTTCACATCATCAGCGCGCTGCGCCAGACGGGAGTGGCGACGCTTCTGATCGAGCAGAACGCGCGCGCTGCGCTGCAAATTTCTGACTACGGCTATGTGCTCGAAACCGGCGAACTTGCGCTGGAAGGCGCGGCGGCCGAGTTGGCGCAGAATCCGCGGGTCATCGAGACTTATTTGGGGCTGGCCAAAAAGGCAGCCTGAGCGTTCTTTTCGAGAGTTCTTAAGCGGCGTGTTTCACGTGAAACACGCCGCTTTTTTTGTCTTAGGCCATCCGGCCGAATTCGGGCCGAAACCGAACCCGTTATAATTCGCCCAATACTTTTCTTTTGAAGGCTCACGCGACGATCTGGCGTGAGATCCGCGATGCTTTTTCCCACAGAATTCGACGTAATCGTTGTCGGTGGAGGCCACGCCGGCACCGAGGCCGCTTTGGCCTCCGCGCGCATGGGCAATAAAACCTTGCTGCTCACGCACAACATCGAAACGCTTGGACAGATGAGCTGCAATCCGTCGATCGGCGGCATTGGCAAGGGTCATCTGGTCAAGGAAGTCGACGCGCTCGGCGGCGCCATGGCGGCCGCGACGGACGAGGGCGGAATCCAGTTCCGCATTCTCAACTCGTCCAAGGGCCCGGCTGTGCGCGCTACGCGCGCCCAAGCCGACCGACTGCTTTACAAGCAGGCGATCCGTCATCGGCTGGAAAATCAGCCGAACTTGTGGCTTTTCCAGCAGGCTGTCGACGATCTGATGGTCGAAGGGGATCGCGTCGTCGGTGCGGTTACGCAGGTGGGAATCCGCTTCCGCTCGCGCGCCGTCGTGCTCACGGCGGGGACTTTCCTCGACGGCAAAATCCACGTTGGGTTGAACAATTACACGGGCGGCCGGGCGGGCGATCCGGCGGCCGTCTCGCTGTCGGCGCGTTTGAAGGAGCTCAAGCTCCCGCAAGGACGTCTCAAAACGGGGACGCCGCCGCGGATTGACGGTCGCACGATAGATTTCTCGCAACTGGAAGAGCAACCGGGCGACCTCGATCCGGTGCCAGTATTTTCGTTTCTGGGTCGGGCCGAGCAGCATCCGCGGCAAGTGCCGTGCTGGGTGACGCATACCAACGAGCGTACGCACGACATCATCCGCGGTGGATTGGATCGCTCGCCGATGTACACGGGCGTCATTGAAGGAGTGGGGCCGCGATACTGCCCGTCCATTGAGGACAAGATTCACCGCTTCGCGTCGAAGGAATCGCATCAGATTTTCCTGGAACCGGAAGGGCTGACGACCAACGAGTTTTACCCGAACGGGATTTCGACCAGCCTGCCATTCGATGTGCAGCTTGAGCTCGTGCGGTCGATGCGCGGGCTAGAGCACGCGCACATCCTGCGACCGGGTTACGCGATCGAGTACGATTATTTTGATCCGCGCGGCTTGAAGGCGTCGCTGGAGACTAAGGTAATTAGCGGGTTGTTCTTCGCGGGTCAGATCAACGGCACTACTGGCTATGAGGAGGCTGCGGCTCAAGGGCTGCTGGCTGGCATCAACGCTGGTCTGTTCGTCCAAGGGAAGGACGCGTGGTGTCCGCGTCGCGATCAGGCGTACCTCGGTGTGCTGGTCGACGATCTCGTCACGCGCGGCGTCTCCGAGCCGTATCGCATGTTCACGAGCCGCGCCGAGTATCGGTTGAGCTTGCGCGAGGACAACGCGGACATGCGGCTGACGGAAATCGGCCGCGAGTTGGGCGTGGTCGACGACGTCCGGTGGGACGCGTTCAGCCGCAAGCGCGACGCTGTTTCACGTGAAACAGAGCGGCTGCGGACAACGTGGGTGAACCCGAAGACGCTATCCGCGGATGAAGCGACGGCCTTGCTCGGCAAGCCTATCGATCATGAATACAGTCTGGCGGATCTGCTGCGTCGGCCCGGCGTCAGCTATGACGGCGTTTGCGCGCTCCGGGATGGCGCTTGCGCCGCGCCCGAGACCTTGGCGGAAGACGAGGTATTGCTCGCTCAGATCAAGGAACAGATCGAAATCGGCATCAAGTATCAGGGCTATATCGACCGTCAGGCCGATGAAATTGAACGGAACGAGGCGCACGAGAGCACGCGCTTGCCGGAAGGCTTGGACTACGCGGAAGTAAGAGGGCTGTCGTTCGAAGCGCGCCAGAAGCTGACGCAGTTCCGTCCCGAGACTATCGGTCAGGCATCGCGCATTTCGGGGATCACGCCCGCAGCCATTTCGTTGCTGATGGTGCACCTGAAGCGTGGGCTCGGCCGCCGTGCTGCGAAGCCCGCGGAGCCGGGCGCCGACAGCTCGCCGGTGGCGCAATGACGTCGAAGCAGAAGGGCAGCGACCGGCAAGCGTTGGCGCAGCTACTCACGGACGGCACACGTGAACTCGGTCTCGACCTGAACGACGCTCAACTTGGCAAGCTACTCGACTACGTCGCTTTGCTGGGTAAATGGAACGCCGTCTATAACCTGACGGCGATCCGCGATCCGCGACAGATGCTGATTCAGCACATTCTCGACTCGCTTTCCATCGTGCCGCATCTGGCGCTGCGCAATCCGCGCTCAGTGCTCGACGTGGGTTCCGGCGGTGGCTTGCCGGGGATCGTGCTGGCGATCGTCCTCCCGGATTGCAGCGTCACCGTGAACGACATCGTTCATAAGAAAACGGCTTTTCAGGCTCAGGCAAAGGCCGAGTTGGGACTCACCAATCTGTCAGTGGTGACGGGGCGCGTCGAGACCTTGCAACCTGGCGCCGAAGTGCCGGCAAAGTTCGACGTAATCGTCTCGCGAGCATTCGCAGAGCTCGCCGATTTCGTTACACTGGCCCGTCATCTCGTCGCGAAGCACGGCGCGATCCTGGCGATGAAGGGCGTGCGCCCGGACGGCGAGATCGAGCGCTTGCCGGCAGGCGCCCACGTGGAGCAAACGGTGCGGCTCCAGGTGCCGTTTCTCGACGCCGAGCGCCATCTGGTCACTGTTCTCGTCGACGAAGCCCGTCAGGCCTCGAAGTGACATTCGCCGCTCTTCAGTTTGACCACGTAACTACATCTTCAGGCAGCAAAAGGGACATTCCAACGATGGCAAAAATCTTCTGCGTTGCGAACCAGAAAGGCGGCGTCGGCAAGACGACGACGACAGTCAATCTGGCGGCCAGCCTGGCAGCGCAGGGACAGCGAGTCCTTCTTATCGATCTGGACCCGCAGGGCAATGCCACGATGGGTAGCGGCATCGACAAGGCTGCGTGTGCGAACACCGTCTACGAAGTGCTGGTGGATGGCGTCTCGGTGGCTGATGCGCGCATGCGCCCGGAAGCCGTCGATTACGACGTGCTGCCCGCCAATCGTGAACTAGCCGGCGCCGAAGTCGAGTTGGTCAGCGTGCAGAACCGTGAGCGCCAATTGAAGGCCGCGCTTGCCGCAGTCGAAGGCGAGTACGACTTTATCCTGATCGACTGTCCGCCGGCCTTGTCGCTGCTGACACTCAATGGCCTGTGCGCCGCGCATGGCGTGGTGATTCCGATGCAGTGCGAGTACTTCGCGCTCGAAGGGCTGTCCGATCTGGTCAACACCATCAAACAGGTGCACGCGAATCTAAACCGGGACCTCAAGGTGATCGGTTTGTTGCGCGTCATGTTCGACCCGCGCATCACATTGCAGCAGCAAGTTTCCGATCAATTGAAAGAGCATTTCGGCGACAAGGTGTTCGACGCGGTGATCCCGCGCAACGTGCGTCTCGCCGAAGCGCCGAGTTATGGATTGCCGGGCGTGGTATTCGACAGGGCGTCGCGTGGCGCGCAAGCGTATGTGCAGTTCGGCGCGGAAATGATTGAACGGGTGCGCGCACTGAATGACGCGCCCCAGGCATCCTAAGCGGATCGAGGAAGCACGATGAATGCAGTAGCAAGAAAGAAGGGATTGGGCCGCGGCCTGGAAGCGTTGCTCGGCGGAAGCGCCGACATCACGGAGGCGGTGGCGATAGAAGGTGCGCCGAATGTGCTGCCTCTGTCGAAAATGCAGGCCGGCAAGTATCAGCCGCGCACGCGCATGGACGAGGGCGCGTTGCAGGAGCTGGCGGCCAGCATCCGCGCGCAGGGAGTGATGCAGCCGATCCTCGTGCGGCCGGTGTCGGCGGACAAGTATGAAATCATCGCAGGCGAGCGGCGTTTTCGCGCGGCGCGCCTCGCGGGCCTGGAAGAAGTGCCCGTGCTGGTGAAGGACGTGCCCGATCAGGCCGCGGCAGCGATGGCGCTGATCGAGAACATTCAGCGTGAAGATCTGAATCCGCTCGAAGAGGCGCAAGGCATTCAGCGCTTGCTCGACGAATTCGATTTCACGCACGAACAGGCGGCGGAATCGGTTGGCCGCTCGCGCAGCGCCGTATCCAACTTGCTGCGTCTGCTGAACCTTGCCACGCCGGTTCAGACGATGCTGCTTGCCGGCGACCTCGACATGGGGCACGCGCGCGCGTTACTGGCGGTCGATGCCGCGACGCAGATCACGCTGGCGAATCAGGTCGTCAACAAGCGGATGTCGGTGCGCGAAACCGAGAAGCTGGTGGCGGCGACCACCAAGGCGGCGCCGGCGGTGAAGGCACGCGCGAACCCAGACGGCGGCCGGGATACGCGACGACTGGAAGAGGAACTGTCCGACTTGCTCGCCGCCACAGTGAAGATCAAGCTCGGTCGACGCGGCCGCGGCCAGGTTCTGGTCGACTTCGGCGATCTCGATGCGCTGGAAGGCATCCTGGTGCGCTTGCGCGGGAATGCTACCGCTTAGAGCAGAATCGTCCGCTCTCAATCGGTGAGCGGTGCAGAGAAATTAGCTGCACCGCACAGATTTTCTTGGATTCCTAACTAATCCGGCATCGGCGACGAAAGATGGCGGCGCAAGACAAGGGCAGAGCGCTCTTCTCTGTGCAGCCAACAAAAAACGCATCGCGCCGCGCGGTCAAGTAAACCGCCCCTCATCGTTTGTTGCATTTTCGAGACGTCCGCTGCAACGTTTTTCGCGCCTATCTACAGGGAGAAAACTTGCCAGTTTGCGCATGCGTTTTGCCTCTGCCCGACAGCCTTACATTTAACGTGCTGCGCGTAGCCATGAAGGCTTTTCCACATCGCGAAGCGTCGTTTCGCACTGTTTATTGAACGGCCTAAAGTCTTGAATTGCCTGCAACTATCGCTTACAATCGCCCGGATTTAATTGCACGGCAACCCCGTAAGCGCAGCGAAAGCTCGCTGATCGGAACGAGACTTTCGGAACACTGCGATGGCGGTCAAAGCGTCGAATCAAGCGCCAAAAAATGGGCGCGGCAACGGGCGCGATGAACACCGCGAAGAGCGCACCGTGTCGAATGCCTCCACCGCTCAGCAAGTCGCGCGCGAAGAATCGTGGGACGCCGAGCAGGATAACAATATCGTTCCGCTCACGCGGGCCGAAGCAGAAAAGCTGTTTGGCCCGAATGTGAGTCGTCCATCGCGCGTTACGCCTTTCAAGGTCGTGGCAGCGCAAATGGTTTTGTCCCTGGTTGCAACGTTGGTGTGGTGGCTGTTCTATAAGCCGCCGGGCGCTGCTGCGCTGTCCGCGTTCCTGGGGGGAGCGATCTGCTGGGTGCCGGGCGCATTGTTCGCGGCGCGACTGAGAACACTGAGCGGCGCCGAAACAGTGATGAGCTGGGTGCTCGGCGAAGCGCTCAAGATGGGGGCGACGATCGCGATGTTTGTAGCCATCGCCTTCTGGTATCACGACGTGCGCTGGGTTCCGCTGCTCGTGACTTATCTCATTGCGCTCAAGACGTACTGGATTGCCTTGGCGTGGCGCTGAGGAAGCAACAGGCAACTGCAAAGATTTGAAGCCGGCGCGTGGCGCCGGCGAGAGCGTGCGGATATGACACCATCCGCACCCGGCGCGTTCCCGCAATAGAGCTTTGCGGCGGGAACGGCCCAAGACGATTTTCGACAATTTGGGTGGCTTTAACGATATGGCAGCTAGCGAAGGCACGCGCGCAATGGATCCGTCCGAGTACATCGCGCACCACTTGCAAAACTTTTCCACCGGGCACCAGACGTCGATTTTCGACATCCACGTGTGGAATCTGGACACCCTGTTCTGGTCGATCGTTTGCGGTCTGGCCACCATCATCATTCTGCATCTCGCTGCCCGTAAGGCAACGTCCGGTGTGCCGGGCCGTTTCCAGTGCGCGATCGAAATGCTGGTCGAAATGGTCGAGGACCAATCGAAGTCGATGATCCACGGCACGCGCACGTTCATCGCGCCGCTGGCGTTGACGGTGTTCGTGTGGGTCGCGCTGATGAACTCGCTCGACTTCATCCCCGTCGACCTGCCGGGCCACGTGATCGGCTGGCTCGGTCTGTCGGAAGCCATCCCGCATCACCGCATCGTTCCGACGGCCGACCTGAACGGCACGATCGGCATCGCACTCGGCGTGTTCGCGCTGATGATTTACTACAACTTCAAGATCAAGGGCGCAGGCGGCTTCGTGCACGAACTGCTGTCCGCTCCGTTCGGCGCGCATCCGGTGTTGTGGATCCCGAACCTTGCACTGAACATCATCGAGTTCGTCGCGAAGACGGTCTCGCTCGGCATGCGGCTGTTCGGCAACATGTACGCGGGCGAACTGTTGTTCCTGCTGATTGCCCTGCTCGGCAGCATCTGGAGCTTCGGCGCGGACACGACGGTGCTTGGCTTCATCGGCCACGTGATCGCCGGCAGCGTGTGGGCAATCTTCCACATCCTGATCGTTCTGCTGCAGGCGTTCATTTTCATGATGCTGACGCTGGTGTACATCGGCCAGGCGCACGACACGCACTAACCTGCGCGTCGGTAAAAGAATCGTAGTTTTTCAAATCCCAGTTCCAACCAGTTCTAAAAGACTTTTCACAAAGGAGTGATCATGCAAGCTTTCATCGCCAACATCCAGGGTCTGACCGCCATCGGTATCGGCATCATCATCGGCCTGGGTGCAATCGGCGCCTGTATCGGTATCGGCCTGATGGGCGGCAAGTACATCGAAGCATGTGCTCGTCAGCCGGAACTGATGAACCCGCTGCAAACCAAGATGTTCCTGCTGGCTGGTCTGATCGATGCGGCGTTCCTGATTGGCGTTGGTGTGGCAATGCTGTTTGCGTTCGCGAACCCGCTGCTGGCCAAGCTGGCAGGCTGAGGTTCCTCGGAAGTTTGCGCCTGAGCTATAACTGAAGGCGCAGGGCGGAACGGGCACTTGGGCGCTGATCGAGCACAGAATCGATGAGCGCCTTGCCGTTTCACTTTCCGAACTAGCAACGTTTAAGGAAACACCGTGAATCTCAACGCAACCCTGTTTGCGCAAATGGTCGTGTTCCTGATCCTCGCGTGGTTCACGATGAAGTTCGTGTGGCCGCCGTTGATCAACGCCCTCGACGAGCGCTCGAAGAAGATTGCTGACGGTTTGTCTGCCGCTGAGAAGGGCAAGGCGGAACTCGAAGCCGCTCACAAGCGCGTCGACCAGGAACTCGCCCAGGCACGCAACGACGGTCAGCAGCGCATTGCTGACGCAGAAAAGCGCGCTGTGGCAGTCGCTGACGAAATCAAGGCTCAAGCACAAGCTGAAGCCGCTCGCATCATCGCGCAAGCGAAGGCCGACGCGGAGCAGCAAGTCGTGAAGGCGCGTGAAACGCTGCGCGGCGAAGTCGCCGCACTGGCAGTGAAGGGCGCTGAACAGATCCTGAAGCGCGAAGTCGACCAGGCAGCTCACGCTGACCTGCTGAATCAACTGAAAGCCGAGCTCTGATCATGGCCGAACTTGCAACCATCGCCCGTCCGTACGCAGAAGCGCTGTTTGGCGTGGCCGAAGCTGGTGACATCGCCGCCTGGTCCACGCTCGTGCAGGAGCTGGCACAGGTTGCGCGTCTGCCCGAAGTGCTGTCGATTGCCTCGAGCCCGAAAGTAAGCCGCGCCCAGGTCAGCGAACTGCTGCTGGCTGCGGTCAAGTCGCCGCTCAAGGACAACGCGCAAGCGAAGAATCTGGTGCAAATGCTGGTGGACAACCATCGTCTGCAATTGCTGCCGGAAATTGCTGTGCAGTTCGAAGAGTTGAAGAACGCCCGCGAAGGGGCGGCCGATGTGCTGATCGTCAGCGCATTTCCGCTCGAAGGCGCGCAGTTGAACGACCTCGTCGCAAGTCTCGAACGCAAGTTCAAACGCAAGCTGAAGCCGACGGTCGAGATCGACTCGTCGTTGATCGGCGGCGTTCGCGTAACGGTCGGCGATGAAGTGCTCGATACCTCGGTCCGCGCGCGGCTTGCCAGCATGCAAACGGCTCTGACGGCCTGAAGCGCCCACGGCGCTGAAGCGGCTGGCACGCAACAGAATTGACTATCAGGAGCGAATAATGCAACTCAATCCCTCTGAGATCAGCGAGCTGATCAAGAGCCGGATCCAGGGCCTTGAAGCGAGCGCAGACGTTCGCAACCAGGGCACTGTGATCTCCGTGACCGACGGTATCGTGCGTATTCACGGTCTGTCGGAAGTGATGCAGGGCGAAATGCTCGAATTCCCGGGCAACACCTTCGGTCTTGCGCTGAACCTCGAGCGTGACTCGGTCGGCGCCGTGATTCTGGGTGAGTACGAGCACATCTCCGAAGGCGACATCGTCAAGACGACGGGCCGCATTCTGGAAGTGCCGGTTGGTCCGGAACTGCTCGGCCGCGTGGTCGACGCACTGGGCAACCCGATCGACGGCAAGGGCCCGATCAACGCAAAGAAGACCGACGCAATCGAAAAGATCGCTCCGGGCGTGATCTGGCGTAAGTCGGTTTCGGAACCGGTCCAAACCGGTCTGAAGTCGATCGACGCGATGGTGCCGGTTGGCCGTGGCCAGCGTGAGCTGATCATTGGCGACCGCCAGTGCGGCAAGACCGCAGTCGCAGTCGACGCGATCATCAACCAGAAGGGCAAGAACCTCTTCTGTATCTACGTCGCGATCGGCCAGAAGGCTTCGTCGATCATGAACGTGGTGCGCAAGCTCGAAGAAACCGGCGCGCTGGAATACACGATCGTCGTCGCCGCTTCGGCTTCGGAATCGGCTGCCATGCAGTACCTGGCGCCGTACGCCGGCTGCACGATGGGCGAATACTTCCGCGACCGCGGCCAGGACGCGCTGATCGTTTATGACGACTTGACCAAGCAGGCTTGGGCATACCGTCAAATCTCGCTGCTGCTGCGCCGTCCGCCGGGCCGTGAAGCGTATCCGGGCGACGTGTTCTATCTGCACTCGCGTCTGCTGGAGCGTGCTGCTCGCGTGTCGGAAGACTACGTCGAGAAGTTCACCAACGGGGAAGTCAAGGGTAAGAGCGGTTCGCTGACGGCACTGCCGGTCATCGAAACGCAAGCTGGCGACGTGACCGCATTCGTTCCGACGAACGTGATCTCGATTACCGACGGCCAGATCTTCCTGGAAACCGACCTCTTCAACGCAGGTATCCGCCCGGCAATTAACGCCGGCGTGTCGGTGTCGCGCGTCGGCGGTGCGGCTCAGACCAAGGTCGTGAAGAAGCTGTCGGGCGGTATCCGTACCGACCTCGCGCAGTATCGTGAGCTGGCAGCATTCGCACAGTTCGCATCGGACCTCGACGAAGCAACCCGCAAGCAGCTCGAGCGTGGTCGCCGTGTGACCGAACTGCTGAAGCAGCCGCAATATCAGCCGCTGCAAGTGTGGGAACTGGCTATCTCGCTGTTCGCCGCGAACAATGGCTACCTGGACGATCTGGAAGTGTCGCAAGTGCTGCCGTTCGAAAAGGGCCTGCGCGAATATCTGAAGTCGAGTCACGCTGACCTGGTCAAGCGCATTGAAGACAACAAGGAACTCTCGAAGGACGACGAAGGCCTGCTGCACACGGCCGTCAAAGACTTCAAGAAGTCCGGCGCTTATTGATCCGCGAGTGATCCGCAAGGCATAAAAGGACTTTGAAGCGGCGCGGGCCGCATGTGTACGCTCCCGCGCTGCTTCGATCGCTTTGCATGGGACCTGGGTCAGCGCTCAGGCGCTAACCCCGGCCGACAAGGAGCAAGCAATGGCTGGAATGAAGGAAATTCGCGGCAAGATCAAGAGCGTGCAAAACACGCGCAAGATCACGAAAGCGATGGAGATGGTGGCCGCATCGAAGATGCGTCGCGCTCAGGAGCGCATGCGCGCTGCTCGCCCGTACGCCGACAAGGTCCGCGATATTGCTGCACACATGAGCCGTGCGAACCCGGAGTATCGTCACCCGTTCATGGTGTCGAACGAAGGCGCGAAGACGGCGGGCATCATCCTCGTCACGACCGACAAAGGTCTGTGCGGCGGCATGAACACCAATGTGCTGCGCGCGGCGCTGCAGAAGTTCAAGGAACTCGAAGGTCAGGGCAAGACGATCGAAGCAACTGCGATCGGCACCAAGGGTCTGGGTTTCCTGAACCGTCTGCGCGCGAAGGTGGTATCGAATGTCGTGCATCTCGGCGACACGCCGCATCTGGAAAAGCTGATCGGCGCGGTGAAGGTGCAGCTCGATCTGTACTCGGAAGGCAAGGTCTCGGCGGTGTATCTCGCGTACACGCGCTTCGTCAATACGATGAAGCAGGAGCCGGTGATCGAGCAACTGCTGCCGCTGTCGGCGGATCAGTTCGAGCGCAAGGAAGAGCAGGGCGCGACGCCGACCACGCAGTGGGACTACATCTACGAGCCGGATGCGCAGGCAGTGGTCGATGAACTGCTGGTGCGTTATGTCGAGGCGCTGGTCTATCAGGCCGTCGCGGAAAACATGGCGTCGGAGCAGTCGGCCCGCATGGTCGCCATGAAGGCCGCTTCGGACAACGCGAAGACGGTCATCAACGAACTGCAGCTTGTGTACAACAAGAGCCGTCAGGCAGCGATCACGAAAGAACTGTCGGAAATCGTCGGTGGCGCGGCGGCGGTCTGACCTTCAGGTCAGGCAATCCGCTTCGTGTGCGCCCGTGTGGCGCACCGTCCGGGCAACGGTCTGGGCGATCCCATCGAAACAGCGCCTTTGCGCGAGTGAAGAATTGAGTATCTAAAGGAAAAGCGATGAGTACTACTGCTTTGGTAGAAGGCAAGATCGTACAGTGCATCGGCGCCGTTATCGACGTGGAATTTCCGCGTACGGACATGCCGAAGATTTACGACGCGCTCATTCTCGAAGGTTCGGAACTGACCCTCGAAGTCCAGCAACAGCTGGGCGACGGCGTTGTCCGTACCATCTGTCTGGGTGCATCCGACGGTCTGCGCCGCGGCACGGTCGTGAAGAACACCGGCCATCCGATCAGCGTGCCGGTCGGCAAGCCGACGCTCGGCCGGATCATGGACGTGCTGGGTCGTCCGATCGACGAAGCCGGTCCGATCAACTCGGACGTGGTTCGCGGTATTCACCAGAAGGCTCCGGCGTTCGACGAACTGTCGCCGTCGACCGAACTGCTCGAAACCGGCATCAAGGTTATCGACCTGATCTGCCCGTTCGCGAAGGGCGGTAAGGTTGGCCTGTTCGGTGGCGCCGGCGTGGGCAAGACCGTGAACATGATGGAACTCATCAACAACATCGCCAAGGAACACGGTGGTTACTCCGTGTTCGCCGGTGTTGGCGAGCGTACCCGCGAAGGGAACGACTTCTATCATGAAATGAAGGACTCGAACGTTCTCGACAAGGTCGCGCTGGTGTACGGCCAGATGAACGAGCCGCCGGGCAACCGTCTGCGCGTCGCGCTGACCGGCCTGACGATGGCTGAGCACTTCCGTGACGAAGGCCTCGACGTGCTGTTCTTCGTCGACAACATCTACCGTTTCACGCTGGCCGGTACTGAAGTGTCGGCACTGCTCGGCCGTATGCCGTCGGCAGTGGGCTATCAGCCGACGCTGGCTGAAGAAATGGGCAAGCTGCAGGAGCGTATTACGTCGACCAAGACCGGCTCGATCACGTCGGTTCAGGCCGTGTACGTCCCTGCGGATGACTTGACCGACCCGTCGCCGGCTACGACTTTCGGCCACCTGGACGCAACGGTCGTGCTGTCGCGTGACATCGCTTCGCTGGGTATCTACCCGGCCGTGGACCCGCTCGATTCGACCTCGCGTCAGATCGACCCGAACGTGATCGGCGAAGAGCACTACTCGATCACGCGCGGCGTGCAGCAAACGCTGCAGCGCTACAAGGAATTGCGCGACATTATCGCGATTCTGGGCATGGACGAACTCGCGCCGGAAGACAAGCTCGCCGTGGCGCGCGCTCGTAAGATCCAGCGTTTCCTGTCGCAGCCGTTCCACGTCGCTGAAGTGTTCACGGGCTCGCCGGGCAAGTACGTTCCGCTGAAGGAAACGATCCGCGGCTTCAAGATGATCGTTGAAGGCGAGTGCGACCACCTGCCGGAACAAGCCTTCTACATGGTCGGCACGATCGACGAAGCCTTCGAAAAGGCCAAGAAGATCCAGTAAAGGTCGGGTGTAACGAAGCGGGCGCCGGAGTCCGCGCTTATTGGATGCTCTGGGCATCCCACACGCGAAGCCGGTGCCTCTCACTACGCTCAACCCAGGAGTCGACATTTATGGCAACTATCAAGGTAGACGTCGTCAGCGCGGAAGAGCAGATCTTCTCGGGCCAGGCGAAGTTCGTCGCGCTGCCGGGCGAAGCAGGTGAACTCGGCATTCTGCCGGGCCACACGCCGCTCATCACGCGGATTCGTCCGGGTGCGGTGCGCATCGAAGCTGAAAACGGCGAAGAAGAGTTTGTGTTCGTCGCCGGCGGCATTCTCGAAATCCAGCCGGGCGCTGTGACGGTTCTCGCCGACACAGCAATCCGCGGCAAGGATCTCGACGAAGCCAAGGCCGAAGACGCGCGCAAGCGCGCGGAAGAAGCACTGCAGAACACGGGCTCGAACCTCGAGTATGCAACCGCGCAAGCGGAACTGGCGTACGCGACGGCTCAGCTTGCTGCGATCCAGCGTCTGCGCAAACTGCGCGGTCAAGGCTAAGCAGCACGTTTGAGAAAAAGTAGAGAAAAAGCAGCCCGCGTGGCTGCTTTTTTTTTACATCGACTTGACGTTTACGGAAAGGTAATCGACATTATGTGTCCGTGACCGCCCGCGCCACTGCCGGCCACGAAGAGCCGTCGACACGAGCGGACCTGCTGCGGGTAAGACTTGATGCCGGACGACCGCGCGCCGGTGGCACAATCGGTTTCAAAATCATTTCAATAGGGCGAATTGCTCACGGAGACAGCACCATGGCAACGCAAGTGTCAGGCGAAGGCGCAATCATCCAGCCGAAAGACGGGCTCTCGTACGTCCGTGGATCGACAGACATTCCGTTGAGCGAAGCGACCATCGGCGAGTTTTTGCGCGAGACCGTCAGGCGCTTTCCGGACCGGCCCGCGGTGGTGTTTCGAGAGCAGCGAATTCGATGGACATGGAAGGAATTCGCCGACGAAGTGGACATATTGGCCGCCGGATTGCTCGCGTTGGGCATTGCGAAGGGCGATCGCGTCGGCATCTGGTCGCCGAATCGCGTCGAATGGCTGCTGACGCAGTTCGCGACGGCGCGCATCGGCGCGGTGCTCGTCAACATCAATCCGGCTTACCGGCTTTCCGAACTCGAATACGCGCTGAACAAGGTCGGCTGCAAGGCGATCGTCGCGGCGGAGCGCTTCAAGACGTCGATGTATCTGGAGATGCTGCAGCAACTCGCGCCCGAGCTTGCGACGCATGCGCCCGGCGATCTGCATGCGGCTCGATTGCCGGAACTGCGCTACGTCATCCGCATGTGCGACACCGAAACGCCGGGCATGCTCAGCTTCTCCGACTTGATCGAGCAGGGGCGTGCGACCCTCGACGTCGCTCGGCTCGATGCAATCGGCGAGACGCTGTCGTGCCACGAGGCGATCAACATCCAGTTCACCAGCGGCACGACCGGCAATCCGAAGGGCGCGACGCTCACGCATAGCAACGTGGTCAACAACGCGCGTTATATCGCGATGGCCATGAACCTGAGCGAGCAGGACGCGCTGTGCATCCCGGTGCCGCTCTATCACTGCTTTGGAATGGTGCTGGCCGTGCTGGCGTGCGTGTCGGTGGGCGCGAACATGGTATTTCCGGGCGAGGCTTTCGACCCGGCGGCGACGCTCGCGGCCGTCACCGAAGAGCAGTGCACGGCTTTGCACGGCGTGCCGACCATGTTCATCGCGGAACTCGATCATCCGGATTTTGCCTCGTATGACCTCTCGCGCTTGCGCGCAGGCATCATGGCGGGCTCGCCGTGCCCCATCGAGACGATGAAGAAGGTCGTCTCGCGGATGCATCTGAGCGAGATCACGATTGCTTATGGCATGACGGAGACGAGCCCTGTGTCGTTCCAGAGCTCGACCACCGATCCGCTCGACAAGCGCACGACCACCGTCGGCCGAATCCAGCCTCACCTGGAGGTGAAAATCATCGATCCGCTTGGCAACATCGTACCGGTCGGCGAAACGGGCGAGCTGTGCACGCGCGGCTATTCCGTGATGCAGGGCTACTGGGGCGACGAAGAAAAAACCCGCGAGAGCATCGTGGATGGCTGGATGCACACCGGCGACCTGGCGACGCTCGACGCCGAAGGCTATTGCAACATCGTTGGCCGTCTGAAGGACATGCTGATTCGCGGCGGCGAGAACGTCTATCCACGCGAGATCGAGGAATTCCTGTTCCGCCATCCGAAGATCCAGAGCGTGCAGGTATTCGGCGTGCCGGACGCTAAGTATGGCGAGGAAGTGTGCGCGTGGGTCGTGCTGCGTTCAGGCGAACAGGCGACGGCAGAGGAAATCCAGCAGTTCTGTCATGGCCAGATCGCGCATTACAAGGTGCCCAAGTACATTCGTTTCGTCGACGAACTGCCGATGACCGTGACCGGCAAGGTGCAGAAGTTCGTCATGCGCCAGCGCATGATCGACGAACTGAAGCTGGAGCAAGGGAAGACCGCCTGAACGGCGCGAACGGAAAGCCATTGCAAAAAAGGCCGCCCTCGGGCGGCCTTCTTTATCGCCGCAATCATGCTGCGCGGCGCGAACTTCACACATGGCCAAATCGTCGAAACAGCGCGAACTAGCAGGTAAAAGCTGCCATCTTGCACTGCGCAAACGTTTGGCGAGACGAAAAAAAAGCGGGCCTGGAGCCCGCTAAAAACCACACGCTACGGGGTTAGCGCGAGGAGACCAAAGTAGGAACCAACTGAGACGACGACCCTGCGTCGACTACGGCCCCAGCAGGGATGCCCCTTCACAGGGCTTCGGCCTAAGCCGACCGGCAAGTGCATCGTATCCGCTCACACCACGCACCCCGCCACATCCGTGTTGAAACCGTTGAGGGCATTGTGGGCGAATTAATCCAGGAGCGCCGTAACAAAGTGTTTCAGGTTGTAACGCCCGCCAGATAAGGCGTTGCGGGATTTATTGCGGAAACGAACTGTTAAAAAAGCAAGTTTTACCGATGACTACAGCGCAATTTAATACGCTTGTTTCATGCTATTCGTGAAGCGTGGCGCCGCATAAATCGTTAAGGCGATTCCGCATCAAATGGTTGCAGATTCATCTTTCCGATCATGAACCGCCGCTGTTACAACTCAATGGACGATGCCCAAAATTTTCGCAGCGACGCTTGCAACCATGAATGCGCCGCAGCAAAGGGAGTCGGCGTCAAAAGCGCACGAGGGTCTGTTCACCGGTCCAGCCAGGTTTCAGTCTCGTTCGACTCGCGCCAAGCTCACGCCGCCCGCGTTACATTAAGCCGCCCGGGTTTTGTGCAGGCATAACCACGCGGGCAGCCGTTGGAAACAGAAACTCGCGCGGCCGCGCGCCCTCCTCGAGCGCATCAAGAGCGCATCAAGAAACGCCACGGCCGCACCCTCACCTCACTTCAACCACTTATCCGACACGGCCTGATATTCGCCCGTAGCTCGCGCCAGGTGCAGCCATTGGTCGACGTACTGCTGGAAAGCCACGTCGCCGCGCGGCAACAGCCACGCCTTTTCGCCGTACTGGAACGGCTTGTCCGGATGCACCGAGCACAGGCCAGGATTGAGCTTTTGCTGTAACAGGGTCTCGGACGCGTCCGTCACCATCACATCGGCTTTGCCAGCGAGAATCTGCTTGAAGATCGTCACGTTGTCCGGATAGACGGTCATGTTCGCGTGCGAAAAGAACTGCTTTGCGAAACGTTCGTTCGTGCCGCCCGGATTCACGATCACGCGCGTTGCGGGCTGGTCGATCTGCGCCACGGTCTGATACTTGTTGACGTCGTCGCAACGGACAATCGGCGTTTTGCCGTCGACCATATAAGCCTGCGTGAAGAACGCGCGCTTTTGCCGCTCGAGCGTCGGCGAAACACCGCCCACGCCGATATCGCACTTGGCGACGAAGTCGTTCATCAGGTTCGACCACGAAGTCTTGACGTACTCCGCCTTGACGCCGAGCGACTTGGCAAGCGACTCCGTCATGTCGATGTCGATGCCTTCGAACTGGCCGTCCGTCTTATAGAACGAATACGGCTTGTAGTCGCCGGTCGTACAGGCCCGCAGCGTGCCGCGAGCGAGAATGTCATCAAGCCGCGAAGCTGTCGCGGGTGTGCCGGACGCTTGCGCCTGAACCGCGCCACCGTGGATTAGTACGCCCGCCACGACGCTGAGCAATGCGAGTGCAACCTTCTTCATTGAGTCTCCTTGGTTATGCGTTGTTATAAGGCTGTCGGATGATAGCCCGGCAATTTTGCCTTGAACATCGGCCGTTCGGCCAGGTTGTCGTAGGGCGACCTTCTGCCGAAAATGGCCTGAACTCGCGCACCGCAGTTATTGCCCGCATTGGACGGAATGCGGCGGCGTCGTCCGGTAAAATGCCCCTTTGCCCTCAGTCGCACGCAACGTGGCCCATAACCTCCTGAACGACACTTTCCTGCGCGCGCTGCTGCGCCAGCCCACCGACTACACGCCCGTCTGGTTGATGCGGCAGGCTGGCCGCTACCTGCCGGAATACAATGCCACGCGAGCTCGCGCAGGCAGCTTTCTCGGGCTCGCGAAAAACCCGGCCTTTGCAACGGAAGTCACGCTGCAGCCGCTCGAGCGCTATCCGCTCGACGCCGCGATTCTGTTCTCCGACATCCTGACGGTGCCGGACGCCATGGGCCTCGGCCTCGAGTTCGTCGCCGGCGAGGGGCCGACATTCGCGCGGCCGGTGCGCACCGAAGACGACGTCGCGCGCCTCGCCGTGCCGGACATCGACGCCACGTTGCGCTACGTGACCGACGCCGTGCGCGAGATTCGCCGTGCGCTGACGGACGCGCAAGGCCGTCAACGCGTGCCGCTCATCGGCTTTTCGGGCAGTCCGTGGACATTGGCGTGCTACATGGTCGAAGGCGGCGGCTCGGCCGACTTCCGCACCGTCAAGTCCATGCTCTACGCGCGCCCGGATCTGATGCACCGCATTCTCGAGATCAACGCCAGCTCGGTCGCGGCGTATCTGAACGCGCAGATTGAAGCCGGCGCGCAGGCCGTGATGATCTTCGACACGTGGGGCGGAGCGCTCGCGGACGGCGCCTATCAGCGCTTTTCGCTGCACTACATCCAGCAGGTCGTGAATCAGTTGAAGCGCGAGCATGACGGCGAGAAGGTGCCGGTCATCACGTTCACGAAGGGCGGCGGTCTCTGGCTCGACGAAATCGCCGAGACCGGTGTCGACGCGGTCGGCCTCGACTGGACGGTCAACCTGCGCAACGCGCGTGAGCGCGTCGGCGGCAAGGTGGCGTTGCAGGGCAATATCGACCCGTCAGTTTTGTTCGCGCCGCCTGCCGCCATCCGCATGGAAGCGCGGGCCGTGCTGGACAGCTTCGGCAATCATCCGGGGCATGTGTTCAACCTCGGCCACGGCATCTCGCAGTTCACGCCGCCGGAAAACGTCGCCGAACTCGTCGACGAAGTGCATCGCCACAGCCGCGCGATTCGCAGCGGTGCGCATGCACCCGGCTGACGTTGCAATTCCTACCGTTTTTTGCTGCGATGCAGCACGCTGGGCTCTGCAACTAAGGGAAAGTTCGCGGGTTGCGGGCCGTCAGCAGGCACTCTCGCAGTTGTCAAGACTTGACTTATACACATTGATCACGTTGCGGCGCGGTAGAAGCTTTAGTCGTGTCGGAACCCTTGCGCGTTGCCCGCTTATTTGATCTCAGCCTTGTCTGGCAAGGGTTTCGCGGCTTCCGCGAGAAATGTGCGGAATCCCACAGAAGGCCGCTGCGGCGCGGTTTGCGGGCCGTTGGAGCGAAGTTCTCAACAAAGTTATCCACAGGCGTGCAGGGTCGACAGCAATTGTTCAGCCGAATCCAAAACTTAGCGCCGAAATTGAAGTTTTACTTTAAGTTCGGGCGGGCAACTCATCGTCGGGCGATTCCCGACGCGGACGGCAGCGCCACGACGCGGCTCGCCGTCGCCAGAATCCACGCTGGCCGATGACTGCCGTGTTCGTTCGCGTCGCGCTGGATCACCCGCTGCCGACCCTATTCGACTACCGCTGGAACATGTCCACGGCGGCCGTGCCGGGCACGCTGGTGAGCGTGCCATTCGGCAAGCGAGACGTGGTGGGGCTCGTGTGCGAAGTGACCACCCACAGCGAGGTGCCCGCCGACCGTTTGCGCGCGGTGAACGGTGCCTGCACCGCATGTCCGCCGCTGTCGGCCGAATGGCTCCGGCTTGCTGCCTTTGCCGCCGACTACTACCAGCGCGGTCTTGGCGAGGTGGCGCTGCCGGCGTTGCCGCAGGCGCTGCGCGACGCGTCGCGCTGGTCGCGGCTGCTCGCGCCGGAAGAGCGCTACAGCCTGACGCCGCAAGGCCGCCTGGCCTTGCCCGACGCTTTGCCGGCGCGCGCCACCGCGCTGCGAAGCCTGGCGCAGGCGCTCGCCGCCAACGACTTTCTCTCTGCCGCCGACGCCCGCGCGCTGCACCCAAAAGCCCTCGCGACGCTCGCCGCATGGCAGGCCGAAGGCTGGGTTGCACTTGAGCTTGTCGATGCCGCCACAGTCCTGCCGGCCCTGACATCCACAGCCACGCCGCCCCCGACGCTCCCCACGCTCACCGACGAGCAGGCCGCCGCCGTCGAAGCGATTCGCGACGCGCGCGGTTTTGCCCCGCTCCTGCTGCACGGCGTGACCGGCAGCGGCAAGACAGAAGTCTATTTGCGCGCGCTCGCGGAAATTCTCGCCGTCAATGCGGACGCGCAAGCGCTCGTGCTCGTGCCGGAAATCAATCTGACGCCGCAATTCGAGGCGGCTTTCCGCGCCCGCTTCGCGGCGCTGGCCGACACGGCGATCGTCACTTTGCACAGCGGCCTTGCCGAAGGCGAGCGAGCGCGCAACTGGTTCGCGGCGCACACAGGCCGCGCGCGCATCGTGCTGGGCACGCGGCTCGCGGTGCTCGCGTCGCTGCCGCGGCTCGCCGTGATCGTCGTCGATGAGGAGCACGATCCCGCTTACAAGCAGCAGGAAGGGCTGCGCTATTCGGCGCGCGACCTCGCCATTTATCGCGCGAAGCAGCTTGGCTTGCCGGTCGTGCTCGGGTCGGCCACGCCGTCGCTGGAAAGCTGGTGGCAGGCCGATCAGGGACGCTACAAGCGGCTCACGTTATCGCGCCGCGCAGTCGCCGATGCGGTGCTGCCTACCGTGCGCCTGATCGATCTCGAAGAGGAACGCCGGCGCGGACGCGCTTCCGTCGAAGGATTGTCGGGTCCGCTGATCGCGGCGCTGAAAGCGCGGCTCGAGCGCGGCGAGCAAAGTCTCGTATTCCTGAACCGGCGCGGCTACGCGCCGCAGCTCGCGTGCGACGCCTGCGGCTGGGTCGCCGGTTGTCCACGCTGCAGCGCCTATGTCGTTTTGCATAAGCCCGAGCGCGCGCTGCGCTGCCACCACTGCGGCTGGGAGTCGCGCATTCCGCGCTCGTGCCCGGAATGCGGCAATGTCGACATCGAGCCGATGGGCCGCGGCACCCAACGCGTGGAGGAAACGCTGGCGAGCGCGGTGCCGGGCGCGCGCGTTCTGCGCATCGACGCCGACAGCACGCGCCGCAAAGGCAGCGCGCAAGCGCTTTTTTCCGATGTGCACGCCGGCGAGGTCGATATCCTCGTCGGCACGCAGATGATCGCGAAGGGGCACGACTTTCAGCGCGTGTCGCTGGTCGGCGTGCTGAACGCCGATACCGCGCTCTTTTCGCACGACTTCCGCGCGAGCGAACGCCTGTTCGCGCAACTGATGCAGGTCAGCGGCCGAGCCGGCCGCGCCGGCTTGCCCGGCGAGGTGCTGGTGCAGACGCGCTATCCGCGTCACGCGCTTTATCACGCGCTTGGGCGCCACGATTACGTCGGCTTCGCCAATTCGACGCTGGCCGAGCGGCGCGACGCGCACTTGCCGCCGTTCGTCTATCAGGCGCTGCTGCGCGCCGAGGGCCGCACGCTCGAAGCCGCGCTTGCCTTTCTCCAGCAGGCCGCCGCCGAACTCGCCGGGATTCCGGCGGCCGAGCGCGTGACCGTCTATGACGCGGTGCCGCTCACCATCGTCAAGGTGATGCACGTGCATCGCGCGCAGTTGCTTATCGAGAGCGCGTCGCGCGCCGCGTTGCAAGCGACGCTGCGCGCGTGGCAGCCGTTGCTGCGCGGTTTGAAGGGCGTGCTGCGCTGGAGCCTCGAAGTCGATCCGCTCGACATCTGAGCCCAAGGCGCGACGGACTCAACCGTCAGTGTCGACACCGGCTGCGCGCCGTGCGGGCGCGTGCTCGCACGGTATTCGAATAGCTCGCCGCGGGAGCCGGAGCAGAAGCGGCGACGCGCGTCGCGGTCCGCGTCCCCAATACCGCCGATGCCCGCGACGAAACCGGCGCGCCACGCGCCGCCAGTTGCCGGTATCGCGCGGAAGATCTGTAGTCGCTGGAACAAAGCATGGTGGCTCTCACGGTGTTCGCTTCTTCACGTTCGCCTTCCGGCTCCGGCCACTCACCGGCGCGTTGCGCTCGCGCCGCGCAGTGAGCGCTCGCTCAATCGTTCAACGCAGCCTGCGCGTCGCCGGCGGACGCACGTCCCTCAGCCGGCTCGCGCTTGCCCGACGCCCCCGTGGCGCCGCGAATAAACAGCACAGCGCAGGTTGCGCACATCGCCCAGATGCCCAATACGACCAGCCACTTTTCCATTTCGCTGTCCTTAACCCCGTGCCGTTGTTGTTGGTGCGCCATCGCGTCGCGCCCGCTATGACTTCTTTAACGGCGCGCCGTCCGGTTTGATAAGGGCTGATGCAAAAGAAATGACGCCAGGGAAAATACCGATCCTTACCGCGCTCGCCGGCTGCGGCGCCACCGCCCGCAAACCCGCGTCGAATAAGGGTTTCGCTCGGGTGCAACCAATCCGGCGCAGCGGTTGCACCTTTTTATTGAGAGGGGTACGATTCGGCCAACTTTTAGTCTTTCACCAGCATTTCGTCTGGTCTCCGAAGAAGGAAACATGGCTAGCACCACCCTTGGCGTCAAGGTCGACGACCTCCTGCGTTCCCGGCTGAGAGATGCCGCTACGCGCCTCGAACGCACTCCGCACTGGCTGATCAAGCAGGCGATCTTCGCGTACCTCGAAAAGATCGAACAAGGCCAATTGCCGCCGGAACTGTCGGGCGCGGCCGGTTCGGCCGAGATGGGCGACGGCGCCGCGGTCGAGCATGACGAAGACGGCGCCGCGCATCCGTTCCTGGAGTTCGCGCAGAACGTGCAGCCGCAATCGGTGTTGCGCGCGGCGATCACCGCGGCTTACCGTCGGCCGGAGCCGGAATGCGTGCCGTTCCTGCTCGGCCAGGCGCGTTTGCCGGCCAAGCTCGCCGGCGACGTGCAGGCGCTCGCCGGCAAGCTCGTCGAAACGCTGCGCGGCAAGAGCAAGGGTGGTGGCGTCGAAGGACTGATCCACGAATTCTCGCTGTCGAGCCAGGAAGGCGTCGCGCTGATGTGCCTCGCCGAAGCGCTGCTGCGCATTCCCGACCGCGCCACGCGCGACGCGCTGATTCGCGACAAGATCAGCAAGGGCGACTGGAAATCGCACGTCGGCCAGGCGCCGTCGATGTTCGTCAACGCCGCGACCTGGGGCTTGATGATTACCGGCAAGCTCGTGACGACCAACAGCGAGACGAGCTTGTCGTCGGCGCTCACGCGTCTGATCGGCAAGGGCGGCGAGCCGCTGATCCGCAAGGGCGTCGACATGGCGATGCGCCTGATGGGCGAGCAGTTCGTCACCGGCGAGAACATTTCCGAAGCCCTGGCGAACAGCCGCAAGTACGAAGCGCGAGGTTTCCGCTACTCGTACGACATGCTCGGCGAAGCGGCCACGACCGAGGCCGACGCGCAGCGCTACTACGCGTCGTACGAGCAGGCGATCCACGCGATCGGCAAGGCGGCGGGCGGCCGCGGCATCTACGAAGGTCCGGGCATCTCGATCAAGCTGTCGGCGCTGCATCCGCGTTACTCGCGCTCGCAGCAGGAACGCACGATGAGCGAGCTGCTGCCGCGCGTGCGCTCGCTCGCGATTCTCGCGCGCCGCTACGACATCGGCCTGAACATCGACGCGGAAGAAGCCGACCGTCTGGAGATCTCGCTCGATCTGCTCGAAGCGCTGTGCTTCGATCCCGAATTGGCCGGCTGGAACGGCATCGGCTTCGTGGTGCAGGCGTATCAGAAGCGCTGCCCGTTCGTGATCGAATACATTGTCGACCTCGCGCGCCGCAGCCGTCACCGGATCATGGTGCGCCTCGTGAAGGGCGCGTACTGGGACACCGAAATCAAGCGCGCACAAGTGGACGGCCTCGAAGGCTATCCGGTCTACACGCGCAAAATCTATACGGATGTGTCGTATCTCGCGTGCGCGAAGAAGCTGCTCGGCGCACCCGACGCGGTCTATCCGCAGTTCGCCACGCACAACGCGCACACGCTGTCGGCGATCTATCACCTCGCGGGCAACAACTACTATCCCGGCCAGTACGAGTTCCAGTGCCTGCACGGCATGGGCGAGCCGCTGTACGAGGAAGTGACGGGTCCGGTTTCGGCAGGCAAGCTGAATCGTCCGTGCCGCGTCTACGCGCCGGTCGGCACGCATGAAACGCTGCTCGCGTATCTTGTGCGCCGTCTGCTCGAGAACGGCGCGAACACGTCGTTCGTGAATCGTATCGCCGATGAAAACGTCGCGATTGATGACCTGATCGCCGATCCGGTCGAAGAGGCGTCGAAGATCGTCCCGCTCGGCGCGCCGCACGCGAAGATTCCGCTGCCGCGCAACCTGTATGGCACCGAGCGTCTCAATTCGATGGGCCTCGATCTGTCGAACGAGCATCGTCTGGCGTCGCTGTCTTCGGCGCTGCTGGCGAGCGCGAATCATCCGTGGCGCGCCGCGCCGATGCTCGCCGACGATCAGATCGCGTTGGGCAACGCACGCGATGTGCGCAATCCCGCGGATCATCGCGATCTCGTCGGCACGGTTGTCGAAGCGAGCGCCGAACACGTGAGCGCCGCATTGGCGCACGCGGTCGCCGCCGCGCCGATCTGGCAGGCGACGCCCGTCGAAGCGCGCGCCGATTGCCTCGCGCGCGCCGCCGATCTGCTCGAAGCGCAGATGCATACGCTGATGGGTCTCGTCGTGCGCGAAGCAGGCAAGTCGCTCGCGAACGCGGTGTCGGAGATTCGCGAAGCCATCGACTTCCTGCGCTACTACTCGACGCAAATCCGCAGCGAGTTTTCGAACGACACGCATCGTCCGCTCGGGCCGGTTGTCTGTATCAGCCCGTGGAATTTCCCGCTCGCGATTTTCATGGGCCAGGTCGCCGCCGCGCTCGCAGCCGGCAACACGGTGCTCGCGAAGCCCGCGGAGCAAACGCCGCTGATCGCCGCGCAAGCCGTGCGGATTCTGCGGGAAGCAGGCGTGCCTGCGGGCGCCGTCCAGCTTCTTCCGGGCGACGGCGAAACGGTCGGCGCTGCACTCGTCGCCGATGCGCGCACGCGTGCCGTGATGTTCACCGGCTCGACGGAAGTCGCGCGCCTCATCAACAAGACGCTGTCGAGCCGCCTCGATCCGGAAGGCAAGCCGATTCCGCTGATCGCCGAAACGGGCGGTCAGAACGCGATGATCGTCGATTCGTCGGCGCTCGCGGAACAGGTGGTGGCGGACGTCATGCAGTCGTCGTTCGATTCGGCCGGCCAACGTTGCTCCGCGCTGCGCGTGCTGTGCTTGCAGGACGACGTCGCGGACCGCACGCTCGAAATGCTGACGGGCGCCATGCGTGAGCTGACGGTCGGCAATCCGGACCGGCTGTCGACCGACGTCGGCCCTGTGATCGACGTGGAAGCGAAGCGCGGCATCGACGCGCACATCGCCGCGATGCGCGAAAAAGGCCGCAAGGTCGAACAACTACCGTTGCCGGAAAATTGCGCGCAAGGCACGTTCGTCCCGCCGACGCTGATCGAGCTCGACAGCATCGACGAATTGAAGCGCGAAGTGTTCGGCCCGGTGCTGCATGTGGTGCGTTATCGCCGCAGCCAACTCGACGCGCTGCTCGAACAGATCCGCGCAACCGGCTACGGCCTGACGCTCGGCATCCATACGCGAATCGACGAAACCATCGCGCATGTGATCGGCCGCGCGCATGTCGGCAACATTTACGTGAACCGCAACGTGATCGGCGCGGTGGTCGGCGTGCAGCCGTTCGGCGGCGAAGGTTTGTCGGGCACGGGTCCGAAGGCCGGCGGCGCGCTGTATTTGCAGCGTCTGCTCGCGAAGCGCCCCGCTGGTTTGCCGAACTCGCTCGCGCAGGCGCTCGTCGCCGATGTACCGCAACGCCCGGAAAACAGCGACAATCCGTCGGCCGCGCTGACTGCATTGACGGCGCTGCGCGACTGGCTGATCGCCGAACGCGAGCCGCAACTGGCCGCGCGCTGCGACGGTTATCTGTCGCATATGCCGGCCGGTGCAACGGCGGTGCTGACCGGACCGACCGGCGAGCGCAACACGTACACCCTCAGCGCACGCGGCACGGTGCTGTGCATCGCATCGACCGCAAGCGGCGCGCGCGTGCAGTTCGCGGCCGTGCTGGCTACGGGAAATCGTGCGCTGTTCGAAGGCGCCGCTGGTGAACAATTGGTCGCGCAACTGCCGGCGTCGCTGAAGTCTTATGCGAGCGTGCGCAAGAATGCCGACACGCCGTTCGACGCGGTCCTGTTCGAAGGCGATAGCGACGAACTGCTCACGCTCGTGAAGGAAGTGGCGAAGCGCCCGGGACCGATCGTATCGGTGCAAGGCGTCGCGTCGCGCGCGCTCGAAAACGGCGACGAAGACTACGCGCTCGAACGTCTGTTGACGGAGCGCTCGGTCAGCGTGAATACGGCAGCCGCTGGCGGTAATGCGAATTTGATGACGATCGGTTGAGCGAACCTCATCGATCGCGCAGGAAAACGCCGGGCCGCCCCAAGTTTTCTTGCACCCCCTCGGGGGGCCTGGTGCGAAGCGCCAGGATTTGGGGGCGGTCATCAAAACGGAAGCGGTAACGGCGATCCCGGAAACCGCTCCATCCACACCTGGTACCAAGGAGAAGATATGCAACACAAGATGAAACTGCTGGCAGGCGCAGCGCTGGTTGCGGCGATGTCGGTGGCGGGGACGGCCAACGCTCAATCGACGGAAGACGTGAAGGTCGGTTTCGCCGGCCCGATGACGGGCGCGCAGGCGCACTACGGCAAGGACTTCCAGAACGGCATCACGCTGGCGGTCGAAGACATGAACGCGACGAAGCCGGTGATCGGCGGCAAGCAGGTTCGCTTCGTGCTCGACGCCGCCGACGACCAGGCTGACCCGCGCACCGGCACGACCGTCGCGCAGAAGCTCGTGGACGACGGCATCAAGGGCATGCTCGGCCACTTCAACTCGGGCACGACGATCCCGGCATCGCGCATCTACGCGAACGCGGGCATCCCCGAAATCGCGATGGCGACGGCACCTGAGTACACGCAGCAAGGCTTCAAGACCACCTTCCGCATGATGACCTCGGACACGCAGCAAGGTTCGGTTGCCGGCGCGTTCGCGGTCAAGACGCTGGGCGTGAAGAAGATCGTGATCATCGACGACCGCACGGCCTACGGCCAGGGTCTCGCCGATCAGTTCGAGAAGGCGGCGAAGGCTGCGGGCGGCACGATCGTCGATCGCGAATTCACGAACGACAAGGCCGTGGACTTCAAGTCGATCCTGACCAAGGTGAAGTCGGTCAGCCCGGATCTGATCTATTACGGCGGCGCCGATTCGCAAGCAGCGCCGATGGTCAAGCAGATGAAGGCGCTCGGCATCAAGGCGCCGCTGATGGGCGGCGAAATGGTCCACACGCCGACGTTCATCAAGATCGCGGGCGACGCGGCGAACGGCACGGTGGCATCGCTCGCCGGCCTGCCGCTGGAAGAAATGCCGGGCGGCAAGGACTACGTCGCGAAGTACAAGAAGCGTTTCAACGAAGACGTGCAAACGTACTCGCCGTACGCATACGACGGCGCAATGGCGATGTTCGCCGCGATGAAGAAGGCGAATTCGACCGATCCGGCGAAGTACCTGCCGGTGCTGGCCCAGACGTCGATGCCGGCTGTGACGTCGTCGAACCTTTCGTACGATGCGAAGGGTGACCTGAAGAACGGCGGCATCACGCTGTACAAGGTTGTCGACGGCAAGTGGACGACGCTGCAAAGCGTGGGCGGCAAGTAAGCTACTTTTTGCAGCTTGCTGTGACGTTGTGAGAACCCCGCTTCGGCGGGGTTTTTTTATGGGTTACAGGCGGGGCCTTTCTCTATTCCCCCCGCAATTTCCTCCCCTGCTCGCGAATCTGCTCGAGCGTCGCGCCTGGCGTACTCGCTTCCTGCGGCATGCGAATCTCGATTACCGCCGCGCGCTTCGCTTCCAATGAACGCTGCAACGCCGGCAGAAAATCTTCGGTCCGCTCCACCGTCTCGCCGTGCGCGCCGAACGATCGCGCGAATGCCGCGAAGTCGGGATTCGTGAGCCCGGTGCCATGCACGCGGTTCGGATAATGCCGTTCCTGATGCATGCGGATCGTGCCGAAGTGCCCGTTGTTCACGACAATGAACAGCACATGCAAGTCGTATTGCATCGCCGTCGCGAGTTCCTGCGCGGCCATCATGAAGCAGCCGTCGCCGGCCAGCGCGACGACCGCGCGTTGCGGATAGAGCGACTTCGCCGCGATTGCGGCGGGCACGCCGTAGCCCATCGCGCCGCTCGTCGGTGCAAGTTGCGAGCGGTAGTGCCGATACGAAAAGTGCCGATGCAGCCACGTCGCGTAATTGCCTGCGCCGTTGGTCAGGATCGCGTCGTCAGGAAGATGCGCGCGCAACTGTTGAATGACTTCGCCCATCTGCACGTCGCCGGGAATCGGGCGAGGCTTGCGCCACTCCAGATACGCGCGATGCGCTTCCTCCGCCGCGCCGCTCCATGCGAGTGTTTCGGCCGACGGCTTCAAGGCCGCCAGCGCCGCCGTCAGCTCCGGCATGCCGGAGACGATCGGCAGATCGGCCGCATAAACGCGTCCCAACTCTTCCGCGCCCTGGTGGACGTGAACCAGCGTCGGCTTCGTCTTCGGAATGTCGAGCAGCGTATAGCCGGTCGTCGTCGCCTCGCCGAGTCGCGGCCCGAGCACGAGCAGCAGATCGGCATCGCGGATACGCTGCGCGAGTGCCGGATTGATGCCGAGCCCGACATCGCCGGCATAGTTCGGATGCTCGTTATCGAGCGTGTCCTGGAAGCGGAACGCGAGGCCAACCGGCAATTGCCAGTTCTCGACGAAGCGTTGCAGGTCCGCGCATGCGCCGGGCGTCCAGCCGCTGCCGCCCGCAATCACCATTGGCCGTTGCGCGCGCTCTAGCAACTCGCGCAACCTGTCGATCTGTGCCGCCGACGGCGACGCCGCCACTCGCTGATAAGCCGGCGCGCTAGGCACGGCGTCGCACGCATCGCTCAGCACGTCTTCGGGCAAGGACAGCACGACAGGTCCGGGCCGCCCGGACGTCGCCGTGTGAAACGCGTGACTCAGATACTCGGGAATGCGCTTCGGATCGTCGATCTGCGCAACCCATTTCGCCATCTGACCGAACATGCGCCGATAGTCGATCTCCTGAAACGCTTCGCGGTCGAGATGCGCGCGCGCGCATTGGCCGATCAGCAGAATCATCGGCGTGGAGTCCTGAAACGCGGTGTGTACGCCGATGGACGCATGCGTCGCGCCGGGTCCCCGCGTGACGAGCGCGACGCCTGGCCGGCCGGTCAGCTTGCCGACCGCTTCGGCCATGTTTGCGGCCGCCGCTTCATGGCGGCAGACAATCGTCTGAATGCGCGTGGTCTCGTCGTGCAGTGAGTCGAGCACCGCGAGAAAGCTCTCGCCGGGCACACAGAAAACACGCTCGACACCGTGCGTGAGCAACGCATCGACGACGAGGCGCGCGCCGGTCGTTCGAGCGGCGGCAGAATCGGAAACGGGAGCATTCGGCAGCGACATTGCGATGGGGCCTCCAGGCAGTGAGTGCGGTGAGTGCAGTGAGTGCAAGTGAGCCCCGACAGCTTACGCCGACAGCGCGTGCAGTGTCACGGCGCAGCGCAACGCATGCTCACGCGCCACACATGGCCTCGCGAATGCGCAAACAAAAACGCGGGCCGAAGAGCCCGCGTTTCGATACGCCGCGATCATCGAATCGCCCATCAACACTCGACGATATTCACCGCCAAACCGCCGCGCGAGGTTTCCTTGTACTTCGTCTTCATATCCGCGCCGGTCTCGCGCATGGTCTTGATGACCGAATCGAGCGACACGTAGTGACTGCCGTCGCCGCGCAACGCCATGCGCGCCGCGTTGACCGCTTTCACCGATGCCATTGCATTGCGCTCGATGCACGGAATCTGCACCATGCCGCCGACCGGATCGCACGTGAGCCCGAGGTTGTGCTCCATGCCGATCTCCGCCGCGTTTTCGACCTGCCTCGGCGTGCCGCCCATTACCGCAGCGAGCGCGCCCGCGGCCATCGAGCACGCGACGCCCACTTCGCCCTGGCACCCCACTTCGGCGCCGGAAATGGACGCGTTCAGCTTGTACAGAATGCCGATAGCCGCAGCCGTCATCAGGAAGTCGATCACGCCCTGCTCGTTGGAGCCGGGCATGAAGCGTGTGTAGTAATGCAGCACGGCCGGGATGATGCCGGCCGCGCCGTTGGTCGGCGCGGTGACGACTCGCCCGCCCGCGGCGTTTTCCTCGTTGACGGCGATCGCATACAGGTTGATCCAGTCGACCATCGAAAGCGGATCGCGCAACGCCAGCTCAGGGTTGCCCGACAGCGCACGATACAACTGCGGTGCGCGGCGCTTCACCTGGAACGGGCCCGGCAGATTGCCGTCCGCGTCGGGATTGTTGATGCCGCAACCACGCGACACGCACGACTGCATCACGTCCCAGATTTTCAGCAGGCCCGCGCGCGTTTCTTCTTCGGTATGCCAGACGCGCTCGTTGTCCCACATCAATTGCGCAATGCTTTTACCGGTCGATTCGCACAGCGCGAGCAACTCGTTGCCGCTGCGAAACGAGTGCGGCAATTGATCGACGGCAGCCAGCACTTTCGTGTTCGGCGCGCCGGCCGTCACAACGAATCCGCCGCCTACCGACAGATACGTCGATTCGCGCAACGTCTCGCCGTTCGCGTCGAACGCGCGCAGCTTGAGTCCGTTCGGATGTTCGGCCAGCGCCTGGCGATAAAACGAAATGTGGTCCTTCTGAAGGAACGGGATTTCATGCTTGCCGAGCAATGCCAGCTTGCGCGTGCTGCGCACGGCTTCGAGCCGCTCTGCAATCGTGTCGGGATTCACTGTGTCGGGCGCGTCGCCCATCAGACCGAGCATCACGCCGCGATCCGTGCCGTGACCTTTGCCCGTCGCGCCGAGCGAGCCGTACAGATCGACCTTCACCGAGGCCGTGTTCGCAAGGAGCCCGTCGCGTTCGAGCCCTTGCGCGAACATCAGCGCCGCGCGCATCGGCCCGACCGTATGCGAGCTCGACGGACCGATGCCGATTTTGAAGAGATCGAACACACTGACTGCCATTGACTGCTCCCTGCTGATGAAATGTTGGTTTAGCGCGCCGGCATCGGCAAACACACGGCAAGCCATGCGGGCGGCGTTGCTGCAAGCTGCAGCGCGATCGGCGTATAGCGTCCGTCGAGACGCGCCGCCAGATGAAAGAGCTCCGTCGCGTTCTTCGGGTCCCATTGACCCGAGTAGCCGGGCAAGCCGGCTTCGCGACGTTTGGCGTCGAAGGCGACGCTCGAATGCACGAATTCCTCATGCGTTTTGCTGCCGGCCGCATACGGCGCGAGCCAGTTGAGCGCAGCCTGCAGCGACGCGCCGTTCGCGCCCTTCTCCGGCAGCCAGTTGCGGTTGTGGCGGCGCGCCGCAACGGCGGCCGTGACCAGCGGCTGCAGATCGTAAGTGACGTAGTGCAGCGCATCACGTTCGGCGAAATCGACGGTCGAGCCATCCGGCTCGATGTTGTCGCCGACATGCTCGACAAAGAGACGCTGCGCCGCGTTGATCATCTTGCGGTTGTCGAGCGTGAAGGCGGCCATTGCAATCAGTTTGATCCGGTGGCTTTGCCAGTTGTTCCGGTAATTGCCTTTCAATGGACGCGGCTGCTCGTCGATCTGCGCGATATAGCCGTTCGCGAGCTTCGTCAGAAACGCCATCGACGCATTGCGCGTTTTCACGGGCAGCGCGCTCGCGGTCATGTCGTACGCGAGAATCAGCCCTTCGAAATGCGTTTCGTCGATGGGATTGAAGCTCGGCTGATAAGTCGTGACCCACGCGTACAGCAAGCGATCGACGAGCTTGAGATAGCGGTCGTCGCTCGTTGCGCGCCACGCGAGCGCGGCGTCGCGCAGCAAGTCCAGATCTTTCTCCGCCTCGACGCTCTGATCGTAAATGCCCTCGTGCGGCAGCGTGCCTTCGGTGTGCAGCTTGGCCTGCGCGTGCGGCCGGTCGTTCAGATGCGCCTGCACATTGCTCACCAACGCCTTCACGCCGGGATCGGCGTTCGTGCGCTCGCTGGTTTGCCACGCGGGCGCCGCGCAAAAATTCATTGCGGCGTGCGCGTGCCGCAGCGGCAGCAACGCGGCGGCGCCGGCGAACAGCATGGCGCCCGCTTGCCGCCGCATATGGATGCGCGTCGCTTTGGCCAGGCTTTGCATCAATCGCACCTTTCGCACCATGCGAAACTCCTCGTTGGGCTGATTTGGTGTGTGATGTTAGCCGTTTGCGGCCTGAAGCGACAGAAGCGCGCGCCGCCCGTCTATCAGCACGGGTAACGCGCGCCGAAGGCAACGCTTACTCGTAATCGGCGACCGGCACGCAGGAGCAGAACAGGTTGCGATCGCCATACACGTTGTCCGCGCGGCCGACCGGCGGCCAGTACTTCTTCGCGATTAACGTGGGCAGCGGATACGCGGCCGTTTCGCGCGCATACGTGTGCTTCCAGTCGTCGGCGATCACCACTGCGGCCGTGTGCGGCGCGTGCTTCAGCGGATTATCTTCGCGGTCCGAATGGCCTTCTTCCACCGCGCGAATTTCCTCGCGGATCGCAATCATCGCTTCGATGAAACGGTCGAGTTCTTCCTTCGATTCCGATTCGGTCGGCTCGACCATCAGCGTGCCCGGCACCGGGAAGCTCATGGTCGGCGCATGGAAGCCGTAGTCGGCGAGGCGCTTCGCGACGTCGTCGACGGTGATGCCGCTCGTTTCCTTGATCGGACGCAAATCCAGAATGCATTCGTGTGCGACGAGTCCGCCGGGGCCCGAATACAGCACCGGATAATGCGGCGCGAGTTTCTTCGCGACGTAGTTCGCATTGAGGATCGCGGTTTCGGTCGCGGCGGTCAGGTTTTTCGCGCCCATCATCGCGATGTACATCCACGAGATCGGCAGGATCGACGCCGAGCCGTACGGTGCGCCCGACACAGCGCCGATGCCGTTCGGCGCGCGCTCATAGCCCGACGAAATCTGATTCGGCAGGAACTGCGCGAGATGCGCGCCGACCGCGACCGGACCGACGCCCGGTCCGCCGCCGCCGTGCGGAATGCAGAACGTCTTGTGCAGATTCAGGTGCGAGACGTCGCCGCCGAATTGACCCGGCGCCGTCAGGCCGACCATCGCGTTCATGTTCGCGCCGTCCACATAGACCTGGCCGCCGCGCGCATGCACGATCTCGCAGATTTCGCGCACGTTCGCCTCGAATACGCCGTGCGTCGACGGATACGTAATCATGATCGCCGCGAGTTTGTCGGCGTGCTGATCGGCTTTCTTCTTCAGATCTTCGATGTCGACGTTGCCCTGCGCGTCGCACGCAACCACCACGACCTGCATGCCCGCCATTTGCGCCGAAGCCGGGTTCGTGCCGTGCGCCGAAGCCGGAATCAGGCAGACATTGCGATGCGCTTCGCCGCGCGACGCGTGATACGCGTGAATGATCAGCAAGCCCGCGTACTCGCCTTGCGAGCCGGCATTCGGCTGCAGCGACACGGCTGCATAGCCGGTTGCCGCGACCAGCATCGCTTCGAGCTGATCGATCATTTCGCGGTAGCCGACGGTTTGCTCAGCGGGCGCGAACGGATGAATCTGGCCGAACTCGGGCCACGTGACCGGCAGCATTTCCGAGGTCGCGTTCAGCTTCATCGTGCACGAGCCGAGCGGAATCATCGAACGGTCGAGCGCGAGGTCCTTATCCGACAGGCTGCGCAAATAACGCAGCATTTCCGTTTCCGAATGATGACGGTTGAACACGTGGTGCGTGAGGTACGCGCTCGTCCGTTCGAGCGATGCCGGCACCGATGCGGTGTTCGACGCGGTCAGCGCAGAGTCGAGCGCGTCGACTTGCGGGACATCGCGCGCGCCCGCGGCTTGCGCAAACACCGCGAGCAGATCGGCGAGATCGGCGCGCGTCGTCGTTTCGTCGATGGACACGCCGACTTGCGTATCGCTCACGCGGCGCAGGTTGATGCGCTTCGCGTTGGCCGCGTCGTGCAGCGCCTGCGTGCGCGCGCCCGCGTCGAACGTGAGCGTGTCGAAGAACGTTTCGTTGACGAGCGTGTAGCCGAGCTGCTTCGCGCCTTCCGCGAGCAATGCGGCGATGCGGTTCACGCGCAACGCGATGGTCTTCAGGCCGCGCGGGCCGTGATAGACGGCGTACATGCTCGCCATGATCGCGAGCAGCGCTTGCGCGGTACACACGTTCGACGTCGCCTTCTCGCGGCGGATATGTTGTTCGCGCGTTTGCAGCGCGAGACGCAGCGCGGGATTGCCTTGCGCGTCGACGGTCACGCCGACGAGACGGCCCGGCATCTGACGCTTGAATTCATCGCGCACGGCGAGATACGCCGCGTGCGGACCGCCGAAGCCAACCGGCACGCCAAAGCGCTGCGTGTTGCCGACAGCCACGTCCGCGCCCCATTCGCCCGGCGGCGTCAGCACGGTCAGCGCGAGCAGATCGGCGGCGACCACCACGTGGCCGCCCGCTGCGTGGATCGCTTCGGTGAGCGCGCGGTAGTCGCGCACGTCGCCGTTCACGCCCGGATATTGCAGCAGCACGCCGAATACGTTCGCGTTCGCGGCTTCATCGGCCGGGCCGACTTTCACTTCGATGCCGACCGGGGTTGCGCGCGTCTTTATCACTTCGACGGTTTGCGGCAACACGTCGTCGGCGACATAGAACACGTTCGACTTCGGCTTGCCGACGCGTTGCAGCAGCGTCATCGCTTCGGCTGCGGCGGTGGCTTCGTCGAGCAGCGACGCGTTCGAAATCGCGAGCCCCGTCAGATCGATCACCATCTGCTGGAAGTTGAGCAGCGCTTCGAGTCGGCCTTGCGAGATTTCCGGCTGATACGGCGTGTACGCCGTGTACCAGGCCGGATTTTCGAGCACGTTGCGCAGAATCACCGTCGGCGTGTGCGCGTTGTAATAACCCTGCCCGATGTACGAGCGGAACACCTGGTTCCTGTCCGCGAGTTCGCGCAATGCGGCGAGCGCTTCCGCTTCGCTTTTCGGTTGCGTGAACGGACCGAGCGGCAGCGGCTCGGTGCGGCGGATCGTCTTCGGAATGACGGCGTCGATCAGCGCGGCGCGCGACGCGAAGCCCAACGCTTCGAGCATGGCCTGCTGGTCGGCCGCATCCGGGCCGATGTGCCGTTCGGCGAAGGCGTCATGCACTTCGAGCGCGGCAAGCGAGAGAGGAGTGCGGTTCATCAGACGATCCGGGTGTTCGAGCTTCATGGTGTTCCTGGCGGTGCGGCTGTCCTTGCGCGAAGGGCGCGCCGCACCTGACGGTTAGACGAGAGGTGAATCAGGCGCCGATCGACTTCGTGTACGCGTCGGCGTCGATCAGACGGTCGAGCGTGGCGTCCGCAGCCGGCTTGATCTTGAAGAGCCAGCTTTCGTACGGCGTGCTGTTGACCGAATCCGGCGAGTCGGACACGGCGCTGTTCGCTTCGATCACTTCGCCCGAGACCGGCGCGTAAATGTCCGACGCGGCTTTCACCGATTCGATCACCGCGACCGTGTCGCCGGCGGTCACGGTCTTGCCCAGTTCCTGGACTTCGAAGAAGACGATGTCGCCTAGCGCTTCCTGCGCATGGTCGGTAATGCCGACCGTCAGCGTGCCGTCCGCTTCGGTGCGGACCCATTCGTGCGATTCGGTGTATTTCAGATCGGCCGGGATGCTCATCGGATGCTCCTATGCGGTGTGATTCGGTAGTGACTGGATAAGGGACGCGCGCGCCGGTGGCTTGCGGAGGCTTAGGCCGCCGCGAGCACTTTGCCGTTGCGCACGAACGGCAGTTTTACCACGCTTGCAGGAACGGATTTGTCGCGAATCTGCACGTGGACGATATCGCCCGGCTGCACGCCTTGCGGCACGCGCGCGAAGGCGATCGATTCCTGCATCGTCGGAGAAAATGTGCCGCTGGTGATTTCGCCTTCGCCGTGCGGCGTGACGACTTTCTGATGCGCGCGCAGCACGCCTGCGGCCTTGCCGTTTTCCTTGCGCAAGATCAGGCCGACGAATGCGGCCTTCGAGCCGTCCAGTTCGAGCCTGCTTTTGCCGACGAATTCGCGCGGCGAAGCGAGGTCGACCGTCCACGCGAGACCGGCGTCGAGCGGCGAGGTGTTGTCGTCCATGTCCTGGCCGTACAGATTCATGCCGGCTTCGAGGCGCAGCGTGTCGCGCGCGCCGAGACCGGCGGGGCGCACGCCTTGCGCTTGCAGCGCGTTCCACAGCGCAACCACGTGGTCCGCAGGAACGATGATCTCGAAGCCGTCTTCGCCGGTGTAGCCGGTGCGGGCGACGGTCAGTTCGCCGAACGGCGTGGCTTCGATGCGCGCGGCGTTGAAGGGCTTCAGCGCCTCAGTGGCGGCGCGGATGGAGGGCGCCGTCTGCCAGACCTTCTCACGTGCGTTCGGACCTTGCACGGCGACGATCGCGAGATCGCGGCGCGGCGTGATCGTCAGGCCGAAACCGCCTTCGTTCAGTTGATTGAACCACGCGATGTCTTTGTCGGCGGTGCCCGCGTTGACGACCACGCGGAAATGATCTTCGCCGAAGTAATAGACGATCAGATCGTCGATCACGCGGCCGTCGGGGTTCAGCATGCACGAGTAGAGCGCGCGGCCCGGTGTTTGCAGCTTGCCGACGTTGTTGGCCAGCGCGTATTCGAAGAACGCACGCACGCGCTCGCCGGTGAAATCGACGACGCACATGTGCGAGACGTCGAACATGCCCGCGTCGGTGCGCACCGCGCGGTGTTCGTCGATCTGCGAGCCGTAGTTGACGGGCATGTCCCAGCCGCCGAAATCGACCATGCGGGCATTCAGCGCGCGATGGGTGGCGTTGAGTGGAGTGTGTTTGAGTTCGGTCATGGGGCCTCGGGCGTCTCGCGAAACAAAAAAGGCCATGCGGCGCCGCGCCTCGCGCCTTTAGCGGCGAGCGTGGTGCTGCATGGCCCCTCTGTCCTCGATACCTGAGAGATTGCGCTGCCGTGGCGATATGGATTCGCCACGGTGAACGCGCGCCCCTTCGGTGGGCAGCTTGCCAAGGTCTGCGCGGCGTGTGCGACGCAGACGGCTACTGCCGCTCTCCAGAGTGCGAAAAACCGCGCCTTGATGTTTGCCAGCGTATTGCCTGGCTGTTACGTGGGCGCGAGTTTTTCGACGCGGTCGGTCCTTTTGCCTGAGAGTTTCCGGGTGTGCCCCTTCGGCGGCGCGGCCTGCGAATTCAGCGGCCAGCGCGCTCTCCCGACGCGTGCGGCGAATGTACGCGAGGCCCGGAGGCTTGTCAAATAAAGGGCGTGTCCGCAGAAGGGCTGGTGCGCCGCCTTTGGGAGCGGCCTGGAGCCGGCATCTAGCGCCGGCTCGCCGTCATTCGCCGATCGCGCGCGCCGCGCCGTCGAGTTCCTCGTTGAGCACGCGCTGTTCGTCGGCGGACAGACCGCCGCCGTGCTGCGCGGCCATGTCGTGCGCTTCGCGCCGGATCACCTCGAGCCGATGATGCAGTTCGCCCCCTTGCGGCGGCGGGTAATAACCCTGATTCACGCGATTGTCGATACGGCGGCTCAGGTTGTCGATGCGGCCGTCGACCTGACGCAGCCGCTTGTCGGCGATCTGCTGCGGGTTCGGGCGCGGCGCCGGTTCGGGCTGCGGCGCGACCACACAGGCGGCGAGGGAACTCAGCAATGCGCATGCGGCGAGCGCGCGGATGATACGTGGCATGGACTCTCCGTGAAGTCGTTGTCGTTTTGCGATGCTACAGACGTAGCAACGGATCACGGCTCGCTCACGCTGACCCGAAAGGCCGGCCGATTTGTAACGTTATATTGCTTGCGGTTTTGTCAGTCGCCTGCCGGTCGCGTGTCGGTCGCCTGCCGAGGTTTGCCGGCGCGAGGTGCGAGATTCTTCGCTTCGCGCCGGCACGTGCGTTTAACGAATGCGTTCGAACGGCAAGCGGATGCCTTCGTCGGAACTGCGCGCCGCGAGTTCGATGATCGTCATCACATCGACGGCGTCTTGCGGGCTCACGGGGAACTTCACGCCATGTTGAATCGCGTCGGCGAGCGCGATATAGAAGCCCGCGTAATCGCCGTTGCGCGTCGGCACTTCCCGCTCTGCTTCGCGATCGCCGTCGAGCACCCGCAGCGTGCCTGCCGCGTTGCCGGCGGCGAAGCCCCCGTCGCCCGGACGCAGGCCCGCTTTCAACTGGTCCTCTTGCGTGTCGAGCCCGTATTTCAGGTAGCTGCCGCGTGTGCCGTGAATGATGAAGCGCGGCGCGACGATCGCCGTCAGCGCGCTCGCATGCAGCACGACTTCGAATCCGCCGTAGCCCAACTGGATATGCACGTAGTCGGGTGCGCTGGCCTGATCGCGATGCGTGCGCACCGTCGCCGCCACGGTCTGCGGCGCGCCGAACAGCGCGAGCGCCTGGTCGATCAGATGCGGCCCGAGGTCGAACAGCAGACCGCCGCCGCGCGACGCTTCCTCGCGCCAACGCTGACGCACTTCGGGCCGGAAGCGGTCGAAATGCGATTCATAGTGCGTGACGCGCCCCAACTCGGCGCTCGCGAGCAGATCGCGCACGGTCAGAAAATCGCCGTCCCAGCGGCGGTTGTGAAACGGCACAAACAGCTTGCCCCGCGCGAGCGCGATGTTGGCGAGCGTGTGGGCGTCTGCGGCGGTGAGCGTCACCGGTTTGTCGACGACGACGTGCTTGCCCGCTTCCAGCGTGCGGCGCGCGAGGTCGAAGTGCGTGTCGTTCGGCGTGGCGATCACGACGCAGTCGATGTCGTCGAGCGCAAGCAGCGCGTCGAGGTCGGCGACGACGTTCGCGTGCGGATAGTCGGCGAGCGCGGTCTCCGGCTTGCCGGTGGCGATAGCCGCGACGCTCGCGCGGCCGCAGTGCGCGATCACCGGCGCATGAAAGGTCGCGCCGGCGAACCCGTAACCCATCAATCCCATTTTCAGCGATGCGGACATGCGTGTCTTCCTGCAAAAACGGCGCGCCGCTTTGCCACCGCGGCGGCGGCGCGCAACGCCGTCATTGTGGCATGGGCGCGGGGCGACGGAGCGTCGGCGGATCGCGCGGGATTTTCGCGCTGGCTGGTGGCGGCCGTGTGCCCGATGCGATTCGTCGGCCGAATTTATCCGCCCATTTCATCCGTGTTAGCATCGCTCCTCTCGCGCGAACCTGGGCGCGTCGACCGGCTTCAGATCACGCGCGGCGCGTATGCCGCAGCGCGCGCCGGGCGGCCACTCCGCTCGCTTCGCGACTTGCTGCAAGACTGTGCCGCGGCGCCGTGAGCGCCGCTTTTAACGGCGCGTTTCCCCGAGGGCCGCGCCTTTCATAGCCGCGTCCTCGCAGCCGCATTTCAACCGCAACACCCCATCTACAGACGATGTCCGCAGGCCTCAATCCCGCTCAAAGTGAAGCGGTCCGTTATCTCGACGGGCCGTGTCTCGTGCTCGCCGGCGCTGGCAGCGGCAAGACGCGCGTGATCACGCAGAAAATCGCGCACCTGATCGAGGCGAAGGGCTTCGAGCCGCGCCACATCGCGGCCGTCACGTTCACCAATAAGGCCGCCGCGGAAATGCGCGAGCGCGTGGGCAAGCTGCTCGAGGGCAAGACGCTCACGACGCCCGGCAAGGAAGGCCGCAAGGTGCCCGTCAATCAGTTGACTGTTTGCACGTTCCACTCGCTCGGCGTGCAGATTCTGCGGCAGGAAGCCGAGCACGTCGGCCTGAAGCCGCAGTTCTCGATCATGGATTCCGACGACTGCTTCGGCATGATCCAGGAACAGGTCGGCTCGACGGACAAGGGCTTTATCCGCAAGATCCAGTCGATCATTTCGTTG
This sequence comes from Paraburkholderia sp. RCC_158, assembly GCF_041355255.1. Taxonomy (NCBI): domain Bacteria; kingdom Pseudomonadati; phylum Pseudomonadota; class Betaproteobacteria; order Burkholderiales; family Burkholderiaceae; genus Paraburkholderia; species Paraburkholderia sp. RCC_158. The sequence continues at coordinate 162,064 of NZ_JBFUPM010000009.1, read as the reverse complement.
TGGAAGAACGGCCTGATCATGCCCGACGAGGCGATGGCGATTGCCGCGAACGAAGACGAGCATCAGGCCGCGATCGTCTATCGCAACTATGTGGCGACGCTGCACGCGTATCAGGCAGTGGATTTCGACGATCTGATCCGCTTGCCCGCCGAACTCTTCGCGAAGAACGAGCAGGTGCGCGACCGTTGGCAAAACAAGCTGCGTTATTTGCTGATCGACGAGTATCAGGACACCAACGCGTGCCAGTATGAATTGCTGAAGCAGCTCGCCGGCCCGCGCGCCGCGTTCACGGCCGTGGGCGACGACGACCAGGCGATCTACGGCTGGCGCGGCGCGACGCTCGAAAATCTCGCGCAGCTCGGCAAGGATTTTCCGAAGCTGCATGTGATCAAGCTCGAGCAGAACTATCGGTCGACGGTGCGCATTCTCACGGCCGCGAACAATGTGATCGCCAACAATCCGAAGCTCTTCGAAAAGAAGCTGTGGTCCGAGCACGGCATGGGCGATTCGATCACGGTGACTGGGTGCAACGATGAAGAGCACGAGGCGGAATCTGTCGTGTTTCGTCTGTCCGCGCACAAGTTCGAGCGGCGCGCGAACTTCCGCGATTACGCGATTCTCTATCGAGGCAATTTCCAGGCGCGCATCTTCGAACAGGTGCTGCGCCGCGAGCGGATTCCGTATGTGCTGTCGGGCGGTCAGTCGTTTTTCGATAAGGCCGAGATCAAGGACATCTGCGCATATCTGCGCCTGATCGCCAACGCGAACGACGACCCCGCGTTCATCCGCGCGATCACCACGCCGCGGCGTGGCGTCGGCAATACGACGCTCGAAGCGCTCGGGTCGTTCGCGGGCCAGGCGAAGGTGTCGCTGTTCGAGGCCGTGTACATGGGCGGCATCGAGGCGCGCCTGTCGCCGCGTCAGATCGAACCGATGCGCGCGTTCTGCGACTTCATGCAGCGCCTCACCGACCGCGCCGAAAAAGATGCGGCCGGCACGCTGCTCGACGAGTTGATGGACGCGATCCACTACGAAGCGTATCTCTACGATGCATTCGACGAACGCCAGGCACAGGCGAAGTGGCAGAACGTGCTCGAGTTCATCGAATGGTTAAAGCGCAAGGGCACGAAGGCTGATGTGAACGATCCGGCGGGGTCGGCTGGGTCGGCGAATGGCGAAGCTACCGGTTACGACACGGCCGACGGTCTCGCCGATACCGGCAAGAATCTGCTCGGTTTGATCCAGACGGTCGCTTTGATGTCGATGCTGGAAGGCCGCGAAGAAGATCCCGACGCGGTCAGGCTTTCGACGGTGCACGCGTCGAAGGGCCTCGAGTATCCGCATGTGTTTTTGGTGGGTGTCGAGGAAGGCATCATGCCGCATCGAGGCGGCGCGGACGACGAGCCGATCGACGACGGACGCATCGAGGAAGAGCGCCGTCTGATGTATGTGGCGATCACGCGCGCGCAGCGCAGCCTGCATCTGAACTGGTGCAAGAAGCGCAAGCGCGCGCGAGAGACGGTGGTGTGCGAGCCGTCGCGGTTCATCCCCGAGATGCTGCTTGACGATGCGCCGCCGCCGACGCCCGAAGAAGCGCCGATGTCGCCGAAAGACCGGCTCGCGAGCTTGAAGGCGCTGTTGCAGAAGCCGTGACGCGCGGCTTGGCTTGCTATCGTGAGTCCGCAAGACCACGCTGAGCAAAGGTGCTTCGGCTGGTTTCGCGGATGCGCGCGCTACAGTGGCGCGGCTAGTTGGTCGCGTTAGACGCATTGCTCGCGCGCCTTCGAGCATGCCAACCGGAGACCGCCCGCATGACCTTGCCGCCGCACGCGCCTTACATTCGCGCGCTCGAAGCCTACATCGACGCAAAAGACAATACGCGCCCGCAGCGCATGGCCGACGCATTCGCGTCCGATGCCGAGCTCACCATTTCACTCGCGACGTCGACGATCGCGTTTCCCGCGCGCACGCTCGGGCGCGACGCGATCACGAAAACGCTCGTCACCGATTTCGGCGCGACTTACACGCAATGCCGCACGTATTACGTGTGCGACTCGCTGACGGTGCGCGACGGCGCGATCGACCCGCTGCCCTGGCTCGTGCTGATGCGCGAACCGGCGGCCGGCGCATTGCGCGTGGGGCACGGCGTGTATCGATGGACTTTCGACGACACGCCCGCCGTGAGCCGCTTTCATATCCACATCGCGCGCATGGACGTCGTGCCCGATGCCGATGGCGCGTTACTCGAAGCGTTGCAGGAAGGCTTGAGTTATCCGTGGCTCGCGCCCGCCGAGTTGCACGCGCGTTTTGCGGGGCATGCGCGCAGTGCGCCGAGGCTCGCATTCGTCGAGGCGTTCAGCCATCCCGCCGCGGACGCCGAGGCTTGAGCGTTTGGTTTTGAACAGCTTCACGGCATGAAAAAATCCCTGCCCGCGTAGGCGCACGCGGTGCAGGGATTTTCGTGGCGCGGCAAAAGCCGCGAAGCTGTTCGGTGCGTTACTTCACGCTGCTCACCATGTAATCGACGGCGGCCTTCACGTCCGCATCCGACGCACTCGATCCACCTTTCGGCGGCATCGCGCCCTTGCCGTGCAGCGCGTAGTTGTAGACGGTGTCCATCGGCTCCTTCAGGCGCGGCGCCCACGCTTCCTTGTCGCCGAACTTCGGTGCGTTCAGCACGCCGGCCGCGTGACATGCCTGGCAAACCTGCTGATACAAGGCCTTGCCCGCTTGCGATGCATCAGCGCTTTGCGTCGCGCCGGCTGCGGGCGCCGCGGCGGTTTGCGGAACGCTTGCCATGGCGGCCATCGCTGCGGCGGCCTGAGCCGCGCCTGCGTCGGAAGCGCCGCCTGCCGCCGCACCCGAAGCCGCGGTCGCAGCCGTCGCAGCGGACGCCGCTGCGGCGCCTGATGCCGGTTGTGCCGGTTCAGGGAAGCTCGCGCCCGAGTTGTTCGCCATGTACGCGACTGCGCGGGCGATTTCGAAGTCGCTGTAATCGTCGGGGCTCGTGCCGCCGCGCGGGGGCATTCCGCCCTTGCCGGCGAGCGCCGTATGCAGCAACGTGTCGAAGCCTTGCGAGATCCGCGGCGCCCAGTCGGCCGTGTTGGTGAACTTCGGCGCGCCCGCTGCGCCCGACGCGTGACACGCCGAGCAGACCGCCTTGTAGACTTCCTCGCCCGTCTTGTAGACGCGCGGCGCGTTGGCGTCGCGAACGTCGACCTGGGCGAGTGGTTTGATGCGGGCGGTGACTTCGGCTTCGGAGAGACTGTCGGTGCCGGCGCCGGTGCGCGTCGAATTGTCGACGTAGTAAGCCAGCAGAACGATGATGATGATCGGCACAGCAAACCCGGCGATGACCGCGGCGATGAGCTGTCCTGGGGTTTTAATCGGGGCTCCGTGTGGTGCTTCGCTCATGCTTGTCTCGTCTCCGTGGGTATGTGAGCGGTACAGCGCGACGGCAACTTCTTGTTCTTGATCAGCCACGGACGATTATAGACGGAAGCTTTCGACGGCGGCGAGAGGCGCGGCGCGCTGTTCAGCAGGCGTTTACCCGCATCGTGCGAAGTGGAGCGGACGGGTTGGGGTGGCGCGTGAATCTGCCGGGGATGGCGCGAGAAACGGCCGCGGAGGCCGTCCGGTGGACGGTATGGCCGAAACCGGGTATCCTTTCGGTCTCGCTTTGGCGCCGCAGCCGTTCTTCTGGTTGCCGCGCTGTCAAGTCGAAGCGCCCGTAGCTCAATGGATAGAGTACTGCCCTCCGAAGGCAGGGGTTGCTGGTTCGATCCCAGCCGGGCGCACCAACCCTCCCGAGGGTTGCGACGATCTACCTGTTTACTCCCTCTCCGAATTCCAGGCTAAATCGCAGCTAAATCGCAGCTAACTGCGGTATCGCTGACGCCATCATCGGCTATAGCTACATGCGCCATGTCGGCCAGGTGCGTCGGCAGCCCGGCCAGCAGAAGCCCACCCGCGGCTGTGGCCAGCCAGCATATTCAACGCACATTGGCCTTCGACCCTCCGAACTTGACGACGCTAATCGGCGGCTGTAAGTGTTTCTTCGGCCGGCCCGTTCGTGTCCTCGCGTCGAGGGCCGCTCGCGAGCAGGATGCCGATCAGGAAGATGAACAGATTGCCTTCTGTGAAGTTGAGCAGCAACGAGTTCGCGAAACAGCCAATGACAAAGGCGAACAGGTAACCGTAGACGACCGTGCGCGCAAGTGTGTCCAGACGCAAGCTTTCCCGCGCGATCGCGATCAGGAGCCAGGCGAACAGGGCCACTCCCACCATTCCGAGCTGTACGCCCATCAGAAAAAATTCGTTGTGCGGATTGCTCGCCATCGCGGCACGCCCACCAGAGCTGTTCTTCGCGAGCCGTTCGAATTCGGTTCGAACGCTACCGACGCCGTATCCGGCAATCGGCCGATGCAGAATCAGCTCCAGGCTGCGCTGATAAAACTCGAGCCGCACGCCCATCGACGTGTTCTTGTTGTAGACCTCGAACTGTGTGATTTCCTGTTGGGTTTCGGCAAGGCGTGAGTTCTTTGCCGTGAAGGAATAGACCACCAGACACATGCACAGCATGACGCTCGCGGCGGTCGTTATCCAGCGCGTCCGTTTGCCCTGATGCTTGAACTTCATTAGTTGAACGACGACATAAACTGCCATGTAGGCGATCGCCACGACTTGCCCGGTGCGTCCCTGTAGCACGAACAGCACGTTGACGAGCGCGAGTAGGGCGACGAGGCGCAGGAGCCACTGTCCGATGCCTTTAGGCGAACCTGTCGCGAGAGCCATCGACAGATAGGCCAGAAACGCCATCATCAGGCCCGCCGATATGTGGTCCTTGAAGACCCAGGGCTTCGTAATCGGATCGTTACCGTGCAGTGGTCCGATTGCCGTCCAGCCGAAAAAGTTCGTGTAGGTGAGCAGCATGGTCAGCGTTAGCGCCGAGAACAACGCCCATATGGCCACGCGGCACCACTTTGATCGGTCGCTGCCGTAGAAAACCAGGAACAGCATAGGCAGCAGCAACAGTTTTCGGTACTTCAGGAGAAAGTTGAAAGCCTCGTCATTGCTCGCCGACGTATAGGCCATGCTAAGAGCGAGCGCAACGAAGAGGATCAGCGCGACGATGCTCGTGGGCGATGTGCGGATTTTCCCGCATGCCCTCCACACTTCGGGAGACAGCAGCGCAAACAGCAGTACCAGGCCGGAACCGAGATTGACTCCGGCCGTGGAAATGGGTACGGCGCACAGAGTAACAAGTGCAAACGTCCTCGCGAGGAACAACTGGTACGACTCAGTTTTGGGCCGGAGGCTCTTTTCTGACAGCATCGCTTTCATATTCATTCGTTTCTCATCCCGTGCCGAAATGGCAATCGCTGGACGGCACTTGCACGCTACCTGCTGGTTGTGCGCCGTGTCCATGCGATACCCCTCGCTTTACTCAAAGGTGCGGAGCCTGGACCGCTCCCTATGACCCTGCAAGTGATGATCCGTATTTACAGTGCATTCCGGGGTCTGACTAGTCCTGGCCCGGCGCCTGACGATAAAACGCAGCACGAAGCTCCAGGGCCTCTTTCGAGTACATCGATTCGACGGTTTGCCGGGCGCGCTGTCCCACGGACGTACGCAGTGCCGGATCGGCTAGCAGCGCGCCCACAATCCGTCGCGCCTGTTCGGTCGTGTCGAAGAGAAAGCCGTTCTCGCCGTGCCGGATCGAATCGGCGTAGCCGCCGTTCCGATGGCATACCACCGGAAGGCCGCAGGCCATTGCCTCGAGCACGACCCGGCCGAATGTTTCGACGTGAGACCCTGTCCGGTAGTAGAAGACGTCGAGAGAGCGCAGAAAATCCGCGGCTGGCGTAGCTCCCTCGGGAAGAAGCTCGATACCTGTGTTCTCCCCGAGCGCGTTGCGCAGACATGTAGCTCCCTGCAGCCTTACACCGACCCCTTGAGCAGACCATTCACGATACAGCACCAGGTCTTCGTCGTTATGCTTGTCATTGGTGTCGCGGCTCAGACGCCCTATCACCGGCCGATTGCGTGCCACACCACCTACCGTCGCGAACAGGTCGATGTCAATCGGCGATGGATGCACCACGCCATCCACGCCTACCAGCTTTTTCTGGAATTCGGAGATGAACACGTACTCCGTCTTCGGCCAGCGCAGCAAGGGCGGATGCTTCGATGTCAGCGTCAGTATCTTCGGATGGAACGTGTTGAACACGTAGATCAGACGTTGTGGCACTGCGGCGAGATACGGCCATACCGTGTTGCGCCAGTGTGCTCCGACGAAGACATAGGTGCCTCCGTTCGGGCGGTGCCTCGGTGCAATGCCGAGAGGGGTGATTCCGAACTTTTCGCGCAGTTCGGGCGAACTGCGCGACGATGTCGACCACAGTCTCACTTCGCTTTGCTTGCCAAGCAGGTGAGCGAGGTTGAGCGTCTCCTGTTCGCTGCCGCCGTGCGGATTCTGGAATCCGTTGAATATGTGAATAACCTGTTTTGGCATATTAGATAAGAGCGGCTGGAGCCCGTTTGACCGATCGCATCAAGTCGGGCCGACAGCGACCATTGCGAATGGACCTATTACGACTGGCTTAGTCGGTAGACCATCTCCGTCCTGTCGACAAACAGCTCTTGAGAAAACTCGTCGACTGCCTTTGCTCGCGCCATCTTTCCCATGTCCGCCAGGCGGTCGCCCCGCTCGAGAATTCCTTTAAGCGCCCGAGTTAACGAATCGGGGTCGTGCGGCGGGACGACCCAGCCGTCGACGCCATCACGAACGTTCTCCGGCAGACCGCTGTAGCTCGACACTATCACAGGCTTGCCCATCGCCATCATCTCGCGGCAGGCAAACGACACAGTCTCGACCGCATATGACGTGACAAAGCCGATATCGAACGCCCGGATATAGGGCTTCACGTCTTCCACGAAACCCGCGACTTCGAGCTGGCTGCGCATACCCACCGAATCAATAACCTGCCACTGCTCTGCGCTCGGCTCCGTTCCGACAACCACGACTGCAATCTTTTCACGTAGCGATGGCGGCAACGCGCTCACTGCGGCGATCACGTCCATGGTGCCCTTGTACCAGTCGAAGCCTGTCACGGTTCCGAGCACCAGTTTGTCGGCTTTCGATTCGCCGAGCAGCGACTTAGGCGCCGCGGCGATCTCGGCCGCGTCCGACGGCTTGAAGTCGTCGATGTCCACACCATTCTTGATGGTGATAAGCGAGCAGTGTCGATATACCGAATCGCGCACAAGGCTCGCAGTGGAATCGGACACGGCAATGACATCATCTGTCGCGCGGGCTCTGATCTTCGTGACGAAGTCACTCTTGATGGCGATGGAGTTGTGTTTGGTCAATACAATGCGTGGCTTGCGGCCCTTGAAGCACATCAGGCTGAATACGACTAGGCGATGGTCTGGGGAGCCGTTGACGTGCACAACATCAAAGCGTTCTGTCTCCAGCAACGAGCGCAATGCGCGCCACGCTGAAATCATGCGGCCGGCGTCTTTCAGCTTGGCTGGGAATTCAAGCGGCAGTGTCGTCACGTGTTCGAGCTTGCTGGCCTTTTCGAATAGCCTGCTGCTCGAGGGCGCAGCCACAAATATCTGATGCCGCCTGGAAAGCCCCTTGGCAATCGCCAGAATGTACGTATCGTGACCTCCGCCGCGCCCGTAGTGAAAATTGGTCAACAATATCTTCAAGGCAAAGGCTCCAGCGAAGCAATGGCGTCCAGGACTTCCGTTACCGAGGGTGGGCGCCCGTCGTCACCAACGGACACCGATACGCCAGGCACGTCGACGCCAAAATAACGCCGTGCTGTTGCAGTGAAGATCATGACCGTGGGCTTGCCGAGTGCGCTTGCGAGATGCACGAAGCCGGTATCTGTCCCGACGATGAGCGTGGCGGCATCGACGTACTGCGCGACCTGCAAGATAGACATCCGCGGCAGTATACGGGAGCCCCTCACGTCCTTCGCAATTGCGATGGCCTCCTGTTCCTCGCGGGCTGAACCCCACGGCAGAAGGGGGGTAATGCCGCGCTCGACAAGCGAGCGGCCAATGGCAACCCAGTGAGCCGTCGGCCACTTCTTTACATCGCTCGAAGTGGCATGGAACAGCATCGCGTACCGCTGTTCTTCTGGCTTGACGGAAGGATCGGCAGACCTGGGGATTGACAGGTCGAAGCGCGGTGCCCCGCTCACCTCGTAGCCGAATGCGTCGGCGACAGTGCGGCGCAAGCCGTCCCACGCATTGAGATCTTCGCGTGGCGCGAAGCGGCCAGTGTAAGCAAAGGCGGCGCCGCTCTCGCCGAGGTCTGCCGAACGATAGCCTAGACGCCGGCGCGAGCGCGCAAGGAAAGAAATTATCGCGCTTTTGTAGACGCCCTGAAGATCGAGAACGATGTCGTATTTCTCGCGTCGCAGTTCAGATATCGATGTAAAGATCGCCTTGAGCTCGGCCCCAGAGCGGTTTTTCTTGAAGCCCCGCAATGGCGCGCACAGCACGCGGTCGATGCCCGCATTCCAGCGTGGAACATCGGCGAAGGACGCATCGGCGGCCCAGTCAATCTTGACGCCAGGAAAGGCGCGATGCAGGTCGGCCACCACGGGCTGACCATGTACCAGGTCACCTAAGGAGGTGACTTTCACTATTAGAATGCGTTTCATTCCATTACCATTCAACAAGCGGACTTCACTTCAGCATCCGTGAGACCTATACCTCGATGCTGTGCAGTGACCTGAGGGAAATCAACGGCAGGATATCCAGCTTAGATTATCCCGGACTTGGTCCAAGGGTTCCCACACGCCGGGAGCAATCAAAACGACTTTGGTTCAGATCGGCTGCAGGGCGGTTCGTAGCAGCGGTATTTTCGACATAGCAATAGAGCAACTATCTATTTGCAAGCTATCGGAAGGCTGCCTGGGGCGCCCGGGTTCCGGGTTGTTGCACGCGAGTCGCGTAGGATCATACAGGACCCAGCGGGTACGGGACCTTGGCGTACTCAGTCTCCGGTCGTGCGTGGAGAGACGTTTCGTAGACCTTAGGCGGAGCAGATCCGGCTGTCGTGCTCGAAAGCGTGGTCCCGCAGTACCATCGACAAACCGCCAAAACAACTCGAACTCGCCCGACGCGCTGCCCCACCCACACGCCTCCTAGCCCCCGCCTCACCTCTTCGCTGAAATTTCAGATCGTTCTCATCCATTCGCTGAATCGGCGCGCGCTGCCTATGCAATTCCCATCGATATGGGAATAGTTGCGCGTCGGCCTACGCCGACCCTTTCGCATTCCAGTGCGACAGGCATTGCGAGATCACTCGCCGGACTAAGAGCTTTATTTGCAATTCATGCACAAAATAACCAGATCAATTCTCGCGGCATCGGTGGTTCTTCTTTCGCAGATTCCTTGCGCACAAGCGGCGCCGCAAGCGGGCGCAAGCCAGTTCGCCGGTCCTTATGTTGGTTTCAAGCTAGGCGTCAATAATTCGGATGCATCGGGCGCATTCAACAAGGCGTCGCATAACACGGTGTTTCCGGGCTTCACCGCCGGATACAACTTCGACGTGCAGCGGTTCGTGGTAGGAGCCGAGGCTTTCGCGGATTTGCACCACGGCTCCACCACCTTCAAGGACGCCGGAATCGACGCCAAATTCGGCATGCCGTTTAACCAGTTCATGCCCTACATTCGCGCCGGCTTCACGGGCGACGACCCCGATACGCGGTTCCATTGGGGCCTCGGCGTGGACTACAAGTTCGCGGAGCATGTCAGTGCGGTCGCCGAATGGACCACGGACTCGAGCCATCACGACGGCACGAAGAGAACAAACAATAGCTTCACGGTAGGCGTCCAGTATCACTTCAATTAATGACTCGATGAGCTTGCGCGCGGCGAGAAAACAGACCACTGCGCAAGCTGCATGGGCACCACGCTTGGCACGCAGTAAAAGCTCGGCTCGCGGCCAACACAGTCAACAAGCTTCTTCCCGAAGGCTTGTTGCCTCCGCCCACTCCCGCTAAAATCCCCGGGTCACTGGGGAGTAGCCTTCCTTCACGCATCGCGGCATAGCGGCATCGCGTGAAGGAGAGCGCGTCAACATACTTGGCCTGCGGGTCATGGCGCGTTCGACCGGGTCGGTTTGGCGAGACCATTGGCGCACTGCTTCGTTCTGGTCGGACGGGTCGCGGTGCGTCATGGTTCGTCTTACGTCCGACCTCGGAGCCGCTGTGAAATCCCGCGCTGTTCAATCTCCTCGTCTTCTGCTCAACTTGCTGTCGCGCGATCTGCCGCGCCGCACGTTTTCGGTCCATCACGTCAATCACGTCGATCACGTCAATCCCTTCGATGCACGGAGCCGCGCATGACCGGTCTTCTCATCGAATTGGCCATCATGCTGGTCGTCATCCTCGTGGCGGCCGAGCTTTTCACCAACGCGCTCGAGCATCTCGGCGAGCGGCTTAAGATATCCGAAGGCGTGACCGGCTCGTTGTTCGCTGCAGTCGGCACCGCGTTGCCCGAGACGCTCGTGCCGCTGATAGCGATTGTCGGCGGGACGAGCGATCGTGCCGTCAACGAGGAAATCGGCGTGGGCGCGATTCTCGGCGCACCGTTGATGCTGTCCACGCTGTCTACCTTTCTGATGACGCTCGCCGTGCTGCGCTCGCGCGGCGTCGGCGGACGCGTCGCGCCGGAGCGTTCGGGCTTCACTCGCGATCTCAACTATTTCCTCTTTGCGTTCCTGCTGGCCGCCGCGGCCATGTATGTGCCGCATGAGCAGCGCATCGTGCGCGCGCTCTTCAGCGTCGCGCTCGTCGGCGTGTATGTCGCGTATGTCGTGGCGACCTTCCGCGCGTCGAACGATCTCGTCGATGCAGGCCACGGCACCGAAGCGCCCGGAAAGATGATGCTCGCGCGCCTCGGCGTGCCGACCAACCTCGCGACGATCGCCGTCCAACTGCTGATCGCGGTCGCGCTGCTCGTGTGGGGCGCGGAGGGTTTCATCCACGGCGTGCGGGGCGTGTCCGCGGTGGTCGGCGTGTCGCCGCTGCTGCTGTCGCTGCTGATCATTCCGATCGCCACGGAGTTGCCGGAGAAGGTCAACAGCATCCTGTGGATTCGCCGCGGCAAGGACACGCTGGCGTTCGGCAACATCACGGGCGCGATGGTGTTTCAGGGCACCTTGTTGCCCGCTATCGGCATTCTGCTGACGCCGTGGACGCCGCGCATCGAGGTGGTGACGGGCATCGTCATCACGCTGGTCGCGGCGGGCTGGCTGCGGCTCAACGCGCGAGAGCACGGCGCGCCCGTGTGGGCGCTGCTGGTCTGCGGCGCGCTGTACGCCGCTTATCTGGCGATCACGCTAAGCCGTTAGGCGTTCGAGCCACGCCGCCGGCGAATCACAAGCCGCGGCGATGCTCCCGCCCAATACATCGATCTAACGGCTTTTCTCTCGCTAACTCCCGGAATCGCGCGATGCGGGACGACGGCATAATTTCACAAACCATTGCGACATGGATCTCGACTAGCGCCGCCGACGAAATCACCGTTGCGCGGCGCATTATTCGCGCATGTTGTCGATGCATCAAGCGGCAGGGAACCAGTCGAGCAAGTCCGCGGAGGCGGGTATGAGCCACATTGTCATCGTCGGATCGGGCGGCCATGCAAAAGTCGTCATCGATATTGTCGAGCAGGAAGGAAAGCACAGCATTGCCGGGTTAATCGACGCATACCGCAACGTTGGTGAACGGACGCTCGACTATCCAGTGCTAGGCGGCGAAGCCGATCTTCCCCGTCTCGTGGCTGAACACGATCTGCAAGGCACCATCATTGCAATCGGCGACAACGTCGTCCGCTCGAAAGTGGCGGCGAAGGTCGGGGCGCTTTGCCCCCAACTGCAGTTCATGAATGCCATTCATCCGCGGGCCACGATTGGTCGCGGCACAACGGTCGGGGCGGGCAGTGTAGTGATGGCTGGAGCGGTCGTTAATCCCGACTGTCGCGTAGGCCAGTTCTGTATTCTGAACACGAACTCGTCTCTGGATCACGACTCTGTGATGGACGAGTTTTCGAGCCTGGCGCCCGGAGCGATAACCGGTGGCAACTGCCGGATCGGTGCGTATTCCGCCATTAGCATCGGCGCAGTGCTTCGCCACGGCATCAACGTCGGAGAGCACAGCATCGTTGGCGCGGGAGCTACCGTTCTGAGGGACGTCGAGCCGTATTCGGTCGTCTACGGCAGTCCCGCCAGGAAGGTGCGCGACAGGGTTGCCGGGGCCCGCTATCTGTGAATGCAGGCCCTACGTTCACCCTGTCTACAACTTGCCCGGCAGTTCCATGCGGCAATAAAGTCATCGTGCACTAAACCTCAACACGCACTGGATTTATATGAACGTTGTTACGTCGGATGACAGCATCGGCGTCGTGCCGACTCATCCTCTATCGAAGCATTTCATTGTGATCGGCTACCGGGACGGGGCTTTCTCGACCATCCCTAACAACTTCTTCAGGAACTGGCTGGATGAAGAGGCCTCCGACGGAGTGTTTCATATCGGCCGATGCAGTGTTCTCGGCGTGGGTTCGGTCGCCAGATACGACGGCCATGCGCAGAAGCTGGTGATTGGAAAGAACGTTGCAGGCGGTATGGGGCTCAAGTTCATTCTGAACGCCCAGCATGAAACGAAGACCATATCGACGACCATGTTCAGCATCTACGGCAACGGTCTCACCAATGCAATGATGCCGCAATACGCTGACACCGTTATTCATAACGATGTGTGGATCGGCGACGAGGCTGTATTCCTGGGCGGCAGCGTCATCGAAAGCGGATGCGTTATCGGTGCGCGCTCGCTGATACCGCCGAACTTCCGCAGCGAACCGTATGGTATCTATGCGGGCTCGCCGGCGCGGCTGCTGCGTTTCCGTTTTTCGGAAAAAGTACGGGAGCGCTTGCTGGAGCTGGCATGGTGGGACATGTCGCTGCAGTGGATCAAAGACAATAACGATGCGTTCGTTGTCGATCTCACGGCGGACGAGGGGCGTGCGCTCGAAGTACTCGGTGAGCTTCAGCGGGCGAAAGCCGCCGAACTGGCGACTGTGCGTGAACAGTCTCAGCAGACCTTGTAATTACTGGCGGGCTTCTTTCCTGACACAAACAAAGAGCACTCGACGCATGTCCTGCGTCGAGTGCTCTTTTGTATCTGGAGTTCACAAGAGAGCGTGCTGCTTTTAATACGTCTTGATGATATCGACGATCCGTTCCACGTTCGCAGTGGAAAGACCGGGGTAAATCGGCAGACACAGCACTTTCCTCGCCGCATCGGCTGCGACCGGAAGGTTGGCGGGGTTGGCGCTGACGAGACCGCGATACATGGGGAAATCCGAGATCAGCGGATAAAAATAGCGGCGCACGATGATCTTGTGCTGACGCAATCTCTCGAACAACGCGTCGCGACTGCACGGAAAATCGTCTTCGACGAGAATCGGGAAGTAAGCGCGATTCGCAATGGGGCTGTCGCAGGCCGGCAGGCAACGGATGCCTGGCACATCGGAAAGCAGCGCGCAGTACTGGGAAGCGATATCGCGTCGACTGGCTAATGCTTCATCGATATTCTTCAATTGCAGAAGGCCGAACGCGGCATTGACCTCGCTCATCTTGCCGTTAATGCCGGGCGCGACCACCGTCGTCTCGTCGACGAAACCGAAGTTCTTCAGGTGGTTGACCCGCTGTTTGGTCTTTGCATCCGGGCAAATGATCGCGCCGCCTTCGAATGTGTTGAAGATCTTCGTCGCGTGAAAACTCAGAACGGAGAGATCGCCGTGGCGAAGAACGCTGCCGCCGCCCGTGCGCACACCAAATGCGTGAGCCGCGTCGTAGATGACCTTGAGGTTGTAGTTGTCGGCGATCTTCTGAATGGCTTCGGTGTCGCAAGGATAACCATAGCAATGCACCGGCAGGATCGCCGTAGTCTGCGGCGTGATGGCGGCCTCGATCTTTCGCGGGTCCATGTTCAGCGTGTGCGGATCGACGTCGACGAAAACGGGCTTGATGCCGTTCCAGAGGAGCGAATGCGCGGTTGCCACGAAAGAATAGGGCGTTGTGATCACCTCGCCCGTAATGCGCAGCGCCTGCAATGCAGTAACGAGACCCAGCGTGCCGTTCGAAAACAGCGCAAGGTGGTCGACGCCGAGATACTCCTCGAGCGCCGCCTCGAGCCGTTGGTGAAACGGGCCGCCGTTAGTCAGCACCTTGCTGTCCCAGATCTCGCGAAGATACGGAATGAAGTCGTCAAGCGGCGACAGATAAGGTTGCGTGACAAAGATGGTTTCTTCTGTCAGCGCCGAAACAGCTCCAGCAGGCAGGCTTGCGTTCATGATTGGGTTCTTCGCTAGTAGGTGCAGCGCGCGGCTCGTTAGATCACCGCGTCCGTCGAAAGCGCAGCAGGCGACGGGGACCAGTCAGCCGGCAAGGTCGCTTCGAAGGCGGTAGGCGTTTGATCCGCGCACCAACGCTTCCACATGGTGCGCAGCGCAATCGACAGACCCGCCGCGACCTTCTCCGGCTGGAATGGAACGGAGTTCAGGCAGCGCTCGCGCATGCCGATTCGAAGTTCGTTGAGCGCGTCCAGATCGCGAGTCAACTCGAGACTCTTGCGGACAAAATCTTCCTTGTCGCGCACGATGAACTGTTCGAGTCCAACGTGCTCGAGCCAGCAGGCGCCTCCGCGGCTCGGCATCGATATGCCGGGCATCGTGATCGTTGGGACTCCCATCCATAGCGCGTTGAGCGTCGTGGTCGAGCCCGTGTAGGGGAACGTATCGAGGCAGAGGTCGACCTGGTGGTGCTGCTGCATGTAAAGAGGCAGCGACCCGCGCGGGCAAAACGTCAGCCGGTCGGCGGTGATGCCTTCGGCAGCGAACCATTCCAGATATGTCGGCTCGTCCAGCTTGCTCGAGATCGCGCCAATCACCATTCGCGAGGACGGCTCGGCGCGCAGAATGACGCTCCAGAGTGCGATAACTTCCTGACTCAGCTTGTTCAGCCGGTTGAAGCTGCCGTACGTGACATAGCCTTTATGAAGTGCGGGCAACGCAT
Source organism: Paraburkholderia sp. RCC_158 (assembly GCF_041355255.1). Taxonomy (NCBI): domain Bacteria; kingdom Pseudomonadati; phylum Pseudomonadota; class Betaproteobacteria; order Burkholderiales; family Burkholderiaceae; genus Paraburkholderia; species Paraburkholderia sp. RCC_158. Next base: position 146,964 of record NZ_JBFUPM010000009.1, on the reverse strand, counting down.
TCACGGGCGGGCAGTTCGGCGGCGGCATGAACGGAGCGATCGCGGGCAGCAGCGCCAGTTTTTCGACGAACTGATCCTCGAATTGCGCGGGAGGCGTGATGAACCGATCCGACAGGTAGTAATCGAATGCGGTCATTCCGGTGGTGGCTGGATAGCCGATCCACGACGCCTGAATAGGCGCGGGCTTGTGTGCGAGCGCAATGATTCGCGAATGCGCCGTATGCCCCGAAAGATCGATGACAATATCGATTCCGTCATCGGCAATCTTTTTGCTCAGCGCCGCATCGCTAAGATCGGCCACCGCGTGCCACGAGTCGGCGTGTGCGCGAAGCTTCTCGGTAAGGTGGTCATTCACCCCAAAGGTGTAATAGAAGTGAAGCGATAGCTCGGGGTCATGGGTCAAATGCTGCACGACGGGCAGAAGATAGTAAGCCGCCGCATGATTGCAAAAGTCGCCGGAAACGAAAGCGATGCGCAGCTTGCGCTCGGGATCACGTCGATTGGTGTAACGGCGGCTCGCAACGATGGCGGGAACGTCGTGCATTTCCCCGAATAACCTGTGTTCCTTAAGGAACGCGGCCTTGCTGATCGTATTGCTGTGCGTCAGGCAGAACAGCAAATTCGTGCGTGCGTTGCTATTGGCAGGCTCGATTTCAAGCGCGGTGCGCAGCGCGGCTTCGGCTTCCGCGATAGCGCCGATGCCGAGATACACGTTGCCCAGCGAACTGTGTACAGAAGCCGAGCGCGGTGCAAGCTGTGCGGCTCGCATGCATGACGCAATCGCCTCCGCCCGCCGTCCAAGCGCGACCAGCGTGACGCCGAGAATCCGATGTGCCTCTGCGTGATCCGGCGCAATGGCGATAAGTTGCCGTGCGTGCCGTTCGGCTTCGTCCAGCGCGCCGGTGTGGCGCGATGTATCGGCGAGCAGTAATCGGCAAATCATGTCAGTGGGATCCAGCTCCACGCCTTTGCGCGACGCTTCGAGTACTTCGCGGAATTGATTGTTCTTGTGAAGCGAAATGGAGAGCGCACGCCAACTCTGGATGTCTTTCGGGTAGCGAGCGGTCAGCTTGCGAGCGAGCTTGATGGCTTCCGGGAAATTGCCCTTGTGCACCAGCGCGTTGTGCTTTTGAATCTCCGCGGCCGATGCTGCACGATGCTGAGCCGCGCTCAACGGTACGCGCGCGATTTTTGCCGGCTCCTCGGCCGCTTCGCCGATGACCAGATTCACGTCTTGCACAGCGTCCGGATGCGCATTGACTTTGATTTCCATCCGCTTTTCCGGCTGCGCCAACTGATGAATCAGGCTATTCATCGCGGGGCCTTGAACGCCCTGCTGTTGTGCCAGCTCCACCGCGGTCCATGCGGCTGCTAACTGATTGCTTTCGAACAGCGCATTGATATAGGCGACCCAATACTGTCCGTTGGACGGTCTCACGCCTAGCGCGACCTCGAAGTGCGGAACGGCTTCGGCGGCGCGGTTCGTCTGGACCTTGATCACGCCGAGGTTGTAGTTCGCGTCCGGATGCTCCGGCATGGCCTCGAGAATGGCTTCGAACAGCGCGCGCGCGTCGTCGATCTCACCCTTGTGATATTGCTCGATGGCGCTCTGCATGACGAGAGCGATGTCCTGAGCACGCTGCTGTTCAGGAGTGAGAGGCTGGGACGTCGGGAACTGGAATTGGATGGACATGATGCTCGCACGAGGAAGCTGTACGTTGGATTATCAAGTCCGAATTCGCGCCGTGAAGGGTGGAAGTGACGGCAAAATGGCCACCAATTCACCTGATTACGAAGCACAAAAAGAAACGCCCGCGCAAGGCGGGCGAGGGTGCAACGAGCGCAGCTTTACTCCGGTGCGCAGTTGTTGTTGGTTATACGGTTAAGGCGTCTTTGCGCCGCTTATCGGCTTACAGCAACGCCGTTTTCTGATACTTGTCGACGGCGCTCGCGCGGCGCATCGCGGCCGTGAATTCGGCCTGCAATTCCACTTGCGTGGTTTGCGCATTGGCGTAAAGGGCCGCGTCGCGCGCGACGATCGAACGGATCACGTCGAGCGAGCCTTGCACCTGCTGCGCGTCGAGCGACATGATCAGCGGCGAGCGGATTTCGGCGAGCCGCGCGGCTTCGGGCCAGTCGGCCAGCGCGGCCGCTTGCTCGATTTCGCCGGTCAGCGCCAGCACTTTCCCGATCAGGGCAGAGGACTCCATGTGCGTTCTCCGTGTCGTTACTTGTTGGTCGCGAGTGCGCCGGCGCTATTCGTGCCGCCGAACAATTGCGTCAGGTACTGCGAGTTGTTGTTCATCGTCGCCATCAACGTATTGAGCGCCGTGAACTGCGCCGAGTATTGGCTCGTCAGCTGCGCAATGTAGTCGTTCAGGCTCGTCTGTTGTGTCTGGATGCTCTTCAGGTCGGAGTTCAGCGCGGTGGTCCGCACGTCGATCATGCCGCCTGTCTTCGTGAAATTGGTGATGCTGGTGCTCAACTGCGCGCCGATGCCGTTGGTCGAATTGAACAGCGAGGCCACCGTCGACGAGTTGTTCTGCAATGCGTTGGTGAGCGCCGCGCTATCCACCTGCAGCGTGCCGTCGGCTTGCAGCGAGATACCGATCGAGCCGAGGCTCTGCGACGTGCTGCCGTTCTTCACGCCGCTCGCGACAATCGACGAAAGCGCGTTCTTGATCGTGTTGAGCGTGGAATCGCCGAGCAACGGACCCTGCGTCGTCGCGCCCTGCGTGTATTGCGCGAGCGTGCCCATGGTCGTCACGACCGTGTTGTAGAGCGACACGAAGTTGTTGATCGCGCTGGCCTGCGAGGTGGTGTCCGCTGCAACCGTCAGCGTTTGCGTGGTCGCGGGGGTCGTCACCGCGGCCGACGTCAGGTTTAGCGTCACGCCCGCGATCGCGCTCGTGACCGAGTTGGTCGAGCTCGACGCGGCAATGCCGTTGATCTTGAACTCGGCGTCTTGTGCAGCCGTGCTTTGTGTCCACGCGCTCGCGTTGTTGGCCGACGTGATGGTCGACTGGCCGCCCGTCGTACTGGCCGTCGACGTCACGCCGAGGCTCGACAGGCCGTTATCGCCGCTCAGGTTGCCGACCGCCACGCTGATCGTGTTGGACGCGCCGGTCGTGCTCGACGCGAGCACGAGGTGGGCGCCGTCAGTGCCGTTCACGACAGTCGCCGTGATGCCCGGGTTGCCGGTCGCGCTGTTGATTGCGGCGGCGATGCCGGCAACGGTGTTGTTGCTGCTCGTGATCGACACGTCAAACGACTTGCTGCCGAGCGAGAGCGACAGCGTGCCCGTACCGAGCGCCTGGCTAGCCGTGAAAGCCGACGACGACAGCGCCTGCGACGCCGCGACCTGCGAGACCGCGACGCTGTAGCTGCCGGCGACCGCGCCCGTGGTGGCAGTCGCGGTGATGCCGGTGCCGCCGCTCAAGGTCGCGGTAAAAGTATTCTGGAGTCCGCCGTTGGACAGCGAAGTGAGGCCCGTTTCCAGCGCGCCAAGCGCGGCCGAAAGCGTGCCGAATGCGGAAATCTGGGTGTTGTCCGAGCTTTGTTGCGCCGTCAACGCGGCAACCTGGCCGGCAGTCTTCGAATTTACGAGAGCCGTGACGAGCGTCGACACGTCCAGCGACGAATTGCCCGTCGCGCCCGTGATGACCGACTGCATGGCCTGCTGCAGGGCTGCATTGTCGGCTGCGACAGTCGCTGATGCCGCGCTCGCCGCCGATGAACTCGTAATCGTTGACATGAAAATGCTCCGTGCGTCCGTGTTGATGCGTGATGGGCGTAACAGAAATGCTGGATGGAAGGCGAGCCTTCCATCGAAACGCTAAAAACCGGACAACGCGCGGTGAAGCGCGAGGTCCGGTCAAACTTCAGAAGCTATTACTGGAGCAGCTTCAGAACTTGCTGCGGCTGCGAGTTGGCTTGCGCCAGAACCGAGATACCAGCTTGTTGCAGCACTTGAGCCTTCGAGAGGTTAGCAGTTTCCTGCGCGAAGTTCGCGTCGGTGATCTGCGATTGTGCCGACGACAGGTCGGTTGCTTCAGCTTGCTGCGACGTTGCAATCGCGCTGAAACGGTTCTGTGCTGCACCGAGACTTGCTTGCAGGTTGCTGACCGCGGTCAAGGCGTTGTCGATTGCGACCATTGCCACGTTCGCACCGCTGACCGTGCTGATGTCCAGCTTCGACACCGAGGTGTTCGACGCGTTGACTGCGCCGATCTGTGCCGTTGCGGCGAGAACCGACTTGTCCAGCGCTGCGTTCGTCTGGTCGTATGCAGCCGTGTTCATCGTCAGCGTCGTGACCGGAGCGCCCAGCGTAGCGTTCGTCTGTGCACCTGCCGAGAAAATCGTGCTAGCGGCTGCCGAGCTGATCGCCGAACCGTTCTGGTCGGTGAAGCTGAAGCCACCATGACCGTCCGACAGCACGTTGATCGACGTGATGATGTTCGCGCTCGGCGTCGACGTTGCTGCTGCGCCCGTCGCTGCGTCGATGTTCAGGTTGCTGATCGTGCCAGCCAGTTGGCCGGTTGCCAGCGAACCGCTGCCGAGGCTAGCGGCCGACATGCTCTTCGACAGGTCGAGGTTGATCGTCTGACCGACGTTCGCGCCAACCTGGAAGCCGACGATACCAGCCGAGCCGTCCAGAATGTTCGTGCCGTTGTACGTCGTTTGCGACGCGATACGGTTCACTTCCTGGATTTGCTGCGCAACTTCCTTCTGCAGCGCTGCCTGGTCCGACGACGACATCGTGCCGGTCGAAGCCTGCACAGCCAGCGTACGGATACGTTGCAGGCTGGAAGTCAGCGAGGACAGCGCGCTCGACGCCGTCTGAATCAGCGACACGCCGTCGTTCGCGTTCGACACGCCCTGGCCCAGACCGTTGATCTGGGTTTGCATACGGGTCGAAATCGCCAGACCTGCTGCATCGTCAGCCGCGCTGTTGATGCGCTTGCCCGACGACAGGCGGGTGATGGCTTGCGACAGGGCGCTTTGCGAGCCGCTGAGGTTTTGCTGTGCAACCAGCGAGTTGATATTGCTATTGATTCCGAGCATGGAAAATCTCCTAAATAAGCCTGAGCCCAATACGCCATATTGGCATCGGCGGAAGCTTCGTTCATTGCTGGCCGCCTCAGTGAAGGTTGACGGCCCTCCTAAAAACTTGAGGAACTTTCTGTAATCGCACACCGATTTGCTTGCCGGGCGGGGCGCGCGAGCCGCGCCGGACAAGCGTTTGAGGCTCATCCGCCAGGCGCGCTGCGGGATTTGAAAAGGCGGCGTATCCTCTTTTTCTCTTGCGATAAAGCCGGGAGAAATCATGCAAAAGCGCCGCATTGGACACTCTGAATTGCAAGTCGCACCGCTTATGTTCGGCGGCAATGTATTCGGCTGGACCGCCGACGAAGCGACTTCGTTTTCGATTCTCGACGCGTTCGTCGACGCCGGGCTGGACTTCATCGACACCGCCGACGTGTATTCCGCCTGGGCGCCGGGCAACCACGGCGGTGAGTCGGAGGCGATCATCGGCAAGTGGTTTCAGCGTAGCGGCAAGCGCGACAGGATCGTGCTCGCGACCAAAGTGTCGAAGCATCCGCAGCGCAAGGGGCTCTCGGCCGCGAACATTCAGGCAGCCGTCGAAGATTCGCTGCGGCGCTTGCAGACCGATTACATCGACATCTATTTTTCCCACGACGACGACACCGCGACGCCGCTTGCCGAGACGCTCGGCGCGTATCAGCGGCTGATCGAGGCGGGCAAGGTGCGGGTGATCGGCGCGTCCAACTACAGCGGCGCGCGTGTGGAGGAGGCGCTGGCGCTCTCCCGTCAGCATGGGCTGCCGGAATATCAGGTGTTGCAGCCGGAGTACAACCTGTACGATCGCGCCGGATATGAGACCGATCTGGAGCCGGTGGCGCTCGCCTATCAGCTCGGCGTGGTCGTGTACTGGAGTCTCGCGAGCGGATTTTTCTCCGGGAAATATCGCTCGAAGGAAGATCTTGCCGACAAGGCGCGCGGAAGCCGCGTCGAGAAGTATCTGAACGAGCGCGGTCTGAGAATCCTCGGGGCGCTCGACCGGGTCGCGGCGCGGCACGCCAGTACGCCGGCCAGCGTCGCGCTGGCGTGGCTGATCGCCCGGCCGAGCGTGACCGCGCCGATTGCGAGCGCGACGTCGCTGCAGCAGCTGGACAGCCTCGTCGCCGCTGTTCATCTGACGCTGACGGGCAGCGACATCCGGGAACTGGACGACGCGAGCGCTTGAAGCGCGGCCGCCGCGGCCTGGCGTAATCCCTAAACCCCTGGTACGATGGACAGTTTCCTGATATCATCGGGAGTGAATTGAGATCTTTGCCTGTTTCGTCATCGTCTTTTCGTTGATGGAAGGTTTGGCGAAACGGCAGCAGGCGCGGCTTTGCAATACGTCTGTCCGCGTTCCGCGGTGAGCTCCACACCTCTCTTTTCCGGCCTCCGTGGCCGCTTTGCCTCTCGTTTCATTCGTGGTTTGGCCGGGTTCTTCCCGCGTTTGCCTGTTACTGGCCATGAATCGAAACGACCGGAGGGCCGGCGCGTGAGCGGTTTCCCCGCCACGCAATTAACCCCTATCAAGTGATTGAGTTAGGAATTACATGACGACGATTCTTCTGAAAGAAAACGAGCCGTTCGAAGTGGCGATTCGCCGCTTTCGTCGCGCAATCGAAAAGAACGGCCTGATCGCAGAACTGCGTGAGCGCCAATCGTACGAAAAGCCGACCACGGCACGTAAGCGCAAGAAGGCTGCTGCTGTGAAGCGCCTGCACAAGCGCCTGCGCAGCCAGATGCTGCCGAAGAAGCTGCACTAAGCACGCTTTTTCAGCACGGTCAGAACGGCGGTGTGAGCTTCGAAAGAAGCCACATCGCCGTTTTGCTTTATGGGCGCCCGGTTGCCTCGCGAGTTGGCGCGGGCGGCGGCGCGCGCCTTGTAGCGTTAAGCCGCGTTCTTCAGCATGTGCGCCGACAGACCGAACTGGCGTGCAATCGAATTCAGGCGGTCATCCCATTCCCACGTGCCGAACACATCGTGCACGTTTTGCAGGCAGCTGAGCAGATCGATCGTCTCCTGATCGTACACATTGATGCGCGACCGCAGCAGCGCCTTGCGCAGCGCGGCGATGCCGGCGTCCATGTAAGCGGGCGCCGCGACGGGCGTTTTGCCGATATAGCGCACGGGCACGCCTTCCATGGCCGTCATGTAATCGCGCAGTTTGATGAAGTTGCCGACCGGGCAGCCGCCGCAATAGCCGCGGTAAGCGCCGCCTCCGCGCGGCAGGAGCGCCGCGCGCTTTTGCCCGAAGAGATGGCTGACGGCCTGGTCGAAAATGTCCTGATGGGTGAGGAAGGTAAGAGTTTTCATGATGGTTTCGCTATGCGACGCGGTCGTTACTCGTTATTGAGCGGCTGATTCCAGTATCCCGCTTGCGTTCGCTGGCGAAACCCCGACTAGCATCGCGAAACGTCCTCAATTCGAACATTCGCGCGAGTCCGAGGAGCGCTTTGCGCCGGCGTTGCGGCGGCGAACGCAGCGGTCACTGCTGCTTGTGACCGCTCATAACCGTATAACGGCCGGCATCGGCGATAAGCACAGCAGGGCTTTACCGGATAGCTGATGCGGACGGGCGTGTGATGATCTCGCAAGGGGACTGTTGCGAGCGAGGCCGTTGCGATAAAGCGATGCTCCGTCAGCCAGAGCGGCTATACGAGTCGCCGATTGAACGCCCCAACCTCAACCGGCCTTACGCGCGCGTCCTTTCTTGCCGAGCGCTGCACACCTGGCGCGGCACATGCAAGTTGCCTCGTGATCGTTGACCATGCCGACCGCCTGCATGAACGCATAGCAGATGGTCGAGCCCACGAACTTGCAGCCGTAGCGTTTTAGCGCCTTGCTGAGCGCATCCGATACTTCTGTCGATGCTGGCGCCTCCTTGTACGATGCCCATCCGTTCTGGATCGGCGTGTTATCGACGAACGACCAGATGAAGTTGGCGAACGACCCATGCTCCGCCTGAATCTGCTGCACGGCGCGCGCATTCGTGATGGCGGATTCGATCTTGCCGCGATGGCGCACAATGCTTTCGTCCACGACGAGCCTCTCGACCTGCGCCGGCGTGAAGCGCACAACCTTGTCGATGTCGAAGTCCGCGAATGCTCGCCGGTAGCCGGCCCGCTTGTTGAGAATCGTGGACCACGACAAGCCGGCCTGCGCGCCTTCGAGCACGAGCATTTCGAAGAGATGCTGGTCGTCGCGGGACGGCACGCCCCATTCGGCGTCGTGATAATGTGCGAGCGCTTCGCTCGATACCCAGTTGCATCGCTGTGTCAATTTAGCGCTCCCCGTTGTGATGTCGCTCGCCAGCATAGCCGAACGCCTGAGCGCCGCAAGCTGGCCATTCGGCCAATTGCCGGATCGAAAAGGACCTGCCACGCTATGCCTATTTCTCAAGAAACGCATTTCAATCGATGAACAAAGACCTATTTCTGATCGGCGTCGACGGCGGCGGCACCGGCACCCGCATCGTGCTCGCCGACGCGCACGGGCGCGAACTGGCGCAGGCGGCGAGCGGGCCGTCGGGCTTGGGGCTTGGCGTCGAACGTGCGTGGCTTGCCATTGCGACCGGCGGCGAGCAGGCATTCGCGAACGCCGGCGTTGCGCTCGACTGGTCGCGCTGCGTGCTCGGTTGCGGTCTCGCGGGCGTGAACAACCGCGACTGGCTGGCGTCGTTTCTCGCGCAGGCGCCCGCGCTGGCCGGACTCGCCGTCGAAAGCGATGCGTACACGACACTGCTCGGCGCGCACGGGGGCGCCCACGGCGTGATCGTCGCGCTCGGCACGGGCAGCATCGCGGCAGCGGCGGATCATGAGGGCGGCGAATGCCGGATCGTGGGCGGCTACGGTTTTCCGTCCGGCGACGAAGCGAGCGGCGCCTGGCTCGGCGTGCGCGCCATCGTCCATGCGCAGCACGCGCTCGACGGCCGCGGCCCCAACGACGACTTCGCGCACGCGCTGCTTGCGCACGTCGGCGCGAGCGATCGGGACGCCCTTACCGTGTGGCTTTGCGAGGCGAATCAGACGGCGTACGCGAGTCTCGCGCGGGTCGTGATCGCGCACCGCACGCATCCGTTTGCCGCGCGGCTGCTCGGCGCGGCGGGCGTTGAAATCGGCAAGATGATCGCGGCGCTCGACCCATCGGCGAGTTTGCCGATTGCGTTGTGCGGCGGGCTGGGCGCGCCGTTGCGCGAATACGTGCCGCAGGCTTATCAGCCGCGCTTGCGCGAGCCATTGGCGGATTCCGCGCACGGCGGCTTGCGGTTGGCGCAGAGGGAAGCTGGGCGGCAGGCGGGTGAAGGTTGAGGCGGAGGCTTGAGGCCGAGTCTTGAAGCCGAGCCTTGGAGGCGAAGCTGGGAGCCGAGCCTTGAAGCCGAAGCTCGGAGCCGAAGCTCGGAGCCGAAGCTCGGAGCCGAGCCCTAAAGGCGAACCTTGAAGCCCAACCTTGAAGCCGAGCACCGAGGCATCGACGGTAAAATACAGCCTCCCAAGCTGCCTGCCATCTCGCCATGTACAAAGTCATCGCCACGGATCTCGACGGCACGCTGCTCAATGCCGATCACCAGGTCGACCCCTTCACGGTCGCCACCGTGCGCAAGCTCGAAAGTGACGGCGTGCAGTTTGTGATCGCCACCGGCCGCCATTTCTGCGACGTCGCCGGCATTCGCGACATCCTCGGCATCAAGCCTTATCTGATCACGTCGAACGGCGCGCGCATCCATGCGCCGGACAACACCGTGATCCACGCCGACGATCTGCCGCCCGCTATCGTGCAACGCCTCGTGCAGCCGGAGATTGTCGGCGCGCACGGTCGCGTGATCGTCAACCTGTTCGCCGATCAGGCGTGGCTGATCGACCGCGACGCGCCCGAGCTGCTCAAGTTTCATCAGGATTCGGGCTTCACCTACGAAGTGGCCGAACTGCTGGCGCACGACGGCGTGGACATCGCCAAGGTGCTTTATATCGGCGACCCGGCGGACCTCGCGCAAGTGGCCGCGAACCTCGCGCGCGAATTCGGCGACGCGCTCTACGTGACGTACTCGCTGCCGGACTGTCTTGAAGTGATGACGTCGAATGTGTCGAAGGGACGCGCGCTGCAGATCGTGCTCGAGCGCGTGGGCGTCGATGCCGCGCACTGCGTGGCTTTCGGCGACAACATGAACGACATCGACCTGCTCGAAACAGCCGGCCATCCGTTCATGATGAACAACGCCAATCCCGACCTGATCACGCGCCTGCCCAACGTGCCGCGCATCGGCAATAACTTCGAAGCGGGCGTCGCGCACCACTTGCGCAAGCTCTTTTCAATCGACGACGAACTGATGGCCTAGCGCCTCGGGCTGCAAACGGCACTGGCCCGCATCTGCTTTCGCGGATGCGGGCCAGTCGGTGAAGCCGGGCTAGCTCAGGTTACGTTCGTTCCGGGCCGGCAATCGGTCGCGCCATCAGTATCGCAATCAGTCGCGCCATCCGCCGCGGCGTCCGTCGTGGTCGCCACGATCGCCGCGGCCGCGGTCGTCATAACCCCAATGGCGGTCGTTCCGGTTCCAGCCGCGCTCGTAACGGTGGTCGCCGCGATAGTAGTCGCCGCGATCGTACCGATGCCCCCAACCGCCGTTGCCGTAGTACACCGGTTGCGGCGCTGCATAGACCGGGGCGGGCCGCGTGTAGACCGGCGCGCCGAGCGAGACGCCGATATTGAGATCCGTATGCGCTTGCGCGACCCCGCATGCGCCTGCTGCAAGGCCCGCGGCAACCAGCAATTGAGTGACGATGCGTTTCATGTTTTTCTCCTGCAAGAGGCCTGCTGTGACGCGACAGAGGTTTGTCGCACAGGTCCAATCTACGCAATCCGGTCGGCCGGGACTGCGACCAGATGTTACGGACTGCAAGCAACTCCGCAGGATCTGAGGAACGGCGAGTTTGCGCTCGTGCGGTGCCTGGCGCCGGGTGATGACGACGAAAAGGCTGTCGGCGCAGGCCGCGGGCCTATTCGAACGCCGCCACAAGCGCTCCGCCGTTACGCCGAAGCAGCGTCGCGGCGCGCAACGCGTAATCGCGGCTTACATCTGTATAACGGATTAATCAAATCGAATGGTTGCGACGTAAGCCCAAAAACAAAACGGGCGCCGCAGCGCCCGCCTTGCTCACTCAGACAACCGGGCTCGATCAGTCGAGAGCCAGTTTCTGCGCATTGCCGCCACGGCTTTCCGCGATCAGCGGATACACCAGGCCGGCAACCACCGCGCCGATGATGGGCGCGATCCAGAACAGCCACAACTGATCCACCGCGGCACCGCCGACGAACAGCGCCGGGCCGGTCGAGCGCGCCGGGTTGACCGACGTGTTCGTGACCGGAATCGAAACCAGGTGAATCAGCGTCAGACACAGGCCGATGGCGATCGGCGCGAAGCCGGCCGGCGCGCGCTTGTCGGTCGCGCCGAGAATGACGAACAGGAAGAAGCCGGTCATGACCGCCTCGCAGGCGAACGCCGCGACGAGCGAGTAATGGCCCGGCGAGCGGTCGCCGTAGCCGTTGCTCGCGAAGCCGCTCGCGACCAGGTCAAAGCCGGGTTTGCCGGACGCGATGAGCGCGAGCACCGCGGCACCCAGCACCGCGCCCGCCACCTGCGCGACGATGTACGGGAGCAGGTCGCGAGCCGGGAAGCGGCCGGCCACCGTCAGGCCGACGCTGACCGCCGGGTTCAGATGGCAGCCCGAAATGTGTCCGATCGCAAAGGCCATGGTCAGCACCGTCAGCCCGAAAGCGAGCGACACACCGACGAAGCCGATGCCGAGCCCATGCACCGGACCGGCGAAGTTCGCGGCGAGAACCGCGCTGCCGCAGCCCCCGAGCACGAGCCAGAATGTGCCGAACAACTCGGCGGCAAGGCGCTTTGACAACTGCATGTTTGGGTATCCTAAAATAATTGACGCTCGGGAAGCACGGAGCGTGAACGCACGGCCGGCGCGGGCGCGTGCTGTGAACGTTCAATTCTAGGGAAAGAGTGGCCAATCGAGTGTCAAGAATCGTCAATGCCGGCTGGCTTTACCAGTTATTACGGGATAAAGCCGTTTTACAATTGAGCTATGTTTAATAATTATCAGAAGATAGCTCGCTTAATGGGTAATGTTATCCATTGCGAATTTTTATAATTACAGTTAGTCTGCGAGGCGAATGAGTTCTAAAAGGGGAGAACCGGAATGTCTCAATATGCAGACCTCAAGGCGCAGATCGCCAAATTGCAGGCACAAGCAGAAGAAGCTCGTCGCACGGAAATTGACAATGTGATAGCCGACATCCGCCAAAAAATCGCCGAATATGGCCTGACTGCACAGGACCTCGGCTTTGCAGTGGCCGCCAAGCGGGGCCGTCCGCCCAAGAAGGCGCCGCTACCGGCTAAATATCAGGACCCGAAAACGGGTAATACGTGGAGCGGCCGCGGCAAACCGCCCAAGTGGATCGTCGGCAAGAACCGCGAACGTTTTCTGATTGGCGCGAGCTGAGTTGCTTGCGAGTGAGCGCGAAAGCGGATTGAAGGACCAACGCCGCTGCGTGTTTACTCGACTGTACTAATCGGATGTGGAAGCGCATCCACGGCGCCATTAAAAAAGCCGCCTTTGCCAGGCGGCTTTTCTTAAAAGTAGCGCGATAAGACCGGCTTATCGTCCGCGCAAACGATTCACATGGAAAAATGTGCGCGGTTTTCAATGAATCGAAAGCGCCGGTAGCGAATCAGTTGTATCGGCAACGGAACGCTCGTCCGTTTAAAGCGCCGCGCGGCGCTCGCCGTTATCAGCCCACTGCGACCTGGCGCAGAACCGGCCGGCGCGCGGCTTCGATCAGCGCCGAATAGGCGTCCACGTAGTTGCGCGCCATCGTCTTTGAGCTGAAGCGGCGCTCGAACTGCGCGCGGATTTCCGTGCGCGACAGCTCGTCCAGACGCTGCAGCGCGGCCACCGCGCCTTGCACGTCCTCGACGATGTAGCCGGTCACGCCATGATCGATCACTTCAGGCACCGAGCCGCGGTTGAACGCGATCACCGGCGTGCCGCAGGCCATCGACTCGATCATGACGAGGCCGAACGGCTCGGACCAGTCGATCGGGAAGAGCAGCGCCTTGGCGCCCGACAGAAACTCCGGCTTCTGCGCCTCGTTGATTTCGCCGACGAACTCGACATGCGCCTGCGACAGCAGCGGCTCGATCTCGCGCTTGAAGTAATCCTGGTCGGCCTTGTCCACCTTGGCGGCGATCTTCAGCGGCAAACCGCTTTGTGCAGCGATCTTGATGGCTGTATCGACGCGCTTTTCCGGACAAACACGGCCGAGGAACGCAAGGTATTCCGGCTTCTTGTGCGTCTGCGGCGTGAGTAGCTGCTCCGGCAGACCGTGATAGATGGTGTTCAGGAAGTTCGCCTGCGGTAGCGGCACCCGCTGCGAATCCGAAATCGAGATTACCGGCGCGCCCGGGAACGCATCGAACACCGGCTGCAGCTCGGGCAGGTCGAGGCGGCCATGCAGCGTGGTCACGAACGGCGTGTCCATCGTCGAAAAAAGCGGGAACGGCATGTAGTCGAGGTGAAAGTGCAGCACGTCGAACTCGTGCGCGACCCGGCGCACCTTTTCCATCATCAGGATGTGCGGGGCGAGCGCGTCGCGAATCGTCGGGTCGAGGCGCAGCGCACGAGGCCAGCACGCATCGAGCTTCGCCGATGTCACCGAGTCGCCGCTTGCGAACAGCGTGACGTCGTGGCCCTCGTCGACCAATGCCTCGGTGAGGTAGGACACGACACGTTCGGTGCCACCGTAGAGCTTCGGCGGGACTGCTTCATACAACGGCGCAATTTGTGCGATTCGCATGCGTTTCTCCTGTTTGACACGGCTTCGCACAGCAGCGCTCGAGTCGAGCGGGGAGCGAATGCCTGACGGACGGTTGGGCGCGGTAAGCCGCCGCCCGGGGGTGCTCCGAATCTGCATCGGGTTATCCCTTAGCTTCATTATCGGGATCGGCCGCGCCAATTCGAGTTATTTTTCAAACGCTTAACGTTGTTACAGCGCGAAACACGAGACGTTACACGCGCCAACGCCCGTCGCTGGGCGCTCACAGGCCAATTTCAGCCCAAGCTCCCGACGGCGCTGGTAAACGGCGCGTTCCCCTGTAGCAAGCCGCGAGCCCGCTCCCGCCGCACAAAATATTACGCAGTGGTGAAAAGACCTTATAATCCGGCTCACCGTCGTACGTGCGAGGCGCGGCTCCGCAAAACTCACCGTTTAGTTCTCATTTACGCCGAATCCTCGGGCGCTAAGTATTCACCGCGCATAAAGAGTTGCCGCGCGGCATCGCGCAGTCTCATTCCTTTCTCTCCCAACCCGGCAAAGTAGGAAAAATTCCTACACGAATGACGGATTAATCCGTCAAACAAGCTGGGTGTCTGTCCGATTTTGTTTCGCTCCCCCTTTGGCGACAATGGCCGCAAGACCAGAAACGAGCCGATTCGTGCGTTTAAGTGCGCGCGTCCGAGCAAACGTTTCCGTAACGGCCTGACCAGCCAGATACACCCCGGGGGAATCATGAGCGCGACAAGCGAAATGCTCAATGAGATCAGAGAAGTCAACCTGTCTTATCTCCTGCTCGCGCAGCGCCTGCTTCGCGAAGACAAGCCGATGGGCATGTTTCGCATGGGGATCTCGGACCAGCTAGCCGATGTGCTCGCCAACCTCTCGTTGGCGCAGACCGTCAAGCTCGCGGCGTCCAATCAGGTGTTGTGCCGTTTCCGTTTCGACGATCATGCCGTGCTCTCCGCACTCGCGGACAAGGGCAAGTCCAGCGCCGTCGCGCAGGCGCATTCCGCGATTCTGATGGCCAGCCAGCCGGTCGAGCAGCTCGGCTGAATGGCGTTTCGCAACTTCGGCAAGGCAATCGGGACGGGACGCAAGCAGGATGGCATATAAAAGTGTGGTGCTCGAAGTCAAGGAAATCACCCTGGCCATCGAACTGATCGAACTCGGCGCGCGTTTGCAACTGCTCGAAGCGGAAACGAGCCTGTCGCGCGACCGGCTCATCAAGCTGTACAAGGAACTGAAAGGAGTTTCGCCGCCCAAGGGCATGCTGCCGTTTTCGACCGACTGGTTCATGACCTGGCAGCCAAACTTTCACTCCTCGCTGTTCTACAACATCTACCGTTTCATGGCCGATCATGGCGGCTGCGCGACGATCCAGTCGATCGTGAAGAGCTACCGGCTGTATCGCGAGCACGTGCAGTTGCACGACGACGAACCCGTGCTCAGCCTCACGCGCGCGTGGACGCTCGTGCGTTTCTTCGACTCGGGCATGCTGCAGATCACGCCCTGCTGCCGCTGCGGCGGACATTTCGTCGCACACGCTCACGACCCGAAGCATGGGTTCGTCTGCGGACTGTGCCAGCCGCCATCGCGCGCCGGTAAGACAAAGAAAGTCGCCGACGCCCGCGCCCGCGAGAGCCTCGCGGCGCTCGACGCCTAGCGCCCGCAGCGGTCGCCGTCACGCGGCCCTGCATTCATCGCCTCATGCCGAGGGCTTGCCCGCCCGGCGCAACGCAACCCAGCGCAACGCAGCGTCAAACCTTCCGCAAGCGGCGCCTTGCCGACCGCGTCCGCCTCTGGTTTACACCGTCGCGGCAAGCCGCTTTTCCGTCAAAGTTTTCTGCTGTGTTGCCGTAAACCAGTTTAACGACGGTCACCGTCGCTTCTTTGTGAGGGCTCGGCAGTGCTGATTTTCGTGGGAACACTCGTGACGCTTTTGTCCGTTTTCGGCGGTTACGCGCTGGAAGGCGGCCATCTCGGCGCGCTGTTGCAGCCCGTTGAAGTGCTGATGATCGTCGGCGCAGGCGTCGGCGCGTTCATCCTCGGTAACGGGATGAAGACGATCAAGGCAACGCTGCGCGTCATTCCAACCCTGTTCAAGGGCGCGAAGTACAACAAGGACGTCTACATGGAGCTGATGGCGCTCCTCTACGTCCTGCTCGCCAAGGCGCGCAAGGAAGGCACGCTGACGCTGGAAGCGGACATCGACGATCCGTCGAAGAGTCCGATCTTCACGCAGTACCCGAAGATTCTCGCTGACCATCACATCATCGAGTTTCTGACCGACTACCTGCGGCTGATGGTGGGCGGCAACATGAATGCGTTCGAGATCGAAAGTCTGATGGACGAAGAGATCGAAACGCATCACCAGGAAGGCGAAGCGCCCGCGCATGCGCTGAACAAGGTCGGCGACGCGATGCCGGCGTTCGGTATCGTGGCCGCGGTCATGGGCGTGGTGCACACGATGGCATCGGCCGACAAGCCGCCTGCCGTGCTCGGCGAAATGATTGCGCAGGCACTGGTCGGCACCTTCCTCGGCATTCTGCTTTCGTATGGACTGATCGGGCCGCTTGCGAGCGTCGCGGAACAGCGCGTGACCGAGTCGACCAAGATGTTCCAGTGCATCAAGGTGACGATTCTCGCGAGCCTGAACGGCTATGCACCGGCGATCGCCGTCGAGTTCGGCCGCAAGGTGCTGTTCTCGACCGAGCGTCCGTCGTTCGCCGAGCTCGAAGAGCACGTGCGCCGCGTGAAGGCCAAGTAAGGGCGCCGGGACCGAACCGATGAGCAAGGACAAAGACCGCGCCATTGTCGTCAAGCGCGCTGCGCCGAAGAAGGCCGGCCACCACGGCGGCGCCTGGAAGCTCGCGTATGCGGACTTCATGACCGCGATGATGGCGTTCTTCCTGCTGATGTGGCTGCTGAGCTCGGCATCCACGGTGCAGTTGAAGGGCATCGCGGAGTACTTCAACCAGCCGTTGAAGATCACGCTGTGGGGCGGCGACCGCAGCGCGGAAGACTCGAGCATTCTGAAGGGCGGCGGCCGTGATATCTCGACCGACGCGCAGGGCGTGACGCGCTCGACCGATGGTTCGAACAATCGCGCCGAGCGCACGGTGTCGAAGAGCAGCGAAGACTCGATGAAGCAGTTGCAGGGCGAGTTGGAGCGTCGCGAGCAGGTTCGCCTGCACGACTTGCAGGTGAAGCTGATGGCCGCGATCGAAGCGAATCCGGTGCTGCGCCAGTTCAAGCAGCAGATTCGCATCGACTCGACGCTGACGGGCTTGCGCATCGAGATCGTCGACTCGCAGAAGCGGCCGATGTTCGCGACCGCGAGAGATCAGGTGGAGCCGTACATGCGCGACATTCTGCGCGAGATAGGCCACACGCTGAACGACGTGCCGAACCGGATCATCGTGCAGGGTCACACCGACGCCGCGCAGTACGCGGGCGGCGAGAAGGGTTACAGCAACTGGGAACTGTCCGCGGACCGCGCCAATGCGTCGCGCCGCGAGCTGATCGCAGGTGGGATGGACGAAGCAAAGGTGATGCGCGTACTCGGTCTCGCGTCGACGCAGAACCTGAACAAGGCGGACCCGATGGACCCGGAAAACCGCCGCATCAGCGTCATCGTGCTGAACAGGAAGTCCGAGGAGGCGCTCAACCATGACGACTCCACCACGACGACCTTGTCGGACGACGCAGCGGGCTCGAAGCCGCTGCTGCAAAAACTGGCGCCGCCCGTGACGGTCGCGCCGAAGGTGCCGGCGGCAACGCCGGCGACTCAGTAACGGAAAGACGGTCGCCCGGCCGTTACCGTGCCAGAGCGGCGCGGACAGCCAGGCGATTCACAGCGTAAGTGCAGCGAGGTTTTCATGATCAGGCATATCCTGGCAATCGACGATTCGGCATCGATGCGGCAGATTCTTTCCGCGACGCTGACGGCGGCCGGCTATGAGGTGACGCTCGCGGCCGACGGCGCGGAAGGGCTCGAAAACGCGCTCGCCGTGCGGTTCGACCTGGTGCTCACCGATCAGCACATGCCGGGCAAGACCGGCCTCGATCTGATCGCCGAGCTGCGCGGCAATCCGGCTTATGCGGACACGCCCATCCTCGTCCTGACGACGGAATCGGGCGAGCCGTTCAAGGCCGCGGCGCGCGAAGCGGGCGCGACCGGCTGGATCGAAAAACCGCTCGACCCCGAACTGCTGACCGAACTGGTCGCGGCTCTGGCCGAGCCAGATCACGCATAACGCAACCCTAGATATAGAAGCTCTCGACGCTGCGGCAAGGTAGCCCAGGCCTAGACAGGAACTCTCGCGGTGACCCAGGCATGACACTCGACATCACTCAGTTCTATCAGACGTTCTTCGACGAAGCGGACGAACTGCTCGCGCAGATGGAGCAGTTGCTGCTCAATCTGGACATCGCGCATCCCGATCCCGAAGACCTCGCGGCAATCTTCCGCGCGGCGCATTCGATCAAGGGCGGCGCGGCGACGTTCGGCTTTACCGCGCTGACGGAAACGACTCACATCCTCGAATCGCTGCTCGACCGTGCGCGCAATAACGAACTCGTGTTGCGCAAGGACATGATCGACACGTTCCTCGAAACCAAGGACGTGCTCTCGGGCCAGCTCGCCGACTACCGCGCGAGCGCCGAGCCGGACGCGGCGGTCGCGAAGGCGATCTGCGCGAAGCTCGAGCAGTTGCACGCGGAAAGCCGCGGCATGGCCGCGCCGGCTGCTGCGGCGCCGGTCGAAGTCGCGGTGGCCGCGCCGATCGAAGAATTCGCAACAGTAGAAGAAGGCAGCGCGCCCGAGCACGTCGTCGATCAGGCGGTGCAGGCGGCGGGCGAATGGAATGACGGCGAACCGGCACAGACCGGGCAAGCCGAAGGAGCCGGCGACGCGAACGACGCCGCCGGCCCGCATCTGAAAATTACGCTACGGGGCGTTGATGCGAAGGACCAGGAACTGCTCGCCGAAGAGCTGGGCAACCTGGGCAACATCGTCGGGCAGGTCAAGAGCGGCGGCGATCTCACGCTGTGGCTTCAGACCGATGTCACGTCCGACGACATCATCGCCGTGTGCTGCTTCGTGATCGACGAAAGTCAGATTTCGATCGGCCGCGGAACCGCGCCGGCGGACGGTGCTCAGCAAGGCGAACCTGGAACGCCCGACGCTGAGCCCTCGTCTCCGGCGCAAGCAGCACCGGCGGCTTCGGCCGCCACCCAACACTCAGCGGCTGCCGAACCGGCGCAGCAGGCGGCAGCGCCGGCGCAGGCGGAACGCGCAGCCGAGCCTGCGAAGGCCGCAGCGCCGGCTCCGGTTCCCGCCGCGGCTAAACCGGCGGCTGCTCCTGCAGCTTCTGCCGCCGCAGCACCCGCCGCCGCGGCAGACTCCGACCGCAAGGCCGCCCGCCCCGCAGCAGCGGCAGGCGGCGCGGAAGGCAGCTCGATTCGCGTCGGCGTCGAAAAGGTCGATCAGTTGATCAACCTCGTCGGCGAACTGGTGATCACGCAAGCGATGCTGGCGGAAACCACCAGCACGTTCGACCCGGCGCTGCACGATCGGCTCTTCAACGGCATGGCGCAGCTCGAGCGCAACGCGCGCGATCTGCAGGAAGCCGTCATGTCGATCCGCATGATGCCGATGGATTACGTGTTCAGCCGCTTCCCGCGTCTCGTGCGCGATCTCGCGGCGAAACTCGGCAAGGAAGTGGAGCTCGTCACCTTCGGTCAGGCGACCGAACTCGACAAGAGCCTGATCGAGCGGATCATCGACCCGTTGACGCACCTCGTGCGCAACAGCCTCGACCACGGCATCGAAACCGTCGAAGCGCGCCGCGCGGCAGGCAAGGACGCGACCGGCCAACTGGTTCTGTCGGCGGCACATCATGGCGGCAACATCGTCATCGAAGTGAGCGACGACGGCGCCGGCCTGCGCCGCGACAAGATTCTCGCGAAGGCCGCGAAGCAGGGCATGCAGGTCAGCGAAAGCATGACCGACGAGGAAGTCTGGAACCTCATCTTCCTGCCGGGCTTCTCGACGGCGGAGCAGGTCACGGACGTCTCCGGCCGCGGCGTCGGCATGGACGTGGTGAAGCGCAACATCCAGTCGATGGGCGGTCACGTTGAAATCACGTCGCACGCCGGCAAGGGCAGCACGACGCGCATCGTTTTGCCGCTCACGCTTGCGATTCTCGACGGCATGTCCGTCAAGGTCGGCAACGAGATCTTCATTCTGCCGCTGAACTTCGTGATGGAGTCGCTGCAGCCGCAAGCCGAGGACATCTACACGGTCGCCAACGGCGAGCGCGTGGTGCGCGTGCGCGGCGAATATCTGCCGCTCGTCGCGTTGCACGAGGTGTTCAACGTGGACGGCGCGAAGCAGGAGCCGACCCAGGGCATCGTCACCATCATGCAGACCGAGGGGCGCCGCTTCGCGATGCTGATCGACGAGCTGGTGGGACAGCAGCAGGTCGTCGTGAAGAATCTGGAAACGAATTACCGCAAGGTGCGCGGCATTTCCGCAGCGACCATTCTGGGCGACGGCCGCGTCGCGCTGATCGTGGACGTGGCGGCGCTGAACCGCGAATCGCGCAACGCGCATGGCGCAATGAGCCTCGCATGATGACCGCCCGGCTCGACGTATCACTCACTCAACTCAATTTATCCCAACCGTTTGGGGGCTAACGTGGCAGAAGTTCAATCCATCAATTCGAGCGTCGCGAACGCGACGAATGGTCGCCGCGACGCGCAGCAGGCCGATGCCGGCGGTCAGGAATTCCTCGTCTTCACGCTCGGCGCCGAAGAGTACGGCATCGACATTCTCAAGGTGCAGGAAATCCGCGGCTACGACAACGTGACGCGCATCGCCAATGCGCCCGAGTTCATCAAGGGTGTCATCAATCTGCGCGGCATCATCGTGCCGATCGTCGACATGCGCATCAAGTTTCATCTGGGCCGCGTCGAGTACGACCATCAGACCGTCGTGATCATCCTGAACGTCGCGCATCGCGTCGTGGGCATGGTGGTGGACGGCGTGTCCGACGTGCTGACGCTCGCCGTCGATCAGATCATGCCCGCGCCGGAATTCGGCGCGACGCTGACGACCGAGTATCTGACGGGCCTCGGCACCGTCGACGGCCGCATGCTGATTCTGATGGACATCGAGAAGCTGATGACGAGCCGTGAAATGGCGCTCATCGAAACGCTTGGCGTGTAACCGCCGCAGCGTTCAGAAAAGTTAGGAACAGGGAGCATTGAGATGCTAAGCAGGTGGTCGATTCGCACATCGCTCACGCTAGTGGGGATCATTCTCGTCGCGCTGACCATGGTGGTCGGCGTGCTTGGGCTGACGGCGCTCGGCAGCGCGAGCCGTTCGCTCGACCGTATCGCGCGCGGCGACCTCGTCGCGATTCACGCGCTCGACGACGCTTCGGCCTATCTGCTGCGCTCGCGTGTCTCGCTGGATCGCTTCACCGCGCTCACCGCGGCGGGCGACACGGAAACCGCGAAGAAGGTGCTGGACCGCGCGGTCGAGTTGTACGGCTTCAGCAACAAGAACTGGCAGACCTATCTCGACGCGCCGAAGACGGGCGTCGACCAGGCGCAGATGGACGAACTGCTGGCGCGCCGCACGACGCTCGTGCGCGACGGCATGGAGCCCGAGTTCGCCGCGCTGCGCGCGAACGATATGGCCGCGTACCACGCGATCGCCGACACGAAGATCAGCCCGATGTTCGTCGTCTACGACAACGCGGCGTCGGCGGTCATCAAAAGTCTGCAGCAACAGGCGGTGGATCAGCAGGCCGGCGCGCAGTCGAACATTTCGCTGATGACGACGCTCATCATCGCGTTCTCCGCGCTCGCGCTGCTGCTCGTGGTCGGTCTGCGCTTCGCGCTGCGCGGCCTGATCGTGAAGCCGCTGCAGGACGCAAGCGAATGCTTCGAGCGGATCGCGTCGGGCGATCTGTCGGAAACGATCGAGGTGACGAGCCACAACGAAATCGGCCGTCTCTTTGCCGGCATCAAGCGGATGCAGGAAAGCATGGCGTCGATGGTGACGGCGGTGCGCAGCAGCACCGAGTCGATCGACACCGGCGCGCGCGAAATCGCGATGGGCAACACCGATCTGTCGCAGCGTACCGAACAGCAGGCCGCGTCGCTGCAGCAAACGGCGCAGAGCATGGAACAACTCACGGGCACCGTGCGGCAGAACGCCGAGAACGCGCGCCAGGCGAGCCAGCTCGCGGTGAATGCGTCCGACATCGCGACACGCGGCGGCGACGTGGTGAGCCAGGTCGTCACGACGATGCAGGACATCGCGACCAGTTCGAGCAAGGTGGTCGACATCATCGGCGTGATCGAAGGCATTGCATTCCAGACCAACATTCTCGCGCTCAACGCCGCGGTGGAAGCTGCGCGTGCCGGCGAACAGGGCCGCGGCTTCGCGGTCGTGGCGGGCGAAGTGCGCAGCCTCGCGCAGCGCAGCGCGAGCGCCGCGAAGGAAATCAAGGAATTGATCGGCGACTCCGCCGACAAGGTGCAAAGCGGCTCGACACTCGTCGGACGCGCGGGCACGACGATGGACGAGATCGTGCAGGCCGTGCGCCGCGTGACCGACATCATGGGCGAGATCAGCGCGGCTTCCGAGGAGCAATCGGGCGGCATCGAGCAGGTCAATCGCGCGGTTGTGCAGATGGACGAAGTGACGCAGCAGAACGCCGCGCTCGTCGAAGAAGCGGCGGCAGCAGCAGGGTCGCTCGAAGATCAGACGCGTCAGTTGCAGGCCGTGCTGAGCGGCTGGAAAGTTGGCAGCGGTTCGGGTCGCGGCTTCAGTGCTCCGAGCGCGCCGGCCGTGCCGCAAGTGAAGGCGCGTGCCATGAGCACGAGCCGCAAGCCTGCGGCGAAGGCCGCGCCGCGTGCCGCGCAAGCGACGGCAAATGGCTCGGTGGCGCATGCGGCAACGGCAAACGCGACGGCGCATGCGGCAACTCACGCGACGACCGCAAACAGCGCAGCAGCGGCTCCGGCCAACCAGCAAGCAGCCGCTGGACAAGCAGGCACCGCACGCGTCGAACCCGCGCTCAAGCCGAAGACGCCTCGCGCGGCATTCGAGCCGGCGGCACGTCCCGCAGCGGCGAGCGCAAGCTCGGCGGGATCGGACGCCGACTGGGAAACCTTTTAAACATGGCGATGAAACATGCAGTCATTCGATATCTCGCGCCAGCGGGCGCGAATCATCGAAGCACGCTTTTACAGCGTGTCGCGGGCCGACTGCATGGTGATGGAACTTGCGGGCGGGCGCGACCCCGCAAAAACAATCCCTTGCTCGCCGGTACGTCCGTCGGGCAAGCGTGATGGCTCGTATCGCAGGCAGGAACTTTCATGATGGCAACGCGCGCACAGCAACGCACCGACCGACCGGAGCCGACCCGGTCCGGCGAACAGGGACGTGATTTCGAATTCACCTCCGCGGATTTCGGCCGCATTCGCGAACTGATTCACCGCAGCGCCGGCATTTCCCTCTCCGATCACAAGCGCGACATGGCGTATAGCCGCCTCGCGCGCCGGCTGCGCGCCCGCGGCCTCGATTCGTTCAAGCAGTATCTCGATCTGCTCGAAGCGGAAAACGATCCGGCCGAGTGGGAAGCGTTCACCAATTCGCTGACCACGAACCTGACCGCGTTCTTCCGCGAGGCGCATCACTTTCCGATTCTTGCGGACTTCGTCGCGCGTCGCGCGCAGCCGGTTTCCGTGTGGTGCTCGGCGGCCTCGACGGGCGAAGAGCCGTATTCGATCGCGATGACGCTGATCGAGGCACTCGGCGAAAGCGGCGCGCGCCAGGCCACGGTGCTTGCCACCGACATCGACACGCAGGTGCTCGCGAAAGCCGAAGCCGGCGTGTATCAGTTCGATCAGGTGAAGCACCTGTCGCCCGAGCGGCTCAAGCGCTTCTTCCTGAAGGGCACGGGCGCGCATGCCGGCATGGTGAAGGTGCGTCCGCAAGTGCGCCAGATGGTGCGCTTCGAGCAGTTGAACCTCACCGACCGCGATTACCAGTTGCGCACGCAGTTCGACGCGATCTTCTGCCGCAACGTGATGATCTATTTCGACAAGCCGACGCAGGCGCAGGTGCTCTCGCGCTTCGACCCGCTGATGAAGTCGGGCGGTCTGCTGTTCGCCGGCCATTCGGAAAACTTCACGTACGTCACGCAGGCGCTCAGGCTGCGCGGCCAGACCGTGTATGAACTGACGCGCGATGCAGCGGGCGCACGCGCGCCGGCACGTACGGCCGCATCGACAAGCACGACCACGAGCACGACAAGCGCGACAACAAGCGGGGTGACGGTATGAGCAGCGCCTTGCCTATCGCAACCAACCTCTACTACGACAACCACTTCCAACGCCCCGGCGTGAAGCTGTTGCCGAACGAGTTCTACACCACGCACGACGACATGGTGCTCGTCACCGTGCTCGGTTCATGCGTCGCGGCCTGCATTCAGGATCGCACGGCCGGCATCGGCGGCATGAATCACTTCATGTTGCCCGACGACGGCGCGGAAGTCGGCCAGGCGGCATCGGATTCGATGCGCTACGGCGCCTACGCGATGGAAGTGCTGATCAACGAGCTGATTAAAGCCGGTGGCCGGCGCGAGCGTTTCGAAGCGAAGGTGTTCGGCGGCGGCGCGGTGCTCGCGGGCATGACGACGATTAATATCGGCGATCGCAATTCGGAATTCGTGCGCCGCTATCTTGCGCTCGAAAAGATTCGCATCGTCGCCGAAGATTTGCAGGGCTCGCATCCGCGCAAGGTCGCTTTCATGCCGCGCACGGGCCAGGTGATGGTGAAGAAGTTGCGCCTGCAACAGGACCCGAGCGTGGCCGAGCGCGAACAGACGCTCATGCGGCAGACCGCCGAAGCGCGCGCCGAACGGCTTGCCGCCGCGAGAAAGCGCGTCGAGCTGTTTGCGACGCCTGCCGCCGCGCGTCCCAGGATCGAACTGTTCGGCGCTTCGGGCGCGGCCAAGCCGAAGGTCGAGCTTTTCGGCGCCGCAGGCGGCGCGAATGGTCCATCAAACAGCGCCGGCGCAGCGAAGCCGCGCATCGAACTGTTCGGCTCGACCCCGCGCCCGACTAATTCAACTAACGCCAGAACCGTAGAGGAGGCGTGAGCGCTGTGCAAAAGATCAAAGTACTGTGTGTCGACGATTCGGCGCTAATCCGCAGCCTGATGACGGAGATCATCAACGGCCAGCCGGATATGACCGTCGTCGCAACCGCGCCCGACCCGCTCGTCGCGCGCGACCTCATCAAGCAGCACAACCCGGACGTGTTGACGCTCGACGTCGAAATGCCGCGCATGGACGGCCTCGACTTTCTCGAGAAGCTCATGCGCTTGCGGCCGATGCCAGTCGTGATGGTGTCGTCGCTGACCGAGCGCGGCAATGAAATCACGCTGCGCGCGCTGGAACTCGGCGCGGTGGATTTCGTGACCAAGCCGAAGGTGGGCATTCGCGACGGCATGCTCGACTATTCGGAAAAGCTCGCCGACAAGATTCGCGCAGCGGCGCGCGCGCGTGTGCGCCAGGCGGCGCCCGCGCATCATGCGCCCGCTGCCGGCGCGCATGCGCCCGTTGCCGCCGCGCCGCTCTTCAACAATCCGCTGCTGAGTACGGAGAAGCTGATCATCGTCGGCGCGTCGACGGGCGGCACTGAAGCCATCCGCGAAGTGCTCGTGCCGTTGCCGCCGGATGCGCCCGCGGTGCTGATCGCGCAGCATATGCCGCCCGGTTTCACAAAATCTTTTGCGCAACGCCTCAATGGTTTGTGCCGGATTACCGTTAAAGAAGCTGAGCACGGCGAACGCGTGCTGCCGGGACATGCGTATATTGCACCCGGCCACGCTCACCTGCTGCTTGCCCGCAGCGGCGCGAACTACATCGCGCATCTGTCGGACGATCCGCCAGTGAACCGGCATCGTCCTTCGGTGGATGTGCTGTTTCGTTCGGCCGCGCAGCACGCGGGCAAGAATGCGGTCGGAGTGATCCTGACCGGGATGGGGCGTGACGGCGCCGCGGGTTTGCTGGAGATGAAAAAGGCAGGGGCCTACACCCTTGCGCAGGACGAGGCGAGCTGCATCGTGTTCGGCATGCCGCGTGAAGCGATTGCGCTTGGCGCGGCCGACGAAATCGCGTCGCTGCCGGACATGAGCCGGCGCGTGATGGCGCGTCTTGCGTCGATGGGCGATCGCGTTCAGCGGGTTTGATGCGCCGTTCGAATTGAGGCGGTCACACGCCGCACCGTGAATCAAGTAAAGGGAATCAAATGGATAAGGCAATGAAGTTTCTGGTAGTGGACGACTTTCCGACGATGCGCCGGATCGTTCGCAACCTCCTGAAAGAGCTGGGCTACGGCAACGTCGACGAAGCCGAAGACGGCCAGGCCGGTCTCGCGCGGCTGCGCGGCGGCACCTACGACTTCGTGATTTCCGACTGGAACATGCCGAACCTCGACGGTCTCGCGATGCTCAAGGAAATCCGCGCCGACGCCAACCTCAAGCATCTGCCGGTGCTGATGGTGACGGCCGAGTCGAAGAAGGAAAACATTATCGCCGCGGCTCAGGCAGGCGCGAGCGGTTATGTCGTGAAGCCGTTCACGGCTGCAACGCTGGACGAGAAGCTCAACAAGATTCTCGAGAAGATGGCCAAGACTGGGAGCTGATGTGAACCTGCCGACCAATGCGCCTGGCGCCGAAGCGGTCAACGAGAGCGGCGACTTCGCGTCAGACCGCATCCTCGCCCGCATTGGACAACTGACACGTACGCTGCGTGATTCGATGCGCGAGCTCGGGCTCGACAAACACGTCGAGCGCGCGGCGGAAGCCGTACCCGATGCACGCGACCGTCTGAAGTACATCGCGAACATGACCGAGCAGGCCGCCGAGCGCGTGCTGTCCTCGATCGACATCGCGAAACCGATTCAGGAGCAGTTGCAAAAAGACGCCGGCGAACTCGACGCGCGTTGGGAGCAATGGTATTCGGCGCCGATCGAACGCGCCGAAGTGCGCGCGCTGATGAACGACACGCGCGAGTTTTTGCGCGGCGTGCCCACGGCGACCACCGCGACCAACTCGCAGCTCATGGAGATCATGCTCGCGCAGGACTTCCAGGATCTGACCGGCCAGGTGATCAAGAAGATCACCGACGTCGTGTATCTGATCGAGCAGCAGTTGCTCGGCGTGCTCGTCGAAAACATCGCGCTCGAGCGGCGCGAACAGTTCGCCGCGCATGCCGCGGCCCTCGTCGCGGAAGTCTCGCCGACCGGCAGCCCCGAGCATCTGCTGAATGGGCCGCAGATCAATCCGGAAGGCAAGACGGACGTGGTGCAGGATCAATCGCAGGTCGACGACCTGCTCGCCAGCCTCGGTTTCTGAGCGGCCCGCGCCCTCGCGGCGCGCGGCCGAACAGTATGAATAGCAAGCCGCGCTCCTGCGCGCGCGTGCTGTCTCTGGACACAAACCGCAGGCATACTATGGGGTCAATGAGCGGCGCGGCGTGACGGTGAACGCTGTCACCGGAGGCTTGCATCGTGAGGTTTTCCTCGAGAATGCGGCCCCTCCGCGCCCTATGGTTTGCCTAAACGCAGCCGGTTCGCAGCACGCGCAAGCCGGCCAGCAGTCAGGGAGGAGTCTCGTCATGCGCAGTCGTGTACGCCGCGCCGGTCTGGTTACGGCGCTTATGTTGTCCTGTTCGTTGTCGGCCGTGCCGTCCGCTCACGCGGCGCTCGGCGGCGCCCCAATGACGCCTCCCGCGGACGCGTCGGTATCGGCCCGCACCTTGCAGCCCTCGAGCGCCGTGATTCGCTCCGCGTCGGGCGCGGCTTCTTCCGCGTCGGCTACGGCGTCGTACACCGTGCGTGAAACCACGCTCGGCAACGGCACGGTGGTCCGCGAATATCTCACCACTGACGGCACCGTCTTCGCCATCACCTGGCGCGGCCCGCAAATGCCCGATCTGAACGAACTGCTCGGCAGCTACTTTCCACAGTACGTGGCCGGCGTGAAGGCGGTGCGCGCCGCGCGCGGCGGCGCACGCGGCCCCGTTGCGGTCGATCAGAGCAGCCTCGTTGTCCAGTCCGGCGGCCATATGGGCGCGTTCAGCGGCCGCGCGTGGCTGCCGCCCGCGCTGCCTGCCGGCGTCAGCGGCTCCGACATCCAGTAACGAGGACGAACGATGCGAACCATGCACATTGCGAAGAAACTCAAGGACTGGACTCAGGTTGTGGCAACCGTCGTGCTGGTGTCGGCGCTCGCCGCGTGCGGTGGTGGCGGCGATAGCGGCTCCAGTTCCAGCAGCGGCTCGACCGGTTCAACCGGCGGTTCGACAGGCGGCTCCGCGGGCGGCAGTTCGTCGAGCGGCTTGCCGCCCAGCCCGACGCAGCAGCCGATCGCCGCGACTGCCGCGAACACCGTGGCGATCACGGTGGCCCACGGCGTTACCGGCGTCATCAACATTCCCTCGATCAGCGTGACGGTCTGCGTGCCCGGCACCGGGACGTGTCAGAAGATTGACAACATTCAGGTCGACACGGGCTCGTTCGGTCTGCGCATCGTCAATTCGGCGCTGAATTCGACGATGCAGGCCGGCTTGCCGATCAGCACGTCGACAAGCGGCGGCCAGCTCGCCGAATGCGCGACTTTCGCCGACGGCTACACGTGGGGCAGTGTGCGCACCGCGACCGTGACCATCGGCGGCGAAACGACGACTGCGGCTGTTCCGTTGCAGATCATCGGCGACAAGCCCGCGAGCACGACGCCGTCGGCGGGTTGCGGCAGCGGCTCGGCGGAGAACACGGCGAACGATCTCGGCGCGAACGGCATCATCGGCATCGGCACCGCGCTTTACGATTGCGGCTCGACCTGCGCGAACGCGTCCACGGCTGGGACGTACAGCAATTACTTCTCGTGCCCAGGCGGCACGTCGTGCACGCGCACCGCGGTTCCGCTCGCGAACCAGGTCGCCAATCCGGTCGCTAAATTCCCCGTCGACAACAACGGCGTGATCGTACAAATGCCGCCCATTGGCGATAACGGCGCGGCTTCGGCCACCGGCACGCTGGTATTCGGCATCGGCACGCAGTCGAACAATGCGCTCGGCTCCGCGCAGACCTTCACCACCGACGGCGCAGGCGACCTGACCAACAGCGTGTTCAACGGCAACACGATCACGGCGTTCCTGGATTCGGGCTCGAACGGCTATTTCTTCAACGACAGCTCGCTCACGCTGTGCGGCAGCAACTTCTCGGGCTTCTATTGCCCGTCCGGCGCGCAGACCCGCTCCATCACGCTGGTCGGCCAGAACAGCGTGCAGGCGGTGGCGAATATCGGCATCCAGAGTGCGTCGACGCTATTCGGTAACGGCACCAACTATGCGTTCAACGACCTGGCCGGACAGATCGGCGGGCTCGCCGCGTTCGACCTCGGTTTGCCGTTCTTCTACGGACGCCACGTTTATCACGGCTTCGATCTACGGCCGAACGGCGGCACGCAGGCGCCGTTCGTGGCCTACGCAAGCTAGTCTGCGGCAACGCAACGCCTGAAAGCTCTCCACGACGCCCGCGCTCAACAGCGCGGGCGTTGTTTTTTGCGGCGGCGCGCGGTTTCGCGCGCCGCTTGTCCATCCGCCGAAAAGCCCCGGTTTCTCCTTCCTTATCCGCCGATCGGTGCTTGCGCCGAGCGGGAATAATCGCTCTCACTGGAAAGAGGCGCAGTGCCTCGCCCAACCGGAGAGCTTTGTGGCAGAGGAAAGCGACCTCGAAAAAACCGAATCAGCCACCCCTCGGCGCTTGCAGAAAGCGCGCGAGGAGGGGCAGATCGCGCGTTCGCGGGAGCTTTCGACGTTCGCGCTGCTCGCCGCCGGCTTTTTCGGCGTGTGGGGCATGTCGGACAGCATCGGCGAGCATTTGCAGGCGATGCTGCGCGCGGCGTTCACGTTCGACCACGCCGGCGCTTTTGAAACGCACCGCATGATGATCGGCGCCGGCGCGGCGAGCCGCGAAGGGCTCTACGCCTTGCTGCCGATTCTCGCCGTCACGGGCGCGGCCGCCTTGCTCGCGCCGATGGCGCTGGGCGGCTGGCAACTGTCGACGAAAGGCCTCGAGCCCAAGTTCGAACGCCTGAATCCGATCGCCGGCCTCGGCAAGATTTTTTCGATCAACGGACCGATCCAGCTCGCCATGTCGCTCGCGAAGACGCTGGTGGTGGGCATTATCGGCGGCACGGCAATCTGGAACCGGCGCGAGGAGATTCTCGCGCTCGCCACGCAGCCGCTGCATCTCGCGCTCGCCAACACCGTGCATCTGATCGCCGTGTGCTGCGGGATGACGGTCGCGGGCATGTTCGTCGTCGCCGCGCTGGATGTGCCATATCAACTGTGGCAGTTCCACAAGAAACTGCGCATGAGCAAGGAAGAAGTGAAGCGCGAGCATCGCGAAAGCGAAGGCGACCCGCACGTGAAAGGCCGGATTCGCCAGCAGCAGCGCGCGATTGCCCGCCGCCGCATGATGACGCAGGTGCCGAAGGCCGACGTCGTGGTCACGAACCCGACGCACTTCGCGGTCGCGCTGCAATACACGGACGGCGAGATGCGCGCGCCGAAGGTCGTCGCGAAGGGCGTGAACCTCGTGGCCGCGCGCATTCGCGAACTCGCTGCCGAAAACAACGTGCCGCTGCTGGAAGCGCCGCCGCTTGCGCGCGCGCTGTATCACAACGTCGAACTCAATCGCGAGATTCCCGGCCAGTTGTATGGCGCGGTCGCGGAAGTGCTCGCGTGGGTGTACCAGTTGCGGCGCTTCAAGACCGAAGGCGGCGACGTGCCGGTCGCACCGACCGAGCTCGAAGTGCCCGCGGAACTCGACAAGGGCGGTGTATCGGATGAAGACGCCGATCAGGAAGCCGCCGACACGCTTAACCCTGCTAACGAAGACGGAGCCTCCGCATGAACGCTCGCGCCGGTTTCCTCGCTCGACGGCCCGATGCCTTGAGCGGCACCAATTTACGCGCCCTCGCGGGCCCGGTGCTGATCTGCATGATCCTCGGCATGATGATTTTGCCGTTGCCGCCGTTCCTGCTGGATCTGCTGTTCACCTTCAACATCGCGCTTTCCGTGATGGTGCTGCTCGTCAGCATGTACACGATGAAGCCGCTCGACTTCGCCGCTTTCCCGAGCGTGCTGCTGTTCTCGACGTTGCTGCGGCTCTCGCTGAACGTCGCATCGACGCGCGTCGTGCTGCTCGAAGGCCATACCGGTCCTGACGCCGCAGGCCAAGTGATCGAGTCGTTCGGTCACTTCCTCGTGGGCGGCAACTTCGCGGTCGGTATCGTCGTCTTTATCATCTTGATGGTCATCAACTTCATGGTGATCACGAAGGGCGCGGGGCGGATCGCGGAAGTATCCGCGCGCTTCACGCTCGACGCGATGCCCGGCAAGCAGATGGCGATCGACGCCGACCTGAACGCCGGTCTCATCAACGAAGAGCAGGCGCGCAAGCGTCGCGCGGAAGTGTCGCAGGAAGCCGAGTTCTACGGCTCGATGGACGGCGCGAGCAAGTTCGTGCGCGGCGATGCGATCGCCGGCTTGCTCATCATGGTGATCAACATCTTCGGCGGGTTGATCGTCGGGATGGTTCAGCACGGCATGGACTTCGCGTCGGCGGGCAAGAACTACACGCTGCTGACCATCGGCGACGGCCTCGTCGCGCAGATTCCGTCGCTCGTGATTTCGACGGCCGCGGGCGTGATCGTGTCGCGTGTGGCAACGAATGAAGACATCGGCACGCAGCTTACCGGGCAGCTTTTCACGAACCCGCGCGTGCTGATGATCACCGGCTGCATTCTCGTGCTGATGGGCTTGATTCCGGGCATGCCGCACTTCGCGTTTCTGATTCTCGGCGGCGGTCTGATCCAGCTCGGCCGCACGATGAAGAAGCGCGCCGAAGAGCGCAAGAACACGACGGCGCTCGTCGACGTCGCGCCGGCCGCGGTCACGCCGGTCGAGAACGCCGAAGCAAGCTGGGACGACGTGACGATGATCGACACGCTCGGCCTCGAAGTGGGTTACCGGCTGATTCCGCTCGTCGACAAGAATTCGGACGGCGAGTTGCTGAAGCGGATCAAAAGCATCCGCAAGAAGTTCGCGCAGGAAATCGGCTTCTTGCCGCCTGTCATCCATATTCGCGACAACCTGGAGTTGCGTCCGAACGGTTATCGGATCGCGCTCAAGGGCGTGGAAGTCGGCGTCGGCGAGGCGTATCCGGGCCAGTGGCTCGCGATCAATCCGGGCCAGGTGTCCGCCGCGCTGCCGGGCACGCCGACACAAGACCCGGCGTTCGGCTTGCCGGCTATCTGGATCGACACGAATCTGCGCGAACAGGCGCAGGTGTACGGCTACACGGTGGTCGATTCGAGCACG
This sequence comes from Paraburkholderia sp. RCC_158, assembly GCF_041355255.1. Classification (NCBI taxonomy): domain Bacteria; kingdom Pseudomonadati; phylum Pseudomonadota; class Betaproteobacteria; order Burkholderiales; family Burkholderiaceae; genus Paraburkholderia; species Paraburkholderia sp. RCC_158. The sequence goes on along the minus strand of NZ_JBFUPM010000009.1, from coordinate 114,561 downwards.
GTGGTCGCGACGCACCTGAATCACCTCGTGGTCACGCATGCGTCCGAACTGCTCGGCCGCCGCGAAGTGCAGGCGCTGCTCGAACGGATGCAGAAGGACACGCCGTCGCTCGTCGAAGATCTGGTGCCGAAGACGCTGCCGCTCACCACGCTGCAAAAGGTGCTGCAAAACCTGCTCGAAGAAGGCGTGCCGATTCGCGATCTGCGCACGATTCTCGAAGCGCTGTCCGAACACACGCCGAAGATCACCGACGCGCACGATCTCACCGCCGCCGTGCGGCTCGCGCTGGGCCGCGCGATTACGCAGCAGTGGTTCCCCGGCACCGGCGACATGCAGGTGATGGGCCTCGACTCGAATCTCGAACGCGTGCTGTCGCAGGCACTGTCGACGGGTTCCAACCCTGGCCTCGAGCCCGGCCTCGCGCATACGCTGATGACTGAGACGCAGAAGGCGATGAGCCGTCAGCAGAACATGGGACTTGCGCCGGTGCTGCTCGTGCAACACGCATTGCGGCCGATGCTCGCGCGCTTCCTGCGCCGCAGCCTGCCGCAGTTGAAGGTGCTGTCGTATGCGGAAGTGCCCGATACGCGCAACATCAAGGTCGTGAATCTGATCGGCGCGCACGGTTAACGCGCGATCCGGCTTCACGTTCCAGTTATCGGCCGGCGCCTGTGGGCGCCGGTTTTCATTTCCGCGCCTGACTTTTCGCACCGCTCATGCACTGGGGCGTCCATGCTTCGCTCGTAAGGCCCGCTCGCTCGCACACGGGGCGGCGTCTTGTGCCGATGCAAGCGCGTTAATCGCGGCGTGCGTCCATCGTCCGAATTACCCACGTTTAACGGCCTTTATCCACCGATCGTCGGTCGAGGGCTTTCGCAATAATGATCTCAATGGGAAGCGGTGTGTTGCCGGTCCGTCAGTCCGTTTACCTCATCGGGGGTCCAGCTTGAACATTCGTAAATTTATCGGTGCCACCAGTCGCGACGCGCTGCGTCTCGTGCGCGAAGCACTGGGCGCCGACGCGGTCGTGCTGTCCAATCGAACCATGGACGACGGCAGTGTCGAGATCGTCGCATTGGCCGACAGCGACCTCGCGGCGATCACGCCGAAGGCTCCGCGCGCCGATGTGAGCGCAGCGCACTCCGCATCGACGAATATGGTGGCCGCGCAAGCCGCTCCGCGCGCGATGTCCGCGGCTCAGCCGATGCAGGCCAATCCGTACGCGAGCGGCATGCCGGACGTGTTCTCGTCGGTGTTCGGCGCGAGCCCGGAAGCCGGGACCGAGACGGCGGGCGGCTTCGCCGACCCGGCGCTCGCAGGCGGCCACGATGCGCAGCCTGCCGCGAGGATCGTTCCGAGTGCGGCGATGAATGCCGCCAAGCTGTCCGCCGCACAGGTCGACGCGCGCAAGGGCGCATCCGCGGCCAATACGCCGAACACGACAGCGGCGGCCGCGAAGCATTCGCCGGCGCCGCAATCGCAACAGATCCACGTCGGCCAGCCGAGCGCGCGCGCCGCAGCCGCGCGTCTGAACGACGACATGCGCGCCGATCTGCTGAAGGCCGCCGGCGTGCCGTCCGCATCCGCTGCATCGGCCTCCGACGTCGACGGGCCGCGCACGATGGCCGAGTCGAATCCGTGGCTGATCGATCACGCACGCCGCATCGCCGGCGAGCAGGAGTCGCACGGTGAATACGCCGCGCGTCCGGCAGCGATCACGCCGGCTGCGGCGATGGCCAGAGGCCTCGGCGCTGCCGTCGAACCCGGCCGCGCCACTGCACAGCAAGCGGACAACACGCCCGATTGGGCTCGCGAAGCTGCGCAAGTGGCCGCGCGCCGCGCTGCGCAGAAATTCGCGCCGTCGCCGTCTTCGTCTTCATCGCCGTCCTCCTCTTCCGCCGACGACGCGCGCACGCCCGCTGGCGTCGCCGAAGCGATCAAGGCGCGCATGGAGCAGGTCGTCAAGGAAACCGTGATGAGCGAGCTTTCGTCGCTGCGCGGCATGATGGAAGAACAGTTCGCGGGCCTCATGTGGGGCGACCGCCAGCGCCGCAATCCGTCGCACGGCGCGCTCACCAAGCATCTGTTCGCCGCCGGTTTCTCGGCGCAACTCGTGCAGATGATGGTCGACAACCTGCCCGAAGACGTCGACAACATGGACGACGGCATGGACTGGGTGCGCTCGGTGCTCGCCTCGAACCTGCCCGTGATGGAAGACGAAGACACGCTGATGGAACGCGGCGGCGTCTTCGCGCTGATGGGCCCGACGGGCGTCGGCAAGACCACGACCACCGCCAAGCTCGCCGCGCGCTGCGTGATGCGCTTCGGCGCCAGCAAGGTTGCATTGCTCACCACCGACAGCTACCGGATCGGCGGCCACGAGCAACTGCGCATCTTCGGCAAGATTCTCGGCGTGTCGGTTCATGCGGTGAAAGACAGCGCCGACCTGCAACTCGCGCTCTCCGAACTGCGCAACAAGCACATCGTGCTGATCGACACGATCGGCATGAGCCAGCGCGATCGCCTCGTCTCCGACCAGATCGCGATGCTGAGCCGCGCCGGTCAGCCGGTGCAGCGCCTGTTGCTGCTCAACGCAACGAGCCACGGCGACACGCTCAACGAAGTCGTGCAGGCGTATCAGCGCGGACCGGATCAACAGCCGCTCGCCGGCTGCATTCTGACCAAGCTCGACGAAGCCACCAACCTGGGCGGCGTGCTCGATACGGTGATCCGCTACAAGCTGCCGGTGCACTACGTGTCGACCGGTCAGAAGGTGCCGGAGAACCTGTACGTCGCGACCAAACGCTTCCTGCTCAAGAGCGCGTTCTGCATTCCGCGCGATCACTCGCCGTTCGTCCCGCATGACGACGACGTGCCCGCGTTGCTCTCCGCGCTTTCCGCGCGTTCGACCGCCGAACTGCATGAGGTTCGCTTTGGATAAGCTCGTCCCCGATCAGGCAGAAGGACTGCGGCGCCTCCTCGCGCGCAGCGGCTCGCGCGTGATTGCGGTGACCGGCGGGTCGATGGGCGCGGGCTGCACGACCACGGTGATCAATCTCGCCGCGGCGCTCGCGCAGCAAGGCAAGGACGTGCTCGTGCTCGACGAGCGCACGGGCGAAAAATCGGTGAGCGCGCTCGCCGGCAGCGTGCGCGGCGCGGGCAATTTTGTCGCCGTGATGCGCGGCGAGATGACGCTAGACGACGCCGCCACGCGGCATCCACTCGGCTTCTCGGTGCTGGCCGCCGCGCGTGCGCATCGCGAGGGTTATAGCGCGGCGCAGTTCGGCGTGCTGCTGCATGGCTCGGCCGACGTCGTGCTGATCGATGCGCAACTGGATCAGCAAGGGCACCTGTCGGCGCTCGCGATGCAGGCGCACGACGTGATGATCGTCACGCGCATGGCCGCTCAGGCGATCACCGACGCGTACGCGTGCATGAAGCGCCTGCACTACGCGCACGCGATCGCGCAGTTTCGCGTGCTGGTGAATCACGTGCAGAGCGTGGAAGACGCTCACACCGCTTTTGCAAACCTGGCCGGCGTGGCCAGCCGCTACCTCGCCGTGGCGCTCGAAGACGCCGGTTGCATTGCCGCCGATGCGCGGATGGCGCGAGCCGAAGAGTTGTCGCGTTGTGTCGTCGACGCATTTCCGTCGACACCGGCTGCGCGCGACTTCCGGCACCTCGCAGCCGAATTGCAGTACTGGCCGATGCGGCCAGCGATGTCGTCGCAAACGCCGTGGATGGCGCCTGCGACAGTTTCAGCGGCGCAACACGCCGACCAACCGTCTGCGCAGCACGCCTGAGTGGCGGCACAAGGACAAGGGGAGCACGATGTATAACGCTCAGGGAAAGATTTCCCAAGCCGATGTTTTGACGAAGTACGCACCGCTCGTGCGTCGGCTCGGCTTGCAGCTCGTGGCCAAGATGCCGGCCAGTGTCGATCTGGACGATCTGATCCAGGCCGGCATGATCGGCTTGCTCGATGCCGCGAGCCGCTATAAAGAAGATCAGGGCGCGCAGTTCGAGACGTACGCGAGCCAGCGGATTCGCGGCGCGATGCTCGACGAATTGCGCAGCAACGACTGGTTGCCGCGCAGCTTGCGGCGCACTTCGCGTGAAGTGGAAACGGCCGTGCATAAAGTCGAGCAGAATCTGGGCCGCTCGGCGAGCGAAACGGAGGTTGCCGAACACCTGCAAATGCCGCTCGACGAGTATCAGTCGATGCTGCAAGACCTGCACGGCAGCCAGCTGATTTACTACGAAGACTTCGACCGTTCCGCCGACGACGAACCGTTTCTCGACCGTTATTGCGTCGATCACTCGGACCCGCTTTCGGCCTTGCTCGACGACAGCTTGCGCTCGGCGCTCGTCGAGGCGATTGACCGCTTGCCGGAACGCGAGAAGCTCCTGATGTCGCTCTATTACGAGCGCGGCATGAACCTTCGCGAAATCGGCGCGGTGATGGAAGTCAGCGAGTCGCGCGTATGTCAGCTACACAGCCAGGCAGTGGCGCGTTTGCGCACGCGCCTGCGTGAAATGGCCTGGGCCAACGCCGAGGCGACGTGAGCGGCCGCCTCGCGCCGATGTATAACGAGGCGTAACAACGCAATAGCGAGGCAATAGCGTTACCGGTTGTGTGCCGGAGCGTTTGCAAAGCAGGCGCATTGCACCGCCCGTTCCACGCGCCGTTGCACGCGCCCATTGCATGCACCTTCTCAAGCGTCCGCCATTTCGTGCTCGGCCGCGAGCGCGAGAAAAGCGGAACGCGACATGCCGTGCGCCTGCGCGTATTTGTCGATCTCATGCACCAACGCCTCGGGTAACGAGATGTTGATGCGCACCGCCTTCTTGAGCGCGGGAATGTTCCGGGTGGTCACGAAGCCCCACGTGAAACCCGCGTAGTCAGGATTACGCCGATGCTCGTCCAGCGTCAGTCTTTCGGGAATCGGCAAGCCTTCGTCGAGCAGCGTATCCAGATGCGCCTCGATCGCTTCTTTCGCGTTCGCGTAAGCCTCTTCCAGCGTGTCTCCCGCCGAATGGCAGCCCGGAATATCCGGCACGACGACGCCGAACGCGTGCTGTGCGTCGCCCGCCTCGATGCCGACCGGAAAGATCAAGTTTTTCATTTCAGCCCTGCCTGTTTCAAGATGCTGTTCAGCGTGCCGGGCGGAAGATCCCTTTTTGGATGAGGGATGGTCACGAGCCCGGCTTTGAATGCGTGCCGGAAATGGTGATGGCTGCCCGATATTCGGATTAGCCGCCAACCGGCCGCGTGAATCAGTTTGACTACCTCGCCGCTGTTCATACTGCACTCCTCGCATCATACACACGATTACACAACCTCGCTAGAGTGGAATTTGCTGCCGTGGGTGACGGCGCCTGGAAACCGGGCGCAAACGGCACCGCTGGTGGAGCAAAAACCTCGTTGGGAAAAGGAAGATTTGATCGCTTGCGGCGGACTAATGCCACCTGGCCGGATGGCCAACGTGCAAGGAGAAGGCGAGCGCGAGTGCGCGAGGGGATTGAAAAACGAAAGGGCTCGTCGTGGCGACGAGCCCTTTTTGATGATTTGCTAATGTGGCGTGACGCGGTTGGCGTTGGCGTGACGTGGCCTGCCTCACCCTAGCCGTGGCTAGCGCTGGTCACGCTGAGGCTGCACTGCGCTCCCGCGCGCTGACAGCGTCGCCGGAAAACGCAGAGGCCTGAAGCCGGGCGGGATCTAAACGGCCGCGGCCCGGGCCGGAATACGCCCATCCGGGCCATAGAAGCCGGCCTTCTTCGGCACCACCACCTGCAATGCTTCCAGCGCCCGCTGGTTGTAGTCCATGCGCACGCGAATCAGCTCACCGTTGTTCGTATTGGCGCGGCGCGCGCGTTCGGCGGCTTTTTGCAGCAGAGACCATTGCGCGGCGAGCCGCTCGTCCGTGCTGGCGGCGAGTTCCATGCCGGCCCAGCCGCCCGGAAAACCCATGCCGGCGAGCAGTTCGTCGCGGCGGGCCTCGAGCTGCGCGAGCTCGCCGATCAGCGCGGTCTTTTTCTCGATGACCGAGGGCAGCAGTTCGACCGGCGACAAGGCGGTAAGCGCCTTCGTCTCCAGCGTCAGAACCGAGGCGAACGCCTCGACGGCGGAATACTCTTCGATGAGGGTGGCAAGCAGGGCGTCTTTCATCTCAACAACTCGCTGAAAACGGCGGCTCGCGCTGGATTTGCGAGCCGGGTTTGTCGAACGCCGCCCGGCCATTCACCGTACTTCGATGCGTCGATTAATTGCCGGTCGACGAGGATTTGTTCTGCAACAGTTCGCGCGCGGTGCTCAGCACGCCGTCGGCGATCTTGCCGGAGTCGATCTGCAGCGTGCCGTCCTTGATGGCCTGCTTGATCGACTCGACGTGCGCCGTGTCGATGTCGGCCGAGCCGGACGCCGCGAGGCTGCGCAAATGCTGCGACAGACCCGACAGGCTGACGCTGGCGTCGCCCGAGCCACTGGAACTGGGTTGCGAGGCAGTGCTCGCGGTCTGCGCGCCGCTGTTCGCGGGCGCCGCGTCGCCTTGCTGCGGGCGGGACACGGCATCTTTCAACGTCGGCAGATTCGACTTGGTTTGGGAATCGACTTTCACGATTGGCTTCCTCTACGATTTGATTCTGATAACGGCAAGCGTCGATCAAAACTTTAGCGCAATCGCTCCAGCTTTTTCCTTGTCTATCAAGACGATCCGGCCCTGATACGGACGGCGCGGCGCAAACCCTCGCCACGCGCGGATCGTTGTGTTTCACAGTTGAATCTCCACCGTCGAACCGTCCTTGACGATGCCCGAGATGACCTGGCCGTTGGCGGTCTTCACGCGAACCTGCTGACCCGGCGACGCGTTGTTCATCGCGCTGCCTTCCGCCGAAATCGCAAAACCGTCGCCGGCTGCGACGACGCGCACGGTTTGTCCGATCGATACCGCCGACGCGCTTTTGAGCATGTCGCGGCGCAGCGGCATGCCGGCGGAAACGCGCGTCAACGTGACCGAGCCGAGCGCCTGCGACGGGTCGGTGACGATGGCCTGCGGCAAGCCCGTCAGATCGCCCTCGCGCGCGACGAGATCGGCGGCGGTGAGCACTTCGCCGGCCGACATCGCGCGGCTCGCGAGGTAATACGTGGCGTGCAGCGAAACGCGCGCCTGCAGATAAATCGTCCACGGACGCTGGCCCGCGCAGCGCACACCGACGGTCACGCGGCCCCACAGGCGCGCGCCGCTCGGCATGAACGGCTCGAGCATCATGCAAGCCGCGAGACCGCGCGGAAACGCGGGGGCGACCGTGATGTCCACCTTGCCCGGCAATCCCGCCGATTGCTGTTGCAGGAACGCAAGCGCGACGGCCCGGATCGCTTCGGGGTCTTGCTGGCCGGGGAGCGGCGCGGGCTGCGCAGCGGTAGCCGCTGTCGTAGTTGCAGCCGTGCGCGGATTCTGTTGCGCGGGCGCGGATGCGACCGTTGCCGCTGGCGCTGGCGCAACCGCTGATGCAACGGCCCGCGTCGCCGACACGCGAGCAGCCGCAGTATTCGTGGAATTGGCCGACGCTTTAGAGCGCTGCGCGACCGGTTTGCCGTCCGCGCCGAACTGCGGCGGCTCGCCGCGCGATGCGAGCGTTTCGAAGCCGTCGCTCACCGAGGCGTCCGCCGATGCCGCAGTTCCCGAAACACCGACCGCTGCGCGGCTCATCGCGCTCGACGGCGCATTGACCGCGACCGGCTGAACGCCCGCGGCGTCTCTCGCGCTATTCGCTGGCGGCGCTGGCGTGACGACAACCGGCACGACGCGGCGCGAAGCCTGCATCGCATTAATACTGACGTTGGCGCGCGCGGGCGCGTCGGTCGGACTTGCCGTATCGCCAAGGTTCGCCGAACCGCCACGGCCCGGCGCGGGAATAGTAACGACGCCGTTTGCATCCGGCTTGAAATTCGTGCGAATCATCTGCGGCGCGGCAGGCGTTTCGCCGGCGCCCGCAATGACAATAGAGCCGCTCGCATTAGCGGCGCGCGCGAATGGATCGGCGTCGCGCGTCGACGGGCCACGGCCCAGCGATTGCGCTGTGGCCGCGGCGAGCGTGGCCGCCGAGCCGGTGCGTTTCGCGGGCGTCGCCTGCATATGTTCGGCAAGCGCGGCGAGCGCCGCCGGGTTCTGTTCGTTGGGACCGGCAATCACGATCGGGCCGTCCGCCTCGCCAGCATGCGCAGCATCGGCGAACAGCGCGACGCCGCCAGCCACAGACAAAGACCCAGCCACAGACACCGCCAGCGACGACCCCACCACAAGTCTTGCCACCGCGCGCAACACGGCCGCACTCATGCGATGCCCCGCCGCGCTTCTTGCGCGGGGCGTCGGATCGAAAGTGGGCTGGTCCATCGCGGTTCTCCATCGAATGCATTCGGTACGCCTTGCATTCTATTGAGCGTGCCCTTTGCGCAAACGTTGAATAGAAGCCCCCTTTCCCGGTTATTCGTCCGATTGCTGCTTGCGTGCCGCCCATAAGATGCACCTCATGCAAAAAGGCTTTCCCGCTCGATGCAGCCCTCACGCGAGGTGCACGGGGAAGCCTCGGGACCGTTCTCCGGAGATTCTTATGCTGGACAAACTCGATGCCGAATTCGCCTTTGGACGTGAAGCGCTCGATGTGCGCGCTTACCGTCAGGAGCTCCTGTCGTCGAACATCGCCAATGCCGACACGCCCGGCTACAAGGCGCGCGACGTCGACTTCGCTTCGTCGCTTGCGGGCGCGCTGAAAAAGACCGGCGCGGCCGGGCACACCGCGTCGAACACCGCGACGCTGCCGCTCGCGCAACCGGCCGGCGTGACGAGCGGAATGTCGATGGCGGCGACCGCGCAGGGCCACATGTCCGGCAAGTCGACGTTGAGCCCCGCGGGCGGCTCGCCCGACGACTACCGCAATCTGCAATACCGCGTGCCGACGCAACCGGCGCTCGACGGCAATACCGTCGACCTGGACACCGAGCGCGTGCAGTTCGCGGACAACACGTTGCACTTCGAATCGGGCATGACGGTGCTGTCGAGCCAGATCAAGACGATGCTGTCGGCGATCCAGTCGGGCTCGTAAGCGGCTAACGGCCGGATAACGGTCCGCACGCAAAGCAACACGCAGTACGCAAGAACAATCGCTACGGGAACTCATTTGAAGCCGGCTCTAACCGGCAGGAAAGGTCAGCAAACATGCCTTCTTTGATGAACATATTTGGTGTTGCAGGCTCCGCGATGTCGGCGCAGTCGCAACGGCTCAACGTGACGGCGTCGAACCTCGCCAACGCCGACAGCACGACCGGCCCGGACGGTCAGCCGTACAAGGCCAAGCAGGTCGTGTTCGGGGTTGCGCCGATTGGCGGCGCGCGCACGGGCTCCGGCCAGCAGGTCGGCGGCGTGCAGGTCACCGGCGTGGTCGACGACCCGACGCCGATGAAGACCGCCTACGACCCCGGCAATCCGGCGGCCAACGCAGACGGCTACGTCACGCTGCCGAACGTCGATCCGGTGCAGGAAATGGTGAACATGATTTCGGCGTCGCGCTCGTACCAGGCCAACGTCGAGACGCTGAACACCGCCAAGACCCTGATGCTGAAAACGCTCACGATCGGAACCTGAGGAGAGCCCCTTGACCACCAGCACCACCATCGGCAACAACGGCACGACCGTGTCGCAAACGCTGCTCGATACGATGAACGGCACGAACAGCGCGTCCAGTTCAAGCAGCTCGAGCAGCTCGACGAGCGGCACGTCCGGCACCTCGGCGACCGATCTGCAGAACACCTTCCTGAGCCTGCTCGTCGCGCAGTTGAAGAACCAGGATCCGACCAATCCGATGGACAGCTCGCAGATGACCTCGCAGCTCGCCCAGATCAACACCGTGTCCGGCATCAGCCAGTTGAACACGACGTTGAGCTCGCTCGCGACGCAGATGTCGGCAGGCCAGCAGTCGCAAGCCGCGCTGCTGATCGGCTCGACCGTGCTCGCGCCGGGAAGCTCGGTGTCGGTCGCGAGCGGCAAGGCCGGCGCGTTCGGCGTGCAGCTCGCCAATTCGGTGAACGACCTGCAAGTCGTCGTGAAGAACTCGGCGGGCCAGATCGTCAAGACGATCGATCTCGGCAAGCAGTCGGCGGGCACGATTCCGGTGGGCTGGACGCCGACCGACTCGGCCGGCAACGCGCTGCCCGACGGCAACTACACGATCAGCGCAGTCGGCACGATTAACGGCCAGCAGGCCACGGCAACCACGCTCGCAAGCTCGACGGTGCAAAGCGTCGTCATGCAGAGCAACGGTACGCCGGGCCTCGTGCTGTCGAACGGCACGACGGTCGGGCTGACCAACGTGGCCGCCATCCTTTGATCCAGATTCAGATTCAGTCAGTTACGACTTTCCAGACACGGAGACCGTCATGGGTTACCAACAAGGTTTGAGTGGTTTGTCCGCATCGTCGAGCGATCTCGACGTGATCGGCAACAACATCGCCAACGCGAATACCGTTGGCTTCAAGAGCGGCGCGGCGCAATTCGCCGACATGTACGCGAATTCGGTGGCGACGGCCGTGGGCAACCAGATCGGCATCGGCACGAAGCTCTCGGAAGTGCAGCAGCAGTTTTCGCAAGGCACGATCACGAGCACGAACCAGGCGCTCGACGTCGCGATTAACGGCAACGGCTTCTTCCAGTTGTCGAACAACGGCTCGCTCGTGTATTCGCGCAACGGCGTGTTCCAGCTCGACAAGAACGGCTTCATCACGAACGCGCAGGGCCTGCAACTGATGGGCTATGCGGCGAACAGCACGGGCGTCATCAACACCGCGCAGACCGTGCCGCTGAGCGTGCCGACCGCGAACATCGCGCCGAAGGCGACCACCAACATTGCCGCCGGCCTGAACCTGAACGCGCAAGACCCGCTGATGCTCGGCACGCCGAGCGTCACCGCGGCCACGACGAACGCGGGCACGCTGACCACGCCTGGCGCGACGATCACCAACACGGCGTCGGGCACGAACAAGGACAACTACACCGTCACGTTCACCAGCGCGACGGCCTACACGGTGACCGACACGACGCTCGGCACCTCGACGACCGGCACCTACACGGCCGGCTCGCCGATCTCGCTCGGCAACGGCCAGACGGTCACGTTCAACGGCGTACCCGCGACCGGCGACAGCTACGCGATCGCGCCGACGCCGGTGGCCTTCAACCAGAACAGCTCGTCGACGTATAACTACTCGACCAGCACGACGGTCTACGACACGCTCGGCGGATCGCAGACGGTCAACATGTATTTCGCCAAGACCGCGGCCGGCACGTGGGACGTGTACGCCGGCGTGTCGACGGGCACCGCGTCGCTCGTGGGCCACGCGAACTTCAACTCGTCGGGCACGCTGCTCGGCACGACCGACGCGTCCGGCACGGCGACCACCACGCCGTACGTATTCAACTTCTCGGTGCCGACCACCGACGGCTCGGCAACGCCCCAGGCGCTGACGCTCAACATTGCCGGCACGACGCAGTATGGCGGCAAGGACGGCGTGAACTCGCTGCAGCCCGACGGCTACGCGGCCGGCACGCTGACGAGCTTTACGATCGGCGCCGACGGCACGCTGACCGGCAACTACTCGAACCAGCAGACGGCGGCGCTCGGCCAGATCGTGCTCGCCAACTTCTCGAACCAGAACGGTCTCGTGAACCTCGGCAACAACGAATTCCAGCAGACGTCGCAATCGGGCGTCGCGCAGATTTCGGCGCCGGGTTCGACCAATCACGGCGTGCTGCAAGGCGGCGCGGTCGAGAACTCGAACGTGGATCTGACGAGCGAACTGGTGGACCTGATCACCGCGCAACGCAACTATCAGGCGAACGCGCAGACGATCAAGACGCAGCAGACCGTCGACCAGACGCTCATCAACCTGTAAGCGAGCAGGACGGACCCATCATGGATCGGCTGATCTACACCGCGATGTCGGGCAGCACACAAGCGCTCGAACAGCAGGCCATCGTTGCGAACAATCTGGCGAACGCGTCGACCACCGGTTTTCGCGCGCAGCTGGCGACTTTTCGCGCCGTGCCGATGTCGTTCGGCGACGGCAGTTCGATCAACGACAACACCACGCGTACCTTCGTGCTGTCGTCGACGCCGGGCGCGGACTACACGCCCGGCCCGATCCAGCAGACGGGCAATCCACTCGACGTCGCCATCGAAGGGCCGGGTTGGCTCGCCGTGCAAACCGCCGACGGCAACGAGGCCTACACGCGCGCCGGCAATCTTCACGTCGACCAGAACGGCCAGCTCGTGAACGCCACGAATCAGGTGGTGCTCGGCAACGGCGGGCCGATCTCGGTGCCGCCGGGTGCGCAGATCACCATCGGCCACGACGGCACCGTGACCGCGCTCACGCCCGGCGACCCGCCGACCGCTGTGGTGACGATCGATCAGCTCAAGCTCGTCAATCCCGATCCGCAAACGCTGACGCGCGGCGACGACGGCCTGTTTCGCACCGCCGACGGCAATCCCGCCGACGCCGATCCGGCCGTGGCGGTCGCCCCGGCATCGCTTGAAGGAAGCAACGTGAATCCGGTTAGCGCGATGGTCTCGATGATTACCAACGCGCGCCAGTTCCAGATGCAGACCAAGCTGCTGGAAAGCGCCGACAAGAACGATCAGTCGGCTAACCAGTTGCTGAGCTTTAGCTAACGGGCCGCTCACGCGCCCCTGGAGAGAGAAAGAATATGAATCGCTCACTTTACATCGCCGCTACCGGCATGAATGCGCAACAGTCGCAGATGGACGTGATCTCGAACAACCTCGCGAACGTCAGCACCAACGGCTTCAAGGGCTCGCGCGCGGTATTCGAGGATCTGCTGTATCAGACCGTCCGCCAGCCTGGCGCGAACTCGACGCAGAACACCGAATTGCCGTCCGGCATCCAGCTCGGCACGGGTGTCCAGCAGGTCGCCACCGAGCGTCTGTACACGCAGGGCAATCTGCAGCAAACGGGCAACTCGAAAGACGTCGCCATCAACGGCCAGGGCTTTTTCCAGGTGCAGATGCCCGACGGCACCACGGCCTATACGCGCGACGGCTCGTTCCAGACCAACGCGCAAGGCCAGCTCGTCACGTCGAGCGGCTACCAGGTGATCCCGGCGATCACGGTGCCGACCAACGCAACGTCGCTGACCATCGGCAGCGACGGCGTGGTGTCGATCACGGTTGCGGGCTCGACCAACAGCCAGCAGCTCGGCTCGATGCAGATCGCGACCTTCATCAACCCGGCCGGTCTCGACGCGAAGGGTGAAAACCTGTTCGCGGAAACGGCATCGTCGGGTGCGCCGAACGTCGCGCAGCCTGGCCTGAACGGCGCGGGCACGCTGAATCAGGGCTACGTGGAAGCATCGAACGTGAACGTGGTGCAGGAACTGGTGAACATGATCCAGACGCAGCGCGCTTACGAAATCAACAGCAAGGCCGTGACGACGTCCGACCAGATGTTGCAGACGCTTAGCCAGATGCAGATTTAACGCGGTAGCCAGCAGGAATTAACAGGCGGTAATCAAGATGTCGTACTTCACTCGTAATCCGGTTCGTTCGCGCATGGCCGCGGCGCTCGTGCAGCTCACGCTGCTCGCCGCGCTCGGCGGTTGCGGCCTCGTGCCGAAGCAGCCGATCACGCAGCAGCCGATGACGGCCATGCCGCCGATGCCGCCGCAAGCGCAGTCGCCCGGCTCGATCTACAACCCGGGTTACGCGGGCCGGCCGTTGTTCGAAGACCAGCGGCCGCGCAATGTCGGCGACATCCTGACGATCGTGATTCAGGAAAACGTCAACGCGACGAAGTCTTCCGGCGCGGGCGTAAACCGCAACGGCACGACGAGCTTCGACGTGCCGACGGCGGGCTTCCTCGGCGGCCTGTTCGGCAAGGCGAACCTGAGCGCGAGCGGCGCTAACAAGTTCACCTCGACAGGCGGCGCTAACGCGTCGAACACGTTCAACGGCACGATCACTGTGACGGTGACCGGTGTGCTGCCGAACGGCAATCTGATGGTCAGCGGCGAAAAGCAGATGCTGATCAACCAGGGCAACGAGTTCGTGCGCTTCTCGGGCGTCGTCAATCCGAACACGATCTCGAATCTGAACGCCGTGTACTCCACGCAGGTGGCCGACGCCAAAATCGAATACTCCGCGAAGGGCTATGTCGACGAAGCGGAGAACATGGGCTGGCTGCAACGCTTCTTCCTTAACGTGTCGCCGTGGTGATCATGGGTACTGTTTCATTCCGCTTCTCAGCGCTTGCCGGCAGGATCGGCCGGACGCTCGCCTTCGTCGCGCTCGCGTGTGCGGCGCTGCCGGCGGCGACGCCCGCTCATGCGGAGCGTCTGAAAGACCTCGTGCAGATCCAGGGCGTGCGCGACAATCCGCTGATCGGCTACGGCCTCGTCGTCGGTCTCGACGGCACGGGCGACCAGACCACGCAAACGCCGTTCACCACGCAGACGCTCGCCAACATGCTGGCGAACCTCGGCATCTCGATCAACAACCAGGCGGCCGGTTCGAGCAACCAGCAATCGTCGCTGTCGAACATCCAGTTGAAGAACGTCGCCGCGGTGATGGTGACGGCGGTGCTGCCGCCGTTCGCGCGTCCGGGCGAACAGATCGACATCACCGTGTCGTCGCTCGGTAATGCAAAGAGCCTGCGCGGCGGCACGCTTTTGCTCACGCCGCTCAAGGGTGCCGACGGCCAGGTGTACGCGCTCGGCCAGGGCAACCTCGCGGTCGGCGGCGCGGGCGCAAGCGCGAACGGCAGCAAGGTGCAGGTCAATACGCTGGCGGCGGGCCGCATTGCGGGCGGCGCGATCGTCGAACGCGCGGTGCCGACCTCGGTGTCGCAAGCGGGCACGATGCAGCTCGACCTGAACGAAATGGACTACGACACGACGCAGCGCGTGGTGGCCGCGGTGAACAACGCATTCGGCGGCGGCACGGCGACGGCGCTCGACGGCCGCACGATCCAACTGCGCGCGCCGAGCGATCCCGAGCAGCAGGTCGCCTTCATGGCGCAGTTGCAGAACCTGGATGTGAAACCGGCGCAAGCAGCCGCGAAGGTGATTCTCAACGCGCGCACCGGCTCCATCGTGATGAACCAGATGGTCACGCTGCAGAGCTGCGCGGTCGCGCACGGCAATCTGTCGGTCGTGATCAACACGCAGCCGGTGGTGAGCCAGCCGGGCGCATTCTCGAACGGCCAGACGGTCGTCGCGAAGCAGTCGCAGATTCAGATGAAGCAGGACAACGGCGCGCTCAAGATGGTGACGGCCGGCGCGAACCTCGCCGAAGTCGTGAAGGGGCTCAACGCATTGGGTGCGACGCCCGCGGATCTCATGTCGATCCTGCAGGCGATGAAAGCGGCGGGCGCTCTGCGCGCCGACCTGGAAATCATCTAAGGAAGACAGCAGATGAATTCGGATACGACCAATTCCGCCGCGGCGGCGAACGATCTCAGCCAGCGCTTCGCGCTCGACGTGCAGGGTTTCGCGAAGCTGAGCGCGCAGGCGAAGGCATCGCCGCAAGCCGGCATGAAAGTGGCCGCGCAGCAGTTCGACGCGGTCTTCACGCAGATGATGCTCAAGAGCATGCGCGATGCGACGCCGCAGGACGGCCCGTTCGACTCGCATGACACGGCCACCTTCACGTCGATGATGGACCAGCAGTTGTCGCAGCATCTGTCGCAGAAGGGAATCGGCGTGGCCGACGCGATGCTCAAGCAGTTGATGCGCAACCAGGGCATGCAGGTAAGCGGCGCCAATGGCGCAGGCGGCCTTGCCGGCATGGCCAATGCGCTCGGCGGCGGCAGCGGCGGCGACGAAGGCCAGACCGCGGCGCTCAACGCGCTCGCCAAGGCATACGGCAATGCGCAAGCGAACGGTCAGCTCGCGATGGGCAAGGGCTACTCGGCCAACAGCGCGCTCACGCCGCCGTTAAAGGGCGACGGCAGCTCGCCGAAGGTCGACGCTTTCGTCGACAAGCTCGCGGGTCCGGCGCAGGCCGCGAGCGCCGCGACCGGCATTCCGGCGCGCTTCATCATCGGCCAGGCCGCGCTCGAATCCGGCTGGGGCAAGAGCGAGATCAAGAAGGCGGACGGCACGACGAGCCACAACGTGTTCGGCATCAAGGCGACGAAGGACTGGACCGGCAAGACGGTTTCCACGCTCACCACCGAGTATGTGCACGGCAAGCCGCAGCGCGTGGTCGAGAAATTCCGCGCGTATGACTCGTATCAGGAAGCCATGACCGATTACGCGAGCCTGCTCAAGGGTAATCCGCGTTACGCGCAGGTCATCAATTCCGCGCATGACGTAAAGGGTTTTGCCAACGGCATGCAGCGCGCCGGTTATGCAACCGATCCGCATTACGCGAAAAAGCTGATGTCGATTATGGACAAGATGGGTTGAAGAGAGCATGCGGCGGGGCCACGCGCGTGACAAGACGGAAGAGGCCGGCTGCCGGACGGCAGCCGGTCTACCCGCGAAACGGAGTGTGAAAACCGGCGCGGCCAATAAATGTGGTTAAAAAACGGCCGACGATTTACCGACGCGTTATCGGCGAGTTACCCGAGCTTTAACGTTTGCGCGAAGCGACTCTAAATAATTCATTGGGCGCCCCTAAATTTTAGCGGGATACTGCCGCTAATCCGTTAGAGCCCATACCGGAAGCGTCAATGTCCGGTTGAATGCGCGTGCCGCGGTCCGCAGAAAAAAGACCGCCCGAAAGCCCCGGCAGGAGCTCTGGCACGTGCCCGCAAGAACATGCATACCGGCAAGCCCATGGAAACCAATCAGTCGAACGGCCAAACCGACACGCAGATGCAGCCGCACGTTCCGTTAGACGACAGCGCCCACGATTTCGGCCGTCGTAATCCGCTGGAAATCGGCGTTCAATTGCGCAATCTCGTCAATCGGGGCGACTTCCTCACCGTGCAATACGCGGGCGGCCAACTGGTCACGCGCCTGCTCGACGTCGACGTGCGCGGGCGCACCTTCACGTTCGACTGGGGCGCGTTGTCGGATCAGAACCGCGGTCTGCTCGCCGCCGCGAGCTGCCAGTTTCACGCGGCGCCCGAGGGCGTGCGCATGGAGTTCGGCACAGGCACGCCGCGCGAGACGCGTTTCGAGGGACTGCCCGCATTCGAAGCGGACTTTCCGGAAGTGCTGTTCTATGTGCAACGCCGCGAGTATTTCCGCGTCGACGCACCGATTCTCGATCCGTACGTATGCACCGGCCGTCTGCCGGAAGGCGATTCGTTCCGCTTCGAAGTGCACGACCTGTCGCTCGGCGGCGTCGGCATGCGCACCGCCGACGAACGTGTGGCGGAATTGCCCATGGGCACGCGTCTGGACGACTGCGAACTGGTGCTCGGCTCATTGGGGCGTCTGTCGCTCGATCTGCAGCTCGTGTCGCATCGGTCGCTCGCGCTGCCCAACGGCACGCAGCGTTACCAGCTCGGCTTCCGTTTTTTGACGCTGCCGGGCAGCGCGGAAAACACGCTGCAGCGTCTCATCACGCAACTCGAAATGAAGCGCCGCTCGCTCGTTCGCTAACGAACGGGCGGGAGCAGAGGCGCAGCAGAAGCGAAGCGCGCGGGCGCATGCAGGCTCGCGCCGCATCGGCCTCGCAAACGTTGCATCAACGTTGAACCAAAGTCTCACAAGCGTCGTGAATGGCCTCAATTTTCCGTCGCAAAAGCCGTTAAACAGTCTGTTCAAGTAACGCGGCGGCATGTGTACGGTGTCGCCCTTCAGGATGACGCATGTCCAATCTCATCAATCTCGGCCTCAGTGGACTGAACGCAGCCCAGTGGGGACTCACGACGACCGGCCAGAACATCAGCAATGCGTCGACGCCGGGCTACACCATTGAAACGCCGGTCTTCGCGGAAACGGGCGGCCAGTACACGGGTTCGGGCTTCCTGCCGCAGGGCGTCTCGACCGTCACCGTCACGCGTCAATACAGCCAGTATCTGACGACGCAGCTCAACAACGCGCAGTCGTCCAGCAGCTCGCTGGCCACCTACAACTCGTTGATCTCGCAACTGAACAATCTGGTCGGCAGCCCGACTGCCGGCCTTGCCAGTGCGATCACGGGTTATTTCACGGGCATGCAGAACGTCTCGAACAATGCTTCGAGCCTCGCCACGCGCCAGACGGCGATGAGCGGCGCGCAAACGCTCGCGAACCAGATTAACGCCGCCGGCCAGCAATACGATGCGCTGCGCGAAAGCGTCAACACGCAGTTGAGCAACACGGTTTCGCAGATCAATAGCTACACGCAGCAGATCGCGCAATTGAACGGCCAGATTTCCGCTGCGAGCACGCAAGGCCAGCCGCCGAACCAGTTGCTGGATCAGCGCGACCTCGCCGTGTCGAATCTGTCGCAACTGATCGGCGTGCAGGTCGTCAACAGCAACGGCAGCTACGGCGTGTTCATGAGCAACGGCCAGCCGCTCGTGTCGGGCGGCAACAGCTTCAACCTGGGTACAGCGCCTTCGACGGGCGATTCGAGCGAACTGTCCGTGCAGTACCTCGGCCAGGCGGGCGCGAATCCGGCCGCGGCGCCGCAAATTCTGCCGGACAGCAAGATTGACGGCGGCACGCTCGGCGGTCTCCTCGCGTTCCGCAGCCAGACGCTCGATCCGGCGGAAGCGCAGCTCGGCGCGATCGCCGTCAGCTTCGCGTCGCAGGTCAACGCGCAAAACGCGCTCGGCATCACGCTTGCGGGCGTGCAAGGCGGCGCGCTGTTCTCCGTCGGCGGCCCGACCGTCTACGCGAACACGCAGAACACCGGCAATGCGTCGCTCAACGTGTCGTTCGCGAACCCCGCGCAGCCGACCACCGGCGACTACACGCTCGCGTACAACGGCACCGGCTACACGCTGACCGACAATTCGACGGGCACCGTGGTCGGTTCCGCGGCGAACCTGAGCCAGCCGATCAACGGCCTGAACTTTTCGACCACCGGCACGATGAATCCCGGCGATTCGTTCACGGTCGAACCGACCCGCGGCGCGTTGAACAGCTTCGCGACCGTGACCACGGACGGCTCCGCAATCGCAGCCGCATCGCCGGTTCTGGGCTCGGCCGCGTCGACCAACACCGGCACCGGCGCGATCTCGCAAGGCACGGTCACGGCCGGCTACACGATGCCGAGTTCGACCACCACGCTCACCTACAACGGCACGGGCCTCACCGGCTTCCCGGTCGGCTCGACGGTGACGGTTGCCGGTTCACCGGCAACAACCTATCCGATCACGAGCGCGACGACCGTCGTGCCGTATTCGTCGGCGACCGGCGCGAGTCTCACGATCAACAACACGACGGCCGGCCAGATGGACAAGGTGTCGGTGACGATCAGCGGCGTGCCTTCTGCCGGCGACAAGTTCACCATCGGCCCGAACAGCGGCGCGAACAACGACGGCCGCAACGCGCTTGCGCTGTCGAACCTGTCCACGGCGAAATCGATGAACGGCGGCACGGTCACGCTGACGGGCGCGTATGCAAACTACGTCAACGACATCGGCAACCAGACGAACCAGATCCAGACTTCGAGCACGGCGCAGGCTTCGCTCGTGACGCAAATCACCACCGCGCAGCAGTCGGTGTCGGGCGTCAATATCAACGAGGAAGCAGCCAATCTGCTTCAGTATCAGCAGCTCTATCAGGCGAACAGCAAAGTCATTCAGACCGCGCAGACCCTGTTCCAGACGCTGCTCGGCATCTTCCAGTGAGGCGTTGAACATGCGCATCTCCAGCACGCAGTACTTCACCATGAACGTCGCGACGATGAGCGATCAGCAAGCTCAGTTGTCGCAGCTTTACGCGCAGATCTCGAGCGGCGTGAGCCTTTCCACGCCGTCGGACAATCCGCTCGGCGCGGCGCAGGCCGTGCAATTGAGCTCGACGGCGACGACTCTCGCGCAGTACACGAGCAACCAGAACACGGCGCTCGCGTCGCTGCAGCTCGAATCGACGACGCTCGGCAGCGTGACCGACGTGCTGCAAAAAGTCCACACGCTCGTGCTGAACGCCGGCGACGGTGCGCTGAACAACGGCGACCGCGGCTCCATCGCAACGGAACTGCAAAGCTTGCGCAGCCAGTTGATGACGCTCGCCAACGCAACCGATCCGCAGGGCAACTACCTGTTCGCCGGTTATCAAAGCAGCGCGCAGCCGTACAACACGAACTCGGCCGGCGTGGTCACCTATTCGGGCGACACCGGCATCCCGGCCGTGCAGATCACCGACTCGCACCTCGTGCAGACCTCGGACAACGGCATTTCGATCTTCAGCAGCGTCGCGCCCATCGGCACGAGCTCGGTTCCGGCGGGGGCCGCGGCTAACACGGGCACGGGCGTCATCGGCACGGTCAGCCTCAATAACCCGACCGATCCGACGAACAACAACACGTACTCGATCAACTTCTCGTCGTCGACGACTTACACCGTCAGCCAGACCGATCCGGCGACCGGCGCGGTCACGACGAGCGGCCCGCAAGCCTTCACCGCAGGCTCGGCGATCACGCTCGGCGGCCAGTCGGTGACGATCAGCGGCGCGCCGAATGCGGGCGACAGCTTCTCCGTTACGCCAGCCACGCAAGGCAGCATGGACGTGTTCGCGAACCTGAGCCAGTTGATCAGCACGCTGCAATCGCCGATCTCGGGCGGTGCGTCGACGGCGAGCTACCAGAGCGCGCTCGTCACCAGCATGACGCAGCTCGAGAACACGATCAACAACGTCGTGACCGCGACGGCGACCGTGGGCGGACGCTCGCAGGAAGTGCAGGCGCTGCAGAAGGTGACGCAAAACAATACGCTGCAAACGGCGAGCAACCTGTCGGATCTGACGCAGACGGACATGATCAAGACCGTCGGCAAATACACGCTGGCGCAGAACGCGTTGCAAGCGGCACAGCAGGCGTTCGTGAAGATTCAGAACTTGTCGTTGTTCCAGTACCTGAACTGATCGCGCGGGCGGCGAGCCGCTCAAATGAAGAAGGGCGGAACCGGTGTGAGCCGGTTCCGCCCTTTCTGTTTTTGGCGCGTTGTTTTGACGGGCTGCTTTTGACGTTCGTTGCCGCAAAAACGCCGGCTTATCGGAAACCCAGCGCGACGCGTCCCATCTGATCGATGCCCACCGTGAAGAGGCGCGCAAAGAACGGAATCATGTTCGGGGTCATCAGTTGCAGAAGCAGCATACCGATCAGCATGGTGAGCGGAAAGCCGATCTGGAATACACCGATTTGCGGCGCCGCGCGGTTCAGGATGCCGAGCGCGAGGTTGGTGATGAGGAGCGCCGCGACCACCGGCAACGACAGCAGAAGCCCCGCCGAGAAAATCGTGCTGCCGAAGTTGGCGAGCGTGCGCCAGCCAGGCGAGCCAAGAATATTCGCCGACACGGGCAGCGTATTGAAAGTAGCCAGCAGCGCGCTGATCATCTGCAAATGACCGTCGATCACGAGGAACACCAGCATCGCGATCGTGTACATGTAGGTCGACAGCACCTGGCTCGAACTGCTCGCTTGCGCATCGAAGAAAGTGGCGAAGCCGAGCCCCATGCCCAGTCCGACGAAATCGCCCGTTGCGCTGATCGCCTGAAACACGATCTGCATCGTCATGCCGAGCGCGATGCCGATCAGGAACTGGTTGACGATGATCCACACGCCCTCGGCGGAAAACACCGTGACTTGCGGCAACGCGCCGAGCGTCGGCGCGACGATGATCGTGACGAAAGCCGCCAGGCCGATCTTCACGCGCAGCGGCAGCGAGCGGTTGCCGAGCACCGGCGCGGTCGCGACCAGCGCGAGAATGCGCACGAACGGCCACAGAAACGCGGTGAGCCAGGCGTTCAGTTGCGCGTAGGTGACGGAAAACATGGCGGCGTCGTAGCTCGATGCAGGAAGGACAACGCGGCGCTCAGTTGACGAGCGTCGGAATGTTGGTGAGAGTCTGGCGCAGATAGTCGAGCATCGTGGTGAGCATCCACGGACCGGCGATCACCATCGTGACCGCGATCGCGAGCAGTTTCGGAATGAACGACAGCGTCGATTCATTGATCTGCGTGGCGGCCTGGAACAGGCTCACCACGAGACCGACCACCAGCGCGACGAGCAGAAGCGGCGCGGCAAGCAGCAGGCCGACATACATGGCCTGGTGCGCGAGTGTCATGACGGATTCTGAATTCATGGCGATTCAACCGGAAGCATCGACAACGTAAGGGACGTGAACAACAACGCGAGCGCGCGTTGTTTAAACAAAACTTTGCGCGAGCGAGCCGAGCAGCAATTGCCAGCCGTCGACCAGCACGAACAGCATCAGCTTGAACGGCAGCGAAATCGTCGCGGGCGACACCATCATCATGCCCATCGACATCAGCACGCTCGCCACCACCATGTCGATGATGAGAAACGGAATGAAGATCGTGAAGCCGATCTGGAAGCCGGTCTTCAGTTCGCTCGTGACAAACGACGGCACCAGCAGCGACAACGGCACGTCTTCCGGACCTTGCATCGGCGCGGCGTGCGAGATGCGTGCGAACAGTGCGAGATCGCTTTCGCGCGTCTGACGCAGCATGAACGTCTTGAACGGCGCGAGGCCGCGGCTCACGGCCGTTTCCATCGGCACGGTGCCTTCGGAGAAGGGCTTGTAGCCGTCGGTATAAGCCTTGTCGAGCACCGGCGACATCACGAACAGCGTGAGAAAGAGCGCGAGGCCGACCAGCACCTGGTTAGGCGGCGTGGTTGTCGTGCCGAGCGCCTGGCGCAGCAGCGAGAGCACGATGATGATGCGCGTGAAGCTCGTCATCATCAGCACCATCGCGGGCAGGAACGACAGCATCGTGAGCAGCAGCATCGTCTGCACGCTCAGCGAATACGTGGTGCCGCCGTTCGGACCAGGACTTGTGTTGAAGGCCGGCAAGCCGGCGGTTTGCGCGAACGAAAGCGTCGGCAGCGCGAGCATTATCGTGGGCAATACCACGGGCAACGCGACGGGTGCCGCGCGGCGCAAGCCCCGAACTGCTGCGCGGGCGGCGCGAGAGGTCATCGACGTGTGCGAGTTGCTCGAGGATGGCGCGCACTGCGCCGATTGAAGACTGAACTGCATTACCGAACCCCGTTGCCTTGCCCGTTGAAACGTTTGCTCACTTCGCCTTTCAAGGCGTCGCGAAAGCGCTGGCCGAAGCTGCCAGACAATGTGGTGCCGCTCGCGCCCGTGCTGCCGGTGCTGCCTGTTCCGCCCGGCGTGCCCGCTTGCGCGTTGCCGACCGTATCGATCGCGACCGAGCCGGCCGGCATCGTATGAAGCAGACGCACGTTGCCCGGCGCCGCGCCGAGTACGAGCCACGTATCGCCGATCTCGACGACCGCGACGCGCTCCTTGCCGCCGAGCGATGCGCCGCCGACCGTTTTCACGAGACCGCTGCGGCTGCCCGGCTGCAAGCCGAAGCGGCGTGCGAGCCACGCGCAGCCGAACACCAGACCGATCACGACCACGAGGCCGACGATCGTTTGCAATACCGCGCCGACGCCGAGCGCCGGAACCGCAGTGCCCGCGCCGACCGTCGACGCCATCTTCGCTGCGTTGTTGACCGCGTTCATGTCGGCCGCGTGCGCGGCGAGCGGAGCGCACAGCGCGCCGAAGCAGGCCGTTGCCGACAGCAGCGCGCGCATTGCCAGGCTGGATACGCGACGCGACGCAGGCAACACGGCGCAAACGACTGCCGGTTTCATCGATTCAACTTCCGGATACGTTCTGACGGCGTGATGATGTCGGTCAGGCGAATACCGAACTTGTCGTTCACCACCACGACTTCACCTTGCGCGATCAGGCAGCCGTTGACGAGCACGTCCATCGGCTCGCCGGCCATGCCGTCCAGTTCCACGACCGAACCTTGCGCGAGTTGCAGCAGGTTGCGGATCGCGAGCTTGGTGCGGCCGAGTTCGACGGTCATCTGGACGGGAATATCCAGAATCATGTCGATGTCGTTGCGCGTCGTGGTCGGCGCCACTTTCGACAGCGGCTGGAACACGCCGGCCGTGGTCGCGCTGATTTCGCTAGTGTTGTCGTTCTGCTCGGCGAGCGCGCTTGCCCAGTCGGCGAGCGCCGCTTCGTCCTCGGCGCTCGCCGCGTCGGCGGCAACCTGCGCCGCGGCGGCGCTCAGCGCTTCCTCGGGCTTTGCGTTCAGATCACTCATATCCACCTTCCTTCATCGTGTCGGCTGCGCTGATCATCTTCTGCACGCGCAACGCGTATTGACCATTGAAAATTCCGTAGCCGCATTCCATCACCGGCACGCCGTCGACTTTCGCCGTGATGTGCTCGGGGATGTTGATCGGCAGAACATCGCCTTTGCGCATGTTCAGGATCTGTTCGAACGTGATCGGCACCTGCGCGAGGTCGGCGGTCAGTTCGACTTCCGCCGCCTGCACCTGCTGCGACAGCACGCGGACCCAGCGGCGGTCGACTTCGAGCGCCTCGCCCTGGATCGGCGACGACAGGATGTCGCGGATCGGTTCGATCATCGAGTACGGCATGCAGATGTGCAGCGTGCCGCCCGTCGTGCCGAACTCGATCGAGAACTGCGTGACGATGACGATTTCGTTCGGCGTCGCGACGTTGGCGAACTGCGTGTGCATTTCCGAGCGCATGTATTCGAACTGCAGCGGACGCACGCTTTTCCACGACGCCGCGTAGTGTTCGAACGTCAGGTTCAGCAGCTTCATGATGATGCGCTGCTCGGTCTGCGTGAAATCGCGGCCTTCCACTCGAGTGTGGAAACGCCCGTCGCCGCCGAACAGATTGTCGACCACGAAGAACACCAGGTTCGGGTCGAACACGAACAGCGACGTGCCGCGCAACGGCTTGATGTGGACCAGGTTCAGGTTGGTCGGGATCGGCAGGTTGCGGGTGAACTCGCTGTATTTCTGCACCTTCACCGGACCGACGGAGATTTCCGCCGAACGCCGCATGAAGTTGAAGATGCCGACGCGCAAGAGTCGCGCGAAGCGGTCGTTAATGATTTCGAGGCCGGGCATCCGGCCGCGGACGATCCGTTCCTGCGTCGCGATGTTGTAGGGACGTACGCCTACACGCTCGCTTTGCTCGGCTTCAGAGTCGGACTCGCCGGTTACGCCTTTGAGGAGGGCATCGACCTCCTCCTGGGACATGAACTCTTCGTGGCCCATTCCTTATTCCTCGTGCATACCGTGACGTTGGATGATGGCAGTGCGCAAGCGCGTCACTGCACGACGAATTCGGTGAACAGCACGTCCTGGACGTGGATCGGCGCCGCGCCCTTGTCGGTCGGCTGCTCGATCAGCGTGCGCAGTTCGGTGGCGAGCGCGTGCTTGCCTTCGAGCGGCGCCAGTTCATCGGGATGATGGTTCGACAGTGCGAGCAGAATGCGGCTGCGGATTTCCGGCATATGCTCGGTGAGTTCCGGCGTCGTCTTCGGATCGGTGAGCTTGAGCGTGAGGCCGATGCGCAGGAAGTGCTGCTGGCCGTCGTCCGACTGGAGGTTGACCGTCATCGATTCGAGCGGGAAAAACGTGGGTGCCGGAGCGGGCGCCGGCGCGGCAGCCGTGGCGGCGGCCGGAGCGCGCTTCGACATGAAGAACCACACGCCTGCGCCGGTCGCGCCCGCGGCGACGACAGCGATGAGGGCGATCAGGATGATGCGTTTCATGGGGCCCGGGGAAGCGGGCGCGACTTGCTGATTTGCGGGAGTGGTAGCCATGAGGTTTGCTGTGCTTGCCGTTAGTGCTGGTGATAGTGATTGTTGTTGATTTGCCTGCGGCGCGATGGGTCGAACAGAAGGGTTAATGCGGGCTATCTCTGGTTTTTGGGCCCTGCGGGCCGGCTTTGGGTTTTTTGTTGGTCTGGATGGGGGTTGGGGGTTTTTTTGTTAACCCCTTTGGCCTTTCCTTGATTTCGCTGTGGTCTATTCGCGTTGCCCCTGTGCGGGGCGGCACTCACTTTCTTTGCCGCCGCAAAGAAAGTAAGCAAAGAAAGCGGGCTCACACCGGTGGCTTATAAGTGGGTCCCACTGGCTCGCTTTGGCCTTTCCTTGATTTCGCGGTGGTCTATTTCGCGTTGCCCCTGTGCGGGGCGGCACTCACTTTCTTTGCCGCCGCAAAGAAAGTAAGCAAAGAAAGCGGGCTCAAACCGCCAGCTTATAGGTGGGTCCCTTGGTTGGGAGAGGGCGGTGGTGCGTTTGACATCCGTGCCCTCGCACACTCCGCGCTCGTGACAAGGCAGTCATGCTTCCCGCCTCGCACTGCGTGCTCGCCGGAAGGGTTCGCTTATACCGCCCGCTTGCGTTTTTGCGCGGTGAGGGCCATCGGCTTCGCCTCGGCGAGGCGCCGGCGGGGCGATCACTTTGCTTGGCGGGAAGCTAAATGCGTGCGTTCCGCTCGCGCTTTTGAAGAACGCGGCGGCGGAGCCAGAAGAGCGCGAAGCGCAGCGACGGCTCGCGGCGCGGGAAACCGCAGAACCCTCGCGACGACTCGCGGCCCGCGACACGGCCGAACGCGCGATGGTTTTGGGAACGACCGCTGCGGCGCGCGAAGCGTCGCCGGAAGAATGACTGCCTTGTCACTAACGTCGAATGCGCGAGGACACGGATGTAAGGCGCACCACTGCCCACTCCGAACCGGGGAACCCACCTACAAGCCACCGGTGTGAGCCCGCTTTCTTTGCTTACTTTCTTTGCGGCGGCAAAGAAAGTGAGTGCCGCCCCGCACAGGGGCAACGCGAATAGACCACCATGAAAACAAGGAAAGGCCAAAGGGGTAAAAAAAACAGCGCCCCCGGCAAAGCAAAAGCTCAAGCAAACGTATCCACAAGCCCAACACTACGCCGCCCACCGGCATCACCAGCAGCCACAACCACCCCGGCCCCGGCGGCCCCAGCCTCTGCCCCAAACCCCCGCGCGGAGCGCCCCCCGCCAGAACTGGCACTTTGCTGCTGCTGGTGCCCACCCTGCCGCCCAAACCCATCACTGACACTCGCGCTGCCGAGCCCAATCCCATTCGCCTCCATAGCCTCGCGCAGCTTCGGCAAAGCGGCCTCAACCGCCTCCCGCACCTGCTGGTGCTGCGAAACAAACAACGCATGCGCATGGTTATCGGCGACCTGCAGCACAACCTGCAACGGCCCAAGATCCTTCGGATTCAACGTCAGCTCGGCGCTCTGCGAATGCGCATTCGACAGGAACACCACCTTCTGGCTCAACGCCTCCTCCCAGTCGGTCGTGCCGACCTGCGGTCCCAAGGCATTCGCCGCGGCCGCCGCGCTCGCGGTGCCCGTCGTTTGCACGGCCGCCGTCGTGCTTGCGGCGCTCGCGGCCGCCTGGCTCGCGGCCAGCGCGGCCGTCGCCGCGTCGGCGGCATTCTTGAACGATGCCAGGTCGTCTGTCTGCGCGCCCGCCGCTCCCGTCGATGTCAACGCGCCCGCCACAGCGGCCGATGCCGCCGCCGTCGGATCGGCAACGGTCGTACCGTTCGCCGCCGTCCCCAATGCGCCGCGCGCCGCGGCCGAGCCCTTGCCGCCGCCGGACGACCCGGCCTCCAGCGTCTTGCTCGTCGTGTCGTTCAGCGAAGCGTTCGCGCTCGCCAGACTGTTCGCCGCCGCGGCGGCTGCCGCGCCGCTCGCGAGAGCCTGCGACGGAGCCACAGCCTGGCCGTTCGCCAGCGCCGCGAGCGCGGCCTGCAACGAGTCCTGCAGCGATTTCGGATCGGTCGGCGCCTTCTTGCCGGGCGTGCCGGCAGGCGCGGTGTCGGTGGCCACGCCGGTTGCGGTCGGGTCCGCGTTCGTCGATGCCGCCAGATTGACGCCGGCCGCATCGGCGGCGCTCGCGTCGGCCTGGGCTTGCGCCTGCGCCTGAGCGGCAGCGGCTGCCGCCGCGGCGCCGGCGTCGTTTGCGCTCGCGGCATTGGCCGGCTTCGGCGGCGTGTCGCCGTTCTTGTCCGTCGATGCCTGCTGCGGCTTGTCCGCCGACGCCGCGGACGATGCCGCGTCGGTCGCGCTGCTGTCCTTGCTGTCGCTCTTTGCGTCGTCGGCGCTCTTCGTCGTGGAATCGTCCGGCGGCGGCGCGTCGTGCACGCTCGAGCCCTGCGAGATGTCCGCGGAAGAGGGCTGCGGCACGGTGGCCTTCACGCTTGCAGCGCTATGTGCGGCCGCACTTGCAGCCGCACTTGAAGCCGCACTGTTCTGCAAATCAATGTTCTGCTGCAGCGTTTGCGAAAACGGCTTCGCGCTAGCAGCGGCAAGCGCCGCCGCATTGCTGGACTTACTGGTGGAGCTGCTGCCGGTCGAGCCGAGCAGCGAGCCGATCTGTGAAAGAAACGACATAAGTGTCCTGTCAATCCGTCAAAGGGTACGGTGTCGAGTCAGTGTGTCGAGGCGGCGCGGGCGTCAGGCGCCTTCCGCGCGCATCCTCAGGATTCGTGCCGCATGTTCGTCGGCGTCGCGCTGATCGCGCCGCGCCACGACCTTCGCCTCGGCGGCTTCGCCGCGCGCCTGCAGCACTTCGTACGAGCCGAGCTTCTGCTTCTGACGCTGCCAGTCGGGCTTGGCTGCCTCGACTCGCGCGTTCGCGGTCACGAGCAGGTTGCGCTGCTGCTCGATGGCCGCGTCGAGTGTGTCGATGAACGCCTGGAAATTGCGCATGTTGCCGGCGGGCATGCCCGCTTGCGCGGTCGCCGTGAAACGCGCGTGGTATTCGTCGCGGTACTGCACGAGGGCGTTCAGCTGCGCCTCGACGTCGTTGCGCTCGCGCTGCGCGCGGCCAAGACGTTGAGCGGCGGCGTCGACATCGTCCTGCGCGAGGCCAATCAGCGTCTTGATCGGAAAGTGTTTCGCCATCGTCAGGCTCCTTGGGCAAACAGCGCGTCCAGCATCTCGATACTCGGTTCAAAGTTCGCGCACTCGCGAAAGCCCTGTTGCAGGAAGGCTTCCATCCGCGGATACAGCGCGATCGCGCGGTCGAGCAGCGCGTCGCGCCCGCTCGAATAAGCGCCGACGTTGATCAGATCGCGGTTGCGCTGATAGCGCGACAGCATCTGCTTGAACATACGCGTTTTGTCCAGATGGTTATCGTCGATCAGCGCGGTCATTGCCCGGCTAATCGACGCTTCGATGTCGATCGCCGGATAGTGGCCGGCTTCCGCGAGCGAGCGCGACAGCACGATATGGCCGTCGAGAATCGCGCGCGCGGAATCGGCGATCGGGTCCTGCTGGTCGTCGCCTTCGGTCAGCACGGTATAGAACGCGGTGATCGAGCCGCCGCCCGCCGGCCCGTTGCCGGTTCGTTCGACGAGCGCCGGCAGCTTCGCGAACACCGAAGGCGGATAGCCCTTGGTGGCGGGCGGCTCGCCCACGGCGAGCGCGATCTCGCGCTGCGCCATTGCGTAACGGGTCAGCGAATCCATCAGCAGCAGCACATGCTTGCCCTGATCGCGGAAATATTCGGCGAGCGACGTCGAATACGCGGCGGCCTGCATCCGCAAGAGCGGCGAAACGTCCGCGGGGGCGGCGATCACGACGGAGCGCGCGAGACCTTCCTCGCCAAGAATCTGTTCGATGAATTCCTTCACTTCGCGGCCGCGTTCGCCGATCAGGCCGATCACGATCACTTCGGCGCTGGTATAGCGCGCCATCGTGCCGAGCAGCACCGATTTACCGACGCCCGAACCCGCGAAGAGGCCCATGCGCTGCCCCCGTCCGACGGTCAGCAGCGCATTGATCGCGCGCACGCCGACGTCGAGCACCTTGTGAATCGGCTCCCGATTCAACGGATTGATCACCGGCGCGGACAGCGGCGCATCGGCGTGCGCGCCGAGCGGGCCGAGTCCGTCGAGCGGCCGGCCGGACGCATCCAGCACGCGGCCGAGCAATTCCCAGCCGACCGGCAGACGCTTCGCGCCCGCCATCGGGTCGGCAATCGGCGCGCTCTCCAGCGGATAGACACGCGCGCCGGGCAACAGGCCGATCACTTCGGTGGTCGGCATCAGAAAGAGTTTGTCGCCGGAGAAGCCGACCACTTCGGCTTCGGCCATCGGCAGCGAACTGCCGAGTGGCAGTTCGATCATCACTTCCGCGCCCACCGAGAGGCGCAGGCCGACTGCTTCAAGCACGAGACCCGCGGCGCGCGTGAGGCGCCCGCATGCGCGCATCGGCTTGGCGATCGCGTTGCGCGCGCGCAGCGCGTCGAGCCGGCCGCGCCACGCTTGCATGTGCGGATTGCTGTCGAGCGCGGGATCGTAGGGCGCGGCAGCCGTTGCTTTCGAGGCGGCGCGCGCGAGACCTGCTGCGTCCGGTGCCGACTCGCGGCTCGCGGCGGCGCCCGTCAGCGGATGCGCGTGATTGGCAGCAGCCACGTCTTCAGTCGCTTGAGCGAACACCGCGGCGTCCGGAGCGGCGTCCGCAAACGACGTTTCGGCAAGCGCCTCCGCACCGAACGACGCCAGCGCCAGTTCGCGTTCGAGCGGCGTCAGGTCGCTTGCGCGGATTTCCTCGAGCGTCGGCTTCACCATGTACTCACTTTGCCGAGCGCCGCGGCGACGCGTTCCCAGCGTGTATCGATGCCGGCATCGACTTCGCCGCTCGCGGCCTGCGCGCGGCAGCCGCCGCGCTCCACGGCCGGGTCGGTGCGCACGGTCCAGCCGCGCGTTTGCAGTTCTTCCATCAGATACGCTTCGACCACGGGCAGATCGGCGGGACTCACGATCAGCGCGGGCGCGCCCGTCAACGCCGGTTCGGCGGCGAGCACTTCGCGCGCGGCGGCGATCAGCGCGGTCGGGTCGTGCTGCACATGCTGGCGCACCACCTGTTGCGCGATGTCGAGCGCGAGCGAGACGAGCGTCTCCGAGATCGCGCCTTGTGCGCCGTCGAGCGCGGCCTTGAACGTTTCGGCGAGTGCGGCAAGCCGCGCCGCTTCCTCGCGTGCTTCGCTTCGGCCTTGCTCGAAACCCTGCGCGTGGCCTTGCTCGTAACCCGCCTGGTAGCCGAGCGCCTGACCGGCGACGTGGCCGGACGCGATGCCCTGCGCGTGCGCGGCTTCCCGCAGGCGCTCGAGTTCGGCTTCGAACGCGGCTTCGTCGGCCTCGGAATTCGGCGGCGCGGGCGGCACCGGATCGAACGAGGCCATCTCCCAGCGCTGGTAGGCCGAGAGGCTCGCCTTCGCCGCGGAGTTGCGATTAGACATATGCATCTTCCGCCTTGCCGCCAATCACAATCTGACCGCTTTCCGCCAGATTGCGCACGATTTGCAGGATGCGGCGCTGTTGCGTCTCGACTTCGGAGACACGGACCGGGCCGCGCGCGTCGAGGTCTTCGGCGAGCAGTTCGGCTGCGCGCTGCGACATGTTCGACAGGAACTTCTGACGCAGCGCGGGCGCCGCGCCCTTCAGCGAGATGATCAGCGCTTCGGACTCGACTTCCTTCAGCAGCAACTGGATCGCGCGGTCTTCCAGGTCGAGCAGGTTCTCGAACACGAACATCTGATCGACGATCTTCTGCGCGAGTTCCGCGTCGTACTGGCGGACGTTCTCGATGACGCCTTCCTCGTGATTGCTCGACATGAAGTTGAGGATTTCCGCCGCCGTGCGAATGCCGCCCATCGGGCTGCGCTTGAGGTTGTCGCTGCCCGACAGCAGGTGCGTGAGCACGTCGTCGAGTTCGCGCAGCGCGGCCGGCTGAATGCCGTCGAGCGTCGCGATTCGCAACAGCACGTCGTTACGCAGACGCTCCGTGAAGCACGCGACGATTTCCGAAGCCTGATCGCGGTCCAGGTGAACGAGGATTGTCGCGATGATCTGCGGATGCTCGTTCTTGATCAGTTCCGCGACCGCCGGCGAATCCATCCACTTCAGGCCCTCGATACCGCTGGTATCGCTGCCTTGCAGAATGCGGTCGATGATCGCGCCGGCCTTGTCGTCGCCGAGCGCCTTTGTCAGCACCGAACGGATGTACTCGTTCGAGTCGAGCGACATGCCGGTGTGCTTCTCCGCCTCGCGCACGAACTCGTGCAGCACGACGTCGATCTCCTCGCGGGTCACGGCTTTCATGGCGGCCATCGCGACGCCGATCTTCTGGACTTCGCGCGGTCCGAGAAACTTGAATACCTGCGCGGCTTCTTCTTCGCCGATCGACATCAGCAGAAGCGCGCTCTTCATTACGCCTTCAGCGCTCATCGGTCACCCAATTCTTGACGACAGTTGCAACGATCTTCGGATCCTGGCGCGCGATGCTGCGCGCGAACTCCAGGTTCCGCTCATATTTGTGTTTCGCGTTTTCCAGCGCCTGCAGCTCTGCGTCGCCGTTGTCCATTTCGAGCGCGGCGTTGCCGGCCCGCTCGGCGGCCGGAATGCCGTCGAGCAGAATCGGCTCGTCCGGCGACGGCAGCGCTGCGGCGACGACCGGCTCCGGCGGCGGGAACGCGCGGCGCAGCGCCGGCTTCACCATCACGAAGTACAGGAACAGGGCCACTGCGCCGATGCCGAGATACGTCGCGATCTGCTTGTAGAGCGCCAGCATGTCCGGCGTGCGCCACCACGGCAGGTCGGCGTTCGGGTCGAGCGCGGTGGTGAACGGGCTGTTGACCACGTTGACCGAGTCGCCGCGCTGCGCGTCGAAGCCCATCGCGTCCTTCACGAGCTGGTTCACTTGCGCGAGCTTGTCGGCGGTGACCGGCTGCATCGTCGCGTGACCCTTGGCGTCGACCACGCGCAGATAGTTGACCACCACCGCCACCGACAGACGCTTGATGCCGCCCATCGGCTGCTCGAGGTGACGCACGGTCTTGTCGAGCTCGTAGTTGGTCGTCATGTCCTTGCGGTCGCTGACCGGCGTCGTCGTCACACCGCCGCTTGCGCCGGCGGGCGCATTGATCGGCGCGGATGCCGGCTGCGGCGGCTGGTTCGACAGCGCGCCCGGCACGCCCGAGGCGCCGCCTTGCGACATTTCGGTTGCGGTGCTCGATTGCTGGCTGCGAATCGCGGCCTGTTGCGGATTGCCGTTCGGGCCGTAGTTTTCCGAAGTCTGTTCGCTGCGCGAGAAGTCGATGTCGGCGCTCACCTGCGAATGCGCATTGCCGGAGCCGAACAGCGGCGCGAGGATCGCGTCGATGCGCTGCTGCGTGCTGCGCTCGATCTGCTGGCGATACTTCAGTTGCGACGCGTCGAGCCCGCCGCCCACCGACGGCTGCGTCAGCAGATTGCCGTCCTGGTCGAGAATGGTCACGCCCTTGACCGGCATTTCCGGCACCGCCGACGACACCATATGCGTGATCGCAAGCACCTGGCCTTCGTCGAGCGCGCGGCCCGGATACAGATTGACGAGCACCGACGCCGACGGCGCTTCCTTGTCGCGCACGAACACGGAGGGCTTCGGAATCGCCAGATGGACGCGCGCCGACTTCACCGATGAAACCGATTCGATCGTGCGTTCCAGCTCGCCTTCGAGCGCGCGCTGATAGTTGATCTGCTCGGCGAACTGGCTGATGCCGAACTTCTGGTTGTCCATCAGTTCGAAGCCGACCGAGCCGCTCTTCGGCAATCCCTGCGATGCAAGGCGCAGGCGCATCTCATGCACCTGCTCGGACGGCACGAGGATCGCGCCGCCGGCCTCCGAGAACTTGTACGGAATGTTCGCCTGCTGGAGCGCCGTGATGATGGCGCCGCCGTCGCGGTCGGACAGGTTGCTGTAGAGCACCTTGTAGTCCGGCGCGCGCGACCAGAGGAACAGGCCCGCCACGATGGCGACGAGCAGCGCGACCGCGAAGATGAGCGGTGCGCGCGGGTTGCCGCGCATCTGCGCGAGACCGGACAGGCGCTGACCAAAATTGCCGCCGAGGCCGCCACCGAGGCCGCCCAGGTCTGCATTGCCGCCGGGCTGGCCGGCGCCCGCCGCCGCCGCGCCGGGCTGCGCGCCGGCGAGGCCCATGCGGGCGTCGGGGTTGATCAAAGAGTTGGCTGACGAATCCATGCGTCGGGTTTCTCCGGGATGCCTTTGCGTTCTGCCGCTATGTCGCGCCGAGAGCCGACGGGAGTATGGACAGAGACTTTCACGACTGAAATTATCCGCACGGCAGACGCGCCCGATTGCTTGAATAGAGCCGGGTTTCCCCCCTAGTTTCGGGGCTTTCCCGTAAAGCCCGCTGCTATGCTTTCGTCCAGATCGGTACGGTTTGGTCGTGCCGCTCGTCATTACTGGAGAGAACATGACTTTGCCCGTGAACGCGATTTCGTCGGCGCTGCAACAGTTGCATTCGATGGCTGCGCAGGCGACCGGCGGCAGCACCGCGGCGGCCGGCGCTTCGGCCGCAGGGGAGTCCGGCGCGGCCACGGCCGGCGGCTTTGCGTCGGCGCTCAAGGCCTCGCTGGACAAGATCAGCGGCGATCAGACCAAGGCGATCGGCGAATCGCAGGCGTTCGAGCTCGGCGCGTCGAACGTGTCGCTGAACGACGTGATGGTCGACATGCAGAAGGCCAACGTCGGCTTCCAGTTCGGCCTGCAGGTGCGCAACAAGCTGGTGTCCGCCTACAACGACATCATGCAGATGCAGGTCTGAACGCTGGCGGCCGCGGCGGCAAGAATGTTCCGCCCGCCACGGCCGCAACCTGCTGCATGCGCCGCGCCGCTCGCTTGAGCATGCGCGAGCACGCGCGGCCTGACCCCTTAATCCTCCTTACACCGGCCTAAAGCTTTCTCGCTGCGTATCCGATAACCAGATACAGGCATGAATCCGGGACGCGGCGACGCATCCCGATGGGCTGCCACGACCAACCGTAGTTGCAATTGAGGAGGAGCGCCGATGTTTTCCCCAGGACACTCTGGAGCCAATGCGTACGCACGCGTGGGCGTCGAGACAGGGGTGATGGGCGCGAGTCCGCATCGTCTGATCGTGATGCTGTATCAGGGAGCCAGGCAGGCTATCGCGCAAGCACGGATGCACGTGCAGCAGGGCAATGTCGCCGGTCGTGGAGAGGCGATCGGCAAGGCGATTCAGATCGTCGAAAGCGGGCTGCAGCAGTCGCTCAACCTTGAGGTGGGCGGCGAGATTGCGCAGCGGTTGAACGCGTTATATGGCTATATGTCGCGCCGGCTGCTGGAAGCCAATATAAAAGCGAGCGAGGCAATGCTGGTCGAGGTCGACGGTCTACTGGCGACGCTCGAAGAGGCATGGATCGGGATTGCCCCGGAGATAGCGCGGATGGCTGCCCAGCCGGCCGCGGAAAGCATGAGATGACATCGAACGCAGAATATTTTGCCCGCTACGAGGCCATCGCAGCGTTGTCCTGCCGCATGCTGATGGCTGCCCGACGCGCCCTGTGGAACGACCTGGTGCACTTGCAGGAAGAATACCGGCAACTCGTGGACGCGCTGAAAGAGGCGGAGACGGGCGTCAAGCTCGACGAGACGGAGCGCCTGCGCAAGTACGCGCTGATCCGCCAGATTCTCGCCGACGACGCCGCGATCCGCGACCTCGCCAATCCGAGCCTCGCGAAGCTGTCGGCGCTGTTCGGCGGACGGCCGTCGCGGGTGCTGAAGGAGCTTTACGGCGCGCGCTGACGGTGGCCGCGATCTAGCCGCGATGCAGCCGCGAGGCGCCTGACTGAACGAATTTGAGCGCGCTGCCGCCAATGTGACCAAGGAATCGGCATGAACGGAATCGACACGGCCCTCGCATCGCTGCTCGCGACCCGCGTCGACAGCCTGCTGAACATTGGTCCCGGCAGCGCCGCCACCACGCAAACCGGCGCGCCGGACGTCGAGACCGCGCCGACCACTTCGGCTCCGCTCGCCCCGCCCGCGCCGCCGCAGCCTTCGGCGCAAACGGCCTTGTCCGCCGTCGCGCTGACGCTCAACGCGATCGTGCGTTCGGGCGGCGAGGCGACTCCGGCGATTGTCGGCCAGACGCCGATCTGGCCCGCCGCTCCGGCACTCGACGTCGAAGTCGGCGCTTTGCCGCTCTTCGACGCGCCTGCTGCTCCCAATCTCGCTTCGAACGCCGCTGCATCGGCGGCCACTGCCAATGTCGCGGCGGCGCAAGTGCCCGTTGCGGCGCTCGCGGCCGCGCTTGCGCAGACGGTCGGCAACAGCGGTCTCTTCTACGAAGCACATCTCGCCCAATGGCTGAGCGGCCAGCGCTCGCCGGAGACGCTCGCCGGCGAGGCGCAGAACAAGCTCGTGGCGGCATCGGCGCAATTGCCGTTGAACTGGGGAAGCGGGGCGGGCGATGCGTCGTCTGCTGCTTCCAATGCCGGCGCAGGCGCAAGGCCGGGCATGGGCGCGGCGCCGAACGGGGCGGCTGACGGTGCGACGCCGAACGCCGGCAATTTCGCGAATTCCGCGAACTCGGCCAATGCGAATGCCGGCACGAGCGCCGGCCGCGCGATGCCGTCGATCGACACGGCGCACGCCGCGCGTTTCGCCGCCGGTGAAGTGCTCGCGAGTTCGCTGTCCGACCTGAACG
The DNA here is from genome assembly GCF_041355255.1 of Paraburkholderia sp. RCC_158. Classification (NCBI taxonomy): domain Bacteria; kingdom Pseudomonadati; phylum Pseudomonadota; class Betaproteobacteria; order Burkholderiales; family Burkholderiaceae; genus Paraburkholderia; species Paraburkholderia sp. RCC_158. The sequence goes on along the minus strand of NZ_JBFUPM010000009.1, from coordinate 78,016 downwards.
GTCAATCGACGCATGCCGGTTTGCACAACGCCGCGTCGGCAGCGGCGGACGGCAGCTCGCAGCAGACGGCGCAAGCCGCCGCGGTTCATCCCGCGACCGTGCCGCTTGTGCGTCAGCAGCTCGATCTGCTTGCGACCGGCCAGTTCCGCTGGACCGGCGAAGCGTGGCCCGGCGCGAAACTCGACTGGACCATCGAACAGGACGGCGACGAGTGGGACCGCAGCGGCGGCGGCACGGCCAGCGAAGAGGACCAGCCGTGGCGCACGCGGCTGACGCTGTCGCTGCCGACGCTCGGCACCGTCGACGCCGAATTGACCTTGACCGGCATGCGCCTCGTCGCGCGCGTGCAGGCAAGTCCGGGCGGCGCGGCGCGGCTTGCGATGCAGGGCGAGGGCTTTCGTCAGCGGCTAGCGGCGGCGGGCATCCAGTTGCACGTGTTGACGATTCGCGAGATCGGCGGCGGCGCGCCTGCGACGGGCGCGGCGACGGCGAGCGCTGCGGCGGCCGCTCAGGCAGCGGCGTCGGCGTATGCGCGATCGGCCTCGGCGGGCGCGGGTGCTGCGGCTTCGTCGGCGGCGGGGAATGGCGGGGCAAACACGGCGGCAGAAAAGGGCCGGCGCGCGCCGCCCGACGATTTCGACTGGGACATGTGATGAGCCGCAAACATCGCCGCAGCGCGGCTGCGCTCGTCTACGACGCCAATGGCGGCGATCCCGCGCCGCGCGTGATCGCGAAGGGCTACGGCATGCTCGCCGACATGATCGTGCAGCGCGCGAAGGAAGCCGGGCTGTACGTGCATGAAGCGCCCGAAATGGTCTCGCTGCTGATGCAGGTGGACCTCGACGCGCGCATTCCGCCGCAGCTTTATCAGGCGGTCGCCGAATTGCTGGCGTGGCTGCATCGGCTGGAAAGCGGAGCGGAGCGCGAGCCGCCGCAGGCCGCGTCGGGCAGCGCGAAGAGCGGTGTGGAGGATGTCACCGATGTTGTCGCGGTCGACATCGATGGTGCGGGTGACGGGCGGTGAGCTTCGGCGTAACCGCGCCACTGCGCAACCATGCAGCGAGCCGCAATCAAAACCGCATCATCAACCTCAACAGCGCATTGACGCGCTTGCCGTAAGGTGGCGCGATCCATCCGCGCGCGTTCAGACGCGCCTGCGTCAACACCGGCTTCATCTTCGAAAACGTCACGAAGCCTTCGTAGCCGTGATAAGCGCCCATTCCGCTGGCTCCCACTCCGCCGAACGGCAGGCTTTCGCAGGCCAGATGCATCAGCGTTTCGTTGATCGCCATGCCGCCCGCGATGGTTTCGTGCGTGACGCGCTCGATGGTCGCGGCGTCGTCGGCGTACAGATAAAGCGCGAGCGGGCGCGGCCGTGCGTTTATCCACGCGATTGCGTCGTCGAGCGTGTCATACGCGACGATCGGCAGCAGCGGCCCGAAAATTTCCTCTCGCATCAACTCGCAATCGGCGGGCGCATTCGTCACGGCGACAGGCGGAAAGCGGCGGCTCGCAGCATCCGGCGTGCTGTCGGTGAGCGGATGCAACTGCGCGCCGGCGGCCTCGGCTTCGTCCGCGAGACGCTCGAGCCGCTCGAAGTGGCGCGGCGAAATAATCGACGTGTAATCCGGGTTGTGCGTGAAGCCGGGGTACATCTTCGCCATCCGCACGCGCGCCCGCTCGATGAAAGTCTGCTCCTTGCCGCGCGGCACGAGCACGTAGTCTGGCGCGACGCAGGTCTGCCCGGCATTGAGCGTCTTACCGGCGATGAGGTTATCCACGGCATTCTCGAAACGCGCGTGCGCGCCGATGATCGCCGGCGATTTGCCGCCGAGTTCGAGCGTGACCGGCGTCAGATGCTCGGCGGCGGCGCGCATCACCTCGTGGCCGATTTTCGTCGATCCCGTGAACAGCAAATGATCGAAGGGCTGCGCGCTGAACGCCGCGGCAAGCGCGGCATCGCCGTTGACGACCGCGACGTGATCGCGCGCGAAGGTCTGGCCGATCAACTGCTCGAACAACGCGGACGTGCGCGGCGTTAGTTCGGACATCTTGACGATCGCGCGATTGCCGGCGGTGAGCGCGCTGATGAGCGGCCCGGCGGCAAGCAGCACCGGATAATTCCACGGCACGATGATGCCGATCACGCCAAGCGGCTGCGGCACCACTTTCGCGCGGGCCGGCAGCAGCCATTTGTTGGTGCGGCGGCGCTGCGGTTTCATCCACCGTTTGCCGTGGCGCAGGGCCGCGTCGATTTCCTCCTTCACCAGCAGGAATTCCGCAAGCAGCACTTCCTGTTTCGCACGATTGCCGAAGTCGGCGCTCATCGCGTCGGCGAGCGCGTCGCGATTATCGAGCAGCACTTTGCGCAGCGCTTGCAGATGCGCCGCGCGCGTTTCCCACGACGGATACGGCGCACGCAAATACGCATGACGCTGATCGCCAAGCAGCGCTTGCAGCGCGGCGACCTCGGGCAAATCGTTCTTCATTGTTCACCACTCCCTGATGAAAGATGCGCTTATTGGTGTTGTTGCTTTGTTGCGCGCGGCTGCTGCGGTTTCAAACCGGAAAAGCGCGTTCGACGATCGCCGCGTGATCGAACGTGGCGGGCAGCGTGCCGTAGACGCGTCCGCTTTCGCCGCAGCCATCCGCGAGACGGGTGGCAATGAAGGCCTCCGCGACAACGGCGGGCGAATGCCTCACGAGCAGCGTGGCCTGCGCGATCAGCACGATCTGCTGCGCGATGCGCCGCGCCGAAGCCTCGCGATGTTCGGCGGATCCGTTGAGCGTCGCGGCGAGTTTGCCGAGCGCCGCGCTCAACGCAGGATGCGCGGCGGCATCGGCCTGCCATTGCGCGAAGAGCGCCTGCGCCGCGTCGGGTTCGCGCTCCATCGCGCGCAGCACGTCGAGGCACATCACGTTGCCGGAGCCTTCCCAGATCGAATTGACAGGCGCCTCGCGATAGAAGCGCGCCATCGGACCGGTCTCGACGTAGCCGTTGCCGCCCCACACTTCCATCGCTTCGCCGGTGAATTCGAGCGCGCGTTTGCAAACCCAGTATTTCGCCGCCGGCGTCACGATGCGCCGCCATGCGCGCTCGGCGGATGCAGCCGCTGAATCGGCCGGGGACGTCGCTGTGCCTGCATCGGCGGATTGCTCGAACGCCTGCGCGAGCCGCATGAACAGCACGGTGGCCGCTTCCGATTCGAGCGCGAGGTCGGCGAGCACATTGCGCATCAACGGCTGATCGACGAGATTGCGGCCGAACGCGCTGCGATGGCGTGCATGATGAATCGCCTGCACGAGCGCCGCGCGCATCAGCGCCGCGCTGCCGATCACGCAATCGAGCCGCGTGTAGTTCGCCATTTCGATGATGGTCGGCACGCCGCGTCCTTCGTCGCCGATCATGATGCCGAACGCGTCGAGGAATTCGACTTCGCTGCTCGCGTTCGAGCGATTGCCGAGCTTGTCTTTCAGACGCTGGATCTGCACGGCGTTCTTGCTGCCGTCGGGCGTGAAGCGCGGCACGAAAAAGCACGACAGGCCGACGTGATCGTGCGTGCGCGCAAGCACCAGATGAGCGTCGCATTGCGGCGCCGAGAAAAACCATTTGTGGCCGACCAGTTCATAGGCGCCGCCGCGGCCGCCGGCGGCGATCGCGCGCGCCTGGGTCTGATTGCTACGCACGTCCGAGCCGCCCTGTTTTTCGGTCATGCCCATGCCGATCATCGCGGACGCTTTTTGTGGGAGCGGCACATCGCGTGGATCGTGCCCGCGCGCATACAGCTTGTCGCGCAACGTCTCGAACAGTTGAGGCTCGCGCTGCAATACCGGAATGCTCGCGAACGTCATCGTCAACGGGCACAGCGAGCCGGACTCGATCTGCGCATGCAGGAAGTACCCAGCGCAGCGGGCGGCCATCGCGCCCGGCCGCGGGTCGGAGAACGGCAGCGCGTGCAATCCCTCGCGACGCAGCAGCGCGAGTAGCTCATGCCACGCGGGATGAAACTCGAGCGCGTCGATACGTTCGCCGCGCGGGCTGTGCGTCGAAAGCTCGGGCGTGTGACGGTTGGCGAGTTCGGCGAGCGCGAGCGTCTCCGGCGTGGTCAGCGCCGCGCCGTGCCGCAGCAGCGCGTCGCGATGCCATGCGGCGCCGTCGCGTTCGAGCGCGGCGGATAGCGCGGCGTCGGTGGAAAAGAGGTTGTAGTCCGCGAGCGGCGGCACCTGATTGGTGACCTCGTGAGTCTGGCCGAAGCTATGGCGTTGCATCTGCTGTCTCCGTTCGCCGCGTGTTCGCGGCAAGGGCGCCGGCGCGGGTTTTTTATCGCGCGGCGTTTGCGCCAAGTGGGCGCTTTGCGTGCGCTGTCTGTGCGCGCTCTATGCGTTTTCGCTGCGGCATCGGCGCGCAATCCGTGCGCAGTCGTTAGCATGCGTCCGCGCCGCGCCGTTTGATTGCGACCGACTCACCGTGCGCCAAAAGCACATCGCTCACCGACCCTGTTTGAATCCCGCAAGCCGCCGCGCGGCGGGCGTCTGCGGGTCTTTCATCATAGGGGCGCAGGGGCCCTTAGGTTTAGAGTAATTGCTCTGACGCGAAGCCGCCGCGGCCTCCGAACCGTCCCTACAATGCCGGGAAACACACGTAGACAAGTGTGCACGAGACAGGGTGCGCAGACAACGCGCCCATCAGGAGGAGCGATGGAATACGACTACATCATCGTCGGTGCCGGCTCGGGCGGCTGCGCGCTCGCGAGCCGTCTCGCGGACAACTGTCCCGACGCGACGATTGCCCTGATCGAAGCGGGCCCGCATACGAACCGCAACCTGTTCGTCAATATGCCGGTGGGCGTCGCGGCGGTCGTGCCGAACAAGCTCAGGACGAACTACGGCTATCTGACAACGCCGCAACCGGGACTCGGCGGCCGGCGAGGCTATCAGCCGCGCGGGCGCGGCTTCGGCGGATCGAGCGCGATCAACGCGATGATCTACACGCGCGGCCATCCGCTCGATTACGACGAATGGGCGCAACTGGGCTGCGACGGCTGGTCGTGGCAGGACGTGCTGCCGTACTTTCGCCGCGCCGAGGGCAACGAGCGCGGCGCCGATGCGTGGCACGGCGACAGCGGCCCGCTCTCCGTGTCGGATCTGCGCTACCGGAATCCGTTTTCCAAGCGCTTCGTGCAGGCCGCGATGGAAGCCGGCTACAAGCCGAACGACGACTTCAACGGCGCCGATCAGGAAGGCATCGGCTTCTATCAGGTCACGCAGCGCGATGGCCGGCGTTGCAGCGTCGCGCGCGCTTATATCTACGATCGCGAGCGCGCCAATCTCCATACGATCGCCGATGCCACGGTGCTGCGCGTGGTGTTCGACGGCAAGCGCGCGAGCGGCGTCGATGTGGTGCGCGGCGGCCGTCGCGAGACACTGACCGCGCGCGCCGAAGTCGTGCTCGCGGCGGGCGCGTTCAATTCGCCGCAATTGCTGATGTGCTCCGGCATCGGGCCGGCCGGGCATCTGCGAGCGCATGGCATCGAGGTCTTGCACGATGCGCCGGAAGTCGGCCAGAACCTGATCGACCACGTCGATTTCACGATCAACAAGCGCGTGTCGTCGATCGAGCCGACCGGTTTCTCGGTGCGCGGCATCGCGCGGATGGTGCCGCAGTTCGTCACCTTCATGCGCCACGGCCGCGGCATGTTGTCGAGCAACGTCGCCGAGGCGGGCGGCTTTTTGAAGAGCAGGCCGACGCTCGAGCGGCCCGACCTGCAACTGCATTTTTGCGCGGCGCTCGTCGACGACCATAACCGGCACATGCATTGGGGCCACGGCTATTCGCTGCATGTGTGCGTGCTGCGGCCGTTTAGCCGCGGCTCGGTGACGCTCGCGAGCGCCGATGCCCGCGTGGCGCCCGTGATCGACCCGCGTTTTTTCAGCGATTCGCGCGATCTCGATCTGCTGGTCGAAGGCGTGCAGATGGCGCGGCGCATTCTCGACGCGCCGTCGCTTGCGCTGCACGGCGGCCGCGAACTGTACACGCGGCCCGGACAATCCGACGAACAGTTGCGCCAGACCATCGCCGAGCACGCGGACACGATCTATCACCCGGTCGCGACCTGCCGGATGGGCGGCGACGCGCGCTCGGTGGTCGATCCGCAATTGCGCGTGCGAGGCGTCGAGGGACTGCGGATCGTCGATGCATCGGTGATGCCGACGCTGATCGGCGGCAACACCAACTCGCCCACGGTGATGATCGGCGAACGCGCGGCCGAGCTGATGACGGCGAGCCGTCGCCGGCCGCAGACGGTGGAGCAGGCCGGCGCAGTGGCAAGCGCCGCGCCGACGGCCAGCGCGGCGTGAACGTGTCGGTGCGCCCGCTCGAACTGCCGCATTTCCGACGTCAATTATGAGAGAACCAGTGCGAACGTCGTCTAAATCGTCATAAATTGTGCCGTTCCTTTTATGAGACTTCCGGATACCTATAATCGCCGCGCAACTAGGGGCGCGTCAGGTGGCGGGTCCTGGAACTCCAGGAAGCGAAGGCATGAGCATCAATTTGATTCACGCGATCCAGTCCGCGTTGACGGACGAAGTGGTCGCGCAACTGGGCGAGCGCATCGGCTTGCCGCCGCAAGCGACGCGCGCCGTGGTGACCACCGCCGCGCCCGCGCTGCTGGCCGGGCTGATGCACAAGGCCGCGACGCTTGAGGGCGCGCGCTCGCTGTTCGCCACCGCCGTCTCGCCCGATGTCGACGCGCGAATCGCCGAACAGTTGCCGCATCTGACGGACAGTACGCGCGGCGTGAGCGAACTCGAAGGTGCGGGGCGCGCGTTGCTCGAACGTTCGCTCGACCGCCGCGCGGAGTCGCTCAGCGACGAAGTCGCCGTGCAAACCGGCGTGCCGTCGCACGCCACGCATGCGATCACGGGCATCGTCGGCGCGACCATGCTGGGCATGCTCAAACAGCATCTGCTGAAAAGCCAGGGCAGCGTCGGCCAACTGCCGGCGCTGTTGAGCCATCAGATGCCGCTCATCGCGCCGTATCTGAACGACCGGCTGCTCGGCGCGCTCGGGCTCGGCACGGTTGGCGCTTTTACCGGCGGCGTGCTCGGGCAGTTGAAGGCGGTGTCGGCGCATATCGAGCATCCGATGCCGGCGGCGAAACCCACCCCGGAAGTGACTGCGGCGGTTCATGTGCCGGCGGACGCGGTGGTCGGCGAAAAGCGCCGCTCGCACGCGTGGCTGTGGTGGCTGCTGCTGGCGCTCGGGCTCGGCGCCGCGTTGCTGGCTTATCTGTTTCCGGACAGCTTCGCGCAACTGCAACACCGTGCTGGCGATGCGGTCGGTGAGAGCGCGCAACCTGTAGCGGCGCAGCCGGCTTCGGCGGCGGTCGGGGCGTCCGGTGAGCTTGCAGCGGCAGTCGCGGCTAGCGACGGCGTCGCGTCGATGGTGACGGGCACCGTGCAGGACGCCGCGGCGTCGGCGGCTGTGGCTGTGGATGCGGCGTCTGCGGCTGCGTCGGTGGTTGCGGCGAGCGGGGCGGGTGTTGCTGGAGGGGCGAGCGCGGCAAGTGGCGCGAGCGTCGGGAACGGCGCAAGCGGCCCGAGCGCCGCAAATGCCGCCAACGGCGCGGCCCGCGCAATTGCCACGAGCGACGCGCATCAGCCGGGCGTCGCCGCGGCGCCGTCCAAAAACAGCCAGTTCGCGTTCAGCGTGAACGAAGCGGGTAAGCCGACGTTCACCGCGACGGTCGGCAGCGAGGCCGAAAAGACGAAGCTCATCGACGAGTTGACCAAGCGCCTCGGCCAAAACAACTACAGCGCGAACATCACCGTCGACCCGGCCACCAAGCCGGCCGACTGGCTCGCGCGCCTCGACGGCCTCGTGCCGCTGATGAGCGTGCCCGGCGCGGAACTGAAACTCGACGGCACGCGGATCGAACTGAGCGGCGCGGCTGCGAACGCCAAACTGGGCTGGCAGAGCGCGTTGAAGTCGCTATTCGGCGCCTCGTACGACGTCGGCGCGTTCGACCCCGATCACGCCGTCGAACAGGCAACCGCGAATTTTCGCAGCGCGGTCAAGGCTCTGTTGACGGGCAACCCGACGTGCGTCGCGGCCGATATCGCTAAAGTGCTCAACCTGCAGGTGATCAACTTCGGAAGCTCGAGCGCGCGTGTGCCGGCGACAGCTAACGAAGACCTGGGCCAGTCGGCGCGCGTGCTGAACGCCTGCGCGCGCAACGGGCGCGTCGCAAAGCTCGAAGTGGCGGGCTATTCGGACAACGTCGGCGGCGAGCAGGCCAATCTGCAACTGTCGAAGGAACGTGCGGAAGCGGTTCGCTCGTATCTGGTCAAAGCCGGCGTACCGGGCGACTCGCTTCGCGCCCAAGGTTATGGCCAGGCGCACCCGATCGCCGGCAACGACACGGCTAGCGGACGCTTCGCCAATCGCCGCATCGAGTTCAGCGCGCAGCAGTGAGGGCGAGGGCGCCTGAGCCGCAGCCGTAAGGCGGTGGCGTCCGGCGCACAGCAGCGATGGCGGCGCTGAATCACGGGCAGCAGTAAAGGCCGCTGGCGCTCGGCGCGCAGCAGCATGCCCGGAGGGCGCCTCATGCGCAGCAAGAAGGCCGGTCGCGCTTCACGCGGAGCAGTAATGTCGGTGGCGCGTCACCGGCTGCAGCAAGGCGGGCGACGCTCAATCCCAACCACCATGCCGCCCGGCACCCGCCGGGCGGCATTTGTCATTCCGCGCGCGGCGCCTGAAGCGGCGCGGCGATGCCCGTCAGGCCGAGCATCAGGTCGTCGCCGGCGCGGCCGGGCAGCGTTTCGCGGGCCACCTCCAGCCAGGCGCGCGCCGCGTGTGACAGATAGCCGTCGCGGCGCCAGCCCATCGCCATTTCCCATGGAATCTCCGGCTCGACCACCGGCAGGCAGGTGAACTGCGCGGGATCGAGCCGCCGGCAATAAGGCGCGGGCAGCAACGCGATGCCGACGCCGGCAAGCACCAGCGCCGCCATGAAATCCCAGTGTCCGCTGCGTCCGACGATAGTCGGCGCGAATCCGGCGACGCGGCACGCGTTTAGCACGACGTCGTTGAGCGCCAGGCTCTCGCCGTAGAACACGAACGGCTCGTTCGCGAGCTGTGCGAGCGGCACTTCGCGCAATTCGTCCCAGGGCGAGCCGGTGCGCGCGACGAGCCAAAGCAATTGACGAGTGATCGGCAGCACGTCGATATTGGCCGGGTCCACCGGCTGCAGCACGCCGCCGAGTTCGAGCTCGCCGTTGATGAGCGCCGTCTCAATGGCGCGCGAGCCCTGCTCGAACAGCTTCAGCTCGATCTTCGGATAGCGCTGGCGGAACGTGGCAATGGCCGGCGTGAAGAGCGAGCCGCCCATCGGCGGAATACCGATGGTGAGCTCGCCGCGGCCCAGCGTGCCGAGATCGTTCAGTTCCGCCTGCAACTGCGCGTGCGCGGCGAGCACCTCCTGACCGCGCTGATAGACGATGCGGCCGGCGTCGGTGAGCACCATCTGCCGGCCGTCGCGCAGCAGCAGCGGCGAGCCGATCTCGTCCTCGAGCGACTTCACCATCTTGCTGATGGTGGGCTGGGTGACGAACATCTGCTCGGCGGCGACGGTGAAGCTCTGCTGACGAACGACTTCGACGAAATAGCGCAGCGCACGCAGTTCCACGGTCGGGCTCCCGATTCCATATTGGAATGAATCGGGCGATTGTAAGTCATGGCATTTATGACGGCGAGGGCGGCTTCGACAATCGCTCGGCCTTGCAACGCGCGCCTAATATTGAGACGTGCGGTGCGAACCGCGAGCTACGATTGCCACCTTTCACGCGACCGGCTGCCGCCGCTTCCCCATGACGCCCGCTTCTGCTATCTGCATCGTTATTCCCTGCTACAACGGCGCGTCCACGCTCGCCCGCGCGCTCGAGAGCTGCCGCATTCAGCCGGAGACCGCGCAGATCATTGTGGTGGACGATGGTTCGACCGATGCGTCCGCGGAGTTGGTCCAGCAATACGCAAACATCGACCCGCGCGTGCAACTGCTGCGCATGCCGGGCAACGGCGGCGCGGCGCGGGCGCGCAACTGGGGCGCGCTGCACGCGTCGCACGATCTGCTCGCCTTTCTCGATGCCGACGACGAATATTTGCCCGGCGCGCTGACTGCGGCAAGCGGGTTTCTCGCGCACTATCCGAAGCAGGTGTCGGTGCGGCTCGACGTCGAGTACGTCGATTTCCCCGCCGACATCACCGGCCACCCCGATTTTGCGCAGCACGCGGCGACGCTCAGCAACACGGTGCCGAGCAGTCTCGTGGTGCGCCGTGCGGTGTACGCGGCGCTCGGCGGCTTTCCGATGGATGACGCGTTTCGCCGTATCGGCGGCGAGGATGGCGCGTTCTCGTGGGCGCTGCGGGAGATGTTCGGCAATCCGCGGCTGCCGGACGTGAAGCGCGTGCGCATGCATTACCACGCGGGCATTCACGCCGAGCGGTACTTCCGCATTGCGTTTGGCTGGTTGACGCCGTCGCCCGCCGACGTGACCGACGCGTTCTCTTTTTCGCTTCGGTTTCTCGAGAGGGCGCAAGCGGGCATCGCGCAGTTGCGGGGCGCGGATCTCGCCGCCGAGGCCACGACGCCGGCGGCGGGCGAGGCCGCTGCCACGGCGGGAGGAAAGCCGTCCTGAAGTTGCGCGGTTAGGTGGGGCGGCGTCTGTCTGTAACTGCGCCGGCAACCAAGCTGTGGCCTGAGCCTTAGCAGCGGCCGCAGTCAAACAAACACGAGCCTGAAGTCACAAGCCGCCGCCGCTTCGCGCCCTTCATCCGCCGCCCCACAAGCGCCTCCGCCCCGCGCCCCACACCCATCCCAATTTGCTACAATCGCCGTTCGTCTTCGAGGAGCGTTGCGACGGGTACCGCGAATCAGCATATATTCGCCGGCCGCCCGCCAGGCTCGAAGGCTTCAATCGGAGGGCCCGGATGCGCAATTGCGCTGTCCTATCCACCGCATCGAACCGCGCTCACGTCAAATTTCTAGTCACTATTTAGAAAGGAGGGCGTGATGAACGCCGCAGTTATCGATTCCCAGGCTTCCCAGGACTACATCGTTGCCGACCTGTCGCTCGCCGACTGGGGCCGCAAGGAACTCACCATTGCAGAGACGGAAATGCCCGGCCTCATGCAAACGCGCGACGAGTACAAGGCGCAGCAGCCGCTGAAGGGCGCGCGTATCGCCGGTTCGCTGCACATGACCATCCAGACCGGCGTGCTGATCGAAACGCTGACGGCGCTCGGCGCGGACGTGCGCTGGGCCTCGTGCAATATCTTCTCGACGCAGGATCACGCCGCCGCCGCCATCGCCAAGGCCGGCACGCCGGTGTTCGCGTTCAAGGGCGAGTCGCTCGACGAATACTGGGAGTTCTCGCACCGCATCTTCGAATGGCCGAACGGCGAGTTCGCCAACATGATTCTCGACGACGGCGGCGACGCGACGTTGCTGCTGATCCTCGGCTCGAAGGCAGAGAAAGACCGCTCGGTGATCGCCAAGCCGACCAACGAGGAAGAAGTCGCGCTGTACAAGTCGATCGAACGTCATCTGGACGCCGATCCGACGTGGTACTCCACGCGCCTCGCGCACATCAAGGGCGTGACGGAAGAAACCACGACGGGCGTGCATCGTCTGTATCAGATGGAAAAGGAAGGCCGCCTGCCGTTCCCGGCGATCAACGTCAACGACTCGGTCACCAAGTCGAAGTTCGACAATCTGTATGGCTGCCGTGAGTCGCTGGTCGACGGCATCAAGCGCGCGACCGACGTGATGATCGCGGGCAAGATCGCGGTCGTGGCCGGTTACGGCGACGTGGGCAAGGGCTGCGCGCAATCGCTGCGCGGTCTCGGCGCGACCGTGTGGGTCACGGAAATCGATCCGATCTGCGCGTTGCAAGCGGCGATGGAAGGCTACCGCGTCGTGACGATGGAATACGCAGCCGACAAGGCCGACATCTTCGTGACGGCAACCGGCAACTATCACGTGATCAACCACGATCACATGAAGGCGATGCGCCACAACGCGATTGTCTGCAACATCGGTCACTTCGATTCGGAAATCGATGTGGCATCGACGCGTCAGTACCAGTGGGACAACATCAAGCCGCAAGTCGACCACATCATTTTCCCGGACGGCAAGCGCGTGATCCTGCTGGCCGAAGGGCGTCTCGTGAACCTGGGCTGCGCGACGGGCCACCCGTCGTTCGTGATGTCCAACTCGTTCACGAACCAGACGCTCGCGCAGATCGAACTGTTCACGCAAGGCGACAAGTACGAGAACCGCGTGTACGTGCTGCCGAAGCATCTGGACGAGAAGGTCGCACGCCTGCATCTGGCGCGCATCGGCGCAACGCTGACCGTGCTGTCGGACGATCAGGCCGGCTACATCGGCGTCGACAAGAACGGTCCGTTCAAGCCGAATCACTACCGCTACTAAGCACGTGCGTTGCGGTGCGCCTTCGCGCTGCAAAACATGACGGTATGACGACGGAGCGGCGCGCATGCGCCGCTTTCTTCACCATGCCCGCTTCCCATCGATTAACGGACATTCTGCCTGCAAGGAGCTTGACATGACCGTGCTGCTGACCTGGCTGATCAATGCGCTGGCGCTCCTGATCATCACCTATCTCGTTCCGTCGATTCATATCCGCAGCTTCGGCACCGCGCTGATCGTCGCGGTCGTGCTTGGGCTGATCAACACGATCCTGCGCCCGGTGCTGATCCTGTTGACGCTGCCCGTCACGATCGTGACGCTGGGGCTCTTCATTCTGGTGGTCAATGCGCTGTGCTTCTGGCTGTGCGCGTCGCTGCTGAAGGGTTTCGAGGTCTCGGGATTCTGGTCGGCGTTCTTCGGCTCGATTCTGTACAGCATCGTTTCATGGCTGCTGTCCGCGCTTATTTTCGGCAACCGCAGTCTCGGTTGACATACTGATCATGAACCCGATCGAACTTTCATTCGAATTCTTCCCGCCGAAGACGCAGGAAGGCGTCGACAAACTGCGCGCCACGCGTGCGCAGCTCGCGACGCTCAAGCCCAAGTTCGTGTCCGTCACGTTCGGCGCTGGCGGCTCGACGCAGCAGGGCACGCTCGATACCGTCGTCGATATGGCGAAGGAAGGGCTCGAGGCCGCGCCGCATCTGTCGTGCATCGGCTCGTCTAAAGAGAGCCTGCGCGCGATTCTCAACCAGTACCGCGCGCATGGGATTCGCCATATCGTCGCGCTGCGCGGCGACTTGCCCTCGGGCATGGGCGAAGTGGGCGAGTTGCGTTATGCGTCGGAACTGGTGAGCTTTATCCGCGCCGAGTTCGGCGACTGGTTCTGGATCGAGGTGGCCGGCTATCCGGAATATCATCCGCAGTCGCGCTCGCCGCGTCACGATCTGGAAAACTTCGCCCGCAAGGTGAAGGCCGGCGCCAATTCCGCGATCACGCAGTACTTCTTCAACGCGGACGCGTACTTCCGTTTCGTCGACGACGCGAGGAAGCTCGGCGTCGATGTGCCGATCGTGCCGGGCATCATGCCGATCACGAACTTCTCGCAACTGATGCGCTTTTCGGAGATGTGCGGCGCGGAAGTGCCGCGCTGGATCGCGCGCCGGCTGGAGAGTTTCGGCGACGACCGCGAGTCGATCCGCGCATTCGGCCTCGACGTGGTGACGGACCTGTGCAAGCGTTTGGTCGATGCCAAGGTGCCCGGTTTGCATTTTTATACGCTGAACGGGGCGGCGGCGACCAAGGCGATTTGCGAGCGGTTGAAGGGCTGAGCGTCGAACAACCAACGGTTATCGCTTCCGTTGGTCCTCCGCAGACCGCCGCGCGAATGACGCGCGGCGCGTCTCGCGGACATTTTTCTTCCCGTGTTTTTCCGAGCCCTGCGGCAGAACACTCAAACGATTCCCCCAAAACCGCCCCAATCACCTACTCTGAAAGTCATTCGAAAGAGCGCTGCAAATATCCGCCGGGGCGCGCCAGCGGCGGCATCGCCGATAATTTCCTCTGCTTGTGACACCGGGGAAAGCTCAGTAATATCGCGCTACGCTGGCGTCAGCCAGCCCCGAACCTGGAGGAAACATGAAGCAAAACAATCTGTTGCGCGCCGCGCGTGTTACGACGCTCGTCGCAGCTGCAGCGGCATCGCTGGTGGGCGCAAATAGCGCGCGCGCCGAGATTCCGAACAAGACACTCGTCTACTGCTCAGAAGGCAGCCCCGCGGGTTTCGATCCGGCCCAGTACACCACGGGCACCGATTTCACGGCCAATACGTTCACCGTCTATAACCGCCTCGTCGAATTCGAGCGCGGCGGCACGAAGGTCGAGCCGGGCCTCGCCGAAAAGTGGGATGTCTCCGCGGACGGCAAGACGTACACGTTCCATCTGCGTCACGGCGTCAAGTTCCAGACCACGTCGTTCTTCAAGCCGACGCGCGAATTCAACGCGGACGACGTCCTGTTCACGTTCGAGCGCATGCTCGACACCAATCAGCCGTTCCGCAAGGCCTACTCCGTGCAGTTTCCGTACTTCACGGACATGGGCCTCGACAAGCTGATCACGAAGGTCGAGAAGATCGATCCGTACACGGTCAAGTTCACGCTGAAGGAAGTCAACGCGCCGTTCATCCAGAACATGGCGATGGAATACGCGTCGATTCTCTCGGCCGAATATGGCGACCAGTTGCTGAAGGCCGGCAAGGCCGCGGACATCAACCAGTTCCCGGTCGGCACCGGTCCGTTCATCTTCCGCAGCTATACGAAAGACGCGACGATCCGCTTCGACGGCAACCCGGATTACTGGAAGCCGAACGCAGTCAAGATCTCGAAGCTGATCTTCTCGATCACGCCGGACGCCGGTGTGCGCGTGCAGAAGCTCAAGCGCGACGAATGCCAGGTGATGAGCTATCCGCGTCCCGCCGACATCGCGCCGCTGAAGGCTGAATCGAGCCTTGCGATGCCGTCGCAGCCGGGCTTCAACCTCGGCTATCTCGCGTACAACGTGACGCACAAGCCGGTCGACAAGGTCGAGGTGCGTCAGGCGCTCGACATGGCGATCAACAAGAAGGCGATCATCGACTCGGTGTATCAAGGCGCAGGCCAGGCCGCCACGAATCCGATGCCGCCGACGCAATGGTCCTATGACAAGAACCTGAAGGGCGCATCGTACGATGCGGACAAGGCCAAGGCGCTGCTCGCGAAGGCCGGCTATCCGAACGGCTTCGACATCACGTTGTGGGCCATGCCCGTGCAACGCGCGTACAACCCGAACGCCCGCCTGATGGCGGAAATGATCCAGGCCGACTGGGCCAAGATCGGCGTGAAGGCGAAGATCGTCACCTACGAATGGGGTGAGTACATCAAGCGCGCGCACGCGGGTGAAGACGACACGATGCTGATCGGCTGGACGGGCGACAATGGCGATCCGGACAACTGGCTCGGCACGCTGCTCGGCTGCGACGCGGTGAACGGCAACAACTTCTCGAAGTGGTGCCACAAGCCTTTCGAAGAGCTGATCCAGAAGGGCCGCGCAACGTCCGATCAGGGCGCGCGCACGGCGGCCTACACGAAGGCGCAGGAAATCTTCGCGCAACAACTGCCGTTCTCGCCGATCGCTCACTCAACGGTCTATCAGCCTGTCAGCAAGAAGGTGAACGACATGCGCATCGAGCCGCTCGGCTATGCGCGCTTCGACGGCGTGAGCGTCAAGTAAGGCGCCCGCCAACCTGTCGGGCAAGTCGTAAAATTCGCGCAGTACGCTTTTCGCACGGTTAGAAAACTGGTCGAAATGGTCCGGCGACCGGGGTCACGAGCCCTCGTCGCCGGTTGCGTTTTTTCTTCATCAAGACCATAGGGACGAACCATGTTCCGCTTTGTTTTGCGCCGCATAGGCATGGTGATACCGACGTTCATCGGCATCACGATCCTTGCATTCGCGCTGATTCACCTGATACCGGGCGATCCCATCGAAGTGATGATGGGCGAGCGCGGCGTCGATCCGGCCATGCACGCCGCAGCGATGCACCGGCTAGGACTCGACGAACCTCTGCCGATGCAGTACGTCCACTACATCGGCCGCGCGCTTCACGGCGACCTCGGCACCTCCATCATCACGAACACCAGCGTCATGGGCGAATTCCTCGCCCGTTTCCCCGCCACCGTCGAACTGTCGATTTGCGCGATGCTGTTCGCGCTGATAGTCGGCTTGCCCGCGGGCGTGTTTGCTGCGCTCCGGCGCGGCACGGCGGTCGATCATGGCGTGATGGGCACGGCGCTCACCGGCTATTCGATGCCGATCTTCTGGTGGGGCTTGATCCTCATCATGGTGTTCTCGGTGAAGCTCGGCTGGACGCCGGTGTCGGGCCGCATCGCGGTCGAATACGACATTCCGCACGTGACCGGCTTCATGCTGATCGACGCGATGATGTCCACCGACGAAGGCGCGTTCAAATCCGCGTTGAGCCATCTGATTTTGCCGGCCATCGTGCTCGGCACGATTCCGCTCGCGGTCGTCGCACGCATGACGCGTTCGTCGATGCTCGAAGTGCTGCGCGAGGACTATATCCGCACGGCGCGCGCGAAGGGTTTGTCGCCGGGGCGCGTGATCGTCGTTCATGCATTGCGCAATGCGTTGATCCCGGTGGTGACCGTGATCGGTCTGCAGGTCGGTACGCTGCTTGCAGGCGCGGTGCTGACGGAGACGCTGTTTTCGTGGCCGGGCATCGGTAAGTGGCTGATCGACGCGATTGGCCGCCGCGATTATCCGGTCGTGCAGGGCGGTATCCTGATGATCGCCACACTGGTTATCTTTGTGAACCTCGTCGTCGATCTGTTGTACGGCGTGTTGAATCCGCGCATTCGCCATACGAGGTAAGACATGAACCCCCACGCTCACATTCGTTCGCTGCCCCCCGAGGGGGCGCATGCCTCCCTTGAGGCGGCTCCGCGGGAGGCATGACGATGGCAGACATCCAAAACACAGTTCCCACAGCAGTAACTCCGCCCAGCGGCCGCGCTATCGCCGCCCGCGAATTCTGGGCGAATTTCTCGCGTAATCGCGGCGCGGTTGGCGCCGGCATCATCGTGTTGCTGCTGATCGTCGTGGCGATTTTCGCGCCGCTTCTCGCGCCGCATAGCCCGATCGAACAGTATCGCGACTTCGTGAAGATTCCGCCCGCGTGGCTCGAAGGCGGCAACTGGCGCTTCGTTCTCGGCACCGACGAAGCCGGCCGCGACATCCTCTCGCGTCTCATGTACGGCGCGCGGCTGTCGTTCTGGATCGGCTTCGTGTCGGTCGTGCTCGCGTTGATTCCGGGCATCGTGCTCGGCCTCATCGCGGCGTTCTTCGACAAGTGGGCCGACACGCCGATCATGCGGATCATGGACGTGCTGCTCGCACTGCCGTCGCTGCTGCTCGCGGTGGCGGTCGTCGCGATCATCGGTCCGGGTCTCGTCAATACGATGCTCGCAATTGCGATCGTCGCGTTGCCGGGCTATGTGCGTTTGACGCGCGCGTCGGCGCAAGGCGAGTTGCAGAAGGAATACGTGACGGCCTCGCGTGTGGCGGGCGCCGGCACCTTGCGCCTGATGTTTTCGCAAGTGCTGCCGAACTGCACCGCGCCGCTGATCGTGCAGGCCACGCTCGGTTTTTCGTCGGCGATTCTCGATGCGGCCGCGCTCGGTTTTCTCGGGCTCGGCGTGCAACCGCCATCGGCGGAGTGGGGCGCGATGCTGGCCTCGGCGCGCGATTACATCGACAGTGCATGGTGGATCGTCACGATGCCTGGTTTGTCCATCCTGATCTCGGTGCTCGCGATCAATCTGCTCGGCGACGGGCTGCGCGACGCACTCGATCCGAAACTAAAACGGATGGCATAAATGAGCAATAACCTACTGACCATCCGCAATCTGGCGGTGAACTTCAACGGCTTGCCCGCTGTCGATCGTATCAATCTCGACGTCGCGCCGGGCGAAGTGCTGGGCGTCGTCGGCGAATCGGGTTCGGGCAAGAGCGTCACGATGATGGCGCTGATGGGCCTGATCGACGCGCCGGGCAAAGTCACCGCGGACGAGATCACGTTCAACGGACGCGATCTGCTGAAGGCATCGGCGAAGGAACGCCGCAAGATCATCGGCAAGGACATCGCGATGGTGTTCCAGGACGCGCTCACGAGTCTGAACCCGAGCTACACGGTCGGCTACCAGATCAAGGAAGTGCTGAAGCTGCACGAAGGCCTGCGCGGCAGCGCGCTCGACAAACGCGCGCTCGAACTGCTCGATCAGGTCGGCATTCCGGACGCGAAGAATCGCATCACGTCGTTTCCGCATCAGATGTCGGGCGGCATGAACCAGCGCGTGATGATCGCGATGGCGATTGCCTGCAACCCGAAGCTGCTGATCGCCGACGAGCCGACCACCGCGCTCGACGTCACGATCCAGGCGCAGATCATGGAACTGCTGATGCGCCTGCAGAAGGAGCGCGGCATGGCGCTCGTGCTGATCTCGCACGATCTCGCGGTGGTGTCCGAGGTCGCGCAGCGCGTCGCGGTCATGTACGCTGGCGAAGTGATCGAAACCAACAAGGTGCCGGACATTTTCGCCGCGCCTCATCATCCGTATACGGAAGCATTGCTGGCCGCGATTCCCGAGCACAACGTGGGCGCAGTGCGGCTCGCTGCTTTGCCGGGCATGGTGCCGGGCCGCGACGATCGTCCGAAAGGATGTCTCTTCGCGCCGCGCTGCAAGTACATGGTGGACGACTGCAACAAGGCGCGACCACCGCTGGAGGCCATGCAAGGTCACGCGGCAGTGGCGCGCGTGCGCTGCATCAAGCCGCTGAATCTGGTCGGCGACGCGAACGTTCACACACATGGAGGCGCACGATGAATGCAGTACCCGAAACGCGGCGCCAGTCGGACCATGCGGGCGATCACGTGCTCGTCGCCGACAAGCTCGCGCGTTACTACACGGTCAAGCGCGGCATGTTCGCGACGGGCACGGTGAAGGCGCTCAACGGCGTGTCGTTTGCGCTCGAGCGCGGCAAGACGCTCGCCGTGGTCGGCGAATCCGGCTGCGGCAAGTCGACGCTTGCGCGCCAGCTCACCATGATCGAATCGCCTAGCGCGGGCCGCTTGCTGATCGACGGCGAAGATGTGGCCGGCGCCGACCACGCGAAAATCGCCGCGCTGCGGCGGCGCGTGCAGATGGTGTTCCAGAATCCGTTTGCGTCGCTGAATCCGCGCAAGACCGTCGAGCAGACGCTCGGCGAACCGCTCGCCATCAACACGCAACTGAGCGCAACGGAACGCGCCGAACGCATCGCGCAAATGATGCGCACCGTCGGCCTGCGCCCCGAACACGCGAAGCGTTATCCGCATATGTTCTCGGGCGGTCAGCGTCAGCGTGTGGCGATTGCGCGCGCGATGATTCTCGATCCGCAAATCGTGGTCGCCGATGAACCGGTGTCGGCTCTTGACGTGTCGATCCAGGCGCAGATTCTGAATCTGTTCATGGACCTGCAGCAGCAGTTCAAGACGAGCTACGTGTTCATCTCGCACAATCTGTCAGTGGTCGAGCATATCGCCGACGATGTGATGGTGATGTATTTCGGCGGCATTGCGGAACTCGGCGACAAGAAGCGCATTTTCTCGAAGCCGCGGCATCCGTACACGCGGGCGTTGATGTCGGCCACGCCGTCGATCTTCGAGGCGGATCGCACGATCAAGATCAAGCTGCAAGGCGAAATGCCTTCGCCGCTGAATCCGCCGTCGGGTTGCACGTTCCATCTGCGCTGCCCGTATGTGATCGACCGCTGCCGCAGCGAGGAGCCGAAGCTGCGTGAAGTGGATGGCCGTCTGGTGTCGTGTCACCGCGCCGAGGAGGTGGGGGACGTGGATGCCTGATGCGCTGGCGGCGCGTCGTCTTGCGCGCCGCTCGCGTGATGGCGGCCGCCGCGCTGCCTTCACGCGACGCTTGCGGGCGTGTGCACTAACCGGTGCCGCGCTCGTCGGCGTTTTCTGTCTCGGCGTGGGCCTGTCCCGCATGGCGTATGCCGCGGGCGCCGCGGCCAATACCCCAACGGTTTCCGCCGACGCCAACGCCAAGGCTGCGCGCCCCACGGTGCCGCTGCCGCATTCGCCGGCTCCGCATTCGCCGACGCCGCCACGCGCCGCGCTGCCGGGCTTCAATCCGCCGCCCGCGACGCCCGGCACGAGCACGAGCGGTCCGGTACGTCTGCAACCGGCGCGCATGCCGTTCTACGTCGCGACGCGCGGCACGACCACGGTCTACGTGCTCGGCACGCTGCATGTCGGCGATCCCGCCGATTACCCCGCGGCTCAGCCGTTTCGTCCGCCGATCATGGGCGCACTGGCGGCCTCGCCAACGCTCGCGCTGGAGCTCTCGCCGGACGAGTTGCTGGTCTCGCAAGACGACGTGTCGAAATACGGCGTATGCCGCCGCGACTGTTTGCCTGGCCTCTTGCCCGAGCCGCTGTGGCGCAAGCTCGCGTTTCGTCTGCGCGGCAATCCCGCCGCGCTCGATGAGATCAAGAAGATGCGGCCGTGGCTCGCGTCGCTCCTGGTGGAAACCTACGACTCGCTCAGCGCCGGTTTGCAGACCGAATACGGCACCGAGGCGCAACTGCAAAATGTTTATCTGCGCACACGCGGCAAGATTGTTGGGCTTGAAACCTTGCCGCAGCAGATGCGCGCGTTCACCGGACTCTCGCTCGCGCAACAACGCGAAATGCTCGCGCAGGATCTGGTGCAAACACCCGCGCAAAACGTCGAGGACGTGCGCACGTTGCACCGCCTGTGGCGCGTTGGCGATGCGGATGCAATCGCCGCGTGGGAGGCCGCGAAAACGGAAAAGCTCGCGCGCGACAAACGCGTGTCGAATTCGATCGACGAAAGAATCGTCTACGCGCGCAACCGGCGCTTCGTCTCGCGGATGCTGCTGATCGCCGCGCCGAACAAACCGGTATTCGTGGCGATCGGCGCGTTGCATCTTGGCGGACGCAAAGGCGTGCTGCAATTGCTGCGGCAGCATGGCTTCGCGGTCGAGGCAGGATAAGAACAGCCGAGCCGTTATCTACCCGTCTTTAATGCGCTGGCCACTTCTCTCACCACGCCCGCCCAATCGCCCAACACCTGCTGCCTGAAGAGCCGCATGCGCGGATACCACGGCGAGTCGCTGCGCGCTTCGAGCCAGCGCCAATCCGAATTGGCCGGCAGCAGCAGCCACACCGGCTTGCCGAGCGCGCCGGCCAGATGCGCGACGCCGGTATCGACGGCGATCACCAGATCCAGGTTCATGATGAGCGCGGCGGTGTCTTCGAAGTCATTCAGTTCGCCGCTGAAATCGTGCGCGCGGAATGCGTCTGGAGCGTCGGCCAGTTGAACATGCGCGGGACCTTTTTGCAGCGGATACCAGCTCACCTTCGCGACGTTGGCCAGCGCATGCAAGTCGGCAAGCGCCATCGAGCGGTAGCGGTCGTTGCCGAACACGGGACTGCCCGCCCACACGAGGCCGACCTTGCGCTTCGTCTTGCCGCTTGTCTGCAGTTTCTTGCGCCAGGCGTCCACCTTTGCGTTGTCGGCGAATAGATACGGTATTTGCGCCGGGATGCTGGAAAGCTCGGTGCCGACGCACGACGGCACGCTCATCATCGGCACCCAGAAGTCGTATTCGGCATCCGGCTTGCCGGCGAACGCGCGATGCACGCCCGGCACGCGTTGAACGAGCCGCAGCAACGGCTCGCGCACGTACACGTCCACGGTCGCGCCGCGTTCGTGCAGCACGCGCGCGTAGCGCAGGAACTGGAAGTGATCGCCAAAACCCTGTTCGCCGACGATCAGCAAACGCCGTCCCTCCAGTGGTTCGCCGCGCCATTCCGCCACGCCCGGCAATGCCAGCGCGTCGTAATCGCTCTTGCGCCAGCGCAGCGCGAACTCAGCCCAGCCTTGTTTGTAGTCGCCGCGCTTGAGCAGCAGCCACGCCAGGTTCTGATGCGCGTCGGCGTAGTCCGGTTCGCGCGCGAGCGCGTCGCGATAGAACGTCTCTTCTTCGTCGAGCCGTCCTTGTGCGCCGAGCGAGCCGCCCAGGCACACGAGGTTGGTCGGATTCGGGTTCAGCGCAACCGCGCGCCGATAGTGCGACTCCGCGCCCGCATAGTCGCCGCGCTTGCCGATCGCGCTGCCCAGATTGATGTGCGCTTCGGCGTAATCCGGCCGCAGCGCGAGCGCGCGTTCGAAACTGGCAACCGCCGCCTCGTGCTCGCCGAGCGCGTTATGCGCATTGCCCGCGTTGAAGTGCGCTTCCGCCGAGTTCGGATCGAGCTGCAAGGCGTCGCGATAACACGCGAGTGCTTCCGTGAAATTGCCGAGCTTGCCGAGCGCCGTGCCAAGGTTCAGATGCGCGTCGACAAACGCCGGGTTCGATGCGATTGCCAGCCGGTATTGTTCGACCGCTTCGTTCAACGCGCCTTGCGCCTGCAACGCGACGCCGAAGTTATTGCGCGCGTCGGCGAAATCGGGCTGGAGTTGCAGCGCCTGGTCGTAGCAGATGGTGGCTTCGTCAAGATAGCCGAGCGCGGCGGCGGCAAGACCGCGGTTGCTCCAGCAGGCGGCGTCGTGACGATCGTGCTTGAGCGCGTGGCTCATCAGCGTGGCGGCGTCTGCGTGCTGTCCGCGCTGATAGTGCAGTACGCCGAAGTAATGCAAGGCGCGGGCATTCGCTGGATCGATTGCGAGGACTTCGCGGTAGATCGAATCGGCCGTGTCGAGCCGGCCGGCCTGATGCGCGTCGAGCGCGGCATTCACGAGCGAGTCGACGCCGGATGACGATGACGCCGATGGCGACGCGGTGCGCCCGCCGGGGCGCTTGGATTGAGGTTCCATGAACACCTGCGGGAAAAGCCACGGCGGCGCGCGCTCTACGCGCCCGCGCGTGTGGATAGGAGATCGTCCAGCATCTTAGGGGCGCGCTGATGGCGCCGACGTTCGGACGCATCCCATTTCCGTTGCAGGCTTTTCCTCTTTTTAGGTGCTTCGCCGATGTGCCACCGAAACCTCGCGTGGCACATCGGAACCGGCTTCATTCCCGGTGCAATCTTCTACATGAACATCAGGAAATTGAGCAGGAAGATGTTCACGACCAGCAGCGTCAGAGCGGTCGGAATCTGCACTTTGATCACCGCGTTCTTGTCCGGCAGTTCGAGCAGCGCGGCCGGCACCATGTTGAAGTTCGCGGCCATCGGCGTCATCAGCGTGCCGCAGTAGCCCGAGAACATGCCGATCGCCACCATCACGGCCGGATTGCCGTGGAACACGCCGACCAGAATCGGCACGCCTACGCCGCCCGTCATCACCGGGAACGCGGCGAAGCCGTTGCCCATGACCATCGTGAAGAGTGCCATGCCGATGCAGTACACGGCCACCGCGATGAAGCGGTAATCGAGGCTGATGTACGCGGTCGTCACGTGCGCGACGGCCTTGCCGACACCCGCATCGGAGAACACGAGGCCGAGCATGCCGAGCATTTGCGGCAGCACCGCGGCCCACGAGAGCGCGTCGACGAGGCGGCGCGCTTCCTTCATCGACTGGCCGACCGTGTCGCGCGTCAGCACGCAGGCAATGGCGAGCGCGATCACGCAGCCGATGCCGAAGCCGATCAACGTGACGTTGGCCTTTTCGATCAGCGGCAGGCCGCCGAACACGAGGTGGCTCGCCGACAACGTGACGATCACGGTGATCACCGGAATCGTCAGCGCGGGCACGAACAGCTTGTTGCGAAGACGCGCGGCGCTCGCCTTGCGCGCTTCGAGCGACAGCACGCGCGCTTTGCCGGCGGTGACGCCGCCAAAGCCGGCAATCAGCGCCATCGCGATCACCGCGACGCCGACCACGGCGGGCGGCAGCTTGTCGCCGATCAGAAAGATCAGCGCGTAGAGAATCCAGAAACCGCCGGCCGTGAGGCGGCGCGGGTGTTCCTTGTCGGTAACGATCATGCCGCCGATGATCAGCAGCACCACGCCCAGCAGCCAGAACAGATAGGTAATCGTGAGCGTCATGCTTTATCTCCTGCAGCCGGTTGAGCACGTTGAGCCGGCGCTGCGGCATTGCCCGCATTCGCATTGCCGCGCAATTCGCGGTCGAGTTTGCGGTCGAGCAGATACAGGCGGAAGCCGTGAATGAGGAACGCGCAGATCGCGGTCGGAATGCCCCACACCGCAACATGAATCGGCTCGACGATGATGCCGGCTTCTTTGAGGAACGTGGTCATCAGCACGATCGCGCCGAACGCGACGAAAATGTCCTCGCCGAAGAACAGGCCCACGTTGTCCGTTGCCGCCGAAAACGCGCGCAGCTTGAAGCGCACCGCGTCGCTGATCTTGCCGAAGCGCGTTTCGGTCGCGCCTTCGGCCATCGGCGCGATGAGCGGACGCACCATCTGCGGATGTCCGCCGAGACCCGTCAGGCCGACCGCCGCGGTGAGCTCGCGCACGAGCAGATAGACGATCAGAAGACGCCCGGCCGTGGCGGCCTTGATGCCGCTGATCCACGTCTGCGCGCGCTCGCGCAGGCCGTGCCGTTCGAGCAGCCCGATCACCGCGAGCGGCAGCAGAATGATCAACGGAATGTTGCGCGTCTTGATGAATCCCGTGCCGATTTCGGCGAGGATTTTCTCAGGCGGGAAGTGCGCGGCGAGGCCGGTGATGATCGCGGCGACCGCCACGATCAACATCGGATTGAACCGCAATAAAAAGCCAACGATGATGACGGCCACGCCGATCAGCGGCCATAAACTGACTGTTGTCTGCATCTGGATCTCCAAACAGGTTTTCGACCTTGCCGCTTGTGGCGGCTAACATGAGCCGGCGCGGGCGATCCCCGCGCCGTGTTTTGCGCGGCTCTTGGCGGCCGCGTTGCTGCGTACTGCGACTTCAACTGCAACTGCAACTGCGCTTGCGACTGCGACTGCAACTGCAACTTCATCTGCTGCGAGAATCCGCCGCCGATACGGGCAACGTTCATCGAATCGTCCCGTATCTGGCGAACGCCCCGCTTAAAGCGGGGCGTCGGAGAAAGTCTTCAATGCGTCATAAAAAAGCGTTCGCGCCGGCTTCAGACGCTTGCCGCGCCGGCCGCATGCACTTCGATGCCGGCCTGCTCGAGCGCAGTGCGAATGCGCCGCGCAAACGCGAGCGCATGCGGACCGTCGCCGTGCAGGCAAATGGTTTGCGCGTTGAGCGGCACCCATTGGCCGTCGACGGCGCGCACCCGCTGCTCACGCACCATCGCGAGCGTGCGTTCGAGCACTTCGTCTTCGTCGTCGAGCAGCGCGCCCGGCTCCTTGCGCGGCACCAGCGAGCCGTCGGCGCGATAGCCGCGATCGGCGAAGACTTCTTCGATGGCGGTCAGCCCCGCGTTGCGCGCGGCCGTCACGAGCCCGCTGTTGGCGAGCGCGAACACCGCGACCGACGGATCGAAGTCATGCACGGCCGAGACGATCGCGTCCGCGATCTTCGGATCGCGCGCGGCCTGGTTATAGAGCGCGCCGTGCGGCTTCACGTGCGCGATGCGCCCGCCCTCGGCCTGCGCGATTGCCGACAGCGCGCCGAGCTGATACAGCACGCCCGCGTAGATCTCGCTCGCCGGCAAGTCCATCTCCTTGCGGCCGAAATTTTCCGGATCGTTGAAGCTCGGATGCGCGCCGATCGACACGCCTTTTTGCACCGCCCAGCGCACGCAGTCGCGCATCGCGTTCGCGCCGCCCGCGTGCCAGCCGCATGCGATATTCGCGGAGCTGACGAGGTCGAGCAGCGCTTCGTCGGAGCCGCAGCCTTCGCCGAGATCGGCGTTCAGATCGATTTCCATGGTGTTCCCCTGCCTGGTTACAGCGCCGCGACGGCCACCTGCCGCGCACAGCGTTCTTCATGCATTGCGATAGCGGCGTCGATCTGCCGCAAATACGTGCGCTCGTCGAGCAGAGCCTGGCGCGCCTCGTCGGGTGTGGTCGGAATGAAGCGCACCGCCGCGTTCAGGCGCACCTGCGCGAGCTTCCACAAGTCGGCCTGGATCACCGCGCCGATCTTCGGATAGCCGCCGGTCGTCTGCGCATCGCTCATCAGCACGATCGGCTGGCCGTTCGGCGGCACCTGGATCGTGCCGGGCAGCACCGCGTGCGACAGCAGATCGGCCTTCTCTTTGCGCTTTAGCTCGCTGCCGGCGAGCCGGTAGCCCATGCGGTTGCTGTTCGGCGTGACGAGCCACTCGTCGGACCAGAACGACTCGTGCGCTTCGTCGGCGAAGCTGTCGTATTCCGGGCCGCGCAGCACGCGAATCGGCACGGCCCAGGGCACGCCCGTCGGATGACGGCCGCGCCGCAGCGGTTCGTCGACGAGCACGAACTTGCACCACGCGGGCGCCTTCACGCCGAATTCCGGCGCTTCCGGCGAGAAGCCGACCTGGCCGCGCTGCGGCGGGGCGCCGAGCGGCACGCGGTCGCCGTCGCGCAGCGCCCGGCCGCCGAGGCCGCCGAAGCGGCCGGTGAGGTCCGTGCTGCGCGAACCGAGCATCGGCAAGACGTCGATGCCGCCCGCGATGCACACGTAGCCGCGCATGCCGCGCTTCGCCGCGTTCAGCACGAGTTCCTGTCCGGCTTTGACCGGCAGGCTCCACCACGAGTAGACCGGCTTGCCGTCGAGCGTCGCGCCGAATTCCGTCCCGGTGATGGCGACGCGCGTCGCGCGAAGAAAACGCAGCACGGTCGGGCCGAAGGTGATTTCGAGGCCGGCCGCGTCGGGCCGGTTGCCGACCAGCCGGTTGCCGACTTCCAGCGACAAGCGGTCGAGCGCCCCGCCCATTGCGACGCCGAGATGCCGGTAGCCGTGACGGCCGAGGTCTTGAATGGTGGTCAAAAGACCTGCGCGGATCACGTCGATCATGCGTGTATCCCCGCGATGGTGAAGCGCACCCGGTCGCCCGGCTGCAACAGCGTGGGCGGGCGGCGCGCGGGATCGAAAAGCGGCAGTTCGGTGCGGCCGATCAACTGCCAGCCGCCAGGCGACGTCGCCGGATAAATGCCCGTCTGCTCTCCGCCGATGCCGACCGAACCCGCTGGCACCTCGAGCCGCGGCGACGCGCGGCGCGGCGTATGCAGCGCCGCTTCGAGGCCGCCCATGTAGGCGAAGCCCGGCTGGAAGCCGAGGAAAAACACCACGTATTGACCGCCCGAATGCCGCTCGATCACTTCGCGCGTGCTCAGGCCGGTGTGGTTCGCCACGGCGGCCAGGTCGGGGCCGAACTCGCCGCCGTACTGAACCGGAATGTCGACGTCGCGGCCCGCAGCCGGCGCCTGACCGGCTGCGTCCCACGCCTGTTGCAAGCGGTCCGCGAGCGCCTCGCGATCAGCTTCCAGCGGATCGAACACCAGGGTCAGGTTGTTCATGCCCGGCACCACTTCCAGCACATGCGGCCAGTCGCGCGCGAGTTCGGCCGCCGCCCACACGCGACGCTGGCAGTCGAGCGTCGCGGGCGGGGGCGCCTCGCAGACCAGCGCGGCGTCGCCGAGCGGAAAGATTTTGGGTTGGCTCATGGCTTGAAGACCCGGAGAAGTCGAAGAGTTCTGCATTGCGCACCGTCGGGAAAAACGCGGCAGGACCGTTGCGCGATGTCTGGAGCGTACATTGTCAATAAAATATCAACAATTTATCAATAAGAGTTTTCGCCAGGCTCGCCGCCGCGCGCTCGTCGTCGTACACTCCCGACAACTCTTGACCCTTCTTCACACCGATTCCCGAGAAACACACATGTCGCGGCATCCCACCAAGATCGTCTCGTCGGAACATCTCGTGTCCGACACGAGCGCGGAGCTGTCCGAGCTCGAGTACGCGCTCATCATGGCCGGCAACGCATTCAACCGATGGATGGTGCGCTGCATGTCGGCGGCCGGGGAAAAGGACATGACGGCCATCGAGGTCTCGCTGCTGCATCACGTGAGTCATCGCGAGCGACGCAAGAAGCTGGCCGACATCTGCTTCGTGCTGAACATCGAGGACACGCACGTTGCGACCTACGCGCTGAAGAAGCTCGTAGCTAGAGGGTATGTAAAAAGCGAAAAGACCGGCAAGGAAGTGTTTTTTTCCGCGACCGACGCGGGCCGTGCGCTCTGCCTGAAGTACCGCGAAGTGCGCGAGAGCTGCCTGATTTCGACGCTGAAGGAAAGCGGCCTCACCAACGAACAGATCGGCGAGGCGGCGCAGTTGATGCGCAATGCGTCCGGCATGTACGACACGGCCGCGCGCGCGGCGGCGTCGTTATAAAGACGAGGCGGCGGCGCCTCGTCGTTGAAGGTAAGCGAAGCTCGAACGGGTGCGTGCTGTCTGCGCCTCGAGCCATTTCTCGCTGTGTCTAACGCCTAACCCGCGGCCCGCGCGTGCAGCCCGCTTTCGGTGACGATCATATCGAGCGGAATGTCGTGAGCTTCGCGCTCGAGCGCCGCCGTGCGGCACGCCTCGTATCCGACGCCCACCGTGATCGGCTTCGTCGCGCCGGGCCAGCCAGCGAGCGTGCGGTCGTAATAGCCGCCGCCGTAACCGAGCCGGTAGCCGTCGGCATCGAAACCCACGCAGGGCACGAGCAATAGCTCGGGAATCACCAGTCGTTCGGTCGCGGGTTCAGCGATCTTGTGATGGCCGATCTTCATCGGCGTATCCGGCGACCATGCGTGAAACTCGAGCGGCACGCCGCGTTCCCTGATGATCGGCAGACTGGCCTCGCGCGCCGAGCCGCCCGCGAGCCAGATCGAGATCGCTGCGCGCGCATCGAATTCGCCCGCGAGCGGCCAGTAAAAGCCGACGCTTCGCACGTCGAAATGCTTCAGCGCGTCGAGCACGCGGCGCGCGAGCGCGGCATTGTTCGCCGGCTCGGAAGCCGCTTGCAGCCTTGTTTCCAATAGCGTCCGGCGCAGTGTCTTTTTCGATTCCGCCGAAGGGTTGCATGCTATGCTTGGGTTCAATTCGCGCTCCAGAAACAACGATGTCAAAAAGTCTTTATCGAGTATATCGCGCGGCCGGTATGGCGCTTGCCGCAGCCGCTCTCGTCGCATGCAGCACCGCGTCAGCCGTCAAGCCTCTTCCCATTTCGCAGCTCACCAACGACGACCAGATTTTCGTCCAGTTGCGCGAGGCTGCCCGCAATAACGACGCGGCGCGCGCGGCGCAGTTCGCGAGCATGATTCCGGGCTATCCGGCGCCTTCTTATCTGGAGTACTTCCAGATCAAGCCGCAGCTCTTCGATTCGGGCGGCCACGCGCGCGTCGACGCACCCGACGCGCCGGTGCTCGCGTTCCTGCAGAAGTACGACGGCCAGGCCATTGCCGACCGCATGCGCAACGACTACCTCACGGTGCTCGGCTCGCGCCACGACTGGCGCAACTTCGATCAGCAATACGCACGCTTCGTGCTGAACGACGACACGCAGGTGAAGTGCTACGCGCTCGAATCGCGTGCGTCGCGCGGCGAGAATGTCGCGGACGCGGCGCGCGCGCTGCTCGTCGATCCGAAATGGTACGGCGACGGCTGCGTCGATCTGATCACGATCCTCGGCGTCAACAAGCAGTTCAGCACCGACGACGTCTGGCAGCAGATCCGTCTCGCCTACGAACAGAACTACACGAATACCGGCAGCAAGCTCGTCGACGCGCTCGGCAGCCAGGCGCCCGATCCCGTGCTGTTCGGCCAGGCCACCAGCACGCCGCCGCTGCTGCTCGCGCGCGGCGTCGGCGCCGATCCGCAATCGCATCAACTCGCGTTGCTCGCGATCACGCGCATGGCGCGCAACGATCCGGCCATGGCCGCGGCTACGTTTGCATCGGTGGCGCCCTCGCTGAATTCGCCGGAGCGCGCCATCGGCTGGGGCACGATTGCGTATCAGGCGGCGGCCAAGCAGATGCCGAGCGCCGCGGACTGGTATCGGCTGTCGGCCAACGCGCCGCTCTCGAATCCCGCCTACGAATGGCGCACGCGCACCGCGCTGCTCGCCGGAGACTGGAACATGGTGCGCTGGTCGATCGAACAGATGCCGGCCGCGCTGCGCAACCAGCCTTCGTGGACTTACTGGCATGGCCGCGCGCTCAAGCAGGCGGGCGACACGACCACGGCCAACCAGGAATTCGAGTCGATCTCGCAGGGCTTTAACTTCTACGGCCAACTCGCCGCGGAAGAACTCGGCCAGAAGATCGCGGTGCCGCCAAAAACCACGGTCACCGATTCCGAAATCCAGCAGGCCGGCAATACGCCGGGCTTCGATCTCGCGCAGCGCTTCTACGCGCTGAATCTGCGGCTCGAAGGCAATCGCGAATGGAACTGGCCGCTGCGCAACATGAGCGACCGTCAGTTGCTGGCCGCCGCCGAATACGCGCGCCGTATCCAGTTGTACGACCGCGCGGTGAACACGGCGGATCGCACGAAAACCGAACACGACTTCTCGCTGCGCTATCTGTCGCCGTTCCGCGACATTGTCGAGCGCGACGCGCAGTCGAACGGGCTGGACGTGGAGTGGGCGTACGGGCTGATCCGCCAGGAATCGCGCTTCATCATGAACGCGCGCTCCGAAGTCGGCGCGAGCGGCCTGATGCAGTTGATGCCCGCCACCGCGCAACTGGTCGCGAAGAAGATCGGCCTCGGCCCGATTTCTCGCGAGCAGATGAACGACATCAATACAAACATTCTGCTCGGCACCAACTACCTGTCGATGATCTACAATCAGTTCGACGGTTCGGCCGTGCTGGCCACCGCGGGTTACAACGCCGGTCCGGGCCGTCCGCGCAACTGGCGGCAGACGTTGCAGCACCCGGTTGAAGGCGCGATCTTCGCCGAGGCGATTCCGTTCCAGGAAACGCGCGACTACGTCAAGAATGTGTTGTCCAACACGGTCTACTACGCGGCATTGTTCGAAGGCCGTCCGCAATCGCTGAAGGCGCGTCTGGGTTACATCGCACCGTAAGCGCCGTGCCGCCGCTGCCTCGCTGCAATTGCGAGGCGGCGGTGCGCCACGCCAGCCGTTGCCGCGGCTTCCACCAGGGAGTCGAAAATGCGACATAAAGCCATTGCGATCATCGGCGGTTCCGGGTTTATCGGAAGCCATCTCGTCAACGCCCTCGTTGAAATGGGCAAGGACGTGCGCATCGCCACACGGCGGCGTTACAACGCGCGCCATCTCACGCTGCTGCCCATCGACGTGATCGAAACCGATGTGTTCGATCCGGTCCAGCTCGCGCGTTTTGTCGAAGGCGCAGACTGCGTGATCAATCTCGTCGGCACGCTGCATGGCAAACGCCGCACGCCGTATGGTCCCGAGTTCGCGCGCGCGCACGTCGAATTGCCCACTAAAATCGCGGCGGCTTGCGAAGGCAAGGGCGTGCATCGGCTGATTCATTTGAGCGCGCTCGGCGCCGATTCGAACGGTCCGAGCATGTACGCGCGCTCGAAGGGCGACGGCGAGAAAGCGGTGCACGCGGCGAATCTCGCGTGGACGGTGTTCCGGCCTTCCGTCGTGTTCGGCGCGGAAGACCAGTTCCTCAACAAGTTCGCGTTCTTGCAGCGCATCTTTCCGGTGATTCCGCTCGCCATGCCGGACGCGAAGTTCCAGCCGGTCTATGTCGGCGACGTCGCCAAGGCGATCGTCAACGTGCTCGACCTCGATGCGGCCAACGGCAAGACCTATGAACTCGGCGGCCCGAGCGTCTATACGCTCGAAGAGCTCGTCAGATATTGCGGCGACGTGATCGGCCGGCATGCCAGCATCATCCGTCTGCCCGAAGCGCTCGCGCGCATGCAGGCCATGACGTTCGAAATGGCGCCGGGCGAACCGGTCATCACGCGCGACAATCTCGATTCGATGAAACAGGACAACGTGCTAAGCCGCCCACTCGCGCCCGAGCTCGGCCTGGAGCCGGCCAGCATCGAAACGATCGCGCCGGTGTATCTGACCGGCGCGTCGGCACGTTCGCGTTTCGACACGTTCCGCGCGAGCGCGGGCCGCTGACTTTTTCTCTACTTCTCATACGAACCCGCATGAAGCTGCTTATTGGTGACAAGAACTATTCGTCATGGTCGATGCGGCCGTGGCTGCTGTTCAGGCATTTCGGCATCGCATTCGACGAAGTGCTGATCCATCTGAATCAGCCCGGCACCAATGCTGCGGTGCTCGCGCAGGCGCCTAACGGTCCGGGCAAGATCCCCTGTCTGATCGACGACGCGGGTCTTGCCGTGTGGGACTCGCTTGCCATCGCCGAAACGCTCGCCGAGCGCTTTCCTCAGCACGCGCTGTGGCCGCGCGATGCGGCGGCGCGCGCGCATGCTCGCAGCGTTAGCGCGGAGATGCATTCGGGCTTCGGCGAACTGCGCTCGAATATGTGGATGAACATTCGCGCGTCGTTTGCCGGCAAGAACGCGACGCCGGGTGTGCTGGCCGACATCGCGCGTATCGAGGCGATCTGGCGTGACTGCCTCGATACCTATGGCGGTCCGTTCCTGTTCGGCGAGTTCAGCATTGCCGACGCGATGTATGCGCCGGTGGCCATGCGCTTCAGGACGTGGCAGCCGCCGTTGTCCGAGACGTCGCTGGCGTATGTTCGCCGACTGAGCGCGCAGCCCGCAGTGAAAGCCTGGATCGACGACGCGTTGAGCGAGACGCACACCATCGCGTATCTAGACGAATGCCCATGAATATCTATGCAGTAGGCGGCGCGATTCGCGACGAATTGCTGGGCGTGCCGGTGCAGGACCGCGATTACGTGGTGGTCGGCGCGACACCCGAGCAGATGATCGCGCAGGGTTATCGGCCGGTGGGCAAGGATTTTCCTGTGTTCCTGCATCCGCAGACGCATGAGGAGTACGCGCTCGCGCGAACCGAACGTAAGACCGCGGCCGGTTATCACGGCTTCCAGTTTTTCTATGCGCCCGACGTGACGCTCGAGGAAGACCTGGCGCGCCGCGATCTCACCATCAACGCGATGGCGCGTGAAGTGCGCCCCGATGGCGAGCTGACAGGGCCGGTCATCGATCCGTTCGGCGGTCAGCGCGATCTCGAGGCGAAACTTTTTCGCCACGTCAGCGACGCGTTTCTCGAAGACCCCGTGCGCATCCTGCGAATCGCGCGCTTTGCCGCGCGTTTCGCCGATTTCAGCGTCGCGCCCGAGACGCTCGCGCTGATGCGCAAGATGGTCGCCGACGGCGAAGTGGATGCGCTCGTCGCCGAACGCGTGTGGCAGGAGGTGTCGCGTGGTCTGATGGAAAAGAAGCCGTCGCGCATGTTCGACGTGCTGCGCGAGTGCGGCGCGCTGGCGCGCATTCTGCCGGAAATCGATGCGCTATTCGGCGTGCCGCAGCGCGCCGACTATCACCCCGAGGTCGACACGGGCGTGCACGTCATGATGGTGCTCGATCACGCCGCGCAGCAAGGCTACGCGCTGCCCGTGCGGTTCGCCGCGCTCACGCACGACCTCGGCAAAGCCACTACGCCTGAAGACATCCTGCCCCGGCATCTCGGCCACGAAGGGCGCAGCGTGGATCTGCTCAAGCCGCTGTGCGAGCGCCTGCGCGTGCCGAACGAATGCCGCGATCTCGCATTGCTGGTGGCGCGCGAGCACGGCAACATTCATCGCGTGATGGAAATGGGCGCGGCTGCGCTCGTGCGCCTGCTCGAGCGCAGCGACGCGATTCGCAAGCCGTCGCGTTTCGCTGAAGCCTTGCAGGCTTGCGAAGCCGACGCGCGCGGGCGGCTCGGTTTCGAGGCGCGCGACTATCCGCAGGCCGAGCGCTTGAGAGTCGCGCTCGTCGCGGCGCGCGGCGTGGATGCGGGTGCGGTCGCGAAGCAACTCGCCGATGCGCCGGCCGGCATCAAGGACGCGGTGCATCAGGAGCGTGTGCGGGCGGTGGCGGCGGCGCTGGAGTGAAATGCTCGATGCGCGGGCCGCCGTTGTCTGTCAGCGCAAACCGCGTTCGAGAAACCGCGGCTACAAAAGCCGCGCGATAAACGACAGTAGCATCGACAGCAACAGCGTCGACATGAACGGGAAATGATATTCGCGTCCGAAAAGACGCACGGTCACGTCACCGGGCATGCGTCCGATGCCGAGCTTGCGAAGCCACGGCCAGCAGGCCGACAGCACAGCAAGAGCAACGAACGTAGTCAGCAGCCAGCGGATCATGACGTGTATCCCGGCGTCACAACGTATGCGACCGGTCGCCGCTTGCAAACGCCTGCAGCGTGTCTTCGAGTCCGCGCGAGAACGCGATCACCTTGAAAAGCTCACCCATCTCGGCCTCCGACAACAGCTTCTGCACCGCATTCGCCGCGGGCAGAAAGCGTGCGGTGTCGGCGGGATCGATTTCGGAAAGCGCATCCGTAATGCCCGCGTTCAGCAGGAAGCGTGCTTGCGATGTGAAGCCCAGCAGGTCCGCGCCGGTCTCGACGCCCGCTTCGGCGATGCCGGTGAATTCCACGTGCGCGGTAATGTCCTGCAAGCCCGGATAAACAAACGGATCGCCGTGCGCGCGATGCCGGTAGTGGCACATCAGCGTGCCTTGCGCGCGCTGCGCATGGTAGTACTCGTGACGCGGGAAGCCATAGTCGATGAAAAACGCCGCGCCGCGCGCGAGCATCGTGCAGATGGTCCGCGTGAAGGCACGAGCGGCGTCGTGCGTCTCCGCCACGTAATCGCCGCCGCCGGTGTCGATTTCCGAGAGCAGCGCCGTATCGGCCGACGCGGACATTTCACGGTCTTCGAATGCGAACCAGCCGTCGCGCCAGACGACGCCGCGTTCGCGCCACGCGCCGTCGACGGAAGCGAAAAGCCGCACCGGCATCGCGTCCAGCACCTCGTTGCCGATCACCACGCCTTCGAAGCGCTCGGGCAACGCGTCGAGCCAGCGCACTTTGGAAGCGAGCGCGGGCGCCGCGGCTTCGATGGTTTCGCGCTGACGCTCGCGCAATTCGCCGGAAAGGTCGACGATCGAATAGCTGTCGAACGCGGCGCCGAGTGCAGCCAACGCATTGAGCAGGCCGGCCGCGAGTTTGCCGGTGCCCGCGCCGAACTCCATCACGTCGCGCGTGCCGCTTGCCTGCAACGCTTCGGCGATGGGCCGCGCAAGCGTGGCCGCGAAGAGCGGCGACAGTTCGGGCGCGGTGACGAAGTCGCTGCCGTCGTCGCCGCGCAGCCCGAATTTGCGGGCGCCGCCGCTGTAATAGCCGAGTCCGGGCGCGTACAGCGCGCTCTCCATGTAGCGGTCGAACGGCAGCCAGCCGCCGGCATCGTCGAGTTCCGCGCGAATCCGGGCGACGAGCGCTTCTGACTGCGCGAGCGCGCTCGGGCCGGGAGCAGGTAAACTATCGGGTTGGTGAGCTTTCGGATTCATCCCCGCATTGTAAATGACCGCTTCCACGGACACTGCCGGCGCCCGCGCGCCTGAAACGCCGCGCGTCGTGCTGATTACCGGTGCCGCGCGCCGCATCGGACGCGCGCTCGCGCTCGGTTTTGCTGCGCGCGGCTGGGACGTGGCGGTCCACTACGGCGCCTCGCGGCACGAAGCCGAAGAGGTGGTGGAGGAAATCGTCGGCATGGGCCGCCGGGCGGTGGCCTTGCACGCCGAACTCGGCGATGAGGCGCAAGTCGCGGGCCTGTTGCCGGCCTGTATCGCCGCGCTCGGCCGGCCGGCGTGCATCGTGAACAACGCCTCGCGCTTCGAGGAAGACACCGCGCTCGACGTCGGCTATGAGCTGCTGCTGAAGCTGACCGCGATGAACCTCGGCGCGCCGCTCGTGCTCGCGCGCATGCTGCACGACGCGACGCCGCAAGCCGCGCTGACGGACGAAACGCAGCGCAGCGTGGTCATCAACGTGCTGGATCAGAAGCTGTACAACATGAATCCGGACTACCTGTCCTATACGCTGTCGAAGGCGGCGTTGCAGACCGCCACGGTTGCGCTCGCGCAGGCGTTGGCGCCGAAGGTGCGGGTGGTCGGGCTTGCGCCGGGCCTCACGATGCAATCCGCCGATCAGACGCCGGAAAGTTTCGCGGCGGCTCACACGGTTACGCCGTTGGGTCGCGCGTCGCGGCCCGAAGATGTCGTCGCCGCCGCGCTGTATCTCGCGGATGCAAGCGGCGTCACTGGAACGACGCTGGTTGTCGACGGCGGGCAGCACCTCGTGCCGCTGCCGCGCGACGTGATGTTTTTGACGGGCGCCTGAAGCACCGCTTTCGCCCCCTTGCGTGCCACGCACGCTTTTTTGGACTGGAACGAACATGTTTGCCGCTCTTTCGCATCCCCGGCTTGCCGATTGCCGCCGGCTCTTTCTGCGCAATTACGAAGTGCACATCAACATCGGCGTGCACGACTTCGAAAAGCGCGGCGAACAGCGCGTGGTGATCAACGTCGAACTGTTCGTGCCGCTCGCGCTGTCCACGCCGGTTGAAGACAAGCTGGCCGAAGTCGTCGACTACGACTTCATGCGATCCACCATTTCGCGCCGCGTCGAGCAAGGCCATATTCATCTGCAGGAAACGCTGTGCGACGATCTGGTGAAGACCATGCTCGAGCATCCGCAAGTGCGGGCCGCGCGCGTGTCGACGGAAAAGCCCGATGTGTATCCCGACTGCGACGCGGTGGGCGTCGAAGTATTCCGAATCAAAGAGGACTGAGCCATGAACGCTCCCGAAATCATGGACGCCGCCGCGCCCGCCGCTCGCGAAAAGTCGCCGCTCACGCGCCGCGAGCAGAAAGAGGCGTACGAGAACAACAAGCTCTTCAAGCGGCTTGCGCGCCAGGTCGGCCAGGCGATCGGCGACTTCAACATGATCGAGAACGGCGACAAGGTGATGGTGTGCCTGTCGGGCGGCAAGGACAGCTACGCGATGCTCGACGTGCTGATGCGCCTGCGCGAGCGCGCGCCGATCAACTTCGACATCGTCGCGGTCAACCTCGATCAGAAGCAGCCCGGCTTTCCCGAACACGTGCTGCCCGAGTATCTGAAGCAACTGGACATTCCGTTTCATATCGAGAATCAGGACACCTACAGCATCGTCAAGCGGCTGGTGCCCGAGGGCAAGACCACGTGCTCGCTGTGCTCGCGGCTGCGGCGCGGCATTCTGTACCGCGTGGCGGGCGAACTCGGCGCGACCAAGATCGCGCTCGGCCATCATCGCGACGACATTCTGCAAACGCTGCTGCTCAACATGTTTTACGGCGGCAAGCTGAAGGGCATGCCGCCCAAGCTGCAATCGGACGACGGCAAGAACATCGTGATCCGTCCGCTCGCTTACGTGAAGGAAACCGATCTGGAAAAGTACGCCGAGCTGCGTGAATTCCCGATCATTCCGTGCAATCTGTGCGGCAGTCAGCCGAACCTGAAACGCGCGGAAATGAAGGCGCTGATTCGCGATTGGGAGAAGCGCTTTCCGGGCCGCATCGAGAACATGTTCAATGCGTTGACGAACGTCGTGCCGTCGCATCTGATGGATCACAAGCTGTTTCCGTTCGCGGATTTGCGCGCGACCGGCGAGGCCGACCCGCAAGGCGACATCGCATTCGACGAAGAACCGTGTTCGACCGATGCGAGTGACGGTGCGCCGCTCGGTGCGGCGCGGCCGATCTCGATTGTGCAGTTCGACGATCTGTGACCGGAAGTCCCGCATAAAAGGCGCTTCTTCACTTACTTTCGCTTGCAATGTGGCCGCTTTCGCGGCCATTTTCGCGAGAGGGTGCGTGATAGAATCGTCGGCTCCAAACTAGTCTATATGCCGACGCCATGAACATCGTGATTTTGGCGGCAGGCACCGGTAAGCGTATGCGTTCCGCGCTGCCCAAGGTGCTCCATCCCCTGGCCGGCCGGCCGCTCCTCGCTCATGTCATCGACACTGCCCGCACGCTGAAGCCCACGCGCCTCGTCGTGGTAATCGGCCACGGCGCCGAGGCGGTTCGCGAAGCGGTCGCCGCGCCCGACGTCCAGTTCGCCGTGCAGGAGCAACAGCTCGGCACCGGCCACGCGGTGCAGCAGGCGTTGCCGCTTCTCGATCCTTCGGTGCCAACGCTCGTGCTGTATGGCGATGTGCCGCTCACGCGCGCCAGCACCTTGCAGGCGCTTGTCGAGCGCGCGGGCGAGGGTGCAGGCGAGGGCACAGGTGGCGGCGCTTATGGCGTGCTCACCGTGAAGCTCGCGGACCCGAGCGGCTACGGCCGCATCGTGCGCGATCCGCAAGGCAATGTGTCGCGCATCGTCGAACAGAAAGATGCGAGCGCCGATCAGCTTCTCATCGACGAGATCAACACCGGCATCGTCGTTGCGCCGACCGGCCCGCTGTCGGGCTGGCTCGCCGCGCTGAAGAACGATAACGCGCAAGGCGAGTTCTATCTGACCGACGCCGTGGAACTCGCGATCGAAGCGGGTCTCGACGTCGTCACCACGCAGCCGCAGGACGAGTGGGAAACGCTCGGCGTGAACAGCAAGCAGCAGCTTGCCGAACTCGAGCGGATTCACCAGCGCAATACAGCGGACGCGTTGCTCGTGGCAGGCGTGACGCTGGCCGACCCGGCGCGAGTGGATGTGCGCGGTACGCTCGAATGCGGCCGCGATGTGTCCATCGACGTGAATTGCGTATTCGAAGGCCGCGTCACGCTCGCCGATAACGTGACGATCGGACCGAACTGCGTGATCCGTAACGCGAGCATTGGCGCGGGCACGCGGGTCGATGCGTTCACGCATATCGAAGGCGCGGAAGTCGGCGCGCACGTCGTGCTCGGACCGTATGCGCGGCTGCGCCCAGGCGCGTCGCTGAAGGACGAATCGCACGTCGGCAACTTCGTCGAGGTGAAGAACGCGGTGCTCGGCCACGGCTCGAAGGCGAATCACCTCACCTATATCGGCGACTCGGATATTGGCGCACGCGTGAATATTGGTGCGGGCACCATCACCTGCAATTACGACGGCGCGAACAAGTTCCGCACGATCATCGAAGACGACGTGTTCGTCGGCTCCGACACGCAACTCGTTGCGCCGGTGCGCGTGAAGCGCGGCGCGACAATCGCGGCGGGCACGACGGTCTGGAAGGACGTCGAAGCGGACGCGCTCGTGCTGAACGACAAGACGCAAACCAGCAAGACGGGCTATGTACGCCCGACCAAAAAGAAGAATTGACGAAGAGCGTGGGCGCCGCGATTCGCGCCTTCGCACATTCCAGCACTGAATAGGAACAAGACCATGTGCGGCATTGTCGGCGCGGCAGCGCAACGTAATATCGTCCCCGTCCTGGTCGAAGGACTGCGGCGGCTCGAATATCGCGGCTACGATTCGTGCGGCGTCGCGGTGCTCGGCGAAAGCGGCCCGGCGCGCGCGCGCAGCGTGGCGCGCGTCGCCGATCTGGACGAGCAGGTGCGCGAGAGCCAACTCGGCGGCATTACCGGTATTGCGCATACGCGCTGGGCGACGCACGGCGCGCCCGTGACCGACAACGCGCATCCGATCTTCTCGAAAGATGCGCTGGCGTTGGTACACAACGGCATCATCGAGAATTACGAGTCGTTGCGCGAGATGCTGCGTGGCAAGGGCTACACGTTTGTCTCGCAGACCGACACAGAGGTTATCGCGCATCTGATTCACAGCCTGTATCGCGGCGATCTGTTCGCGGCCGTGCGCGAGGCCGTCGGGCAACTGCACGGCGCTTATGCGATCGCGGTGCTGCATAAAGACCAGCCGCATACGGTGGTCGGCGCGCGCCAGGGTTCGCCGCTCGTGGTCGGGCTCGGCGACGGCGAGAACTTCCTCGCGTCCGACGCGCTCGCGCTCGCGGGCAGCACCGAGCGCTTCATTTTCCTGGAAGAAGGCGACGTCTGCGAGTTGACGCTCGAAGGCGTGCGGATCGCGGATCGCGAGGGCAACGAAGCGCTGCGCGAAGTGCGTCAGGTCGCGGCGTACGGCGGCGCGGTCGAGCTCGGCCCGTATCGCCACTTCATGCAGAAAGAGATTTTCGAGCAGCCGCGCGCGATCTCGGACACGATTCCGCCGTCCGATTCGTTCGACGCGTCGCTGTTCGGCGAGGGCGCCGGCAAGGTGTTCGCGGACATCGACAATCTGCTGATCCTCGCGTGCGGCACGAGCTACTACTCGGGGCTCACGGCGAAGTACTGGCTCGAGTCGATCGCGAAGATTCCGACGCAAGTCGAAATTGCCAGCGAGTATCGCTATCGCGAGTCGGTGCCGAATCCGAAGTCGCTCGTCGTGGTGATCTCGCAGTCGGGCGAAACCGCGGATACGCTCGCGGCGCTCAAGCATGCGCAGACGCTTGGGCATCGGCATACGCTGGCGGTGTGCAACGTCGGCACGAGCGCGATGGTGCGTCAGACCGAGCTCGCGTTCCTCACGCATGCGGGCCGCGAAATCGGCGTCGCGTCGACGAAGGCATTCACTACTCAGCTCGTCGCGCTATTCGTGCTGGCCGTCACGCTTGCGAAGCTGCGCGGGCGTGTGAGCCCGGAGCAGGAGGCCGAATACTTCAGGCAACTGCGCCATCTGCCGGCTGCGCTCAATAGCGTGCTGGCGTTGGAGCCGCAAATCATCGCGTGGTCGGAGGAATTTTCGCGCAAGGAACATGCACTGTTTCTCGGACGCGGCATGCATTATCCGATCGCGCTTGAAGGCGCACTTAAGCTGAAGGAGATCTCCTACATTCACGCGGAAGCTTATCCCGCTGGCGAGTTGAAGCACGGGCCGCTCGCGCTCGTGACCGAGGCGATGCCGGTGGTCACCGTCGCGCCGAACGACGCGTTGCTGGAGAAGCTCAAGTCGAACATTCAGGAGGTGCGTGCGCGCGGCGGCCAGCTCTACGTGTTCGCCGACGCGGACACGAAGATCGTCAACGACGAAGGTCTGCACGTGATTCGCATGCCTGAACACTATGGCGTGCTTTCGCCGATCCTGCATGTGGTGCCGCTGCAGTTGCTCGCGTATCACACGGCTTGCGCGCGTGGCACTGATGTCGATAAGCCGCGGAATCTGGCGAAGTCGGTGACGGTGGAGTGAGGGTGGGGGGCGTTGCGGGTCTGTCTGAGTAGCGCATCCAGCAAAAAGCGCCGGCTAGCCGGCGCTTTTTTATTGCAACTTTCGTTTATGCAACCGCGGCCATGCACCGCGCGGCACCTGTGCCACACGTGCCGCTTATGCGTCTCACAACTCCGGCCGCGCGAGGTCGCTCGTGACGATGTGCTCGCCGTAGACCTGTGCCGCGGCGACCGCTTCGAGCTTCGTCGGGTACGGCCCGAGTTCGGGCGCGCCGTCGAACGGGAACAGCACGCGGCCGTCCGTGGTTCGGACGACCTTCAACACGCCGAAGAAGCGTCGATAGCCCACGAGCCTGGAGGTCGTCGATATGTCGAAATCGTCCTCTGACGCGGCGGGGACGCTCGGGATAAATGCGGTCTTGCTCATACAGAAGACGTCTCGGGTTTGATAAGCCTGCGATTGCCGCGGACGGACGGCCGTCCACGGCGCGAACGTCATTGTCTCAAATCCGCGGGAACGGGGCGGTTTAGCTTATGCGCCGATCGTTGCGATAGGCCCGACTGATTCGCTGGTTTGCAACTAACGGACCAAATGTCTGCGTCCACAAACGGCGGGGACAAGCAGTGACGGGGCGCTGCGAGCCTCGCCATGCACGGCTCGCGCGCGCCGGCACTTTGCTTTGCATCCGCATTCAATTCAAGAGATGCCAATTTTTTAGGCAAGGTTATAATGCGCAGACTTTTCCTCAGACCTTTCCCATGAGCCGGTTACTCTGCCTGATTCTGCTGTCGCTTGGCCTCGTGCAATCCGCGATGGCCGAGGAAAATGGCGACCGCGTGTCCGCCTATCTGACGCAGAAATTCGGGCTCGCCAAGGAAAAGGCCGAGAAAATATCCGATGCGGTTCAATCGGCGGCATCCAGATATTCGTTGCCGCCGGCGCTGCTGCTCGCGATCATCTCGATCGAATCCCGCTTCAAGGAAAAGGCCAAGGGCGCCAACGGCGCGACCGGGCTGATGCAGGTGGTGCCGAGCGCGCATCGCGGGCTTCTGAGGAACGTGAAGGATCTCACCGAACCGACGGCGAACATCGAGGTCGGCTCCGCGATTCTGTACGGCTACATGCGCTCGGCGAACGGCGACATGAACGCCGCGCTCAAGAGCTACGGCGGCTCGCAAGCGTACGCGCAGAAAGTCAGCTTGCGCGCCGGCGACTTTGCGGGCGTGGCCACGCCGCAAGACCCCATCAAAAATCTCAACGCTAAAACCGATGCCTGCGACGCTCACGCGACGGGCCGTTGCTCGCCTGCGCCCGGCAACGCGAGTAATGGAGGCGCTGTCGCTCCGGCTAACGCGGCGGGTGCTAATACGGCGGCGGCTAATGTCGGTGCAAGTGGGGCGGTAGCGTCGGCGGGGCTTGCCGCGGTGGCGAATTAATCGGCGGCGCTTGTTTGCGTTTCTTCGCTGATGTGCAGGGCGGAGCGTCGTCAAGGTAGCCCTGGCGGCACCTGCGGCCCTAGCGGCAGTCCCAGCGGCACTCATTCAGTGCTGCCATCTTCACCATCCCCCCATCCACCAGACACCGACAGACGGCCGCCACTCGCGCACCGTCGGCTTCGCTGCACGCTTTTTACGCACAAGCGTCAACCGCTCTACAATGCATTTCCCTCGCGGCTCGTCCGCATGTACGCAGCGCTTTTTAGATTGACCATGTCCACCTCGCTTTTCAAAACCACCGTGGCCTCGCTGTGCGGCCTGATGCTGCTCGCCGCTTGCAGCAGCGCCCCCACGCCGAAATTCCAGCAGGAGTTGTTCGAAACCGGCGCGAGTCCGTACGCGCGCAATTTCAATTCGAGCGTGACCGACACCTGCGAAGCCGCGCGCCGCGCGCTGCTGAGCCAGGGCTATCTGACGACGATGACGCGCAACGATACCGTCGACGGCACCAAGAACTTTCAGCCGTCCGGCGATACGCATGTTGTCGTCGAATTTCACGTTGTGTGCACGCCGGGCGAGGAGGCGAGCAGTACGAGCATCGTCTACGTGAACGCGGTGCAGAACGGCTTCGCGTTGAAGAAGAGCGATACGTCGGCGAGCGTTGGCTTGAGCGTGCTCGGGTCGCTGTCGCTGCCGATACGCTCGAACAGCGACGCGATGGTGAAGATCTCCAGTGAGACCATTCCGTCAGGCAAGTTCTACGACCGTTTCTTTGGTCTCGTCGATCATTATCTGCAGACGGTCGTGCGCACCCAGCCGGTGGTCAACGACCGCATCGAGATGCATCTGTTGCCGATGCCGGTCGAGGCAGCGCCGCCCGCATCTGCGTCGATGTCTGCGCCGATGTCCGCGCCGATGTCCGCGCCGGTGTCCGAAACGCCGGAGCTGATCGGCAAGGCAGCCTCGGTCCAGCCGGCGAGCGAAGCCGGCACGCTTCGCTGACTCTTCATTGATTCTTCACTGACTCCTCACCACTGCCTCGCCGCTGAACGCAGCGCGCTTCGCTTGCAAAAGCGGCGCGCAGCGGCAGTTCTCCTATGTCGTTTACTTCCTTCGTATACATACGTAGTAGTAGTTAACAAGGGTTGGCCCGCTCTGTGGATAACCGCTGATTCTTCCGTTACATCAAGGTAATGGGAATTCGATAACCCTGCGGGACGACTCTGTAGAAAAACTACGAAGCCGGGATAAGTTTGGGGCGGTCGGCAGCGAAGTCCGTCTTATCAAGATTTCGCGCACAGCCTGTTCCATGCACTGTCCCGAGGTTATGCAAAGGCTCGTGTGGATAACTCATAGTCGGCGCCGCGTTCTGCGCGCGGTTGTCTTTCGTCTGCCGTTTGCTCGCGAGCGTACAGACCGCTTACAGCGCGAAGCGCACATTGAACGTGGCGGTACGAAGCTTGCGACTCTCTTTTTGCAAGCGTGAGTGTTGCTATTTCGTCAAAAAGCTTTGGCAATGCCCGATCGAGGCATAGAGTTAAAGTGTTTTCTGAAGTTATTGGTGCGGTGCGGGGGTGTGGAATGAAGCGCAGAACAGCACGACAGTTGGTCCGTCTTCTCTCGGATATCAGACATGCTACCCATTGCAGCACGCTGCGGGCGGCGGCGACGAACCGGGATATGGCGCTTGCATCGGCCGAGCGGGACGAAGCCTCGCGCGACAGTCAATCCAGCGACGATACCGACACCACCCGCGAAGCCCCGGAAAACAAGCCGGCGAGGAGCGGATCATGAGAGCCGCGAGCGAACAGTCGTTGCGTTTCCTCGTCGATAAATGGCTCGCGCCGGCGCCTTCGGCGGCTGTCCACGTCACCGAATTCAGCCGCACGCGCGTCGGCGGCCGACGCTATGTGCGCGTCGAGACTTCCGCGGTTGACGCCGCTACCGGCTCGCGCGGACTCTTCTTCTTTCGCCACGACGACGGCTGCTGGTGCGTTTTTCCGCCGACGGCCGACTCCCCGCACCTCTATACGCATCCGCGAGCCGCTTGAGCGGTCGTCGCTGCGGCACTCGGTCGTACCACTTCCGCTTGCGCGCGCTTAAGTTAAAACGCACACCGATTCGCCCCACTACAACCCGACGCACGGCGTGACAGGCCACCGTCCTCGCGCGCGATAACCGCGCGAAGACGCCACGGCTTCGGGCACAATTGCGCGCAATCAACTGCATTCGGTGATCCGCCGCATGCCCCGTATTTCGCGCGGCCGACGCTGGCGGCATGGCGACGGTCGCATCGCCACATTAGCGGGCGAAAATCTCAGGCAACCGATGGACGACAAAGACTGGATCGCCGGCGCCGCGAAGGCATTGGCGATCATCGAGGCATTCGACGAAGAGCACGCGCGCATGACGCCCACGGCAGTAGCCGGCCGCGCCGGCTTGTCGCGCACGGCGGCGCG
Organism: Paraburkholderia sp. RCC_158; assembly: GCF_041355255.1. Classification (NCBI taxonomy): domain Bacteria; kingdom Pseudomonadati; phylum Pseudomonadota; class Betaproteobacteria; order Burkholderiales; family Burkholderiaceae; genus Paraburkholderia; species Paraburkholderia sp. RCC_158. Next base: position 33,018 of record NZ_JBFUPM010000009.1, on the reverse strand, counting down.
CCGCTATCTGCTGACGCTGCGCGAACTCGGCTACGTCGACACGGACGGCAAGCTGTTCTGGCTCGCGCCGCGTGTGCTGCGGCTCGGGCAGTCGTATCTCGACTCCGCGCGCTTGCCGCGCACGGTCCAGCCCTTCCTGCAACGGATCACGGCGACGCTCCAGGAAACGGCGCTGGTCGCGATTCTGGACGACCACGATGTGGTTTACGTCGCCCGCAACGGCGTGAATCGGGCGATGGCGGTCGGCTTCGTGCTCGGCTCGCGCGCGCCGGCGCCTTTGTCGTCGGCGGGATTGGTGTTGCTGGCGTTTCAGGCGCCCGAGAGCATCGAGCAATGGCTCGCGTCGTGTCCGATCAAGGTGTTCACGCCGCACACGTATGCCACCATCGAACGGCTGCGCGAAGTGCTCGGCGAAATCCGGCGCAACGGCTACGTGGTCACCGATCAGCAACTCGAGCTCGGCGTGCGCGGCGTCGCCGTGCCCTTGCGCGACCGGCACGGCACGGTCGTCGCGGCGATCAGCGTGAGCATGCCGATCGGCGAAGAATCGGCGAACGCCGCGCTGCACCGCGTTCTGCCGACGCTGCTCGAGACCGCGAGCCTGCTGCGCAATCTCGTCTGACGGCGGGCCAGGGAATCTCCCTGGTATCGTGCGCTTGTGGGTGAAAGCGTCTCGAAAGCGAGCTGTCTCCAGGAAAATACATATCGGGTTTTGCGCATGACAAACTCCCTACGCCAGGTAATACTCTCCCGCGGGGAGCGGCAGGGCGCCTGAGTCCTGCGTGCTTCGCCGTGCAGCTATTTCATTCACACTGACTCAGTCGTTAGGTTTGGGGAACAACACATGAAAAAAGTTATCGTCTCGCTCGCAGCTGCATCGATCGCGCTGGTCTCGGTTCAAGCTTTCGCACAGGCATCGGACGCAGCCGCTCCGGCCGCTGCAGCTAGCGCACCGAAGAAGCACCACGTCAAGAAGCTGAAGTCGCACGGCAAGCGCGCTCCGGTCGCTGCAGCGGCATCGGCAGCCGGCACGAACGACAAGGGCACGCAGAACTAAGCAGGCGCCCGTTCGCCAGGCAGCGCTGCTTCGCTCGTTGTACGCGCCGCTAGTGCGGCGCTCGTCAGCCGATCGAATGCAGTCGCCAAGCAAAAAGGCCAGAGCTCGTGCTCTGGCCTTTTTGTATTTGCGCTCCGTTCGGGAGAGGGCGGCGCCGTTTCCAACGCAAAACGTCGTCAACCCGCGTCTTAAAGCAGGCGCACATGCCGCGCCGGCGTTCGCGGCACTTAGCCCGCGAGTCCGCGCTTGATCACTTCGCTCAGCAGTCCCGTCATGCCTTCCGGATGCTCGGCGGCGCGCTCCTTTAATTCGGCGACCAGTTCGCTATTCAGCTTGCACGCGAACGGAACGAGGCCCTGCGCCTGATCCAGCTTGCGCTGCTCGCGGCGATCGAGTGCCGGCGCCGCGGCGGCTTTGCCGAAGCGCTCGGCGGTGGACTGCTTCATTGCGTTGTTGAGCTTGAGTGCCTTGTTTTTTTCAAGGTCGGTCTTTTTCATCGCCATACGTCAGGCCTCTGCCAGATAAGTAATCCCGCATTGTACGCACCGTGCGTGGCGCCGCGCGAACGAACGGCCTATGTATGAGGCTCACGGCACGACGCCGGGCGCGCTTGCATCGCGAGCGTCGGACGCGTCGCGACCGTTGGGAGCTTCGGATTGGGCCGGCGTCGCCGCCACGCTGTCCATCAGCGCGCGCATTCGTTGCCAGTGCGTGCCTTCCCAGAACACGCGACGGCACACGTCGCAGGTGACAAACTGGTTATGCCGCTCCAATACGCCGTCGGGTGCGCGGTCGCCAACTTCATCGCGCGGGATGCGCCTAAGCGGCGCGTTGCACATCAGGCATAGTCGGAACGGCTGGGCGCTGCCTGCGAGATCCAGCCGTTCGAACACTTCGCGCAATTGCTCGCGCGGCCTGAGCGTGCGGATATAGCAGCCGTGCGTGATGGTGCGGCGTTTCAACAGCTCGCGGTCGCGGGTGAGGACGATGCGGTCTTCAGCGGCTGCGAGCGCCTCGATGCGGGCGTCGGGAAAGTTGTTGTCGTAGAGCGTGTCGAAGCCGGCCAGGCGCAGCAGCGGCGCGAGCCCGCCAAGATGCGCATCGGCGATGAAGCGAACCACGCGCAGCGGCCGTTCGCGCACGCGCAGCAGCGGACGGATGTCGAGCGCTTCGAACTTCGGATAGACGGCGACGCGGTCGCCGTCCGCGAGCGGGTGATTGAAACCGACGGACTCGCCATTCACCAGGATCAGTTCGACTTCGGTATGCGGCACGCCGAGCGATTCGATCGCGTGCTTCGTGGTCGCGTCGCGCGCGCATGCGTAGGCGAACGCGCGCCGGCGCAGCGGCCGGGCGAGAAAATCGTTCAGCTCCTCGTAGAAGCGGAAAGTCGCGGTGACCATCGTCGAAGTATCGCACCGCGCGCCGTTGCGTGCTTTTCCTGCATCTGTCGCGTGGCTGTGCTTTACTTCCACATCTTTAGAAGACGGAGCCACAGATGGACATCGGTTTTATCGGTCTCGGCGAGATGGGCGTCGCGATGGTTGCAAACATTCTGAAAGCGGGGCACCAGGTGCGCGTGTGGAACCGCTCGCCGGAACGCGCGCAAGCGCTCGCCGATGCAGGCGCACGGATCGTCGCCACGCCGGCCGAAGCGTTTGCCGGCGACGCCGTGTTCTCGATGCTCGCCGACGATGCCGCGCTGCGCGAAGTCGTGACGGCGTCGTTGCTCGAGCATGCGCCGCGCGGGCTGATTCACGTCAACATGGCGACGATTTCCGTTGCGCTCGCCGAGGAACTCGCGACCGCGCACGCATCGCGCGGTGTCGATTACGTCGCCGCTCCGGTGCTCGGCCGGCCCGATGTGGCCGTCGCGGGCAAGCTGACGATTGTGGCGGGCGGGCCGGCTGAGGCAATCGACCGCGTGCAGCCGGTGTTCGACGCGATCGGTCAGAAAACCTGGCGCATCGGCTCGCTGCCGCAACAGGCGAACGTCATCAAGCTGGCTGCCAACTTCATGCTCGGCGCAGCCGTCGAGACGCTCGGCGAAGCCGCTGCGCTCGTGTCCGGACATGGCCTCGCGATTCAGGATTTCCTCGACGTGATTACGAGCGGCATTTTTCCGGGACCGGTCTATGCCGGCTACGGCAAGATGATCGCGGAAAACAGCTACGAGCCGGCGCTCTTCAAGGCGCGTTTGGGACTGAAGGACTTGCGTCTCGCACTGGCCGCCGCCGACGCCGTCACGACGCCGCTGCCGATTGCGAGCGTCGTCCGCGACAGTCTGATCGAAGCGGTCGCGCATGGCGACGGTGAGAAGGATTTCGCGGTGCTGGGGCAAGTGGCGGCGCGGCGGGCCGGGCGGTGATTTGATGGGCTGACGGGCTGACGGGCTGATGGGCTGATGGGCTGATGGGCTGATGGGCGGCTGGCGGCTTACCGGCCGCCTATGTCGCGGGCGACCGCGGCAACCACCCCATCCGCCAAACCCCCCGCCAACAGAAAACCCCCCTTCAAGCGATAATCTCCCTCCAATCCCCAACCAGCGGAAACATCATGAGTCTGCATACCTGGTGGCTTTTCGTCGCCACAGTTTTTGTCGTGTGCGCCATTCCCGGCCCGAACATGCTGCTCGTCATGACCGACGGCGCGCGGCACGGCCTGCGTCGCACGGGCGCGACGATGGCAGGCTGCCTGTCGGCGCTGGTGCTGATGCTGGCGGTGTCGGCGGCGGGGCTCGGCGTTTTTCTCGAAGCGTGGCCGACCCTCTTCGATGCGCTGCGTTTGATCGGCGCGGCCTATCTCGTGTATCTCGGCATCAAGGCATGGCGCGCGCCCGCTGACGAAGCCGCCGCGTCCGCTGCCGACGAACTGGCCGCGAAGCCCGCACGCTCGCGCCTCGCGCTGTTTCGCAACGGCTTTCTGGTGGCGGGCAGCAATCCGAAGGCGATTCTGTTTGCCGCCGCGCTGCTGCCGCAATTCATCGAAGCCTCGCTGCCCAAGCTGCCGCAGTTCGGCATTCTGGTCGCCACGTTCGCCGTGATCGAGGTGAGTTGGTATTTCGTGTACGCGGGATTCGGCACGCGCATCGGCAACCGGCTGAAGAGCCGCAGCGTCGCGCGAGTGTTCAATCGGCTGACGGGCGGCGTGTTTGTCGGCTTTGGCGCGATGATGGCGCTGGTCCGGCACTGAAGCGCGGCGTTTGCGCCGCGCCGGTCGCAAGCACATGTGGCGAAAGCGCAACAAGAGGGGAGAACCCTGATTTTCATGTTGCGTCGCACCAAACCATTTGCTATAGTTCGTCTTGTCTCCTCCATGTCTCCTCTGATATGGATTCAGCCCGCCCACTTAGGCGGGCTTTTTTTTGCCCAAAATTCCGGCCTCGTCAGAACTTGTACGAAACCGCGAGGAAGGAAATGAGCGGGTCCGCTTTCAATTCGGCCCTCGACACACCGAGCTCCGTGCCGTCCGCCGCCTTGATGATGACCGACGAGGTCGTCTTCAGCGGAATGTAGGTCACCGAGGCCACGAGACCCCAGTGGTCTGTGATGTTGTACGCGAGCCCGGCGTTGAACACCGGCGCCCACGACGACGAAGCCTTCGCCGATACCTGCGTCTTGCCCGGCTTGCCCGCGCCCGCGGCGAGGATGGCGCCGAGGTTCTCCTGCGTCGATTGAACGAAGTTCTGGCTGAGCTGAATGTCGGAAAACCAGTTGTACGACACGCCGACGCCTACAAACGGCCTGAACTTCGCCGTCGGTGCATTGAAGTAGTACTGAAAGAGCAGCGCCGGGCTCCACTGGCGCACGCTTTTCACGATCGGATTCGCTTGCGGATCGCCAATGTCCTGCTGGCCGAGCGCGCCCGCCGGCCCCGGCGGCTTGATCGTGCCGTGCCCGTAGATCTTGAACACGGGCGGCACGCCGGCTACGGTCGTCACGGCAATGTGATCGGTCAGGTAATGGCTGAATACGAGGCCGACCGTGTTGGCCGTGTTCGTCGACAGACTCGTGCCCGCCGATGTGAACGAGTTCGGCAGGCGCAGCGGCGTGTTGATCGGAGTCGGCGCGACGTTGGTCGTCAGCGGCGTGCTCGAATCCTTCGGCATGACGTGGAACCAGCCGAGTACGGCGACGTTGTCGCCGGCATGCTGTGCATGAGCGCTGACCGACAGGCATGCGGCCAGAATCGCGAGACAGATTCTTTTCATGTTGTTATTCCTCCTTGGACGCTCGTCGGGCGCAAGGCGAGCGGGACGAGCGGGACGAGCATTGGCGCGCGTTTGCGCGTAGCCGCGAGGCCGGCGCGCAAGACAGCCGTTGTGCCGGCCGCCGCGCTGCAAGGCGCGGACGGCAGCCGGGCGCGAACGCGTCGAGGCGCGCTGACGGCGCGCCACACGCCCGTTACTGGACGAAGGCGCCGATCGTGAAGTACGGCGAGGCCGCGTTCGAGAGATCCAGGTAGCCGAACACACCCCCCGTGAAAATCATCTTTCCGGTCGGCGTATTGCCGGTGGATGCATTGACGTGCGTCGTCGTGACCACGCCCGGCACGGCTTGCGTGAAGTCGAGGTTCAGCGCGGTCGCAAGCGAAGCCTGCGACGGGTTGAACGGATCGAGCAGCGTCGCCTGCGTGCCTGCGAGCGCGGTGGTGCGATAGTCGAACTGGCTATCCACGCCGATGTACTCGCCGTTCTGCGAGTTGACCGCCACGGAGGTTTGCGGCGACAGAATCGAGATGCCGGATTCGTCGTCCGCGTACGGTCCGAGCGCGCCGTTTTGCGGCACGGTCACCGACGAATTCGCCGCGCCGGCGCGCACCAGAATCGGCACCAACTGGTTGCGCAGCTTGCCGACGATCATGTAGCCGCGCCCTTCCGGCGTCGTGGCGAGCGTGGGCTTTGCCTGTCCCTGGAAGTTATTGGTCTGGAACGCGCCGCTGCCGTCCGCCGCCTGCGTGAAGTTGCTGCCTGGCTGCAGGCATTTGCCCGCGTTCACGCCCGAGTTGTCGCACTCGGTCCACGTGCCGTCCGCATTGATCGTTATCTTGGTGTCCACCGCGACCGGCGCGAAATTCTGCGACGGCACCTGGTGATAGCCGAGCTGGTTGTACGTGCCGGCCACCTTCGCCAGATCCGTTTCAATCGACGAGAAGCCGATGAACGGGTAATACGGGAACTTGGTGTCCGGCACCGCGCCCACGCCGAGAATCCCGCCGAACGAGATTTCCGCGCCCGGAATCGTGCCGCCCGCCACGCCTTCGCCGACAAAAATCCGCGCCGGGCGGTTCGGGTCGAGGCTCGCGCCGTTCAGGCGGAACGCGCACTGGTTGAGCTTGGTGGTCGGCAGCAGCGTTTCCTGGGTCAGCGTGCCGCTCGCGGTCTGACCCGCGCGCGTCGGCACGACCGTGCCGGTGGTCGCCGGAATCGGAGATTCGACATAGGTGACCTGCCACGTCATCTTCGTCGTATCGAGTTGCAGCTTGACGAGTTCGCCGTCACCGCCGCCGCCCGTGTAGACCGTGTTGTAGTCCAGCGTCGCGGGACACAGCCGAACCTGCGTCACCGGACCGTCGCCATTGCCGCCACCTCCGCCGCCGCATGCCGTCAGCAACGGTGCCGCGAGTGCGAGCACCGACAGGAATCTCCATTTCATACCGCCTCCAGAATTTTTTCGTTGTAGATGGCCGGCTCCCAGTCCAGCCACCGCTTGCTCTTTTATGTCTCTCACCGCGGACTACGTTTGCTTCATCGGCTACTTGCTGATTTGTGCTCCGATGCCGAAGTACGGCGTGCTCGGTGTGTCCGAATTGGCCGACGTCGGCGTGATGCCGTCGTTCTGCGTGCCCTGGATCGCGATCGCGTACAGGCCGCCCGACGCGATCGCAAAGCCGGTCTTGCCCTTCGTGTCCTGCACGCCGACCAGGCCGGGGCTCGCGAGCCCGTAGCCGAGGCCGAAGCCGCTTTCGGCCGCCGACGTCGTCGGATTGATAAACGTGCCGACGCCGCCCTGGATCAGTGTCGCGGTGTACTTGAAGTTGGAATCCGCGCCCACGTAGCCGCCGTCGAAGCCGCCCGACGCAAGCGGCGTCGCCGCGGCGAGCATGGCGATGCCGGACTCGTCGTCGACTTTCGCGTCGAGATGAAGCGGCGCGGTGCCCAGGTTGATGTAGCCCGTGCGCACCACGAGCGGCACGGTCGCGCCGTTGATCTGGCCGAGGATCATGTGCGCGGTGCCGGACTTGCCCGTCGCGCCGATCAGCGGAAGCCGGAACTGCGGGACGATCTGCGCCGCCTGCTGGCTGTCGAAGTAGCCGTTGCTGTTGAGCGTCCACGGATTGCCGGTGGACAGGCAGCCGCCCGCGTTCGGCGAGTAGTCCGGGTTCGCGGTGTTGCTGCTCGTGCAGGTGCCGCTCGCGTCGAAGGTTTCGACGGTGTTCGTCGCGACCGTCGCGTAATTGCCGGACGGCGCGAGGTGGTACAGCAGACCGTTGTAGGTGCCCGGCAGCTTTGTGATGTCCGTGGTGGTGCTGGCGAAGCCGAGGAACGGATAGAAGTCGAAATGGCGATTCGGCACCGCGCCGATGCCCGAACCGATGAGCGGGATCGACAGCCCGTCGAACTGGATCGTCGCGCCAGGAATGCCGCCACCCGCGACGCCCTGGCCGACGAGGATCATCGGCGGATTCGGGTTGTTGGCGAAGTCCGATGTGGTGTAGGGCTGGCCGTCGCCGGCCGCCGTGCCTGTGCCGGCGCCGAGTATGAACGCGCAGCGCGTTTGCTCGGCGGTCGGCAGCGTGCCCGCCGGCGGATGGATCACCGCGCCCGCGATCTGCGTGCCCGCGCGTGTCGGCGTGACGGTGCCGGTGCGCAGCGGGATCGGCGATTCGAGCCACTTCAGCGTGTAGGTCATCGCCGTCGCGTCGATGTTCAACTGGACCACTTCGCCGCTGCCGGCGCCGCCGAGGAACGTGCTTTTGACGATATCGGCGGTGGCCGGACACAGCGCGGCCGCCGTGCCGCTCGAGGCGGGCGGACCTTGAACGCCGCAGCTCGAACCCGAGCATTGCGGCGCGTCGATCGGGCCGGGATTATCGGATTTGCCGCCGCCGCAAGCAATAAGAAAAGGAGTCGTGGCAATAGCCATTGCCAAGCCTCGAATAATGGCGTCCGCCATGCTGCTGTCTCCCTTCATGTATTTGTGCGAGCTAATTTCGCCGCGCGATTAATGCCTGTCAATTGAATGAGCCGTCTAAAAAGGTCGATTCAAACAGCGGCGTTTCGGGCATGCGCACAGTGCGTGGGCGCAAGCGGCCCTTTTAAACAAAAATGCGAATTCGAGGCAAAGCGGCTGTACCGTTGTTTCGCCACACGCCCTTGCCAGGTAAGCGTTGGAGCAAAAAGGCTCCATCATCTTCGAACGACCGTTCGATAAAAAATCCGGAGTTTCCCCAGGCGGAAAACTATGCTGATCGGATCGTCGACGGGAAGAGTTACCTAAAAAATTGCAGGCAGCCTCGTTTTGATTTTTTAAGTAATGCGGGCTACTACTGATTAATGTTTAAAGAAAGTCGCGGCGGCGGGTTTAAAACAAAAAGCCGGTCTTGTAGACCGGCTTTCGCAATGCTGACAAACGGACAATTGCCGCGATATTTTAACTTTCGTTATCGTTTCAAACCGCTTTCCTCGGGGGCGCCGATTGCCAGATTCATACACTGGATCGCCGCGCCCGAAGCGCCTTTGCCCAGGTTGTCGAGCCGCGCGACGGTGACGAAGCGCTCCGGCGTGCCGAACACGAACAGATCGACGCGATTCGTGTCGTTGTTCGCCTGCACGTCGAGGAAGCCGCTGTCCAGATTCGCTTCAGAGTCGAACGGCGCGACGCGCACGAATGCTTCGCCTGCGTAGTACTCCGCGAGCAGCGCCTGCACTTCTTGCGGCGTGGTTTTCCTCGCCAACTGGCGCGGCGAGAAGTACGTGGTGACCGCGAGGCCCTTGTAAAAGCCGCCGACGATCGGCGTGAAGACCGGCGACGACTTCAGGCCCGTATGCGCCGCCATTTCCGGCAGATGCTTGTGCGTGAGAGCCAGCGCGTACGGACGCGGGCTCTTGAGCTTGTCGTTACCGCCGGCTTCGTAGTCGGCGATCATTTTTTTGCCGCCGCCGCTGTAGCCGGTGATCGAATAAGCATGAGCTTCGAACTCGGGCGCGACCACGCCGCTTTCCACGAGCGGGCGCATGGCCAGCACGAAAGCCGACGCGTGACAGCCCGGCACGGCGATGCGCTTGGCGGTGCGCAGGCGTTCGCGCTGCGAGCGAGCGAGTTCGGGCAGGCCATAAGCCCAGTCGGCCGACGTGCGAAACGCGGTGCTCGCGTCGATCAGCACCGTGCGCTCGTTCGCAACGAGCGCTGCCGATTCGCGCGATGCCACGTCGGGCAGGCACAGGAACGTGACGTCCGACGCGTTGATGAGACGGCGGCGCTCCTCGATATCCTTGCGCTTCGCTTCGTCGATACGCAGGATTTCCACGTCGGCGCGCTGCGACAGGTATTCGAAAATCTTCAGGCCGGTCGTGCCTTCCTGTCCGTCGACAAAAACTTTCGTGCTCATCTCGATCTCACTGGCTATCTGGTTACAGCTTGGAAACAGCGCGCGACGCCGCGCGAAAACACCATTTTAAGACCTCATCGCCATGCGCGTGCGCAAGCGAGGGGAAACGGCGCGAAAAACAGCGGAAAAATGACGATGCCCGCGGGAAGTGACAGTCGCGTGACTTGTGGGCTTCGCTGCGATGCGGGCGCCGGGCGCCGGGCGCGGGGCGGCCCGCCAAAGCGCGATATCACGGCAATCAAGCCGGCTTTCGGCGCAACACCGCGCGCGCCGGCAAGCGCGCCGCGCTAGCGCCCGTAATTCACCACCATCCTCGCGCTGCCGAGCGCCGCCGTGCCGATCTCGTGATCGAACATCAGCGCCGGGCGGCCTTGCGCGAGGCGCAGGTCGGCGGTGTTCAGCGCATACACGGTGATCACGTAGCGATGCGGTTTGCCGGGCGGCGGACAAGGACCGCCATAACCGTCGATGTCGAAGTCGTTGCGGGCTTCCACCGCGCCGAGCCGTCTCAGGAAACCCGACGCGCTCGCGTTCTCGGGCAGGCTTGCGACGCTCGCCGGAATGCCCGCCACGGCCCAATGCCACCAGCCGCGGCCGGGCGCATCGGGATCGAACAGAGTGATCGCGAAACTGCGCGTTCCGGGCGGCGCGTCGCGCCAGGTCAGTTGCGGCGAGCGGTTGCCGCCCTTGCAGTCGTCCTGATCGAAGACTTGCGGGGAATTCACTGTGCCGCCCGCGCGGAAGCTCGCGCTGGTGAGCGAGAACGCGTTCTCGGCCTGGGCGCGCGAGCCATGCGCGAGCCCGAGCGCGAGACCAAGCGTGGCGCAGACAACAAGCGGCATGCGGCGAAACGATGAAGCGTGCGAAACAACCAGGCAACGCAAGCGCATGTGCCGGTTCTCCTGTGTCGATCGGAGTCGGCGCCGGGCGCCTGCTCAGATCCCATGCAGCATCAAGGCGCTGCGAGGACGCGAGGCAATTGCCTCGCGGTGTTTATTGTCCCTATTTTGTACCTGAACGTCGAATCGAGTCTAAGCTTAGGTTTATGACGCATCATTGTTATGCCGCGTAAGCGGATTGCGAGCCTAAAATCGGCTATAGTCGAAAGAGTTTACGCGATGTGGCCCGTGTTCCTATTAGTCAAATTGAACATTAAGGATAAGAAGGCATCTCAGAGGTTTTGGAGAGGGGTTTTCCTGTCGAGGTACGGGCAATGCAAGACGTAGTCAAGGTTGTCATCGCTGACGATCATCCAGTTATTCTATTCGGCGCCGAACAGGCTTTACTCAAGTTCCCCGGCATCCAGGTGGTCGCGCGAGCGAGGCAGTCCACGGAACTCATCAAGGTCCTGCAAACCGCTGCGTGCGACGTGCTCGTCACAGACCTCGCCATGCCGGGCGGCCAGTACGGCGACGGCCTGCCGTTGGTCGGCTACCTGCGGCGCAATTTTCCGAACCTTCCCATCGTCGTGCTAACGATGCTCGAGAACGCCGCGTTGCTGCAACGGCTGCGGGAACTCGGCGTGACTTCGGTCGTGAATAAATCCGACGACCTGAGCCACATCGGGCTCGCGGTGCAGCACGTCAGCCGGCACCTCGAATATCTGAGCCCGTCGGTGAAGGCGTCGCTCGATGCGCTGCGGATGAATTCCGGCGGCAAGAGCGACGAAGTGATGCTGTCGAGGCGTGAACTCGAAGTCGTGCGCCTGTTCGTATCGGGAATGACCATCAAGGAAATTTCCGAGCAACTGAACCGCAGCATCAAGACAATCAGCACTCAGAAAAATACGGCGATGCGCAAGCTCGGCATCGACCGCGATTCGGAGCTGTTTCAATACGCGCAAAGCAATGGTTTGCTGAACCTGTCGTCGCATTCGGCGGAAGACACGGGCGACCTGGTTTAGCCGCGCGCCGCACTTCTTGTGCGGCATAGAAGAAGCCGCGTTAAAGTCGTCAAAGAAAAAGGCCGCCTGTCTTGCGACAGGCGGCCTTTGTGCTTCTGCGGCTGTTGCCGCGATGCGATGTAATGCGATGCTATGCGCTACCGCCGCGCTTATTGCGGCGTCGACGTTGCGCCGCCGTGCGCGGCCGACCATTCAGCCGGCGAGTGCAGGAATTTTTCGACTTCGTCGAGCGTCTTCGTGTCGAAGTACTTGTTGTCCTTGGCGACGCGCAGCACGTCCCACCATGTCGCGAGCGCGTGCAGATCGACGTCGATGTCTTTCAGCACCGACACGCTTTCCTTGAAGATGTTGTAGTGGAACAGCACGAAGCAGTGATTCACCGTCGCGCCGGCCGTGCGCAGCGCATTGATGAAGTTGATCTTGCTGCGGCTGTCGGTGGTCAGGTCTTCCACCAGCAGCACCCGCTGACCTTCGGTCAGCAGACCCTCGATCTGCGCATTGCGGCCAAAGCCCTTCGGCTTCTTGCGCACGTATTGCATCGGCACCATCAGGCGGTCGGACAGCCATGCCGCGAACGGAATGCCTGCGGTTTCGCCGCCGGCCACGGCGTCGATCTGCTCATAGCCGACGTCGCGGAGAATGGTGGTTTCAGCCATTTCCATCAGGCCGCGGCGCACGCGCGGGTAGGAAATCAGCTTGCGGCAATCGATATAAACCGGGCTCGCCCAGCCGGACGTAAAAATGTACGGTTTCTCCGCGTTGAAGTGCACTGCCTGCACTTCGAGCAGCATCTTGGCGGTGGTGTCGGAGATCGTCTGGCGATCGAAGCCTGTCATGGGCGGGTCCTTGGATTGAGCGGGGGAGCGGGCGCCGGGCCCGGTGGCGCAGCAAGCGGGATACGCCGCGCCGTGCTGGGCGGAATATGCAGCCGGCCAGTGGATGCTGGCCGGTTTTTGCTGCGCGCGTAGCCCGACATTTTACCCGAAACGGGTGCTTCGGACGAGGCCGGCGTGCGCGTGGACGGTCAATCGCGGTTGCCTGGGGCGAGCGGGGCGCGTCCCGAGGGCGCAGGCCAACCCGGTCTCCAACACCGTTCGCCGAAGCCTGGCCGGACAAGCGTTGCGCCGTTCGCGTCGCGCTTCGCATAGGCTTTTTGGCTAGCTTGTGAGCAACCTGGGGCGCCTTTACACTCACGCGAATTTCTCCGACGCCGGCCGCAGCTCGCCGCACACCGTCCAACGAATCCCGGATTGCTTTTAATGACGCCCGCTTCCTCCGCCGCCGATACGCCCGCCTCCGCCCGACCCGGCTACGCCGCGCGAGCGCTGATCGCGTCCGCGCTCGGCTATGCCATGGACGGCTTCGACCTGCTGATTCTCGGCTTCATGCTGCCGGTCATCGCTGCGGACTTGCATTTGAGTTCGACGCAAGCCGGTTCGCTCGTCACGTGGACGCTGATCGGCGCGGTCGCGGGCGGCCTGATCTTCGGCGTGTTGAGCGACTATTACGGCCGCGTGCGCATGCTCACGTGGACCATCCTCGTGTTCGCGGTTTTCACCGGGTTGTGCGCGCTTGCGCAAGGGTATGGCGATCTGCTCGTGTACCGGACGATCGCCGGCATTGGGCTGGGCGGCGAGTTCGGCATCGGCATGACGCTTGTGGCCGAAGCCTGGCCGGCCGCGCAGCGGGCGCGGGTGTCGTCGTATGTGGGCCTCGGGTGGCAACTCGGCGTGTTGGCGGCCGCGTTGCTGACGCCGCTGCTGTTGCCGGTCATCGGCTGGCGCGGCATGTTCGCGCTTGGACTCTTGCCCGCTGTCGTGTCGTTCTTCGTGCGGCGACGCGTGGAGGAACCGGCGCTCTTCACCGAGCGCGTCGCGCGCGGCATGCGCAAGCTGCCGCTCAAACTGCTGATCGCCGATGCCCCCACCGCGCGTGCGAGCCTCGGCGTGGCGGTCCTCTGCTCCGTGCAGAACTTTGGCTACTACGGGCTGATGATCTGGCTGCCGAGCTATCTATCGAAAACCTTCGGCTATTCGCTGACGAAATCCGGCGTCTGGACTGCGGCCACTGTGGTCGGCATGGCATGCGGCATCTGGCTCTTCGGCATCGCCGCGGACCGTTTCGGCCGCAAGCCGGCGTTTCTGTTCTACCAGGTCGGCGCCGTCGCGATGGTCTTCGTGTATGCGCATCTGACCACGCCCACGGCGCTGCTGATCGGCGGCGCGGCGATGGGCGTGTTCGTCAACGGCATGATCGGCGGTTACGGCGCGCTGATTTCCGAGCTTTATCCCACCGATGCACGCGCCACCGCGCAAAACGTGCTGTTCAACGTGGGGCGGGCGGTCGGCGGCTTTGGGCCCGTCGCGGTCGGCGCGCTGGCCGCGCATTATTCGTTTGGCACGGCGCTGGTTTTTCTCGCGTCGATCTATCTGCTCGACGTGCTCGCCACACTCTTTCTGATCCCCGAACGCCGCGGCGCCGAACTCCACTGAGCGCCGCCGCGCAGTCTGCCGATGCGGCGCTGCAGCATGACTGGCGGGCGTTTCGCCAATGGCGAGCCGAGTTAACCAGTCCGTGTATCGACTCGCGCGGGGTGTACACTAACCGACCCCGCGTAGCACTCCGCACCGTCCCGCCTCCGCCGGGGACCGACGCCGCGCCTAACCGGCGCAAGCGAACAGCGCCCCGGTCGATCATCCATTCGATAGCAGGAAGCGCCGCCAGCGGTGCAGTGTGCCGGCCCAAATTTCTTACGTCTCGCAGGCAAAAAATGGACGAACAACTGAAGCAAAGCGCTCTCGCGTATCACCAGAATCCGAAACCCGGCAAGATTTCGGTCACACCGACCAAGCCGCTGTCGAACCAGCTCGACTTGTCGCTCGCGTACTCGCCGGGCGTGGCCGCGGCCTGCATGGCCATCTACGAAGAGCCGCTCGACGCGCAGAAATACACGTCGCGAGGCAACCTGGTCGGCGTGATTACGAACGGCACGGCCGTGCTCGGCCTCGGCAACATCGGCCCGCTCGCCGCAAAGCCGGTGATGGAAGGCAAGGGCTGTCTCTTCAAGAAGTTCGCGGGCATCGACGTGTTCGACATCGAGCTGTCCGAGTCCGATCCCGACAAGCTCGTCGAAGCGATTGCGATGCTCGAGCCGACGTTGGGCGGCATCAACCTGGAAGACATCAAGGCGCCGGAGTGCTTCTACATCGAGAAGAAGCTGCGCGAGCGCATGAAGATTCCGGTCTTCCACGACGATCAGCACGGCACGGCGATCATCGCGTCCGCGGCGATTCTGAACGGCCTGAAAGTGGTCGGCAAGAAGCTCGACGAAGTGAAGCTCGTCTGCTCGGGCGCAGGCGCGGCGGCCATCGCGTGTCTGGATCTGCTGGTCAACCTGGGTCTCGCGAAGCAGAACATTCTGGTGGTCGACTCGAAGGGCGTGATTTACGAGGGTCGCGGCAATCTCGATCCGTCGAAGGAACGTTACGCGGCGAATACCGAGGCGCGCACGCTGGCTGACGCGATTCGCGGTGCCGACGTGTTCCTCGGCTGCTCGAGCGCAGGCGTGCTGAAGCCGGAAATGGTCACCGAAATGGGCACCCAGCCGCTGATTCTCGCGCTCGCGAATCCGGAACCGGAAATCCGTCCGGAAGAAGCGAAGAAAGTGCGCCCGGACTGCATCATCGCGACTGGCCGTTCGGACTATCCGAACCAGGTCAACAACGTGCTGTGCTTCCCGTTCATCTTCCGCGGCGCGCTCGACGTCGGCGCGACCACGATCACGGAAGAAATGAAGCTCGCGTGCGTGCGCGCGATCGCCGAACTCGCGGAAGAAACCGATCAGGGCGACGAAGTCGCGAAGGCGTATGAAGGGCACTCCCTGGAATTCGGTCCTGAGTATCTGATTCCGAAGCCGTTCGATCCGCGTCTCATCATCAAGATTGCGCCGGCCGTTGCGCAAGCGGCGATGGATTCGGGCGTCGCGACCCGTCCGATCAAGGACATGGACGCGTATCGCGAAGAACTCGGCACGACCGTTTATCGCACGGGCATGGTGATGCGTCCGGTGTTCGCGGCGGCGAAGTCGGAGCCGGCGCGCATCGTGTTCGCCGAAGGCGAGGACGAGCGCGTGCTGCGCGCCGCGCAGTTCGTGCTGCTCGAGAAGATCGCCAAGCCGATTCTGGTCGGCCGTCCGTCGGTGATCGAAATGCGCCTGAAGAAGATGGGCTCGAAGCTCAAATGCGGCGAAGACTTTGAGATAGTCGATCCGGAAGACGATCCGCGTTATCAGCAATGCTGGCAGGCGTATCACGAACTCGGCGCGCGCGAAGGCGTCACGCCGGACGTCGCGAAGGCCGCGATGCGCAAGTTCAATACGCTGATCGGCGCGATCCTCGTGCGACTCGGCGAAGCGGAAGGCATGATCTGCGGCATGATCGGCCAGTACCACACGCATCTGAAATTCATCGAGCAAGTGTTGGGCAAGGCGGACAACGTCGCTAACTTTGCAGCAATGAATCTGCTGATGCTGCCGGGCCGCAACCTGTTCATCTGCGATACGTACGTGAACGAAACGCCGACCGCAGAACAGCTCGCCGACATGACCATGCTGGCCTCGCGCGAGATCGAAAAGTTCGGCATCACGCCGAAGGTCGCGCTGCTGTCGAATTCGAACTTCGGCAGCGCGCCGTCTTCGTCGTCGCAACGCATGGCCGCGGCTCGCAAGCTGATTGCCGAACGCGCGCCGACGCTCGAGATCGACGGTGAAATGCACGGCGACGCGGCGCTGTCGGAAGTCGTGCGCAAGGCGGCGTTCCCCGGCACGACGTTGTCGGGCGAAGCCAACCTGCTGATCATGCCGAACGTGGAAGCGGCGAACATTGCCTACAACCTGCTGAAGATGGTCGGCGGCGAAGGCGTGACGGTCGGGCCGTTCCTGCTCGGCGCGGAGAAGCCGGTCCATGTGCTGACGCCGGCTGCAACCGTGCGCCGGATCATCAACATGACGGCGGTGGCTTCGGCGAACGCGCGCAAGTCGGTGAACAGCAAGTAAGCGAGGCGGCGCTCGTTTCTACGAGCGTCGGGCGAAAAAAAACGCCACGGAATGAGCTTCCGTGGCGTTTTTTATGTGCGCCGTGATCCTGGCGTTAGCGGCCGGAACACGGCGCGCTTTGGCAACGTCAAGCCGCGTGCTGCGTCGTGCCCGCTTGCGGCGAGCGCCAGCGCGCGAGCAGATCGTTCCACTTCACGCGCACGCCTTTCAGGTTGTTTTCCTTGATGTGTCCATAGCCGCGGATGCCGTCCGGCAGATTCGCAAGTTCGACTGCCAGCTCGCGGTTCTGCGCGTTAAGCCCGCCGATCAGTTCGCGCACCAGCGTTTCGTACTCGCCGATCAACGCGCGCTCGGTGCGACGCTCTTCCGTCTTGCCGAAAATGTCGAATGCCGTGCCGCGCAGGAACTTCAGCTTCGCCAGTCCATGCATTGCGCTGAAGACCCACGGACCGTACTTCTTCTTGATCAGATGGCCCTGGGCGTCTTTCTTGGAGAACATCGGCGGCGCGAGGTGAATGTGCAGCTTCCAGTCGCCTTCGAAGCTCGCTTTCAGCTTCTCGATGAACGCCGGATCGCTGTACAGGCGCGCGACTTCATACTCGTCCTTGTACGCCATCAGCTTATGCAGATTCTTCGCGACCGCTTCGGTTAGCGGCAACTGGCCGTCGCCCGAATCGAGCGCCGACTCGGCCGCGCGCACTTGTGAAACCAGCGCGCGATAACGCTCGGCGTATGCGCTGTTTTGCCATGCCGTGAGGTAGGCAGCGCGCTTGTCGATCAACGTGTCGAGGGCTTTCGGCGTGTGCAGCGAAATGATCTTGCTGCTAGTGGCGTTGGCCTCGGCATCGGTTGCGGCACCCGCGCGCTGCGATTGCGCGAACTTGCGCACGGTCGCCGGATCGTGTGCCGCGCGGCGGCCCCATTCGAATGCCGCGCGGTTCTTCTCGACCTGCACGTTGTTCAGCTCGATTGCGCGCATCAACGACTGATACGTGAGCGGCACCCATCCACGTTGCCACGCGTAGCCGAGCACGAACGGGTTCGTGTAGATTGCGTCGCCGAGCAGCGCGACCGCGAAGTGATTGGCGTCGACGGTATCGACGCATTCATCGCCCGCGCCCGCGCGTACGTCGGCTTCGGTGCTGCTGCCAGGAAAGCGCCAGTTCGGATTCTTGATGAGTTCGGCGGTCGGCGTGTGCGCGCTATTGAGCACCACGCGCGTTTGGCCGGCGTGCATCCGCGACACGCATTCGTCGCTCGCCGTCACGATTGCATCGCAGCCGATCACGAGACTCGCTTCGCCCATTGCGATGCGCGTGGCGTGAATGTCGTCGGGCTTGTTCGCGATCTGCACATGGCTCATCACGGCGCCGCCTTTCTGCGCGAGGCCGGTGACGTCGAGCACCGTCACGCCCTTGTTCTCCAGATGCGCGGCCATGCCGAGCAGCGCGCCGATCGTCACGACACCCGTGCCGCCGACACCTGTCACCAGCACGCCGTAAGGACGGTCGATGGACGGCAGCGCGGGTTCGGGCACCGGCGGCATAGCGTCGCCGACAATGCCGGATGCCGCTTTCGGCTTGCGCAACTGACCGCCTTCGACGGACACGAAGCTCGGGCAGAAGCCGTTCACGCAGGAGAAGTCCTTGTTGCAGGTGGACTGATTGATCTGGCGCTTGGTGCCGTATTCAGTATCGAGCGGCTCGACTGACAGGCAGTTCGACTTGACCGAGCAGTCGCCGCAACCTTCGCACACCGCCTCGTTGATCACGACGCGGCGTGCCGGGTCCGGATACGCGCCGCGTTTCCTGCGGCGGCGCTTTTCGGTCGCGCAGGTCTGGTCGTAGATCAGAATCGTCGTGCCGGAAATCTCGCGCAACTGGCGTTGCACTTCGTCGAGCTTGTCGCGATGGTGAATGTCGATGCCGGGCGCAAGACCCACGTTCGCCGAATATTTTTCGGGCTCGTCGGTGACGATCACGATCTTGGACGCGCCTTCGGCCGCGAGTTGATGCGTGATCTGCGGCACGGTCAGCACGCCGTCGACCGGCTGGCCGCCGGTCATCGCGACTGCGTCGTTGTAGAGCAGCTTGTAGGTGATGTTCGCCTTCGACGCGATGGCCGCGCGAATCGCGAGCAGCCCCGAGTGGAAGTAGGTGCCGTCGCCGAGATTGGCGAACACATGCTTGTCGTTCGTGAACGGCGCCTGGCCGATCCACGCGACGCCTTCGCCGCCCATCTGGCTGAACGTGCTCGTGCTGCGGTCCATCCACACGGTCATGTAATGGCAGCCGATGCCCGCCATCGCGCGCGAGCCTTCCGGCACATTCGTCGACGTGTTGTGCGGGCAGCCCGAACAGAACCACGGCTTGCGTTCCGCTTCGACGCGCGGGCGCGCGAGCGCCTTTTCCTTTGCTTCGATTACCGCGATGCGCGCGGCGATGCGGGCGCGCACGTCGGACGGCAGATCGAACTTGGCAAGCCGCGCGGCGATGGCCTTCGCGATGATCGCGGGCGACAGTTCGTAGTGCGCCGGCAGCAGCCAGTTGCCCATCGGCACCGACCATTCGCCGCCCGCGCCGTCTTTCTCGTCGAACTTGCCGAACACACGCGGACGCTGCGCGTCGGGCCAGTTGTACAACTCTTCCTTGATCGCGTATTCGAGAATCTGACGCTTTTCTTCGACCACGAGAATCTCGTCGAGACCGCGAGCGAAGGCTTGCGCGCCTTGCGCCTCGAGCGGCCACACGCAGCCGACCTTATAGAGGCGGATGCCGATGCGCGCGCAGGTTTCGTCGTCGAGACCGAGGTCGGTCAACGCCTGACGCACATCCAGATACGCCTTGCCGCCCGTCATGATGCCGAAGCGCGCGTGCGGCGAGTCGATCTCGACGCGATCCAGCTTGTTCGCGCGCACGTAGGCGAGCGCCGCGTACCACTTGTAGTCGAGCAGACGCGCTTCCTGCACGAGCGGCGGATCGGGCCAGCGAATATTCAGACCGCCTTCGGGCATCGCGAAGTCGTCCGGCAGAACGATCTTCGTGCGATGCGGATCGATGTCGACGGAAGCCGACGATTCGACCACGTCGGTCACGCACTTCATTGCCACCCACAGGCCGGAGTAGCGGCTCATTGCCCAGCCGTGCAGGCCGAAGTCGAGATATTCCTGCACGTTCGACGGGAACAGCACCGGCAGCCCGCATGCTTTGAAAATGTGTTCCGACTGATGCGCGAGTGTCGACGATTTGGCCGCGTGATCGTCGCCGGCGAGCACGAGCACACCGCCATGCCGCGACGATCCCGCCGAATTGCCGTGCTTGAAGACGTCGCCGGAACGGTCGACGCCGGGGCCCTTGCCGTACCACATCGAAAACACGCCGTCGTATTTGGCGCTTGGGTACAGATTGACCTGTTGCGAACCCCAAACGGCGGTCGCCGCGAGGTCTTCATTGACGCCCGGCTGGAACACGACCTGATGTGAGGCGAGATGCTGTTTCGCCTTCCACAAGGATTGATCGAGTCCGCCGAGCGGCGATCCGCGGTAACCGGAGATGAAGCCGGCCGTGTTCAGGCCGGCGGCGCGGTCGCGTTCCTGCTGCAGCATCGGCAGACGCACCAGCGCCTGGATGCCGCTCATGTACGCGCGGCCGCGTTCCAGAGTGTATTTGTCGTCGAGCGTGACGGAAGATAGAGCGGCTTCGAGCGAAGCTCGCTGACCTGCGTCTAGCGGGGCATTCATTATGTGTACTCCTCCACCCAGTTTGGGATCGCCAAAACTTTTTGGGCCGCGGCATCTTGTGAATGCGTATGGCCGGGGTCGCCATATTGACGTGTTTTAAGTGATGGTAGCACTGGTGAAAACCCGCCGCATCGCGGCAGAAAGTTCGCAGTGCTGCCGCCGCCATGCGGCGTTCATGCTGGTGCTGTTTGTTGCAAAGTTCGCCTAACGTCTGTGAGTTGCCGGTGTAACAAGCTGTAAAACCTACAATCTCATGGAACCGCGAGGCAGATGCGTGTCTAACACCGCACCTGTGAGCAATGTCTGTGTAACGCGTCGCATGTTGCGGCGCTTCAGGACAACAGGGCAGTTAGAAAAGGAGTACGCATGAACACTAGAAATATCCAGACCTTCCTGATGGTTTCGGCCGCCTTTTTCGCCATGAGCGCGCCGGTGCGCTCGAACGCGGGTACGGGCACGCAGTCGAGCGTGATTACCCGCACGGCGCTGGTCGCCCCGGCGCGTGTCGCCATCAACCGCATCGCGCGGGAAAGCGCGTCCGCGAAGGAAGACCAGAATTCGTGACGCGCTGCTGATGCGGCGTGTCGACGGTTAAACCGGCCGTCGCTCAGCGTTGAGCGGCGGCGCAAACGACAAGGGCGGGGATCGTTAGATCCTCGCCCTTGTCGTTTTATTGGCCTGTCACCTACTGCGCCGGAAATAGGCGCTTAGCGTTCAAGCCTTGTCCTGCACGACGCCGCGGCGAATCTGATCCAGTTCGATCGATTCGAACAGCGCCTTGAAGTTGCCCTCGCCAAAGCCCTGATTGCCCTTGCGCTGAATGATCTCGAAGAAGATCGGGCCGATCTGGTTCTCGGTGAAGATTTGCAGCAGCAAGTCGTCCGGCGCGCCGTCGATCAGAATCTTGCGCTTGCGCAGTTCGTCGAGCGGCTCGCCGTGATTCGGCACGCGGCGGTCGACGAGTTCGTAGTAGGTGTCGATGGTATCGAGGAGCGAGATATTCGATGCGCGCAGGCCGTCGACGGTACGGTAAATGTCGTTGCTGCCGAGCGCGATGTGCTGGATGCCTTCGCCGTGGTACGCGTCCAGATATTCCTGAATCTGCCCGGACGTTTCGGAGCCTTCCTCGTTGATCGGAATGCGAATCTTGCCGCACGGCGACGTCATCGCTTTCGACTTCACGCCCGTCACCTTGCCTTCGATGTCGAAATAGCGCACTTCGCGGAAATTGAAGAGGCGCTCGTAAAACTCCGCCCATTCCTGCATGCGGCCCCGGTGGACGTTGTGCGTCAGGTGGTCGATGTAGGTGAGGCCGTGACCGACTGGGTTCGGATTCGCGCCGGCAATCGGCTCGAAGTCCACGTCGTAAATGTCGATGTCGCCGACGCTGCCCGGCGCCGCGCCGTTCTTGCCGCGCCAGCGGTCGACGAAATAGATCAGCGAATCGCCGATGCCCTTGATTGCGGGAATGTTCAGTTCCATCGGGCCGGTTTTGTTGTCGAAGCCCCACGCGCCTTTTTCGATGGCTTGCCTGTAGGCCTTGCCCGCGTCCTGGACGCGGAACGCGATCGCGCAGATCGACGGACCGTGCAGACGCGCGAAGCGTTGCGCGAACGAATCCGGCTCGCCATTGACGATAAAGTTGATCTCGCCTTGCCGGTAAAGCGTCACGTCCTTATGACGATGACGGGCGATGGCGGTAAAACCCATCTGCTCGAACAGTTTGCCGAGCGCTTTGGGATCGGGGGCGGTGTATTCGATGAATTCGAAGCCGTCGGTACCGACCGGATTGTCCCAAGTTGAAACCTGCATTTGTCTCTCTCCATGTCGAGGGCGCGTGGCGCCGGAGTCGCGCGCGCAATGCCGGAGCGCGACCGAATGACGCAAGTGTAAAGGCGGGATCGCGCTCGAAACTTGCGAACTTAATCGCACTGGCGTAGCGTAGCGCTATTTTCTAGCTCAATCCACGAAAACGGCGGCAGAAAGTGACTCATATAGAGATAGACGCCATCGACCGGCGTATTCTGGCGATCCTTCAGGAGAATGGCCGGTTGTCGAATCAGGAGATCGCGGAGCGGATCAATCTTTCACCGAGTCCGTGTTTGCGGCGCATACGGCGGCTCGAGGAGAGCGGGGTGATTCGCGGCTACGTCGCGCTGCTGGACGCGCAGCGCCTCGGGCTCGATCTGCTTGCGTACGTCAATGTGCGGCTGGAAAAGCGCGGCGGTTCGGCGCTCAGTCCGCGCGGCGAGGCGACCCACGCCGACCTGTTTCGCGCGGCCGTGCAGACGTGGCCGGAAGTGGTGGCGTGTCACGCAATGACCGGCGAGATGGACTATCTGCTACGCGTTCAGGTGGAGGACATGGCGCACTTTTCGCGCTTCGTGCAGGACCAACTGCTGCATCACCCGTCGGTGATCGACGTCAAAACGAGCTTCTCGCTGGAAAAGATCAAGGAGACGACGGCGTTGCCGATCTTATGAAAGTGCATGGGTTGGGGCGCGCGGCACACGGCCGGTAAACCGCAAAGGGCAGCCATGAAGCTGCCCTTTGTATTGGATGACGGCGTCTGCCCGATGTTCAGGCCGCAGCGGCTGTCGGCATGAAGGACTCGAGCAATCGCGACGTGCGGCGTGCCTGGCGCTTGAGCGCATAGTCGAACACCGCAGCCTGTTCCTGCAGCATTTCCGTGATGATGCTCGTTTGGTCGGCCGGCGGCAGCGTCAGATAAGCGTCTGCTTCGCCGTACGCGTACTCGATCTTCATGCCCGCTTTTTTCGCGATGTGCATCATGGTCGAGTTGCGCGACAGACAGTGCATGTACAGCGTGGTGACATGAGTATTGCGGCTGCGGATGGCCGCGCGCTCAAACAGCCTGGAACCGATACCCTGGCCGCGCACGCTTTCGAGCACGGAAACGCCGAACTCGGCCGTGCGCTTGTCGCCTTCAGCCGGCAAGTAAGCGAGGTGACCGACGCCCGTAAGCTGCAATTGATCGTCGAACACGCCGAACACGGTGTCGCGCTTGAAATCGATTGCGCGGACGTAGTTCTCGATGACATGGTCGGGCACCACCTGACCGAAGCGCAGCAGGCGGTCGTCTTCGTCGAGCGCGAGGAAGTGCGTCAACAGACGTTCACGGTCGACCGCGGTGAGTTCACGAACCAGAGCAGGCGCACGACCGGCAGGCAGCGACGCGCGATCGTGCGCGACGATCGGCTCGGCGGCGCGGGGTGTAATCATGTTCATGGTCAGGTTCTCCTTGTCATCGTGCGGCGTTGGTGCACCGCAAAAACGATTCTAACGGAAACGCTAACCGATCACTAGGGAAAACCCGTATCTTTATTCGAGGGTGCTGCCTAACTGCGGGGGCGTTTTACGGTTAACCAGTTGATTCCAAAAGATAATTAATAAAAGAACGAGCGTGCGTGGCACGATGTCGCGCATATGCGACGCGCTTGTTTACCGATGCCGCATATTGCTGTGCTGCGCCATCCCGCCATCAAGCCGGCGCGCAGCCCAGCCCGTGGTCCACCATGCTCACCACCTGTTCCGCGAATTCGCGATAGCCCATGCGTCCGCCGGGCTTGAGCCAGGTGAAGGTCCAGTTGATCATGCCGAATACCATCATCGTGAGCGCGGTCTGGTTTTCACGCGTGGCGCGCTCGGGGTAAGCGCGCGCCAGTTGCCGCGCAAACGCAGCGACGACGTCGCGCTGACGGTTGAGAATCACCTCGCGCTGCGCGTCGACGAGATACTTCACGTCGTTCAGCAGTGCGACGTGGCGGCTGTGCGACGTCTCGTATTCCGAGAGGAACGCGCGGATCAGCTCGGCGAAGGTCTCGCGCTCGGTGAGGCCGCGGCGCTGACTTGCGCCCTCCACCTCGGCGATGATCAGCATCAGCCGTTTGGTGTAGCGGTCCAGCAGATCGAAAAGGATCGCTTCCTTGCTCTCGTAATAGTGATAGAGGCGCGCTTTCGACGTGCCGCTCGCAGCGGCAAGGTCTGACATCGACGTGCTGGGATAGCTCGTCTGTGCGAATTTGGCCGCGGCCAGTTCGAGAATCTGTTCGCGCTGGCTTTCGTGGTCGGGGGCTCGGGTGCGGGCCATGGTCGTCTGTTTTATTCCTGTGGACAGGGGGCGAGCGCCGCGCACAGCTCGAGCGTGCGCCATGCGCCGGTGTCGCCGCGCAGCTTGATCCGGCGCGTGGCGGCCAGTTCGCGGAAGCGCCACAGCACGATGCTGTCGCTGACGAGAAACCCGAGCTCCGCGGTCATAACTTCCGCGGCCACTCGCGACGCCGGTTGCCAGTCCGCCGTCGCGTGCTCGAGTATCAGCGTGTCCAGATCGGCGAAGCTGCCGCTCGTGAAGGTGTTGTCGCGCCAGCGCCGCGTCTCGCCGTTTGCGTGCTTCGCTTCCTGCCATTCGAGCGCGAGCCGGCTGATGCGCAGCACCGAGATGGGCGCCGCGTCGGGCAAACGCGCGTGCAGCACGGACGGCGCGAACATGCCGACGGACGTTGCGCGGTCTTTGCGGCTGTACGCCCATGCGCCGGTGTCGGTGAGATCGCGGATCGACAGACGCACTTCGTTCAGGCGTTGCGGATTATTGCGCAGGTAGTAGCAGACCCGGCGCAGCATCAATTGATCGGATGCGCTTTCGCCATGCCAGACCACGAGATTCGCTTCGCCGCGTGCAATCGCTTCGAGCGCTGCGGCCTGTTCGCGAAACTCGCGGACGAAATCGCGCTTCGTGTCAGCGCTCACGCGGTCCCAGAAGGTGGCGCGCACTTGCGGGTCGTCGTCGATTCCTCGCAACGGACCGACCGCCAGATCGTCGCGCAGTGCCTGCACGCGGTCGTCGCGGCCCGTTTCGCGCAACGCCGTGCGCAATGATTCCGCGGCGACGTCGCCGTTAGTGAGGTGGATGGTGCTCATCGGCCGTGGCTGGTTTTTGTACGCGATTAGACAAAGGGCCGCTCGCCTCGCGGACCGGAACGGTCCGGCTGCGAGCGGCCCCTAGTGTAAGCGGATCGCGGAATGGCTCAAAGCACAGAGGGCGCCGAACGCGCCGAACGCGTAAGCGCGCTCAACGTTCGTCGTAGCTCACCACCACGCGATCGCTGATCGGATGGCATTGACAGGTCAGCACGAAGCCGTCGCGGATTTCATGCTCTTCGAGCGTGTAGTTCTTTTCCATCTTCACTTCGCCTTCCACGACTTTCGCGCGGCAGGTGCAGCACACGCCGCCTTTGCACGCATACGGCAGCGCGAGCCCGGCGCGCAGACCGACGTCGAGCACGCTCACGCCCTGATACGGCAGGCGCAGCTTGCGGCGCTTTCCGTCGAGCACGATTTCGAGCTCGGCTGCGGGCGTGTCGTCGGTGATTTCGACGGGCGGCACGCCCGCTTGCGGCAGCGGCGAGCCAAAGCGTTCTACGTGCACCTTTTCCGACGGCACGCCGGCGGCTTTGAGCGCGGCTTCGGCGGCGTCCATCATCGGCGCGGGGCCGCAGATAAAGGCTTCGTCGATGGAATCGGCCGGCACCAGGCTTTCCAGAAACGCCGCGCATTTCTTCTGGTCGAGCACGCCGTTGAACAGTTCGACGTCCTGCAAATCGTCGGACAGCACGTGGTACAGCACGAAGCGGTTCATGAAGCGGTTCTTCAGATCCTCGAGTTCTTCGGCGAACATGATCTGATCGACGCTGCGGTTGCCGTAAATCAGCACAAAGGTGCTGCGCGGTTCGACCTCGAGCGTCGTCTTGATGATGGCGAGCACCGGCGTGATGCCCGAGCCGCCTGCAAACGCGACGTACTGCTGGCCGTGGTCCACGTTCAGATGCGTGAAGAAGCGGCCGTCCGGTGTCATCACGTCGATCGTGTGGCCCGGCTGCAGCGTGTCGAAGGCGAAATTGGAGAAGCGCCCGCCGCGCACGCGCTTGATGCCGATGCGCAGTTCGCCGTCGCGGTCGTAGTCGGTGACGCCCACGCAGATCGAGTACGAACGGCGCGTTTCCTCTCCGTCGATGTGCGTTTTGAGCGTGACGAACTGGCCTTGCGTGAAGCGGTAAAGCTCGCGCAGTTCGGCGGGGACTTCGAAGGCAACCGAGACCGCGTCGGCGGTTTCAGGCCGCACTTCGCGGATACGCAGCGGATGAAATTGCGGGGTAGCCATATCAGTATGGTTTGAAATAGTCGAAGGGTTCGCGGCAGTCGAGGCAGCGGTACAAGGCTTTGCAGGCGGTCGAGCCGAATTGCGCGAGACGCTCGGTGTGCACCGAGCCGCAGCGCGGGCACAAAGGCGCGGGCAGCGCGCGCGGCACGAAGCGCATCACTTTTTCGCGCGGCCCCAAGCCGGAATCGGCCGGCGATCCGCAATTGCCCGTGGGCGGCGCGATGCCATAGGCGCGCAGCTTGTCGCGGGCTTCGACGGTCATCCAGTCGGTGGTCCACGCGGGCGCGAGCACGGTGGCGATGCGATAAGGCGTGAGTCCCGCGACGTCGAGTGCATGCGCGACGTCTTCGGCGATCTGCGACATGGCCGGGCAACCGGAATAGGTCGGCGTGATCACCACCTCGAGCGTGCCGTCGTCCGTGCGCCGCACGTCGCGCAGAATGCCGAGCTCGCGGATCGATACCACCGGAATCTCGGGATCGGGCACGGCTTCGAGCACCGCCCACGCGCGTTCGAGCGTGGCGTCGTCATGGGCGTCGTGAAGGGCGGCGGTGGGCGCGGTCGAGGTCGTCATCGTCTGATTTGCCGTGATTTGCCGTGTTACCGCGATCACCAGGTCGCGCCGGGATGCTGCCGCGCGAGGCTTTGCATTTCGGCCAGCATGAAGCCCATGTGCTCGGAATGCTCGCCGTGCTTGCCGGTCGTGACGTGCTTGACCGGTTCGGGAAGCGTAAGCGTGGCCTGCTCGAGCGTGGCGCGCACGTCGTCGAGCCAGGCGGCTTCCAGATCGGCGCTGAGCGGGCCGATGCCGGCTGCGGCGATCGCTTCTTCCACGGCGTCGGTGCTGAAGAACTCGCGCGTGTACGGCATCAGGTAATCGAGCGCGGCCTGCGAGCGGCGGTGCGAATCCTCCGTGCCGTCGCCGAAACGGATCAGCCATTCGCTCGCGTGATGCACGTGGTAGCTCGTTTCCTTGATCGACTTCGACGCGATCGCGGCCAGTTGCGTGTCCGTCGATTGCGTGAGCGCGGTCCAGACATGCGCCATCAGCGTCGAATAAAGGAAGTTGCGCACAATGGTGACCGCGTAGTCCTTCTCGGCTTGCGCCGTCGCGGAGAGCGGGCCGTAGTGCGGCAATTCCACCAGCGTGTAGTTGGCGAACTCGCGCTCGGCGCGGAAGTACGCGTAGTCGTCTTCGGTGCGGGTCTTGCCGGTGAGTTGCTGTTCGAGCGACGCCGCGTGCGTGTACAGCAGACGCGCCTGGCCGATCAGATCGAGGCTCATGTTCGACAGCGCGATGTCTTCTTCGAGAATCGGGCCGTGGCCGCACCACTCGGCATTGCGCTGACCGAGAATCAGCGCGGTATCGGCGAGGCGCAGCACGTATTGCAGATGTTCTAGCGTGATGTTCATGGCCGCGCTTACATGTGGTTGACTTCGTCGGGAAGCGTGTAGAACGTCGGGTGGCGGTAGATCTTGTCGGCCGCCGGTTCGAACAGTTCCGCCCTGTCTTGCGGCGCGGACGCCGTAATCGCCGACGACGGCACCACCCAGATACTCACGCCTTCCTGGCGGCGCGTGTAGACGTCCCGCGCCATGCGCAGCGCCATTTGCGCGTCGGCGGCGTGCAGGCTGCCGCAGTGTTTATGGTCGAGTCCCTGCTTGCTGCGCACGAAGACTTCCCAAATTGGCCATTCCTTGTTCATGCTGATCTCCTGATTCCTTGCCTGGCGAGCCGCGTTGTTCAGGCGGCGTGCTGTTGGGCGCGTTGGCGTTGTTTCTCGGCGTGGGCGATGGCGGCTTCGCGAACCCAGGCGCCCTCGTTATGCGCCTTGACGCGGGTGCCAAGGCGCTCGCGATTGCATGGGCCGTCGCCGTTCACGACGCGCCAGAATTCTTCCCAGTCGATGTCGCCGTAGTCGTAGTGGCCGCGCGCTTCATTCCATTTGAGGTCGGGGTCGGGCAGCGTCACGCCGAGCACTTTGGCCTGCTCGACGGTGGCGTCGACGAATTTCTGGCGCAGGTCGTCGTTGGAAATACGCTTGATGCCCCATTTCGACGACTGATTGCTGTGGATGGAATCCTTGTCGCTCGGACCGAACATCATCAGCACCGGCCACCACCAGCGGTTCACCGCCTGCTGGACGAGTTCGCGCTGCGCGTCGGTGCCGGACATCATCGACATCAGCGCGTCGAAGCCCTGGCGCTGGTGGAACGACTCTTCCTTGCAGATGCGGATCATCGCGCGGGCGTACGGGCCGTAAGTGCAACGGCACAGCGGAATCTGGTTCATGATCGCCGCGCCGTCGACCAGCCAGCCGATCACGCCGACATCCGCCCAGGTGGGCGTCGGGTAATTGAAGATGCTCGAATATTTGGCCTTGCCGGAATGCAGCGCCGCGACGAGCTGATCGCGCGAGACGCCGAGCGTTTCGGCCGCGCTATATAGATAGAGACCGTGGCCGGCTTCGTCCTGCACCTTGGCGAGCAGAATCGCCTTGCGCTTGAGGCTCGGCGCGCGCGTGATCCAGTTGCCTTCCGGCAGCATGCCGACGATCTCCGAATGCGCGTGCTGCGAAATCTGGCGCACGAGCGTCTTGCGATACGCGTCGGGCATCCAGTCTTGCGGTTCTATCTTGCCGTCCGCGGCCATGACGGCGTCGAATTGCGCCTGCTCCGGCGACGTCGCGCCGGATTGCAGCGGGGCCACGTTGCCGGGAATATCCAGGGATTGCGTGTACATGGGGACGCTCTTTCTGGGGGAGTTATCTAGTTTGCACAGTATAAGCCAACCGACCGGTCGGTTAATAAATTTTTTTGAGACAGACGGCGCTCGCTCCGACAGCAGCCGGCGCGGGCTTCGCGACCTGTTTTACTTTGCGCGGAAACCCCGCACCGGCGCTTAGCCTATAAAATTGCGAATTGGCCGCGATTGCGGCCCTCCTGCATCCCCGGTACTTCATGCTACGTCTAAGCGAAATCAAACTCCCGCTCGATCATCCCGAGAGCGCTCTCGAGGCCGCCGTCCGCGCGCGTCTCGCGGAACTCGGCGTGCCTCATGACGGGCTCGTCCGATACACCGTGTTCCGGCGCGCCCACGATGCGCGCAAGCGCGCCGACATCAAGCTGACCTACATCGTCGACGTCGAGGTCACGGACGAAGCAGCCGCGCTCAAGCGGATCGCCGACGTGCCGCATTGCGCCGTGACGCCCGACATGACGTACCGGTTCGTCGCCAGGGCGCCGGCGCAGTTCAGCGGGCCGCGTCCGGTGGTGATCGGCATGGGACCATGCGGGCTGTTCGCCGGGCTGATCCTCGCGCAAATGGGCTTCCGTCCGATCATCCTCGAGCGCGGCAAGGCGGTGCGCGAGCGCACCAAGGACACCTTCGGCCTGTGGCGCAAGTCAGTGCTGAACCCGGAATCGAACGTGCAGTTCGGCGAGGGCGGCGCGGGCACGTTTTCGGACGGCAAGCTGTATAGCCAGATCAAGGACCCGAAGCACTATGGCCGCAAGGTGCTGGACGAATTCGTGCGGGCCGGCGCGCCGGAGGACATTCTGTATCTGAGCCGGCCGCATATCGGCACGTTTCGCCTCGTGAGCATGGTCGAGAAGATGCGCGCGACCATCCACGAACTGGGCGGCGAAGTGCGTTTCGAAACGCGCGTGGACGATATCGACATCGATAACGGAAAAGTGCGCGGGCTGACGCTGTCGACGGGCGAAACGCTGCGCTGCGACCATGTGGTGCTCGCCGTCGGCCACAGCGCGCGCGATACCTTTCAGATGTTGCACGACCGCGGCGTTTATATCGAAGCCAAGCCGTTCTCGCTGGGGTTTCGGATCGAGCATCCGCAGGGCTTGATCGACCGTAGCCGGTTCGGCAAGTTTGCCGGCCACAAGCAACTGGGCGCTGCCGACTATAAGGTGGTGCATCACTGCAGCAACGGGCGCGCGGTGTACAGCTTCTGCATGTGCCCGGGCGGGACGGTGGTCGCCGCGACGTCCGAGCCGGGGCGCGTGGTGACCAACGGCATGAGCCAGTATTCGCGGGCCGAGCGCAATGCGAACGCGGGAATCGTCGTGGGCATCACGCCCGACGATTATCCGGGCGGGCCGCTTGCCGGCATCGCATTCCAACGGAAATGGGAAGAGCGGGCGTTCGAACTGGGCGGCGGCAACTATATGGCGCCGGGCCAACTGGTCGGCGACTTCATTGCCGGACGGCCGTCGACGTCGCTTGGTTCGGTCGTGCCGTCTTATAAGCCGGGCGTGCATCCCACGGATCTCAGCACGGCGCTGCCCGACTACGTGATCGAGGCGATTCGCGAAGCGCTTCCGCAGATGGACAAGAAGATCGCGGGCTTCGCGATGCATGACGCGGTGCTGACGGGCGTCGAGACGCGGACGTCGTCGCCGATCCGGGTGCGCCGGCGCGACGACTATCAGAGCGTGAACGTCGAAGGCTTGTATCCGGCGGGAGAGGGCGCGGGTTATGCCGGCGGGATCTATTCGGCGGCGATCGACGGGATTGAAGTGGCTGAAGCGCTGGCTTTGAAGATGACGGGTGAGCTGCAAGTGGCCGGGTGAGGGTGCTGGCTGTGCGTTGCGGGCTTTGTGCGTTTGCGTATGCCTGTGCGCGTGCCGCGCGGGCCGGCCCGCGTCGGCCGACGCGGATCGTGCACAATGGCCGTTTCGCTTGAAACCAAGTACACGAATGACCATTCGCTCTCTGGCCGCGGCATGCGGCGCCGCGCTGCTTTGCCAGCTTGCCGTTTCCTCCTCTGTCGCCGCCGCTGGCACGGACGCCTCGGCGCATTGGGTCACGGCGTGGGCAACCGCGCTGCAGCCCATCCCGCAACGCGCTGACTTGCCGCCGCTGTATCGCGCGCCTGAAGTGGCGGGGCGCACCGTCCGTCAGATTGTCTACCCGACGCTGTCGGGAAAATCTGTGCGGATTCACCTCAGCAATGAATACGGCAAGACGCCGCTAGTGATGGAGGACCTGCGCATCGCGCGGTCGGCGGGCGGCGCTGCCGCGTCGGCTGGCGGCGGCGCGCGTGTGACCTTCGGCGGGAAGCCGAGTGTGAGCGTTGCGCCCGGCCGCGAACTGGACAGCGACCCAATCGCGATGGACGTCGCGGAAGGCGCGCCGTATGCCATTAGCGCGTTTATGGCGCCGGACCAGCGAGTGGTCGCGTGGCACCGGGTTTCCAGCCAGCTTAATTATGTTTCCAGCCCCGGCAACCACGCGGCGGACGCGACGGCAGAAGCGTTTCGCGGGCGCTTCACTCAATACTTGTGGGTGACGGGGCTGTCCGTCGACGCCGCGCCGGGATCGACGGCAATTGCGGCGATCGGCGATTCGATCACGGACGGCATGCGCTCCAGCCTGAACCAGAACCGTCGATGGCCGGACGCGTTCGCCCGCCGATTGGCCGGCTCGGGGAACCGCTCGACGGCCGTGATCAATCTCGGTATCAGCGGCAACCGGCTGCTTAACGATTCTCCGTGCTATGGTGACGCGCTCCTCACGCGATTTGGGCGCGATGCGCTGGAGCGGCCCGGCGTCAAGGCGGTGATTCTGCTGATCGGCATCAACGACATTAATTTCGCGGCGATGCCGGCGCGCAGCGGGCTCGACTGCGATTTCCCGCACGCGTCGGTGACGGCGGCCGACCTGATCGCGGGCTATCAGCGGGTGATCGCGGCCGCGCGACGGGCGGGAGTTAAGGTGTTCGGCGGGACGCTGACGCCCGCAGCGCTTCCGGCGTCGCGCGAAAATATCCGGCTGGCCGTCAACGAGTGGATCCGTTCCAGCCATGCTTTCGACGGCGTAGTCGATTTCGACGCCGCGCTGCGCGATCCGGCCGAGCCGGGACGTCTGCAGCGCAAGTACGATAGCGGCGACCACATTCACCCAAGCGATGCCGGCTACGCGGCCATGGCGGAAGCGGTTTCCGTCGACGGAGCCGTGAATTCGGCGCGCAAATGAGTGACTGACGATAAAGTTCTCGCCAAACCCTTGAAATAAGGCTCTGGGCCGCCTATGATTTCGTTCCTCGTTTGCGAACGAGGGCCGCGACGGGAAGGAGCGGCGGTGACGTCAACAAAGTTTTAAGCGAAAGCGAAAAAATGGGGTTGACGAACCGAAAGAGAGTCTTCATAATCTCGCTTCTCTGCTGCTGATGCAGCGACGCAGAACGAAGCAGTGCCGGGTGGTTGAGTGGGCGCTGTGAAGTGTGCGAACCGATCTTTAAAAACTAACAGCCGATAAGTGTGGGCGCTTGATGCGCGACGCGCGCCGGGTTGCGGGGTTTTCTCCGGAGCCGGGCGAGAAGCGAAAGTATCAAGTCTCACACAGTAATGAAAGGAAGGTTTGGCCATCGAGAGATGGTTGAACACTTCGTCAGTACGTTGAGTGAGCGACCGGGTTCGAAAGAGCCCGAAAACAGTAACAGGTTTGAACTGAAGAGTT
>NZ_JBFUPM010000095.1:0-514 GCF_041355255.1 Paraburkholderia sp. RCC_158 | reverse complement strand
GCACTTTCCAGAGCCTTCGACTAACAATGAAGATAAAGAGTACAGGCTGGTCCCATTTCGCTCGCCACTACTCTGGGAATCTCGGTTGATTTCTTTTCCTGCGGTTACTTAGATGTTTCAGTTCACCGCGTTCGCTTCGCATGGCCTATGTATTCAGCCACGGATACCTCAAAAGAGGTGGGTTTCCCCATTCGGACATCTACGGATCAAAGCTCGTTTGCCAGCTCCCCGTAGCTTTTCGCAGGCTACCGCGTCCTTCATCGCCTGTGATCGCCAAGGCATCCACCACATGCACTTGTTCGCTTGACCCTATAACGGGTGTGTCTTCTCGGCCAGTGTTAGTGCTTTAGCACTTACTCTGGCCCGATCCCCGAAGGGGACCAGCGATCCGATCACTCGCTACAGGTTGAGTATTCGTGTTGCGCCGTATTCCAAGAGCAATCTTTCGATTACCTTTAAAATACATCGATACAATCACAACCCTGATTCACCTACTCGCACACCCATCTCTAAG
>NZ_JBFUPM010000094.1:0-521 GCF_041355255.1 Paraburkholderia sp. RCC_158 | reverse complement strand
AGTTCGTTCGCGCCTGGTGTGAGCTGTCCGCAATGGCGCGGTGAGCCACTAACTGGTAAGTCTCTCCTTGTGTGGTTCGAGCAGGGGCACGGCGACATGATCCAGTTCGGCCGGTATCTGACCCTGCTCAAGGACCGCGGGGCGGCCCACATCACCCTCGCATGTGCACCGGCGCTGCATCGTTTGCTCGGCTCTGTCCGGGGCGTCGACGCGGTGATCACTGGAGATGGGAACCTGTCAGTACGCGAGTACGATTTCTGGACCTTCATGCTGAGCGCGCCACTTTATTTTGGCACGACGCTTGAATCGATTCCGGATGCGGTTTATCTCAAGCCCGACGCGCAAATCACCGAGAAATGGCGTCAGCGTCTTGCACCGCTGAGCGGTCGCAAGGTAGGCCTTGTGTGGAAGGGCAACGCCAGTCACATCAATGACCGTCACCGCTCACTGCCGTCCCTTGCCGCACTCGCGCCGCTATGGAGCGTGCCGGGTCTCTCCTTTGTAAGCCTTCAAAAAGGCCA
>NZ_JBFUPM010000093.1:0-538 GCF_041355255.1 Paraburkholderia sp. RCC_158 | reverse complement strand
CAACGCATGTCGGTGACGCCTGCCACCAGCCAGACGCGTGTACCCGTGGGCAGCGCAATCACGATCGCACGCTCGCTAGTACGACCCGTAGCGTATCGGCATCGACGACGCCGTCGACCTTGACGACTACGCTGCCGATTCGAATCTCGATCGTTCCGGCGAGTGGCGTCCGTTTGCCAACGTCCCGTGCTTCCGGCGTCATCGCCACGTGCGCGGGCAGCGCCTCATGGACCACCGCCACTGGAATCATGGAAGTCGTTTCGGCCTGCAATTGCTCGCGATACCGACGCCGCCATGTGAACAGCATGTTTGCATTGATGCCACTCTCCCGCGCCAGCTTTGCGACCGACACGCCAGGCTCACATGCCGCGGCCGCGAGCCGGCGTCGAAATTCCGGATCATGGTTCGGGCGTCCCTTGCGGCTACCCGGCTTGGCTTCCGACTCCGTCACAGTGGTGTCCATCAAATCGAAAATGATGGGCACTACTTTGATCTCGTGCCGCGCCGGCGCCTACGACGGCCGCCGCGAGGTGCTTAC
>NZ_JBFUPM010000092.1:0-550 GCF_041355255.1 Paraburkholderia sp. RCC_158 | reverse complement strand
AGGCGATGTAGCGGCCCTTGTCGGCCAATCGAGGGACGATCTGGCTCGGTGGCAGATGACCGAATTCGACAGAGTTGGCCACCGCCAGTAGTTCAGCGCGTTCATCGGTCGACAGCTTGTGCACAGCATCATGATGGCGGAAGGTGCGCCCATCCACTGCTTCGGGACCGCCGCCTTGCCAGCGCTGCACGGTGCGCGCGCTTAGCCCGAGCACGGCACATGCGCGTGCCTGACGAGCCCCGGCTGTAGTCGCCTCGCCAATCAGCGCCCGCAATGCCGCGCGCTCTTCGGGGGAGCTCATTCGTCCTCGCCCCCGAACAGCGCCTGATACTTTTTTGAAAGTACCAGCAACGCGGCCGCCTCCGCCAAAGCCTTTTCCTTGCGTTTCAGTTCGCGCTGCAGTTGCGCATTGGCCTGTTTCAGCTCGCGCAGCTCTGGAGCGCTTGCACGTGCGCTGCTCGCGGTGCCGGCCGAGCAGAACTGGGCACGCCACTGGTCCAGATGATGGGCAAACAAGCCCCGTTCACGGCACCACGCGCTCAGTGCCTCG
>NZ_JBFUPM010000091.1:0-562 GCF_041355255.1 Paraburkholderia sp. RCC_158 | reverse complement strand
AAGATCAGCAACATCATCAATATGATGCCGCACGCGCGGCACGACCTGCTCGTGTTCGCCGATAGCGACGTTGGCGTGGGGCCCGACTATTTGCGCCATATCGTCGGCGAACTGGAGAAGCCCGGCGTGGGACTCGTGACCTGCGTGTATCGGGCGCAGCCCGATCCCGGTTTTTGGCCTCGCCTGTCCGCGACCGCGACGCACTATCAGTTTCTGCCCGGCGTCGTCACCGGTCTTGCGCTCGGTCTCGCGCGGCCGTGCTTTGGACAGACCATTGCAATGCGGCGCGCCACGCTGGAGAAGATCGGCGGCTTTCTGCCGTTCGTGCGTCATCTCGCCGAAGACCACGCGATAGGCGAGGCAGTGCGCGCCATCGGCGAGACAGTGGCGATTCCGCCGCTTGCCATTTCGCACGCTTGCGCGGAGGCGAGCGCGGCGCAGTTGTTTGCGCATGAGTTGCGCTGGAGCCGGACGATTCGCAGCATCGATCCGACAGGTCATGTTGGCTCAGCGTTGATGCATCCGCTGCCGTTGGCGTTGCTCGCTATCGGCCTGTCGAGCG
>NZ_JBFUPM010000090.1:0-582 GCF_041355255.1 Paraburkholderia sp. RCC_158 | reverse complement strand
CGAAACGGCCGGTCACGTTGCCGAAATCGCCGGTCACGATCCCGAAACGGCCGGTCACCTTCATCCGAAATACGCAGTAGTGCTCAAAGGCGACGGCGAGGTTGCGCACTGCGGTCGCCGCATTGGGTTTCGGCATGAAGGCCACATAGTCACGCTTCATCGTCTTCACGAAGCTTTCCGCCATGCCGTTACTCTGCGGGCTGCACACCGGAGTGGTCAATGGCTTCAGGCCAATGCCAGACGCGAATGCTTTGGTTTTCGCCGCCGTGTAGCCCGAGCCGTTGTCCGTCAGCCATTCGATTTCTGTCGGCGCCTTGAGGACATTGCCAAAGCGGTTCTCGACGGCAGCGAGCATGACATCACGCACGACATCACCGCTGTGACCGCCGGTCGTCGCCGCCCAACTCATTGCTTCACGGTCACAGCAATCCAGCGCAAACGTCACGCGCAGCGGCTCGCCGTTGTCGCAGCGAAACTCGAAGCCGTCAGAACACCAGCGCTGGTCGCTCTTCGCCACTGCGACCTTGCCATCGTGCCGACGCTGCGGCCGTGGTGGAACGGGCCTGCGTTGTAGCAGCAAGC
>NZ_JBFUPM010000008.1:0-346242 GCF_041355255.1 Paraburkholderia sp. RCC_158 | reverse complement strand
CCAAAAGGAGCAACCCTACAACGAGGTGTATCAACTCCTAACTGCGTTGCTGTATCAATTTATAACTGCGCGCGACACAGCCACGGCGCAGTCGAACTTTGCCACGAGGACCAGCGCGCGGGTACGTGGCTGTCGGAAGATAGTTTCGCCGTGGTTCCGTCTGGGCGTGCTCATCAAACGCGCGCGGGATGCGCTACCCATACGCATCTTGCGGTCTACGTGACGGGAGACGCGCTGCGCAAGCTTGATACCAAAGTCGGCTTGCTCGGGCGAATTCCGCCGGCGCATGCGCACACCCATCCTCGCGTGTCAAACCTCAGCCATTCGCGCCTTACAGGACCTCTCGCTGCGCAACGATCTGAGCGACTATGGCAACGCAGCCGTTCGCCAGGCTTTGTCATCGGCCTTGCTGATGCAGTGCATCGGCGAGATCGTCACCGGCAAGACGATGTCGGGCACCTCGCCGCGTGAACATGGCATGGCGCTGGTCGCCGATCTCGAGGCGTTTGTCACTCGCCATGCCGATCAGGCCATCCCGCTCGATACGCTGGAAGGACGCTTCGGCATTTCACGCCGCCACATCACGCGCTTGTTCCGTGAAGGCACCGGCATGTCGATCGGCGAGTTCCAGCAACGCACGCGCTACGAGAATGCCTGCCGGCTGCTCGCCGAAACGGATCTGCCCATAGGCGAAGTTGCGTTTCGCGTTGGGTCCGAAAGCGGCGCGGCGCTCGCGCGTGCGGTGCGACGCATTGGTGGCCATTCACCTTCGGCTCTGCGCACTACCATGGCCCGTTCGGTCAAGAAGTAAGGCCCATAGGGCCGCGCGCCACCGCGCCGATCTCCGTAATCTGACCGGATGGAAACAGATTCCCGGTCAGACGGGTTTGAACGGTCATGCAAGAACGTCACATAGTCGAACTCGTAAGCGTGTTCGCCGCCGGTCCCGGCGGCGGCAACCCGGCGCCCATCGTGGCCGACGCCGCCGGCATGTCCGACACGCAAATGCAGGCAGTGGCCCGGCGCTACGGTCATGAAAGCGGCTTCGTATTGCCGGCGCCCGCCGGTTCCGGCTGCGACTACGAGTTTCGCTTCCGGGTCCCCAACCACGAAATGTCGATGTGTGGCCACGCCACCATCGGCGCAGCGTGGCTGCTCCACCTGACCGGCCGCTTGCAGCGCGACCGGCTCGTCGTCCTGACGCGCAGCGGTCGCGTGTCGATCCGTATCACGGGGCGGGCGGGCGACGGCACCGTGGTCGAGATATCCCAGCCCGCTGGCCGTATCGAACCCTTGCCGGACACGCCAACCCTGCGCGACGACATCCTCGACGTGTTGGGCATCGACGCCGCGCAGCTTGCGCCGCTGCCAATCCAAAACGCCAGCACGAGCCGGGTCAAGACCCTGATTCCGCTTGCCAGTCCCGCGCATGTCGACGCCCTTCGGCCGCGCTTCGAGAGAATCGAGGCGCTGTGCGAGCAGCTCGGCTCGACCGGGCTCTATACGTACGCCACGTTCGACGCAGACCGTCAGATCTTCGACGCCCGGCAATTCCCGCGTGCCTCGGGTTATCCGGAAGATCCGGCCACCGGAATCGCGGCCTCCGCGCTGTCGTTCGGCCTCCTCGCCAATGGCATGGTCGAACCGTCCGCGCGCCTCATTACGATTCGCCAGGGACGCGCAATGCAGCGTCCGTCGCAGATATCCGTGCACTTCAATCACGAGACAGGTTCCACACGCGAGGGTCTGGACGGCTGCTGGCTCGCCGGCACAGTCCGGTTCGAAACAGACCTTGGCGCGGCGTCATGACGACCCGGTTGCTGGCGCGGATTGCGCAACTTGGCCTGACTTTGCCACCCGTGCCATCAGCACGAGGTGCATACGTGGGCGCGGTCGTCCACGACGATGTTGTGTACGTCAGCGGCCAGGTCAGCCGTGTCGGCGACGCGATCATCGCCGGTCCGGTCAGTGCCGACACGCGGCCCGATGTCTTGCGGCACGCAGCGCGCACCTGCGTGTTGCGTGCGCTGAGCGCGCTCGTCGCGACGCTGCCGCATGCGACGGCGATCGACCGCATTCTTTTTTTGCGCGGCTTCGTCAATGCCGTACCCGACTTCGCGAATCACAGTCAGATCCTGGACCATGCCTCAGCCCTTCTCCACGACATCTTCGATGAAAGCGGCCGGCATGCGCGCTCGGCACTCGGCGTCGCCAGTTTGCCGGAGAACGGCCTGCTCGAAATCGAACTGGTGGTCGCGCTCGCGCCAAGGTTTCGCATGGGCCGGCCAAAACGCGCTGGCCCCCGTCACGAGAACGGACGCTGACGCTGCACCCGTTCACCAAGGCACCGGACCGGCCTCGACGCGCTGGCCCGGCACGATCACCCAGCGTATAGGAAGCACCATGAACCGCCGTCAACTGTTGCAACTCGGCGGCGCAGTCGGGCCCGCCATGCTGCTGTCCCGTTCCGTGCAGGCAGCCGACGCCGAACTGGTCGTCGGCTCCAACGTTGGCGCTCCGCCATTCGCATTCAAGCAGGGCGACACCTATTCCGGCTTCGACGTGGAAGTGTGGGATGAAGTCGCGAAAGGCCTGAACCGCACGTGGCGCCTGCAGCCCATGGAGTTCGGTGCGCTGATCCCCGCACTCCAGACACATAACATCGACGTGATCGTGTCGCAGCTTTTCATCAAGCCGGAGCGCCGGCAGGTCATCGATTTCTCCGATCCGTACTACAAGAGCGGACTGATCGCGCTCACGCGTATCGACAATACGACGATCTACTCGGCGGGCGACCTCGCCGGCAAACATCTCGGCACCGAAACTGGTACGGTCGCCGTGGGCTACATCAAGGAGCACATCAAGGACGCCACACTGGAACAACTGCCGAGCATCAACAACGCACTTCTCGCGCTGGAAGGTAACACCAGACGGAACCATCAGCCGCGCGAACCGCGCGAAGACGAACTAGCCGCGAGCTCGCACAAACTCTTTTCCTCACCGACCGACCATCGAATTTTTTGATTGGAAAGGCAGATTGATATGAGCACGACGACTGAAAATCTTGCATCTATGGACGGCAAGTTTTGTCTTTCCCGAGCAGATGGACCGTTCGAAGCAGACCCGTTCCGCGACTGGCTGATCGCGCGACTTTGGTCTGGTCGAAGCGACCAACGGCGCCTACGGCGGTCAGATCACCCGCGCGAAAGAGCTCGGTCGTACCACCGGCCCGCACTGGCACCCGATGACGTTCCAGATGATTTACGTGCTGAAGGGCTGGGTCAAGTTCTGGTACGAACGTGAAGGCGAATTAATGCTCAAGGCCGGCGACTTCGTGTATCATCCGCCGCGTGCGGCGCACGACCTCCTGGAATACAGAACGGACTGCGCGCAGATGGCCCCCCCCTTGATACCGACATACGCCGCTTTTTCACAGCCTCCGGGCTTCGTCCACTGCGCCAACGAGTTTTCGAAACCGGTAAGCGCACGCATCGTACTTTTCCTTCATGGCTAACTACG
The DNA here is from genome assembly GCF_041355255.1 of Paraburkholderia sp. RCC_158. Taxonomy (NCBI): domain Bacteria; kingdom Pseudomonadati; phylum Pseudomonadota; class Betaproteobacteria; order Burkholderiales; family Burkholderiaceae; genus Paraburkholderia; species Paraburkholderia sp. RCC_158. The sequence continues at coordinate 342,723 of NZ_JBFUPM010000008.1, read as the reverse complement.
CGGGTCTGATACGCCGAAAGCCGGTGCACGCGCTGAAAAACGAATAGTGCAATGCCAGGACGCTAAAGACCTGTCGTCCATAGCCGATATTCAGTCACCGCGCGACCGTAGAACGTGGGTAAGTCCGGGCAAATACGCCGACTCCACCGCAAGCCTTTGACCCGGATTTTCCGCCGGCCCCACATCCCTAAACTGGAAACTATCAATGCGTCTCGTCCCAATTTTAGCCATCTGCGTCGTCCTTCTCTCAGCGTGTGCGGGAGCTCCGACCACCAATCCACTACCCGCCGACCGCGGACACGAAGTGGGCACGGTGCTCACTGCCGGTGTAAGCGATCTGCAGATCGATGCAGGATCGTTCGACATTTCTGCCGAAGCGAAGCAGGAAGTCGTCGGGGCATTCCGTGCCGAGTTGACGAAGATCGGCGTGCCCGTCGCTGCGTCCGGTGCGCCGGTCGTTCTTCACGTCACGGAATTCAAGACGCGGCCCGCCGCGGCACGAATCATGTTTGGTGCACTGTCCGGCAGCGACCACATCAAGGGAACAGTGACGGTCGCGGGAGCCACGTTTGAGGTGGCCGACACAGGCGTCACCATGATGGGCGGCCTGGGTGTCGTCGCGAGAAACGTGGGCAAGCAAACGGCAGACGGCGTAGGACAACTCGCCGGTGTGGCCACCCGATAGCAGGCGGAACATTCGCGCGCGGTCAGCGCATCCGCAGACCGCGTATAACCGTTGAAGACACGATGAGAAGGAAGCCGTCACCGGACATAAGGCATGCGCAAACCGAATCGTCGGTCGATGCGGCGATGCTTCGACGGGCGCTCGCTCTGGGGAACGTCCCGACAGTCCTCATGAGGCCGCAGTCGCCCCTTCCGGTCGGCCAGCCGCGGACTTCGAGCGGCGGCTATTCGAGGATGAGCTGCCGCACACGGCCACAGGCACTCCCCATTCAACCGCCTCGCGCAGGCAAGATTCCGGACGCCCCGCCACTCATCCGCAGATGCGATCCCGGTCATGCAAGCGTTGCATCCAGGAGGGAAAGGGAACCGACGGCTCAGATACTTTATCGAGCCGCGCACACTGTTCGGCGGTTAATGCGAAATTCTGTGCGTCGAGGTTGGCTGCGAGTTGCTCGCACGTGCGGGCTCCGACGATGACAGAAGTGATCGGCTCGCGCGCAAGCAACCAGCCCAATGAGACTTGAGCCGGCGTGGCCGCCAGTTCGTCGGCGACTTCACGCAATACTGCGAGGATCGGCTCCGCCCTGACTAGATCGACCGGCGGAAAGTCGAGTTTCGCACGCCGCCCGGCAGCTTCGCCATTCTGCGCGTACTTGCCGCTCAGGTAGCCACCTGCGAGCGGACTCCAGACCAGAAGGCCCATTCTGTTTGACGCGGCAACCGGCATGATTTCGTGTTCGATATCCCGGCTCGTCAGCGAATAGTGCACCTGATTGCTCACGACATGAGCCCGATCGGTACGGGACGTTATGCCGACGGCTCGCTCGAGATCGGCTGCACTGAAATTGCACACGCCAATGTGACGGACCTTGCCTTGGGTGACGAGATCGTCCAGCACACGAAGCGTCTCGTCGAGCGGAACGAGCGCGTCACGGTCATGCAACTGGAACAGGTCGATGTGATCGCGACCGAGTCTCTTCAGGCTTGTCTCGACCGAGCGCATGATGTGCGAGCGGCCCAATCCCACTTCGTTCTGGCCCGTGCCGGTGCGTAACCGAACCTTGGTCGCGACGAGCATTCGATCTTCGTCCAGCCCCAGCGCTTTCAGCACATGACCCACGACCTCCTCTGAGCGGCCCTGCGAGTAGGCGTCCGCCGTGTCGATCAGATTGACGCCGCGCTCCACGGCCATCGCGACGAGCCGGGCGGCCTGATCGCTGTTCAAGCCGGCAATATTGCCCCAGATGCCCGAGCCGGCACCGAAAGTCATTGCGCCCAGGCTCAGCCGTGAAACGCGTAGGCCAGTTCTGCCAAGCGTGCTGTATTCCATCGTGTATTCCTTGTTTGAACGAAAACCTGATGCATCGGTAGAGCAAGGCCCTGAGTCCACGCGCCCCGCTATCGGCTCTGGTCAGGTTCGACGCGACACCAGCTCGCCCAGAACGGTCTCCAGTTCGACGTGGCCGCGCAAGATTCCATCGGAACTGTTTTCGAAATCGATCCAGCCTTCGTTGAAGCCGTCCAGCATGCGCATGCGCGGTAGAGGATGCTTCATGCCCTGCGTGCGGAACAGCGCTTCCCACGTCTGCCTTTCGACGACTTCCGCACGTACCTGACGACGCAACACGCCGGCGAAAGCCGCTGCGAGATCGTTAGGACTCGCCCGGCGTGGACCTTCAAGCTCGACGACGCGCACTCCGCGCCACGTCTGCTGCAGCAGTTCGGCAGCAACGCGGCCCACGTCCGCGGTGGCGACCATCGGCACCGGCTTGTCGAGCGGCTGCAGGTAACTGGCGATGACGCCATCGTCGCTTGCACACGCAACATCCCATGCGGCGTTCTCCATGAACCAGCCAGGCCGAAGGAACGTCACGGGCATCGGCATCTCGCGCAGCGCCTGCTCCATCAGCGTGCGTTGAGTGAGCAGGTTGACTTCGTCGGCCTGTGCGCCGATCGTCGAGAGGCAAACGACCTTGTCGGGCCGTGCCTTCAGTAGTGCTGCGGACACAGCCTCAATCACTGTGCGCGCTTCCGGAAACCCGGGCTCCGGATCGAACTCCGAAGGCGGCAGGATGAAAACGCCCGTCGCGCCTTCGAACGCGGCGGCGAGCGACGAAGCGTCTTCCATGAAAGCCGTCGCGATCTCGCAACCTCGCTCTGCCCACGCCTGTGCCCGCGTCGCATCGCGCACGACTGCGCGCACCGGCTGACCGGCAGCCAGCAGTTCGCGGGCCAGTGCGCCGCCCACCTTGCCGGTGATTCCTGTGATTGCATACATTGCTCGTTCTCCTGTGTGGATATATCGGGTGACGCAGCGTCGACGTGCCGACGGCCAATCGCTCACGCGCGACGCAAACCGTCGTAAAACGCCTGCTCGAACTGTCCGTAGAGGTTCACTACGCGCGCATCGTAGAAGGGCAGCATCTGCGTAAAGAGTGATCCGGCGACACGCTTGACCGGATCCATCCAGAAGTAGGTGTTCAACAATCCGGCCCAACTCACGCTGCCTGCGCTTCGTCCGTGGGGTCCTTGTTCTGTATTGATGTCGAACGACAGCCCCCACTTGTGCGCGGCGCCCGGAAACTGATCGAAGCTGTTCGACCACGACGGCTGCGCCGTCCTCATTTCCGTGACCTGCAGATCGCCAATGTGATTGCGGAACATCGTCGCGACGGTGTCGCCGCGTAGCACGCGTTCGCCGCGATATGTGCCGCCGTTCAACAGCATCTGCAGGAACGCCATGTAGTCGCGCGGCGTGCTGAAGAGCCCGCCTCCGCCCATGAAAAATTCGGGGCGCTGATTGATCTCGAACGGCTCGGGCGCGAGTGAGCCGTCCGCCTGACGCCTATGCATGGTGGCGACGCGCTGCTTCTGCTTGCTGCCGATGAGAAAGCCCGTGTTGCGCATGCCCAGTGGATCGAAGATGTGCTCGCGGAAGTAGACTTCCAGCGACTGATCGGTCACGGCCTCGACCAGTTTGCCGACCCAGTCCATGCTGATGCCGTACTCCCAGCGCTCGCCCGGCTCGAACTCCAGCGGCGCCGCGAATGCACCGTTCATCGAATAGCCGATGTCCGGCATGCCCGTTACCCTCTCGTACCGGCTGAGCTCGTCGCTCCAGATGCTGTACGTGAAGCCGGAGGTATGCGTGAGGAGATGGCCCACGGTGATCGCATTGCGCGCAGGCCGCAGCCTGGGCTGCCCGGAGACGTCGAATCCGTCGAGGATTTGAGGCGACTTCAACTGCGGCAGGATGTCGCCCGCAGGTTGATCCAGCCGCAGTCGGCCCTGTTCGATGAGCTGCATGCACGCGGTTGCGGTGATCGCCTTTGTCATCGACAGGAGCCAGAAGACTGTGTCAGGACTAATGGCCTCGCCAGTGCGGGCGTTCGCGCGGCCACACGCTCCCTCGTAAACCAGTCCGCGGTCGGTTGCGCCCATGGCGACAACAGCGGCAACCGTGCCGTCGTCCACCGCCCGTTGCAGGCATTGATCGATCGAACTGTAGGCCGGGTGATGCGCCAGCGCGGCGTCGCCACGAGCGCGCTGCGATACTGCCCGCGCGTCGCGGCTCGCGACGCCACCAAGTGTCGCGAGAGCCAGCAGGCTCGACGCTCCCTTCAGAAGACGGCGACGATCTGTTTGAACTGCCATTTTTCGTTTCTTCCCGAATGAGTGAATGAAGCGCGGCATCACAGTGCATCAGTGATTGGCGAAAAACGCGCGCTGTGAGCGGTTCCCGTTGAGGCGTCCAGCGGATGTCTCGGTGACACGTATTCTGGACAAGCACAAAACAAAACAAAATGACATGGATGTCATCAGATAAGTGACAATGAGTCACCTATTTGGCATGATCAACGGAGACTCCAAACTGCTGCGCGGCGCAGCGTTCGCTTTCACCTGGTCGATCGCGCTGCGCCACGCGCATTAACTCGAGTAACCATGAGATCCAGTAGCGAGAAGCTTTCCGGCAGCATTAGCGTGTTCGCCGCCGTAGTGGATGCGGGAACGTTTGTGGCCGCTTCGGAGGTGATAGGAATGACGCCGCCGGGCGTCAGTCGGGCGATTGCGCGGCTGGAAAAAAGGTTGAACATCCGGCTCTTCAGCCGGACAACGCGCTCCGTCTCCCTGACTGAAGAGGGCCGCCGCTTTTACGAGCAGGTCATGCCCCATCTCGCCGGATTGGAAGAAGCAGCGGCCGCTGCGGCAGGTGGCGCGTCCGCTGTGCGTGGAAAGCTGAGAATCAATCTGGATCCTGTCGTCTACCGGACCATTCTCGGGCAACAACTCGATGCGTTCATGGACGCACACCCGGAACTCGAAATCGAGTTCATCGCGCGAGACAGTCTTGGCGACCTCGTCATGGACGGCTTCGACCTCGCCGTGCGATTCGGCGAACCCAAAGCGTCTACCCTGATCGCGAGAAAGCTGCTCGACACCCGCATCGTGACGGTCGCAGCGCCCTCGTACATCGCCCGCTGGGGACGGCCGTCAAGACCCGAGGACCTGGAAGGTCGAAGCCACCGATGCCTTGAATTTCGCAACCCGGAGACAGGCAAGCCGTTCCAGTGGGAATTTCATCGCAAGCGAAAACGCATTGTGGTCGACACTCAGGGACGACTCACGGTCAACGACCCGGGCGCCTTGCTCAACGCATGTCTCGCCGGTTCCGGCATTGCGCAGATGTTGCTGCTCGGCGCCGAGCCCCTGATTGCCGACGGCCGGTTAATCAATCTCTTTCCCGAATGGGTAGACGAACGGTATCCGTTATACGTCTACTACGCATCGCGGCACCACGTGCCGGCAAAGACCCGCGCTTTTCTTGACTTCGTGATCGAGCTGACGCGCAATCACTCGCGCCTCGGCACGCGCTAGCGCTGTTGCGGCGTACCTCGGCACGAACGTCTATCGCCGGACCTCGTCAAAACCTGGCAGCGCCCGTCCGTTGAGCAGGTCATGCGGGAGTTCGGCAATCTCTACGACGCGTACGACGCAGTCGGGTACGTGCCGAAGCTGGCCCCGGAGCGCTCTGCAAACAGGCATGCAGAAAGGAAGTCTGGTCCTGGGGCATTCACGTTGTCTGTCGGCACGGACAGACGTTCCACCGCGCGGCGTCCGGCACGTGGATTGCTGCATACGTAATAAGAATGCGGCCAACGGCTGCATCCCTATTCTCTATCACTAAGGAGGCAGAAATCATGAGCAAGGCAACGAGCGCGTTACTCGCGGCTGTCGCCGCACTCACGCTGTCCGGCGGCGCCTACGCCCAGGCCGCCGGTGGCTCCAGCGGTAACGGTTCGACAGGCAGCACGGCTAGCCCCGCAAACCAGGTGAATAGTGCAACGGGCGGCTACGGCACACCGGGCACCACCAATTCGGACAGCGGCATGTCGGGGCGTCCCAACTCGGGTCTGCCGAGCAGCGTCAACAGCGATTCGACTTCCGGCGCTACCGCACCCGTGGGTGGCAACAACACCTTGGCGACGCCGAGTGTGAAGTCGCCGGCATCGGGTAAGTAGAAGCAATTTCGTTGACTATCGGTGGCGATGAAGCCACCGTCGGGACCCGCTGTCGCGGTCTGGCACGAAATGAGACTGTTGCCCGCGCGACAGCGGGCCGCCCCCCGCGTCGTCGTGAAATGCCCCCATTTCGCATCGAAGGCGGCGGTCGATGATCTGTTACTCCTCAAGCTCGATCCTTCCTACCGCAGCGAACTGCTGCGCCGTTGCGGCGCAAAGGCGCATATCGAACTGCCGCTGCGCGCGCGTTCGCTGAAGTCGCTACTGAAGTAAGTCAGGGCCGGTAGACGTGATTCGCTCATGCACAAGCTTTTGTGCGCAGCCGCCCAAGTCGTTGCATTTTGTCGCCCGTACGATCTGCCATCGGTAGCGCCGCACCGACCGCATACTCTTACGGAGCCAAGCCAAGCATGCTTCACGAACTGCCAGCCATTACACGGAATGTCCACTGGGGCTACTTTGACGCGGCGCTAGCGCCCGCACTGATCGTCGAGAGCGGCGACTTCGTGCGCGCCGAAGCAATCACGCATCATGCGGGCGACGCACCGGACCTGATGATGGACGACACGGTGCGGGCGCTTTACGACACGATTCCGGAATCTGACCGGCAACCTGGTGTGCATCTTATGACGGGGCCGATCTTCGTGAGAGACGCAAGGCCCGGCGACCTGCTCGAGGTGCGTTACCTGCAAATGAACCCGCGCTTCAATTACGGCTCGAATCTCGCCGCGCACTGGGGTCATCTGTTTACCGACTTCGACAAAGAGCGCGTCACGATCTATGAACTCGATCAGACGTCCAATACGGCTCACGCATTGTATGCATACGACTACCCGGGAAAATATCTGGTGCCGGGCAAACGATCGGAGGTTCGGGACTGCTGCCGCGAACTCGCGCTCGAAGGCATTCGTGTGCCGGTGCGCCCTCACCTGGGCACTGCAGGCGTCGCGCCCGACGTGGCTGGCCGCGTGAGCACCGTGCCTCCCGGCGCGCATGGCGGCAATATCGATAACTGGCGCATCGGCGCTGGATCCACCATGTATTACCCGGTCGCGGTGGACGGCGGTCTCTTCTCGATTGGCGATCCTCATGTATCGCAAGGCGATGGCGAGATTAGCGGCACCGCAATTGAGGCCTCGCTCAATGTGATGTTCCAGATCGTGCTGCGGCGGGACTTTACATTTCCTTCACCGCTGCTCGAGACACCGGATTACTGGATCGTCCACGGTTTCGATGAAGATCTGAATATCGCAACCAGAAACGCTTCACGCGACATGTTGCTTCTGCTTACCGAACGGCAAGGCTTATCACGCGACGACGCCTATTCGCTGATGAGCGTTGCGGCCGATTTCTCCGTGACGCAGGTGGTCGATGGCCGTCAGGGCATTCACTGCAAAATCCCCCGCAGCATTTTTCCTCCGAAGAAACAACCTCGCGCGTGAGCTGTGCGTGCGCGCTACGGCGGTGCGTCCACGCACTGCCGTAGCGCAGCGCTGCGGCGCCAACCGGGCTGTTATCGATGGCACGGACATTGCCCTTGAACAACTCGACTGACGTTCGTCAGCGTACGGGAGCCTTGGGTTGGATCTACAGCGTTTCACCACCGAGTCATACGCCGAGACAGATCGCCTGCGAGCATGGAAAGCGGAGCTGGGCCGATTTGGCCTGCGTTCCGGCGCGCCTGGGGCAGCCGCGCCCCACTTGCATGGCACGATCAGGTCACGCACGTCGACCAACGGCTTCGAGTTGATCGCACTCGCCGCTTTCGCGCAAACCATCGAACTCAACGTCGACGGCGCCGACAGTCTCCTGATCGCGCTGCATATCGACGGCTGCCTGACGCTTGTCGCCGACGGTGCGAGCGAGAGCGTTGCTACCGGCGATATCGTCTATGCTTCCTCGCGCGAGGAAGCGCTCCTGTCGTTCGCGTCAGACTTTCGAGCGTTTGTGATCCGCGTGCCCCGCGCTGCGATCAACGCACGTCTTCTTACACCGTTTTCATTGCGTGCCGGGCGGTTGCCAGGAGACGCCGGTATCGGCCATGTGTTTTCCGGCTTTCTGCGCTCGGTTGCGGAAAGCGTGGAAACGTTGTCGCTCGACGAGTTGCGTCCGCTGGAACTCGCGCTTGCGGAGTTCCTCGTCGCGTCTCTCGTCGGTCATGACAAGGAAGGCAGCTTCAGTGGCCTCACTCCCTCTCAAGCCGCCCTTTTTTCGCGGGTGTGCCGAACCATCGAGGCCAATTTAGCGGATCCGGATCTGGGGCTGACATCGATAGCAAAACAGGAGCGCGTCTCGCCGCGTTATCTACAGAAGCTATTCGAAGCCGTCGGACAGAACTTCTCGACTTATCTGCGCTCGCGCAGGCTGGAGCGTTGCCGCGCGGATCTGGTCAATCCTCTATACGAAAAGCTTTCCATTGCCGATCTCTGCTTCCGCTGGGGTTTCAACGACGCTGCGTATTTCAGCCGCGCCTTCCGGGAGCAATATCGGGCATCGCCGCGCACGTTCCGGCACGAAGCGGGTCTCGAACTGGCGCGCCATCTCGTGCAGCGTATCTCGCGCGGCTTGCCCGTCAACGCGGGGAACCTGCTCGTACATGCACAACTCGCCGGCCAGGGTGCCGTTCAGGAAACCGCGGACGAGCCGTACTTTACGACGCAACCCGAAGCTCCTTCCCCATCGCCCACCCGCGAGTCCAGCAAGCCGCGTCATCATCTATTGCGCGCGACGGCCAATACAATTCATTGGGGTTACTTCAGTCACGATCTGAAGCCCGTGCTGGAAATCGACAGCGCAGACACCGTGACTATCGAAACACTCACGCAACACGCGGCGGATGACTGGGAGCGGATGGTGCGTGGCGATCCTGGCGCAGAAAGCGTGTTCCACTGGACCGCCGCGCGCAAGAACGTGAACCGCCGCGGCGCGGGTCCCATGGACGCGTCCATTTACGGACGTGGCGCAGGAGAAGGCTTCGGCGTGCACATCTGCACCGGACCTATCGCCGTGCGCGGAGCGCAACCCGGCGATGTGCTGGAAGTGCGCATCCTCGACATTCACCCGCGGCGTTGCGCCAATCCAAAATTCGCCGGCCGTGCGTTCGGCAGCAATGCTGCCGCGTGGTGGGGATTTCACTATCGCGAGCTGTTGACCCAGCCGAAACCGCGCGAGGTCGTCACCATCTATGAGCTCGATGCGGACGCAACCGACAGTGAGACCGCCTGCGCCCGCGCCGTCTACAACTTCCGCTGGACGCCGCAGCGTGATCCTTTCGGCGTGATGCATCCGACAATCGATTATCCTGGCGTGCCGGTCGATCATTCGACAGTGGTCGAGAATCACGACATCCTGAAGAATGTCCAGATTCCGGTGCGTCCGCATTTTGGCGTGATCAGCGTCGCGCCGCAGCAGGATGGGCTAATCGATTCGATTCCGCCTTCCACCTTCGGCGGAAATCTCGACAACTGGCGCGTCACCCGCGGCGCTAGCGTGTTCTTGCCGGTCGGGGTGCCCGGCGCCCTCCTCTCCATTGGCGACCCGCATGCGTCGCAAGGAGACTCGGAACTCTGCGGCACCGCGATCGAGTGTTCGCTCACCGGCGAATTCCAGGTCGTGCTTCACAAGAAAGAAACGCTCGGCAACGAGGTGTACGCCGACCTCACGTATCCATTAGTAGAAACCGCAGACGAATGGGTACTCCACGGCTTCAGCTATCCGAACTATCTGGCCGAGTTCGGTACGAGCGCGCAAAGCGCCGTGTACGAGAAATCCACGCTCGACCTCGCGATGCGCGACGCTTTCATCAAAACGCGGCGCTTCCTGATGACGACCAAGGGCCTGTCCGAGGACGAGGCGATTTCGCTGATCTCAGTCGCGATCGACTTCGGTGTCACCCAGGTGGTAGACGGCAATTGGGGGGTGCACGCGATCATCCGGAAATCGCTGTTCTCCGCGTGACGTAGCAAGCGACGGCCTCGATACGCGCGCGTACAAGAGTTTGTTCGCAGCAAGCTCGATGCGGCGATTTTGGCTTCCGTACGATGGGTCCTGACGTGAACACAGGCGTACGCGCCGTTCGACAGGACACTGCACCATGGATTCTCCCGCATATCGCGCGCTGGCCGGCCACGGGCGCTTTGATTATTCGCCGATCGGCGGCCGCCCCGTGTATCGCTGGCCCGACGGTTCCCGCCTCGCCGTCTACATCGGTTTCAACATCGAACACTTTGCGTTCGGCGAAGGACTTGGCCCGACCATCGGTCCAGTGATGCCTGAGCCAGACGTACTGAATCACGCATGGCGCGAGTACGCCTTGCGCGTGGGAGCATGGCGCTGTCTCGATCTGTTCGATGAGCTCGCACTGCCGGTAGCGGGCATCATCAATACGGCGCTCTATGATCACTGCCCTGACCTGGTCGCCGCGTTCGCCCAACGTGGCGATGAACTTGTCGCCCACGGCCATACCAATTCAGAGAGACAGGCAACGCTGTCCGAGGCCGAAGAACGTGCGCTGATCGTGGCATGTCGCGAGCGGATCGCCGCGGAAAGTGCACAGCAGCCAGCGGGCTGGTTATCGCCATGGTTGTCCGAGAGTCATGTCACCAGCGATCTCGTGGCGGAAGCGGGTTACCAGTACACGCTCAACTGGTGTCACGACGATCAACCCACGCGCCTCGTTACACGCAACGGTCAGCCGCTGTGGGCAATTCCGTATCCGGAAGAAGTCAACGATATTCCAATGATCCTCGCGCGTCAGATGGACGCCAGATCGTTCGCCGATCTGGTGATAGATCACTTCGAGGAGATGCTGCGGCAATCCGCCCGCGAGCCGCTGGTGATGGGCATTGCCTTGCATGCGTACCTGGCAGGACAGCCGCACCGCCTGCTTCACTTGCGGCGGGCGCTCGAGCATATCGTCCGCGCGCGCGACGAAGGCCGGATCTGCATCACTACGCCGGGTTCGATCGCAAGTCACATGGACTTCCTTGGCCACTGACTCCCCCTCTTCCCGCATCGCCATATCAGCCGTTTAACCGATGTTTTGTTCAACCTCATCAAGGTTCGCCATGTTCATGCCAAAAGCATTCAAGCTTCTCTTATGCGCTGTCACCAGCCTTCTTCTCGCACAAGGCGCGTCCGCGCAATCGTGCGAACCGTCCAAAGTGGCTCAGAAATATCCGTCGCTGGCCGGAAAGACCATCAAGATCGGCGTCGATCCGGAGTCGCCGCCTTATGCATTTCGTGACAGCAAGGATTTCAACAAGATTATCGGCGCCGATGCCGACATGGCTCGCGCCGTGTTCGATTGCGCGGGCGTGAAAACGGAGTTCTTCACCGCCGGCTGGCCCGGGCTGCTGCCGGCCCTGCGCGCCGGACAGATCGATGTCATGTGGGACTTGCTGTACTACACGCCCGAACGCGCGAAGGAAACGACTTTCGTCACGTATATGCAGGCCGGTACCGGCGGCCTGGTGGCCGCCGGCAACCCGAAAAAAATCGATGACATCTCAAAGCTCTGCGGCCTCACCGTCACAGCAGGCATCGGCACAGTCGAACTCACGATGGCGCAAGCGCAGGCCGCGAAGTGCAAGGCCGAAGGCAAATCCGACGTGACCATCATGACTTCAGCCGATATCGCCTCGGGTGCGCGCCTCGTCGCCAGTCATCGTGCCGACGTGATGATGTACGACCTCGCGCTCGTCGACGGTCTCGCGAAACAGAACCCGCAGCTCTATACCCGCGGCTTCATGGTGACGAGCGGCATGAAGATCGGCGTGGGCGTGAAAAAAGGCAACGCCGACATGATCGCTGCGGTGTCCGATGGACTCAGAATCATGCAGGCCAATCAGACTCAGAAGAAAACGTTCCAGCAGTACGGCGTGGATCCGTCGCTGGAAATGTCGACCACGTTGCTTACTCAATAAAGGCTGCCTGCGCGGCACACCGTCCAGTGTGTCCGTAGCGTCATGAATCAGGTTCTGACATGAAGGCATCGCGTATCAAACAAAACGTCGTCGGCACGCTCGTTGCGGCCGCCATGCTGGTCTTTCAGCCGGCCATGGCGGCCGGCCTGAATGGCGTCCAGGTGCTCGACGGGTTCAGGGAACTGGCGGGTTATGTCGGCTCGCCGTTCCTGCTCGGCGGCGCGTGGATCGCGGTGAAGATCACGCTGATAGCAATGTCGATCGGGCTCATGCTCGGCCTCGGCCTTGCACTGATGCGGCTCTCGCGATTCAGGACTTTGAACTCGGCGGCGTGGGGCTATATCTGGTTCGTGCGCGGCACGCCGCAACTGCTGCAGCTCGTATTTATTTTCGATGCGTTGCCGCTGATCGGTCTGCGCTTCGACGAAGTCTCGACTGCTGTTATCGGCTTCGCACTGAACGAGGCGGCGTTCAGCGCCGAACTGTTTCGTGCCGGCATTCTGTCGGTGAACCGCTCGCAGTCCATCGCGGCCGCGGCGCTCGGCATGGGACCGTTGCTGACATTACGCCGCATTATCCTGCCGCAGTCCATGCGTGCGGTGATCCCCGGCCTCGCCAACGACACCATCGGCATGTTGAAGCTAACGTCGATCGCCTCGGTCATTTTCGTCAACGAACTCACCTTTCGCTCACAACAGATCGTCGGCCAGAACTTCAAGTTTTTTACCGTGTTCGGCGCTGCGGCGGTGATCTATCTGTTCCTCACGAGCGGAATTTCACTGGTTCAGGTGTGGCTCGAACGCATCTTCGATCACGAGCGCGACCGGAAACTCACATTCTCGTGGTTCGGACTGCGCGTTTCGACGCCCGATGCGAAACCGCCCGGCGCTCCGGATGTCGCGCCAGTCGCCGCTCAGGAGATGGAACCGAATGGTCACGCGTGGATCGGCACGCTGCTGCCCGCAGAAAGCCGCACGCCCCGGCGTCGCGACGAACCGTTTGTCGCATGCAGGAACGTCTGGAAGTCGTATGGCAAACGCGAGATTCTGCGGGGCGTCGATCTGTCGATTGCGCATGGCGAAGTGGTCGTCATTCTGGGTCCGAGCGGCTCAGGCAAAAGCACGCTGCTCAAGCTCATCAACCATCTGGAACCGCTCGACTGGGGAACGATCAAGGTCGATTCACGGTATGTGGGTTATCGGGAAGTGCCGGGCGGCGGCGGCACGGTTCGGCCTCTGCACAACCTCGCACGCGCACGCGCCGAAGCGCGCGTCGGCATGGTATTTCAGCACTTCAATCTGTTCAGTCATTTGAGCGCGCTGGACAATATCGTCGAAGCACAGCGGCAGGTCTATGACGTGCCGCGCGCCGAAGCACAAGCGCTCGGCCGCGACCTGTTGAAAAGCGTCGGCCTCGCCGCCCATGCGGATTTTTTGCCGCATCGGTTATCAGGCGGACAGCAGCAGCGGGTGGCGATTGCGCGGGCGCTCGCGATCAAGCCCAAGCTGATGCTGTTCGACGAGCCCACTTCGGCGCTCGATCCAGAACTTGTCGGAGAAGTGCTTGGCGTGATGCGTGGCCTCGCCGATGCCGGCATGACGATGATCGTGGTCACCCACGAAGTCCGCTTTGCCCGCGATGTCGCCGACCGCGTCGTTTTCATGGATGGCGGCGAAGTCATCGAGCAGGGGACGCCGCAGCAGGTCATCGACAACCCGGTTCACGAGCGCACCAGAAAATTCCTTAACGTCGTCGCTAATTGAATATGAGGCTCTCATGACGGACTTCGAAACTTTCAACCTTGGTCGCGTCGTGCTGCAGTCCGGCGCGACGCTGCCCGACATGCTGCTCAGCTACAAGACCTATGGCCGGCTGAATGCGGCACGCGACAACGCGATTGTCTACCCGACGTTTTATAGCGGCAGCCATCTGGACAATGAATGGTTGATTGGCGAGCACATGGGACTCGACCCGCGTGAGTACTTCATCATTGTGCCGAACATGTTCGGCAACGGCGTATCGAGTTCGCCGAGCAACAATCCGCCGCCTTATGACCGTGGACGCTTTCCGCGCGTCACGCTATACGACAACGTCGCGATGCAATATCGCCTTGTGACCGAGAAGTTCGGCATTGAGTCGCTCAGGCTCGTCACCGGCTGGTCGATGGGCGCGATGCAGGCGTTCCACTGGGCGGCGATGTATCCGCGAATGGTCGAGCGCATTCTGCCGTTTTGCGGAGCGGCACGGTGCTCGCGGCACAACTCTGTGTTTATCGAAGGGCTCAAGGCACCGTTGCTGCTGGACCCTGCATTCCACGACGGGTTCTACGACACACCGCCCACGCGCGGAATGCGTGCCGCTGCCCGTGTGTTTGCGGGCTGGGGATTTTCGCAGGCGTTTCTGCGCCAACGGCTCGACATGGAAGCAATGGGATATGGCTCCCTGGAGGACTTCATTACCCACTTCTGGGAGGGCGATTTCCTGAAGAAAGACGCGAACAACATCCTGTCAATGATGTGGAGCTGGCAACACGGCGACATATCCGCGAATTCGCTCTATAACGGCGATTTCGATCTGGCGTTGGGCAGTATCACCGCCAGGGCAATCGTGATGCCCGGGCGCACCGATCTATATTTTCCGCCGGAAGACAGTGAGTATGAAGTGTCGAAGATGCCCAATGCACTGCTGCGGCCTATCGAGTCAGTCTGGGGGCATTTTGCAGGCGGCCCAGCGGCCAATCCCGTCGACGTCAAGTTCATCGACAATGCAGTAAGGGAAATTCTGGCTATGTAACGCTCCTGGAACATATCGACCTATCCGCTGATGATCGAGCAGTTCGCTTGCCGGAACTCAGGAGACTCGGAGACCGTTAAGTTGATGATGCAGCGGTTCGCCGGAACGCCAGGGGGAACGGTACTTCAGTGCCGTATGCGCGGTGCCGCGCACGAGCCTCGCATCACCAGTTCCGCGTCCACCGTCAATCTTCGTCGCGGCAGTTTTGGGTTGTCCAGCCGCTCCATCAGGAACCTCCCCGCCGCCTTGCCCAACTGGTCATGACTCCAGCGCACCACGGTGAACGCAGGCGTGGCGAGAAGCGCAACGTCGCTGTCGGCCCCCGCGATGACCGATAGGTCTTGCGGTACCACAAGTCCGCATTCCCGCGTCGCCTGCATTACACCGGGAAGCAGTGACGTTCCGCCGGCAACGATGGCCGTGGGCGGCTCGGCCAGCTCGAGCAGATGGCGTGTCTCTGTATAGCCGGCGTCGCGTGCAAACGTGGCGTGTCGAATCAATTCCGGTTCCAGCGTCAGCCCGCGCTCGTTGAATGCATCGCCGAACCCCTTCAGGCGGCTTTGAGTCGGATGCACGCCTGGCTCGCCAGAAATGAGTGCAATGCGACGATGCCCAAGGTCGGCAAGATGATGCACCGCTTGCCGAACACCCGCGGCATGGTTGACCGTGACCGAATCGAGCTCGGCAGGCATCTCACGGTCCAGCAGCACGACTGGAAACTGCACCTCGCGCAGCATTGTCAGAAGGGCCGGGTCTTCTTCCGACGAGGTAGCGATAACGAGGCCATCAATCCGCCTCTGCTGGAATCCGAGCAGCAGTTCCAATTCCCGCTTGATGTCGTGATAGCTGGACGCAACCATCAGTGAGAACCCAAACCCCTCGATCTCCTTCTGCATCGAGTCGACGAACATACTCAGCACGGGCACGGTGAAGTCGCGCATCACGCAGGCGAATGTCATCGACCTGTGATTGCGCATGCTTTGGGCCACCATGTCCGGCACATAGCCGAGTTCGACGATGGCCGCCTTCACGCGCTTGCGCGTATCCTCGCGGACGTTCGGGTGCGCGTTTATCACGCGCGAGACGGTTCCGAGACTTACGTCGGCCAGAAGCGCTACATCACGGATTGAAGGCTTGCGCTCGTCGTCAGAAGCCGTATCCGCCGAAGTCCGGCGTGGAGAAGTGCCTTTCGATTCTGTGCTCATTGGTTGGAACAGGCCTTTGTCAAGCCATTGGAAGAAGCGCCTTGGACTCACTCGCCCGGCCTGCCTCGGTACGAGCTTGCGGCTTTTGCCAGCGTGGCTCCTGCCCGCCGGTTTGCCGTGCGGCATGAAACGTTCCCAATGTTCCGGGCTCGGCCGGCTTTGTCAAGCAGGCTGTAAAAAGCCGCTTTTCCAGGGAACCACCGCCTTGACAACGATAATTGACGCTCTATATTGGAAACGTTTCATTGAAGATCCGCATCGAGTGCAAAAGCTGCTTCTCTTCAGATCTTTTATTTTGGAAACGTTTCATTTCAATAGCGAGACACCGTGACGGGCATTACCATGACTGAACAACGAAGCACCCGAGGGCTCCCGCTCGAAGACATCTGTGTGGTGGAGATTGGGCACAGCCTTGCGGCACCGTACGCGGGCATCATCCTGGCTCACCTTGGCGCCCGGGTCGTGAAGATTGAGAACGCTGCCCAGGGAGATTACGCCCGCGGATGGGGGCCGCCCTTCATCGACGGCGCGTCCGCGCTCTTTCACGCAATGAACCACGGCAAGCAAAGCATCAGCGCCGATTTTGGCGACCCGGCCTGCGCGAGATCGATTCGGGACTTCATCGTCGAGAATGCGGACGTGGTCCTTCAGAACCTGAGGCCCGGCAATCTCGACCGTTATGGCCTGGGTGCACAGGACCTGACGGAACTCTGTCCGTCGCTCGTCTATTGCAACCTTGGAGCCTTCGGAGCCACAGGCCCTTTGCGCAACAAGCCCGGTTACGACCCGTTGGTGCAGGCCTATAGTGGAATGATGAGCATCGTCGGACATGCAGACGATGCGCCCAGCCGCGTCCCCGTTTCGATCAACGACATGGGCACGGGGATGTGGGCCGTCATTGGAGTTCTGGCCGCGCTGCGAGATAAAGGCCGTGACGACCCAGAACGCGGTCGGATTGTCGACGTGTCGCTCTATGAAACCGCCCTCGCCTGGATGACGGTACCTCTGTCGGACTGCCTCGCCGGCGGTCCGGAGCCCACCCGCATTGGTTCCGGTAGTCCGAACATCGTGCCTTATCAGGTCTTCGACTGCACCGATGGCGCAATCCTCGTCGCCGCGGGTAATGACACGCTGTATCGGCGTCTGTGCAATGTCATGGACCTGCCCTCGCTCGCCGACGATCCTCGATTCTCCACCAACGGAGACCGCGTTCTGAACCGGAAGGTGCTCATTCCGCTTCTCGAAGCCAGGTTCGCGCAGAAGCCCGCGGGAGACTGGCTTAATGCGCTCGAGGCCGGATCGATTCCATGCGGCCCGTTGCAAACGGTCGATCGCGTGGTCACGAACGAACAGACCGCGTCTCTCGACATTCTGCGCCGGACACCCGACGGACGCACTACGACCGTCGCGCTTCCCGTTTCTTTCGACGGCCGGCGCCCACCGTTGCCCGGCAATACACCGGGGCTCGGCGAACACAACCATCTGCTGATCAGGACGCCGGCACACGACCGTGCTGACGACCTGTTGCGGCAGGAAAGCGATTGACGCCAGTTGCATCCTCAAAGAGGCAGATAAAGACCCAGGTAAACGCCGAAGTGAAGGTCCGGATAACGATTCAATAGAGTTGCACACACACTTCCATCAAGGATTCCCGGACGTCGGCCTCATGCGGCAGGCGAACCGGGACAATCAGGAGACAGCAATTGAGCCAGACCTTTCTTGAACCCACGCCGGCGCCATCGGACGAACTGCCGGCCGTCACGGCCGTGAGCGCGGATGAACACAAGCTTTATCTCCGCGTCGCGCTTCGCATCGTGCCGCTGCTCTTCGTTTGCTATGTGGTCGCATTCCTCGACCGCATCAACGTCGGCTTCGCGAAGCTGCAAATGCAGGACGCCCTTGGTTTTAGCGATGCGGTATATGGTCTGGGCGCGGGCATCTTCTTTCTTTCGTATTGCCTGCTCGAAGTGCCCAGCGCTTTGCTTCTGAAGCGCATGGGTGCGAAGAAAACCATCGCCCGGATCATGATCTGCTGGGGGATTGTGGGGATGTGCACGGCATTCGTCACCAACGTGACCGAGTTTTACATCGTCAGGCTGCTGCTGGGCGTATTCGAGGCGGGCTTCTTTCCTGGCGTTATTTTCTATCTCAGCTCCTGGTTTCCGGAGAACCGGCGCGGCGTCATCATCTCCTGCTTCATGGTTGGATTCCCCATCGCCGGTCTTGTCGGCGGTCCCGTTTCCGGCTGGGCGATGACGGGGCTGGCGAACGTCGCGAACATGGCGGGATGGCAGTGGCTTTACATCGTCGAGGCACTGCCCGCGGTCGCGCTCGGCATCCTCACGCTCTTTATCCTCGACGACAACATCGACAAAGCCAAATGGCTGAGCGACGCGGAAAAGAACACGCTGCGGGAAGGCTTCCGGGTCGAAACCGAACGCAAGCGCAAGAACCACCAGGACGGGCACGGCACTCTTGCGCAGGCTCTCGCGGACCCGAAGGTCTACATGCTTGCGTTCATCGACTTTGCGTTTGTTTGCGGCACCTATTCCGTCACGTTCTGGTTGCCGACCGTCATGAAGAGTTCGGGCATATCCAATCTGTCGCAACTCGGGTGGCTATCGGCCATTCCTTACGGAATGGGCGCGCTGGGAATGATCGTTATCAGCCGAAGTTCCGACCGGATGCTCGAGAGGCGCTGGCATGCAACCATCGCCGGCGTGATAGGCGCGATAGCGCTTCTGCTGGTATCGCAGTCGATGAGCTCGGCCGTCGTGACCCTCGCGCTGCTGACCGTCGCGTGCGTCGGCATCTTTTCGATAAACGTGCTGATCTGGTCGATTGCTGCCGACTATCTTCACGGTTCTGCCGCGGCAGCGGGCAGCATCGCGTTCGTGAACTGCATAGGTTTGCTTAGCGGGTTTTGCAGCCCATTCGTCATCGGATGGTTGAAGACAATGACAGGCACGCTCAATAGCGGCCTCTACGTCATGACGGCCGTTCTCTTTCTTGGAATCGTCGTCATGTTCGCAGGATTCAAGCCCAGGGCGGTCATGTCAGCGTAGACGCCCCAGAGGCCGCATCCAGACCTAAGCAGCAGCAACCGGCCTGTTTTCCCTGAACGATTCACCGGGTGGGCCTTCGCAAGCCCATCCAGGATCAACGGTAAAGAAACTCTCATGCACAAAATCGCCATCCTCGACGACTATCAGAATACATCGATGAAGTTCGGTAACTGGCACGGTCTACGTGAGCATGCCGAAATAACGGTCATCACCGACCATATCGACAATGAAGACGCTCTGGTCGAACGGCTTGAGCCGTATGACATTCTGTGCGTCATGCGGGAACGGACCTGGTTTCCGGGAAGCGTCCTCTCGCGACTCAAAGGCCTCAAATTGCTGGCAAGCACCGGGCCGTGGAACGCCGCGATCGATATCGAAGCCGCGGACGAACTCGGCATCACGGTCTGCGGGACGGCCTCGTCGCTCACCGCCGCGGCTGAACACACATGGGCGCTGATTCTGGCCGCGGCACGCCACATCCCGACAGAAGTAAGCTCGTTCAGAAACGGAGGATGGCAAGTTACCGTCGGCCGGGACCTGAACGGCAAGACGCTCGGTGTGCTTGGACTAGGCTATTCGGGAAGCGTGACCGCACGCGTCGCACAGGCCTTCGGCATGAAGACAATCGCATGGAGCCAGAACATGACTGCGGAGTCCGCGGCGAGCCATGGGGCTCAGTACGTATCGAAAGAAGAATTGCTCGCCTCCAGTGACATTCTGTCTATTCACGTTCGCCTTTCGGAGCGCACACGCAATATGATCGGTGAACACGAGCTTTCTCTGATGCAGCCTCACGCGCTGCTCGTCAACACCGCGCGCGGCCCGATCGTCAACGAGCAGGCTCTGATTGCCGCGTTGAACCGCAAGCAGATTGCGGGTGCCGCCATGGACGTATTCGATGTCGAGCCATTGCCCGCGAATCATCCATACCGGACCATGGACAACGTCATAGCAACTTCACATATCGGCTACGTCACCGAAGGTTCTTACGAGTTCTACTATGGCGAATCGGTGGAAAACATCCTTGCCTGGATTGAAGGCAAACCGATTCGCACGCTGACCGCAGCGAAGCGGGAAATCAGCTACCAGACGGTTCCCTCCTGACAAGGTAATCTACCGGAAAAAGCGGCGGTGTCCCGCCGCCTTTCTTCGACAGGCAGGCCGACAAACGTAGCTGCACCGTCTTGTGTCGTCCGCTGGATATCGAGCGCCCTTGTCTGTTCGTGCGCGACCACCTGATCGACCGTTTGAATCGGGCCACAAGAAATACCGGCCTCGTCGAGGCGTTCAAGCCAGTAAGCAGCGGCCTTCTTGCCGAAGGTACGCTGCAACAGGTCGATAAGTTCTACACGGTTACTCACTCGTCGAGTGGAAGCTGCCTGGTCATCTGCATACTCCGTTTATATGCTGTCACCGGCTTACGTTGCCTCCACGGCGACTTCATATTTCTCCGGCTGGATCGGCCCCAGGTCGAGCTGATAGATGCGGACTGCCGCCTCGCGACTGATGTAGCCGTCGGCAACATCGGCGAGCACCCGCGCGCGCTCGCGCTGCCGTGGCTCGCCGAAACCGCCGCTGCCTGCCGGCTGCACGACGACCCGGTCATTCCGGTAGACCACCGTCTGGCCGCCCTTTGCAGGTACGGCCACCTCCTGGCCGTCCGCGCGCCGTACCTTGCACAAAAACGGGCTGCCGGCGAGGCCGCCAAAATGTCCTTCAGGCGCCGTATAACCGCGCTCTCCCGAGACCGTAAAGGTGGCTTCGTCATATTCGACCCGGTACACGCGGCGAGAGGTCAGCCCACCGCGCTGCCGGCCGGCGCCACCCGTATCCGATACGAGCGACCACTCTTCCACCAGCAACGGCGATGTCCGTTCGATCATCTCGATCGACTGGCTGCCAGCGTTGCCGACATAGACCCGGATCCCGCTGACCCCGTCCTTGTCTGCCCGCGCACCCATGCCGCCGGCGTGAACGTCATGCATCGTGACGAATTTTTCTCCAGTCTCCGCCACTCGCCTCTGATTCGTATCGCGTCCGCTAAAGATTCCCGCGCAGGCCGCGCAGTTGCTTTGTCCGAGGATGCGATCCGGGACGGCAGGCGCAAGAGCCTTGAGAAGAAGGTCGATCACTCGCGGCGAGGTTTCGGTGTTGCCCGACACGACAGAGGCCGGGTACTCGCAATTGAGGACACTGCCTTGCGGAGCAATGATGGTCACGGGCCGATAGCAGCCCTGGTTGATTGGAATGCTCAGGTCCGTCAATGCCTTGACTGTGAACCAGGTGCTGTTGCAGGTGACTGAAAACGGACAATTGATCCCGCCGCGCACCTGAGCGCCTGTCCCCGTGAAGTCGAAGATAATGTGGTCGCCCTTCACGGTAACGTTCACCTTCAGGAGCGGTCGCTCGTGCTTCCATCCTGGCGCCTCGATCGGGTCGAGGAATTCCTCAGCTTCATAGACGCCGTCCGGGATCTTCGCAATCTCCGCGCGGATGAGCCTCTCCGAATGGTCGAGACTCTGGCTCATGACTTCGCGCAATGCATCGGCGCCATATTTCGCCACCAGCTCGGCAATGCGCCGATCGCCCACGTACGTGCCGGCGTACTGCGCCTGGATATCGAGCCTTAATTCATGCGAGTTTCTGCTGTTGCGCGTGAGTATTTCCAGTACGTCGCGCACCGGCTCGTCGTTCCGGTACAGCAGAACCGGCGGAATCCGGATTCCCTCGGCGAAGACGTCCCACGTCGCAATCGCATAGCTGCCCGGCGACTGACCGCCAATATCGGTCCAGTGGCCACGCGTCATCACGAAGGCGACGATCTCGCCGCCGACAAAGACAGGGCGCGTGAACTGCACATCCGGCTGGTGATTGCCGCCCCCCACGTACGCGTCATTGCTGACGATCACATCGCCAGGCCGCAGATTGTCGCGGCCGATCGCCTCCACCGACACGCGCGTGGAGATCACGGCCGAACCCAGCATCGTTGGAATGTCGTTGCCTTGAGCCACGAGTTGCATATCCGCGTCGAAGATTGCGGCCGACGAGTCGCCACTCGCATGCATCAGCGGACTTCCCGCCGTGCGCATCATTGCAATCTTCATTTCGCGCGCAACCGCATACAGGCTGCTACGGATGATTTCGTATGTCACGATGTTCATGTTCAGGCCGCCAGTTCGATCACAAGGTTCAGGTCGTCGTCGACGCGTGCTGTATGCGATTCTTTCAGGACCGCGCAACTGCTGTGCTCTTCGATGACGGCCGGGCCGTCGATCTGGGCGCCGACCGGAAGCCGGCTGCGAGCAAAGACCGGCAGCGCCCTGACAGTTCCATCGATGTACACATCGCGTGTTCGCACAGGAGTAACCGCTGCTTCCTCATCCGAATGCGCGACGCCGCCTTGCCAGCCGCTCGTCGCAATGAGTTGCAGCCGCAAGTTGGCGACCATGATCGGCTTGTCCTTGCTTACGAAGTTCCATAGACGCTGATGCGCCGCCTCGAAGTCGCTCGCGAGCGCAGCGCACGATGTGCCTTCCGGGACTTCCACCGTGATGACATCCGGTTGACCGACGTAGCGGCAGTCCGCGAGACGCACAGCGCGGGTCGCATTTGCCTCGACACCGTGGCGCCCTGCTTCGCTTCGCCCGAGCGCAAGCAGTTCGCTGAATTCCGCGTGCAGTCTTTCGTCGCCGAGCTTGGCGAGGTCGCATTCGACCGGGCGTTGATAGTCGTACTGCTGGTCGGCGACCATCATGCCGAACGCGCTGAAGAGGCCCGGCAGCGGCGGAATCACAACGCGGCGAATCCCCATTTCATGAGCGAGGTCTACCGCATGTACAGGGCCCGCGCCGCCATAACAGATGTACGAGAATTCACGCGGGTCGTAACCCCGCTCCACCGTCATGATGCGAACCGCCTGCGCCATCAGTGCGTTGGCGACGGAGCGAACCGCCTGCGCCGCCTCCGGCACGCTCATGCCCAAAGGTTTGGCAATGACTTCGTCGACGACGCGCCACGCCGCCTTGGCGTCCAGCTTGAATTCGCCCCCGAGAAAATTGTCCGGGTCGATATAACCAAGCACGAGATTGCAGTCGGTGACGGTCGGTCGGGTACCGCCGCGGCCATAGCATGCGGGACCCGGGTCGGCGGCGGCGCTCTCGGGTCCGATGCGTACGCCGCCACCCGCGTCGATCCAGACGATGGAGCCGCCGCCCGCACCCACGGAGTCGATGTCGATGCTGGGAGAGCGCACTGTGTAGCTGTGCAACAGGCTTTTGTTCCGGATCTCCGGTCTGAAGTCGCGGATGAGCGAAACGTCGAACGTCGTGCCGCCCATATCGCCAAGAATCGCATTGCGCAGGTTGCCCCGCTCGCAATTGCGGATTGCGGCGCTAACACCGCCCGCAGGCCCCGACTCGAGCAGCACGATCGGACGGTCAGCGACGCGCGCCGGGCTCGCGAGCCCACCGTTGGATTGCATGAACAGAAACTTGCCGGCAAAGCCAAGCTGCGCAAGCGCATCCACCAGACGGCCGATGTAGCGCCCGCACACCGGTCCGAGCATTGCGTTAATGACGGTCGAACTGGTCCGCTCGTACTCCATGGCTTCAGGGTTGACTTCGTGCGAGGCGCACACGAACCGGTCCGGCAGCATTTCCCGCAGCGCGCCAACGGCAGCCATTTCATGCTCGGGATTGACGTGCGCGTGCAGGAAACACACAGCGACCGCTTCAACGTCTGAGTCACGGATGCGCGCGGCGATCTGCGTCAGTTCCTCGTGCGAGAGCGCTGTCTCGACGCTCCCATCGAAACGCAGGCGCTCCGTTACCTCAAGTCTCCAACGACGCTCGACCAGCGCCCTTGGGTTGTCGAACAGCAGGTCGTACAGGTCGGCACGGTCGTGACGGGATGCACGCCTCAATTCAAGAATGTCCCTGAACCCGCGCGTGGTGACCAACGCAGTTTTCGCGCCCGTGCCTTCGACCACCATGTTCGTGGCCATTGTCGTTCCGTGGCCAAGGAATGAAATATCGCCGCTCTTCGAGCCTGAGATTTCGAGAATCCTTCGAAAACCTTCGACCGTCCCCAGGACGCGGTCTTTAGGCGTCGTCGGCACCTTGGTCGACCACACTTTTCCGGTCGAGTCGTCCACCATGACGACGTCGGTGAAGGTCCCGCCGACGTCTATTCCTATTCGTTTCACGCTTCGTTGTCTCCGTTGACAAACATGAGCCTCCTCGAATACCGGTCGGACGTCGACGAGCCATTCGCGGAATGAGCCTCCCGGCGCCGTCTGCATGCATCGAGGCGGAAATCGCGAGTACACTGCGCGACAGTGATTCGCGTGAGTTATCGCCTGGCGTCGAATGCATCGTGTGATCCGTCCGAATACGTTGCATCGACGTGCGCGCCTTGCAGATCGCGTACTCGTCCACCGGCAGGTCCAGTGTACTGATGCGTCGTCCAAGGCAGATAATGAAAGGTTTGAATCAGGTGAACGTCTGAGGTTATATCCGTGATAACCAGTAACGATGCGATTCTCAGGCGCCTTCGGGGAGCCCACATTGCGCTGCTGATCGCGCTCGACGACCACGGGTCTTTGCGCAAGGCAGCGCAGCAGATCTCCTTGTCGCAGCCGGCGATAACCAAATCGCTGCAAGAGCTCGAAGCCATATTCGGTGTTGAACTGTTTTCCCGCTCGCCACGTGGGATTGTTCCCAACGACCTGGGGCGATGCGTGATACGTCACGCACGAACGCTTCGGGCGGACGTCGGAACGATGCGCGATGAGATGGCGGCAATCCTGCGAGGCGGCGGCGGAACACTCGCCGTTGGCGCAGTGATGGGCTCGTTGCCGGTGTGGCTGGCGCCTACTGTAAAAGCGCTACGCGAGAGTCAGCCCGATACCTCGATCGAGGTATGGGAAGACAACAGCGCGCGGCTGCTCGCCATGCTCGACCAGCGGCTGCTGGACCTCGTGATCGGGCGGTCCAGTGTCAGCGTTCATCCGGAGGCCTACGACTTCATTCCGCTAGAGGTGGAAGAGATATGCGTGGTGGTAGATGGCGCCGACCCTCTGGGCGATAGAACCGGCGTGCAACTAGCCGACATTATTGGTAACCCGTGGATCGTTCCGCAGGCAACACTGCCGATGCGGTCACTCTTCGAGCAGCTTCTCGATGACGAAGGTCTCGGCTTTCCACGCTACGCGATGGAAACCTCGTCCACCTTCGCCACACTCGCTCTGCTCCAGACCGGAGGCGGCACGGTGGGCCTGATACCTCGCAAGGTCGCGGAGTATTTCGCGGTGGGCGGGCTCGTAAAGATATTGCCGATTTACATCGAGCGGCGTGGAGCGCCATACGGCATTGCAACGCGTCGTGGCGCCACGCTGACGCAACCTGTGTTGAAGTTCATCGAACTTTGCCAGAGCCGCATCGCACAAAAGTGAGGGGCGGTTATTCACGGCTAATCCCGGCTCACGATAGGCGCACGCAATCTGCGTCTTGCGCGCGCATGCCCTCTACTGCTTATTCCTTGTCGAAAGCAAAGCGGAAGCTGTCACCGTGGCTCACCACGCGACCGGCCGTTGGCGACGGGAAGTGAGCCGTCAGGATTTTCGTTGACGTGTCCGCGTAGCGGCTCATCACACCCAGCCGCGCCTGATGGGCCAGCCCGGCGTCGAAATCCGCCGCGTTCGGGAGCGAAGGGTCGACAAACTGGATTGGATGGTGGATCACGTCGCCGGTCATTACGGCATGTTCGCCATGCTCATGCCCGACATGAATCAGCACATGGCCCGCAGTGTGGCCCGCTGCCGGAGTGAGCCACACGTTCTCGCCGAGTTCGTGCTCGAACGAATGGTCCATTTCGACAAACTTCGCCTGGCCGTGTTCGACGACAGGCAGCACGCTATCGACGAACGAGCCGCGATTCACCGGCAATTCAGGATTCGACTGATGCAGTTTCATCAGATGGTCGTACTCGGTGCGCGAGAAGATGTATTTCGCACGCGGGAAGGTGGGGACCCAGCGGCCATCTTGCAGACGAGTGTTCCAGCCGACATGATCGGTGTGCAGATGCGTGCACATCACGTAGTCGATGTCTTCCGGACGGATGCCCAGCGCCGCCAGGTTATCGAGGTATGGCGTCTGCAGGTTGCTCCATGCCGGCATCGACGGACGTTGCTTGTGATTTCCGTTGCAGGTATCCACAAGAATGGTGTGATGGCGCGTTTTGACAACGTAGCTGTGGAAGCTGAGATACAGCTTGAGCTCGGTCGGTTCGATCAGGCGCGGACCGAGCCAGCTGCGCTGCTCCTTCACGAAGTCGCGCTCGACCGTGGGGAAAAGCCAATTCGGTTCAAACTCCAGGCTATCGATCTCGCTGAACTTGCTGATCTCGACGTCGCCGATTTTCTGCACGTGCACTGCGTTCTCCTTCTTCCGCTTCAAAAACATTTCATGCCGGGGCGCGGACCGACGCGCACACGTGGCAATGCATTACCGTCACTGCCCCGCCGGGAGCATCTCCGCCTCGCGCAGATCGAATGTCTTGGGAACGCCTGCTCGCGCAATGGCACCCGTGAACGGCTCACCTGGTAACCAGCCCGCAATCGTCTCCCTGATTGCAAGCAGCGCATCGATATTTATGCCCGTATCGAACCCTTCGGATTCCAGGAGAAAAACAGTGTCTTCGGTATTGATGTTCCCAGTGGCATTCGGCGCGAACGGACACCCGCCAAGACCGCCTAGCGAAGAGTCGAAGCTGCGCACACCGGCATCGAGCGCGGCGACGACATTGGCAAGACCGAGGCCCCGGGTGTCGTGGAAATGACAGGCGACCGGCACATCCCTGGTGATCGCGAGAACCTCGCGCATCAGCGCCTTCACCTGGCGGGGATTCGCATAACCGACCGTATCGGCAATCGTGATCTCGTCAGCGCCTGCTTCGAGGAGTGTTTCCACGAGACCGAGCACCCCGCTTTCTTCGACGCGGCCGGAGATCGTGCAGCCGAACGCGGTCGCCACGCCCGCGCCGAGCGTGATTCTGCGCGCTGTGCGTTCAACGGTGTCGCGCTCGAGGACAATCCGCGCGAAGTCTTCCACTGACTCCGCCGTCGTCCGGCGCACATTTTTCAGGTTGTGTTCGTTACTTGCCGACAGCACGTAATGCACCTTGCTCAGACCGACTTCAAACGCGCGTTGCGCCCCCTTCAGATTCGGAACCAGCGCCGCAGCGTGCAGTCCGGTTATATCGAGCGCGCCCCGAGCCACTTCCACTGCATCGGCAAACTGCGGGACGATTTTGGGAGGCACGAAGGACGTCACTTCGATTTCGACCGAGCCGGCCTCCACCATTCGCCGGCACCACTCCAGCTTCTGCTCTGTCGACAGAATCGTCCGGACCATTTGCAGGCCATCGCGCAGCCCTACTTCCCGCACTGTCACCTTTTCACGCGTCGTCATTCCTGAATCTCCTTTGTCACCAGATGACCGCATGGGCATCTGTCAAAGCATTACGTTCGCTGCTGCGGAGTCGTCCAGCCTGTCAGCGGCAAGCTCCTCGAGCGACCTGGCACCCGTCGTTTTCGGAGCGAGCACAATTGCAGCAAGCGCGCCGATGAGCATGAGCAGGGAGATGGCGCCGAGTCCTCCAGCCATGCTGTTGGTCGCCGTCTTGATCGAGCCGATGATCATGGGACTGACAAACCCTCCGAGCAGACCGATACAGTTCACGACGGCGACTCCGCCTGCTGCTCCGCTGCCGCGGATGTAGTCCGTCGAAATCGCCCAGATCAGAGGATTGGGCGCAAGAATCCCCGCCGTCGCGATCGAAAGCGCCACCAGCGACCATGCAAGGCTGCCGTGAATCAGACCCGCCGCAAACAGACCGAGGGCACCGATAATCATCGTGATGCCGCAGTGCCAGCGGCGCTCCATCGTGCGGTCGGAGTTCCAGTTCATCCCGATCAGCGCAATCCAGCTCACGAAGTACGGAATGGCCGAATAGATACCGATTTCTAGCGGACTCGTCAGCCCCGTACTCTTGATCAGCGTGGGTAACCAGAAGCCGATCGCAAACACACCCGCAATCTGTGCAAACCAGACGAAGCCCATCACATACACGCGTGGGTCGCGAAGTGCATTCATGAAGGTGTGTTCCGCGTGCGTCCCGCTCACACCTGAACTGTGCTTCAGGTCCGCGAGAATTTGCGCCTTCTCGGCGTCACTCAGCCACTTTGCTTTTTCGGGGCCGTCGTCCAGGAAGAAAAATGCGGCAATGCCAAGGAAGCTTGCCGGCAAGCCCTGTACGATGAACATCCATTGCCAGCCATGCATGGCGCGGATGCCCTCCATGTGCGTCATCAGCCAGCCGGACATCGGGCCGCCAAGCAACCCGGCTATGCCCGTTGCACAAGTGAAGATAGCAATGGCTTTGGCACGGCGCTCGACGGGGTACCAGCGCGTCAGATAGAAAATGATGCCCGGATACAGACCGGCTTCGGCAAGACCGAGCAGAAAGCGTACGGTGTAGAAATGCGACGGGAGGGTCACGAATGCGGTCGCCGCAGCCAGGATACCCCACAGAACCATGATTCGCGAGAAGGTCCGCTTTACGCCGATTCTCGTCAACAGAAGGTTGCTCGGCACTTCCATCAGCACGTAGCCGAGAAAGAAAATGCCTGCGCCAATGCTGTAGGTGAAGTCGCTGAAGCCGACGTCGTGTTTCATGTCGAGCTGCGCGATTCCGACGTTCACACGGTCCAGGAAAGCGAACACGTAACAGAGGAACAGGAAAGGAATCAGGCGCCGCGTGATTTTTCGATATGCTTGCTCTGCCAGCGGACTAGCCGCGGCACTGATGGGCGAGTTCATGCATGTCTCCTCCGGCGAAAGGCCGGTTAGTTGGCCGCCACGCGCGACTGGCGGCTTTCCTGTGCGGTGCGGCTAGCGTCCCTTGAAGACAGGCTGCCGCTTCTCGTTATATGCACTGATACCTTCAAGACGGTCTTGCGTCGGGATGAGCCGGTTGTAGGCTTCTATTTCGATGAAGAGACCCGTGTTCAGATCGCTTTGCATCCCGAGGTCGATCGCCTTCTTCGCCTGCGCAACTGAAAGAGGTGCGCTCGTGCAGATGTCACGGGCGGCTTCGATCGCGCGTGCCAGCACCTGGTTCGGCTCGTACAACTGGTTCACGACACCCCACGCGAGCGCTTCTTCCGCTGAGAACTTCGAGCCGCGAAAAATCAGTTCTTTCGAGCGTCGCGTACCGATCGTGCGAGGAAGCTGCTGGGTACCACCGCCCCCCGGCATGATTCCGCGTTTCACCTCTGTAAATCCGAAGACGGCCTGATTCGATGCGTAGGCGAAATCACACGCCAGCAGCAGTTCGAGGCCGCCTGCAACTGCCGATCCATTGACGGCGCAGATAAGCGGAATCGGGCAATGGGTGATTGCGCGCACCATGCGTTCGAACAGATAGTGCTGCGTGCCGAACTGCTCGTCCGTCATGCCTTCGCGTTGCTTGAGATCCGCTCCACCGCAGAAGGCCCGCTCACCCGTACCCGTGAGAATCGCGCAACGATATTGAGTGGGGTCGACCTCCAGCGCACCGAAGACCTTGATCAGCTCCTGGCCCATTGGTGTGCTGATTGCGTTCGACACTTCTGGACGGTTCAACCGGATCACGAGAATCTGGCCATCGATTTCTTCAAGCGCCAACGTCCTGATCGTGGCCGGGTCGAGGTGTTGAGCTATCTTCAATGTGACTCCTGATGCGTATCTATCAATGAAAAACTGCACCGGCGAGACGTGGGCTGCTCACCGCTCCGATGCCTGTCACTACTGGATGCGGGCAGCGCTGAGCGCACCGGCGCCGGATCGTTTCATGTTGTGAGCGGATCAGCAGGCCGGAACCATTTCCGTGATATCGGTAAGCTGCACGGTCACGGACTCGGCGACTGATAGCCGCGCCTCGCACTGACAATCCGAGTGTACTGATGCGCCCTATGTGCGGGTAATGAAACGTTGCAATCACGTGAACGTAATAGGTTATATCCGTGATAACCAGTAGCGATGGCCCGGCACTGGCAAAGAATCTTTCCCCGTCTATCGGACAAGTGCGACGAAAACCGGCGTATCGCATGCCGCACGGGCCGCATCGAAGTCAGCCGCCGCGCGATCGTACTCAGCTATTGGTGAGTCCATTTCAGCCTTAAGCGCAGGCGTAGAGGTAGGCGTAGGAACGTAGTTCATCTGCTGAATTTGCCGTCCAGCACGGCACTTGTTCTTGAGCCTAACAATGCAGCGTGTTCGCGCACCGCTGCTTATGTTGAAGTGCTGCGTTGCTCATGATTTTCCGCTCTCAGTTTGCCACCGGCACGGCGCTCATGATCGCCACGCTCGTTACCTTCGGTTTTCACGGCCGCGACGATCGCGTTCGTCATGGTTTGGTTTTCCTGGCGTGCCTCAGTCCAGGATTCAATCCAAAACCGGATGCCGCCGGATAGACGACGTCCGGTCTCCCGAGCAAAGGTTGAGCGGAGCGGGCGGCCGCGCGGCCTCGGCAAGTTCATCCACCGAGGCCGCTTCATGGCGATGCGCCTGGGCAGACGTCAAAGCATTGCTTAGCCGACAAAGCGCTCTGAGCGATAGGGGTCCAATAGCTTCACAGTCACGCCGTCAAGCAGTTCCGTGGTGATCAGTTGCGACAATCCGGCTGCCAGACTAATGCCTGCGTTCGTCGTAATAGAAAGCACGCCGGGAAGTTCTTTAGAGCGGCTCACGACAGGCAACCCGTCAGCCGGAATGACGCGACGCGTTTCGGTGACTTTCTCGACAATGGCGTTCTTCAAACCTGGTAGCACTCGGGCGGCGACACGCACGAGCTCCTCCGGGTCGGGCGTGCTTGGATCTCCAACGGGTGAACCGGAGAAGTGCTTGGCGATGACCACGCGACCGTCGATGCGCTGAATCGCATGAACGTGTGCGCCAAGAATGACCGAATCGAAAAGCCGCGGCAACGGCGCGAGGTGGACGACGCTGCCCGTGCTGTGGATGAGCGGTGCCTTAAGCCCCGTACCTTCGACGAGCTCCGGGTTCGCAATGCCGCCCGCGAAGATGAGAATATCGGCCTCGCGCTTGCCACTTCCGCTCCGGATTTCGTAACCGCCCGCCGTCTTCGTAAAGCCCTGATACGCGTCGTGCGGCGAATACTGCGCCCCGTGTGCGACCGCGGCCTCGAGCATCATTGACGTCAGTTGCACAGGCGACATCATCCCTTCGTCAGGCGTGTAGAAAATATCCGTCTCGGCGCCTGGTTCAAACCCCGGCTCAATGTCGCGTGCCTCGGCCGTGGTGACGCGATAAGTCGGGCTGCCCCACCGCAGGCGCCGGTCGAGTTCCGCCGCGAGTTCCGCTGCCTCAGCGGTATCCGGCTCGGCGCTTTGCAAGCAGCCAGACCAGCGGATCGGCAGACCGTCGATCTCGCTTTGCAGATAACGCCAGCACAAGTGCGACAGTCGATGCAGATTGAAGTAATGCTGCGCGCCGACTTCGCCGAGCGAGTCCGCGTTGCGGAACTTCGTCTGGTTCGTAATCCACGCGAAGGATCCCGATGTCGCGCCTTTCGCGACCTCGTGCTTGTCGAGCACGGTCACGCGCGCGCCGCGTTTCGCGAAATCATAAGCGAGCGTGGTGCCGATGATGCCTGCACCGATGATGACCACTTTAGGTGCCGAATTCATAGAGTGCCTCTTTTCGTTGATGCAAATAGCGTTGCCAAGGTGAGATTCTTAAAATTTGAGTTTCCGTGGCTCCCCAGTGTCAAGGAAGGCTGCGCCGTTCCTACCGGTCAGCTGCGAGCCTCTCTTCGCTGCAGAGCGTGTTCGCCGGCGCTCGCGTCCACCGTCGGAGCGTTTGCCGCGCCAAGCGACACATGACGGGTCTCGGGAGCCATGCGAGCAGATACGAGCAGGCCAACCAGGCTGATCCCGCCCGCGATAAGCAGACCAGTCGCGCTTCCGAAATGGACGAGTACCGTAGGAAGGAGGAAGGTTCCTGCCGCGGCTCCGATGCGGCTCGCAGACATGGCGAGTCCCATACCGGTTGCTCGAAGGTCAGTCGGGAAAATCTCGTTCGGGTAGATGAACTGCAGCCCGGAACCGGCAGCTTCGGCCACCGTGAAGAGAATGAATAAACCAATCGCAACAGTGGCAATGCCCGACATCGGCGTCGCGAGAAGAAACAGCGCGAGCGTTGCAAGAACGAATGAGGCAAGACAAAGCGTGCGTCGACCGACCCGGTTGACGACGAACATGCCGATCGCGGTTCCGACGATCGCAAACGAAATGATTACGAGCGAGCCGGCGAGTGGCCTGGTGACGCCGAGCGACTTCAGCAACATCGGTTGAAACGTCTTGATTGCGAACGAGGGCGCAATCTGGCACATCCAGAAGATCGAGCAGAACACCAGCATGCGCCCATAGCCCCGCGAAATCAGTTCGCGGATTTTTGACAGTCCGAGGCCACGCCTTGAAGTGCTGACACGCGTCTCAGCAACGAGCGCATCAAAGTCAACCTGGGGCCCAAGATGCTGTTCCACGATGCCACGCGCCGCCTCTACCCGTCCTACGGAAATCAACCAGCGCGGCGACTCGGGGATGTTAAGGCGCAGCAGCAGGAAAAGTGCTGAAGGGATGGCAGCGCTCGCAAGAATGTAGCGCCATACACCGCTTTCGCTACCGCTCACGATCAAACCCGTTGCAAGGCTTAACGTGTATCCGACCCAGAGCAGAAGCACGAGGCTCGCGAGAACCGGCCCGCGAAGCTTCCGGGGCAGGAATTCAGCTGCGAGCGCGGTGGCGATGGGATAGTCCGCGCCCAGCGCAACCCCCATGATGAAACGAAGGATGAAGAGCGTCGTCACGTCATGCACGAACAAGTGCGCGAGTGAGCAGATAACGAATACGGCGAGATTGAGCACATACATCTTCTGGCGGCCGAAGCGGTCCGTCATTGGTCCGAAAACGACGCCACCCGCGAACATGCCAATGAGGCTGGACGCGCCGATCAGACCGATCTGCAGCGCGCTCAGCGCGAGATCCTTTGCAATGAACGGCAGCGCTACAACAATGATCCCTAGCAAATAGCCGTCACAGAACGGCCCCCCTGCCGCCACAACGGCAATCCTCCTGTGGAAGCGGCTCGTAGGTAAATCTTCGATGCCGACGAGTGTCTTTGCCATATGTGCCTCCAAACGTTGCGGAATCAGATGACGGAGATGTTGTTCTGTTCGAGTAGGCTAAGGTTCGGCACAATATCGGTCAATGTCGGATTTTATTCACCGAATATCGAAGGACTAGATATGTTGTTTAGCGAGGAGATCAACACATTCCTGGCGGTGGTCCGCTCGGGAAGCCTGCTTCAGGCGGCCGAGATCGTATCCACGACGCAGTCGACTGTCTCGTATCGGATCCAGTCCCTCGAACGCCGGATAGGACATCTGCTGTTGCTGCGCTCGCGGGGAGCGCGGGGCATATCGCTGACCGCCGAAGGTGAGCGGTTTCTCGACATTGCCGAGCGCTGGAAAATGCTCGAAGTCGAGGCTGAGCAACTTCAGGGCAATCAGGTAAGACACCTTGCCGTCGGTTCGGTCGACGCGGTTGCGATCAACGTCCTTCCGCCGTTCATCGCTGCGCTCTGCGACGAGACACCGCCCGTTCGTCTGCACATGGAAAGTTCGCGCTATTTCCAGCTCGCTAACCGCGTTGCATCTGGTCACCTGGACGTAGCCTTCACACTGACCCCGTCCGAACACGTCGACCTTGTCTCAAGAAAGCTCCGCGATTACGCGATGCTTGTGGTCTATGCTGCGTCGGGTAAGACATCTTTGCCTGAAGCGCTCGACATGACGGATCTCGACCCATCGAGAGAAATTCATTTGCCGTGGTCGCCTCAGTTCGATTTATGGCGCATTCGGCGCGGGTTTTCGCGGCACGTAAATTGGGTTGAGAAAGCACACATGCTCGCGCCGATGCTCAGAAATGCGGCGTGGGCAATCGTCCCGAGTTTTTTGACGGCGCCATTGGCGAAGGAGACCGGATGCACGATCCACCGGATCGCGGTAGATCCCCCCGAGCCCCTTTCTCTTTTCATGATTTCGCGCAAACAGAGTAGCGACGCAACCAGACGTCACGAGCAACTCATCGAAATGGCGCTCGCCGCCCTCGACTGATTGGGTGATTTTTCGAGGAGTCGATCACCCCTTCCCAAGCGGCGGCCGACCAGGAAACCCGGCCATGTTACTCAACTGCGCAAGTTCGTTCGCAGCCTCGCGCAGCGGCACCGAGTACTCGTGAATCTTCTCGGCGGTCAGCCGCACCCGCGGCCCCGCCAGACTGATCACGCCCACGCAGCGCGAGCCACTCACCACGGGCACCGCCACCGCCGACATGCGCGGCGCAAACACCTCGTCGATCATCGCGTAGCCGCGCACTCGCGCAGCGTGCAGGAAACCGAGCAGTGCCTTGATCGTGGTCGGCGCATTCGGCCCGAACTCGTTCGGCTGACCGAAGCCCTGCTTGATAACCAGTGCCACCGCCTGCTCGTCGGTCATTGTCATGAGCCACGCGTGACCGGTCGACGTGCATGACAGCCGCGCTGCGTGGCCCATGTCGGGATCGTAGCGAAAGCCGACGCGCTGCCCGTCCGCCTTGCCGACCCAGATAATGGCGTCACCGTCGACGAGCGACAGCCGCGCCAGTTCGCCGGTCTTTGCGGCGACGCGCTCGATAATCGGCTGGGCGATATCGGCAATGCCGGTGAGGCTCAGAAACTCGAGTCCGTTCGACGTCATCCGCATGGTCAGGATATAGCGGCTGTGATCGACGAGCTGCCGCACATACCCGCCTTCGACGAGGTCCGTGAGCAGACGGTGGCACGTGCTGCGCGGCAGGGACAAGGCGTCGGCAATCGCCACGAGGCCTGCGCCCTCGCCTTGCGAGGCCAGCCAATCGAGAATCCTGAGACCGTTCTTCAGCGACATGTCGCGTCCGCTTCCATCATGTGAAAAGCAGTTCCAGCGTGGAACGCCTCGTTTGGAGAGCGCAAACAATAGCAT
The DNA here is from genome assembly GCF_041355255.1 of Paraburkholderia sp. RCC_158. Lineage (NCBI taxonomy): Bacteria > Pseudomonadati > Pseudomonadota > Betaproteobacteria > Burkholderiales > Burkholderiaceae > Paraburkholderia > Paraburkholderia sp. RCC_158. Next base: position 307,411 of record NZ_JBFUPM010000008.1, on the reverse strand, counting down.
TTGTTCGTCGCCAGAACGAACGTTTCAACACATCGGGATTGAGGAGACAACATGTCGTCGTTCGCAGATTCAGACTCAGACGTGGCCGCGGGGAAACAGTCCGCGCAGGCCCATTTGATGGCGCGCCGCGCGGTAGCGGGCGCAACCGTCGGCACCGCACTCGAATGGTTCGACTTCGCGCTGTATGGCGTGGTCGCGGCCACGATCTTTCCAAAGCTGTTTTTCCCTTCACTCGACCCGACCGCGTCGCTGCTCGCATCGCTGGCGAGTTTCTGGGCGGGGCTCGCCGCACGGCCGCTCGGCGCGGTGATCTGCGGGATGCTCGGCGACCGCTGGGGACGTCGCAAGCTGATGCTGATCACTGTCTCGGTGATGGGCGTGTCGTCGTTTCTGATGGGCTTGCTGCCCACTTACCAGCAGGTCGGCATTCTCGCGCCGACGTTGCTGGTGTCGCTGCGTATCATCCAGGGCTTCGCGCTCGGCGGCGAATCGACCGGCGCGCAACTGATGGCAGTGGAGCACGCATCAGCCAACCGGCGCGGCTGGTATTCCGGACTGCTTGGCATCTGCTCGCCGCTCAGTCAGATTCTCGCCAATCTGTCGCTCTTTACGATGGCCGCCCTGCTTTCATCGGACGACTTCAACGCCTGGGGATGGCGCGTTCCGTTCCTCGCAAGTTTTGTCCTCGTGCTGCTCGGCATCTACATCCGCAGGAAGGTCAGCGAGACACCGGCCTTCGAGGCGCTCAAAAAGACGGGCGCTCCGGTGCGCGCCGCCAATCCGCTCGGCACCGTCTTCAGGTATCACTGGCGCACCGCCCTTCGCCTGACGCTGTTCTTCTGCGGCCCCGCTGCGCTCTTCTATCTGATCGTGGTCTTCTCGCTCAGCTACCTGACGAAACATTTGGGCGTGCCCAAGCAAACCGGCTTCATGCTGCTGATGGTTGCAAATGTCTGCGCGATTGCCGGCGCGCTGCTGGGCGGCTATCTGAGCGATCGGATCGGACGCAGGCGTGCGCTGATGATCGGCTCGTTCTGCACGCTGATCTGCTGCCTGATCTATTTTCCGGTTCTGAACCAGAACTCGATTGGCATGACGATGGCGGTGATGGGCGCCTTCCTCGGCTTCACACAATTTCAGAGCGGCATCCAGCCGGTCTGGTTTGCCGAGTCCTTTCCGACCGAGGCACGCTACACCGGCTCTGCCCTATCGTACTCGGGCGCCAACCTGCTCACCGGCGGGCCGATGCCGATTGTCGCGGTGGCGCTGCTCAATGCATTTCACGGTTCTCCGTGGGCCATCGTCGCGGTGTGCGGCTCGCTGAACCTGCTCTCGTTCCTGATGATCGCGATATCGCGCGAAACCAGAGGCACCGCGCTCGAAAGCTCTTCTACACATTGAAACCATGACCCGCAAACTCTATATCCTCAACGGCTCCAATCTGAACATGCTGGGCGCAAGAGAGCCCCATATTTACGGCAGCACCACGCTCAAGGAGATCGAACAGAACTGCCTGACGTTGGCCGACACGCTCGAGTTCGACTGCGTATTCCGTCAGACCAACAGCGAAAGCCAGTTGATCGACTGGATTCAGGAAGCATTCCTGCAGGACGCCGCGCTCATCATCAATCCGGCGGGCTTCTCGTTCGGCCGGATTCCGGTGCTCGACGCAGTCAAGCTGATTCGCCGGCCGGTGGTGGAATTGCACATCACCAATATCCATAAGCGCTCGGAAGAATACCGTCACTCGACCATTTCGGTGGCGGCCACCGCCGTGATCTGCGGGGCCGGCGCAAACGGCTATTTGCTGGCGATCCGCGCAGTCGACGATCTGTGGGGCAGCCCGACTTAAGCCAGTCCTTTCTTATCCGCGATGTCCTGCTTTCGGTGCCCGTGCTTTCCGAAAAGTATCGAGTACCGTGGCAGCCGGAAATGGAATGGCATCGACGTGGCCGGTTCTCATCAACGCCTCGATACGCTGCGCCGTATCCGTCGACGGCGCGGGCGTATAGACCATGATGCGCATGCCGGGCGCGTCCGGCACCTCGAGCGACAGTGCATCGAGTTCGAGCACGCCTGCAACAGGGTGCTCCATAACCTTGCGCCAGTCGCTTCGCTTGAGCACCTCATGCTCCGCCCACCAGCGGCAGAAGTCAGCATCGGTATCGTTCAGTTCTTCGACGAGATCACGCAAAAACACTTCACCCGACGGGCGAAGAATATAGTCGCCGCGAAACTGCGCAAGCACGCATTTTGCGTAGGCGTCCCAACCTTGAAAGAGCGAGCGCGCACCGTCCTGCTGGAACGTGAACCACAGCAGATTGCAGCGGCCCGCAGGCATCTTGCGGAAGTCGGTAAACACACGCACCGCCGCTTCGTTCCACGTCACATAGTTCCAGTTGCCGTCAACCACGTAGGCCGGCATGTTGCCGAGCTGATCGAGCATGCGTCGAACGGTATCTGTCACGTTTTGAGCAATCGGATACGGACCGGGCGGCGTGTAGTGGTTAGCCAGTTCGAACAGATGTGTGCGCTCGTGCGGCGATAGCTTCAACGCATTCGCAAGACTTTCGATCGTCTTGAACGACACGTTCACTTCCCTGCCCTGTTCGAGCCACGCATACCAGGTGACGCTGATGCCGGCGCGCTCGGCCACTTCTTCGCGCCGCAGCCCCGGCGTCTTGCGACGGCTGCCGCTTGGAAAGTCGATGTCCTCCGGTCGAAGACGGGCGCGACGCGTCCTCAGAAAATCGGCCAGTTCGTTCAGACGCTGCTGCTTTTCCATGTTTCGTGTCCTCCTGCGTTCCCTGTTACTGCCATTACTAGTAATGGCAATTGCTAGATGCGCTCCGTCAACCATGCGACATTGGCGCCGTCGGGAAGCACGCTGTATCCAGCATCGGTAACGCCAGATTATAGAACTCGTTACCCGCGTAGGTGCCAGCCAGCCGCGTCGAAAATTGGCGGCCACAACGCGTGCGTCTCCCGACAGATATCAGAACATTTACGGAGACATTCATGCGTCGTTCGACCCGCTTTCACCGTGCGAGCGTATTCGCCGCCGCGGCCTTCATTCTGACAGTTTCGTGTGCCGCGCGTGCGGATTACACCGGTGCGCCGCGTACGTTTCTGTTCAATCCCGCCGTGCAGATTCCGTTCGCCGACACGGCGAAGTTCAAGAAGAAGCCGCCCTATGTGATCGGCTTTTCGAATGCGGGACTCGGCGATAGTTGGCGCGTCGTGATGCAGCACTCGCTGATGAAGGCGGCGGCCGACCATCCCGACCAGATCAGGCAACTGCTGATCACAAACGGAAACATGGACGACGCGAAACAGGCCGCCGACATTCAGGACTTGATCTCGCACGGCGTGGATCTGCTGATTGTCAGCGCGAATACGCAGAAGGCACTCGACCCCGTTGTCACGCGTGCGATGAAACAGGGCATACCCGTCGTGATGGTCGACCGGCGCATTTCATCCGACAACTTTATTTCGTTCGTGACGGGCTCCGACGCGATGATGGGCCGCGTGTGGGCGCAATGGATCGTCGAGAAGTTGCATGGCAAGGGCAACGTCATCATGCTCGCAGGCCAGGCGGGGTCGAGCGTCAGCGCTGACCGCGAGGCGGCCGCGCATCAAGTGTTTTCGCAATATCCGGGCATCAAGGTGCTCGACACGGTGTATTCCGACTGGAGCCCCGTGAAGGCCAAGCAGCAGATGCAGGCCATGATCGCAAAGTACGGGCACAACATCAACGCCGTGTGGTGCGCACACGGCTTGCCCGTCGCGGGCTCGATCGAAGCGTTCGTCGCGGCCGGATTCAAGCCAGGCGAAATTCCGCCGCATACGACAGCCGATCTGAACGGCCCATTGCAACTCGCGTTGAAGTACAAGATTCCGATGCTCGAGATCGGCTATCCGCCTTCAATGGGCGGCACGTCGCTCGATGTCGCGCTCAAGGTGCTGCAAGGTCAGCCCTTGCCCAAGATCTACGAGATCAGTCCGCAGATCGCATTGACGCGTGGCGACGAAACGGCATCGGTCCCGCATCCCGACCAGTACATCGATCAGGTGGTCGACGCGAAGGGTCCGCCCGACAAGATCATCGACGGCGGCATGGGCGCGGACTATAACCCGTCGACCTTCAAGATCAAGTTGCCGGGTGAAAAATGAACCAGCCCACATCCAGTCCGGCAGGCGAAAGCCTCGACGCGCGGCCCGACGTGATCGAAGTCACCGGCATCACGAAGCAATTTCCTGGTGTAAAGAGCCTCGATGCCGTGAGCTTCGGTGTGCGTAGCGGTGAGATTCACGCACTCGTCGGCGAGAACGGCGCAGGCAAATCGACGCTGATGAAAGTGCTTGCGGGTGCCTATGTCCCCGACGAAGGCGCATTGCGATTCGACGGTCAGCCAATGGTGTGGAAGTCCCCCGCCGACGCAAAGGCGCACGGCGTTCACATCATCTATCAGGAACTCGTGCTGTTTCCGCAATCGAGCGTGGCGCAGAACATCTTCGCCGGAATCGAGCCGCGCACGCGGCTGGGCACGATCGACCATCGCGCGATGAACGAACGCGCCGCCGCCTTGCTGCACGAACTCGGCGTACAACTCGATCCGCGCGAGCGTGTCGGCGCGCTTTCGGTCGCCAGTCAGCAGATGGTCGAGATCGCGAAGGCGATGGCCAGCGAGATACGCGTGCTGATACTCGACGAACCGACAGCAGTCATCGCGGGCAAGGAAGTTCAACTGCTGTTCGCACGGCTGCGCGTGCTGCGCGAGCGCGGCGTCGCGATCGTCTATATCTCGCATCGGCTCGATGAAATCTTCGAACTGTGCGACCGCGTGACCGTCATGAAGGACGGCCGCAAGATCGGCGCACAGCCCGTTTCCGAAACGACGCGCGCCGATCTCGTGCGCATGATGGTCGGCCGCGAAATGAAGGACATCTATCCGCCAAAGCCCACGCTGCAACCGGGCGGCACGGTGCTGATGAAGGTCGAAGGGCTGCAGGTCGGCAATCGCGTATTCGATGCTTCGCTTTCGGTGCGCGCCGGCGAAATCGTCGGACTCGCCGGCATGGTCGGCTCCGGCCGCACCGAACTCGCGTCGGGCGTATTCGGCGCGCTGCCCGCGCGCGGCACGATCGAAGTGCGCGGCGCGCGCCATACGCGCATGACACCCGCAACGGCAATCCGCCTCGGCCTCGGCTTCGTCACGGAAGACCGCAAGTCCGAAGGCTTGCTGATGTACCTGAACGTCGCGCAGAACGTCACGGCGACAACGCTCAAGCATGTGTCCCGTTTCGGATTGCTGAAAGCGAAACACGAGCGAAGCGCGGGCGTCGATGCAATCCGCGAATTCGGCATTGCGGGCGCGCGCCCCGCGGGCAGCGTCGCGACACTGTCGGGCGGCAATCAGCAGAAGGTGCTGATCAGCCGATGGGTGCGCGTGTGCACCAGCGTGCTGATTCTCGACGAACCGACCCGCGGCGTCGATATCGGCGCGAAGGCGGAAATCTATCGCCTGATGCGCGAACTGACGAATCGGGGACTCGGCATCCTGATGATCAGTTCCGAGTTGCAGGAAGTGATCGGCATGTCCGACCGCGTCCTCGTGATGCGCGAAGGACGCATCGCGGGCGAAGTCAGCGGCAACGAGATGACCGAGCACGGCATCATGGCGCTCGCAACCGGCGGCGGGCAATTCGTTCGAACGGGAGGCGCACATGCATTCGCTCATTAGGCGTCATGTTCCGCTGAACGCAGCCGCGTATATTGTGGCCGGTTTGATCGTCATGCTGTTCGTCGCCGGGGCCAGCGTGAATGACCGCTTTTCGACGCTGTCCAATCTGCTGAACGTCCATCAGCAGGCGACGGGACTTGCGCTCGTCGCACTGGGGCAGACACTCGCCGTGCTGACGGGCGGCATCGATCTGTCGGTCGGCTCGCTGATCAGCGTGTCGGCGACGCTCACCTCCGGTTTGTCGGAAGCCACACAAAGCGGATGGGGCGTGGCGATCGCAGTCGCGATTGCGCTGTCCGTCCTCGTGGGATTGGTCAATGGCCTGCTCGTGCTCTGGCTGCGCGTGCATCCGCTGATCGTCACGCTCGGCATGGGCGCCGTCCTGCAAGGCGGCATTCTGTACTACGCGAATGGCCCGGCGGGCGGCGTGCCGGACGGCTTCGACGCACTCGCTTACGGCCGCTACGCCAACGTGCCCGTGACCGCCACCGTCGTGCTGCTGCTCTACGGCTGCGTATCGTATTTCATGCGCAATACGCGCCTCGGGCGATACGTCTACCTCGTGGGCGACGACGACAACTCGGCGACGCTGTCGGGCATTCCCCGCAAACGCGTCATTCTGTTCGTCTACACGTTCTCGTCGCTCTGCGCGGGTCTCACGGGCATCTATCTGGCTGCCCAGTTCGGATCGGGTCAACCGTATCTCGGCGCCAACTACACGCTCGCGTCGATTACGCCGGTTGTCGTCGGCGGCACGATTCTGAGCGGCGGGCGCGGCGGCGTCATCGGCACGCTGCTCGGCGTGTATCTGCTCAGCATGCTCAACAACCTGATCAACTTCGCGGGCGTGCCGTCGCAGTATCAGCTTATCGTGCAGGGCGTCGCGATCATTGCCGCCGTCTGCGTGAATGTCCAGCAGAAACGGAGGCTCGCATGAACTCGGTTGCTCCACGCACGGACGCTTCGCCTGCGCGCAAGCTCTCGCTCGGTGTCGCGCGACGCTATGGAATCTATCTGTTTCTCGTGGCGCTGATTGCGCTTTCGGGTGCAAGGTCGCCGACGTTCCTTCGTGCCGACAACGTCGTCAACATGCTGGTGCAGTTCGCGCCGCTCGGCATCGTCGTGATCGGCCAGGTGTTCGTGATTCTTGTCGGCGGACTCGATCTGTCGGTTGCCTCGGTGATGGCCACGGCAGCCGTCATCGCCACCGCATTCGACGACACGAACCATTCGGCGCCCGCCATCTTCGGCGTCACGCTCGTGCTGTGCATCGGCGCGGGTCTGCTCAACGGCCTGCTCGTGACGAAGCGCCAGGTGTCGCCGTTTCTCGCGACATTTGCCACGGCGGTCGTGCTCGACGGCCTGCGCTTCGCCTATACGCAAGGCGCGCCTTCGGGCAACGTGCCACCGCTTTTTCACACGCTGGGAACGGGATCGGTCGCGGGCGTGCCCGTCAACGTGCTGTTGCTGCTCGCGTGCGCGATCGTGTTCGGCACCCTGCTGCATCTGTCCACCTTCGGGCGACGCGTGTACATGGTGGGCGGCAATGCCGTCGCCGCGAGACTGGTCGGCGCGAGCCCCGACACCGTGCGCATCGCGTGCTACGCGATCAGCGCGCTGCTTGCCGGGCTGGCGGGGCTGATCCTGTCGGGCTACGTCGGCATCGTCGACAACTGGGTGGGACGCGGCTTCGAGCTCGATTCGATCGTCGCCGCGGTGATGGGCGGCCTCGCCCTTTCCGGCGGCCGCGGCTCGCTGCCAGGCGGACTCGCGGGCGCAGCGATTCTCGTCGTCGTCTTCAACATCGTGCTCTTGATCGGCATGCCCGTGCAGGCGCAGATCATCGTCAAGGGCGTCATCATCATCGGCGCATCCGCGTGCTACGTGAGCCGCCGGCAGCGCTGAATTTACTCATTCACACGAGGCCATACGAAATGGCCCGGCTAACCAAGGAGTCGAACATGAGAGCAGTGCGTTTTCACTGTGCGCACGATGTCCGGGTCGAAAACGTACCGGACCCGACGGGCATGGGCGCGAACCAGATGATCGTCAAGCCGCTGTGGTGCGGCATCTGCGGCACCGATCTGCACGAGTATCAGGCGGGGCCCATCGTGGTGCCGACCGAACCGCATGCGCTGACAGGCGCGAAAGCGCCTCAGGTGCTTGGCCATGAATTCAGCGCGGAGGTCGTCGAAGTCGGCAAGGACGTGAAGAACGTGCAACGCGGCGACCGCATCTCGGTGATGCCGCTCGCGTCGTGCGGACAGTGCTATTACTGCGCGCGCGGCATGCGCCATCTGTGCTCGAAAATGGGCTGCGTCGGGCTCAGTTGGGACGGCGGCGGAATGGCCGAATACACGCTGCTCAACGACTATCACGCGAACCGCTTGCCCGACACCGTGAGCGACCAGCAGGGCGCGCTGATCGAACCGGCCGCTGTCGCGCTGTATGCCGTCGACCGCGGCGGCGTCACGGTCGGCTCGACCGTGCTGATTACCGGCGCAGGCCCGATCGGCGTACTTGCCGCCCTCGCCTGCCATGCAGCGGGCGCCACGAAGATTTTCGTGAGCGAACCCAATGCGGCGCGAGCCGACAAGATGGCCGGCTTCGGCGTCACGACCGCAATCTTCGATCCATCCGACGGCGAACTGCCGCAAAAGATTCGCGACCTGACAGAAGGCGTCGGCGTGGACGTGGCGATCGAATGCGCGGGCAACCAGCATGCGCTGAACGCATGCGTCGACGCGGTGCGATCGGCGGGCGCTGTGGTTCAGGCGGGTCTGCACGTGGGCACAGCGAGCGTCGACCCGATGAAATGGTCGCTGAAGGACATCCGGATCGAAGGCACATGGTGTTACCCCGTCACGATCTGGCCGCGCATCATCGGCATGATCGCGAACGGCAAGTTCCCGGTTGAAAAGCTCATTCACGATCTGATCGATGCCGACGAAGTCGTCGAGAAAGGCTTTGACGTACTGAGCGACAAAGGCAGCGACAAGATGAAGATTCTCATCAATCCCCAGACACGGTGACGACATGCCGCACACGCAAGAGAAGCAACACACACAAACGGTAGGCTGGATCGGGCTCGGCAAGATGGGGTCGCCCATAGTGCGCAATCTGCTCGCCGCGGGGTTCGACGTGACCGTGTACGACGTCGATACAGCACGCGTCGACGAGGCCGTTGGACTCGGCGCGCGCCGTGCAGAGGATGTCGCGAGTGTCGCGCGTTCGGCACCGCTCGTGTTCTCGATCATCCCCGACGACGACGTATTGCGTAAAGTCGCGCTCGGCACACATGGCGTGATCGAAAATGCGAACGACGGCGCCGTTTATATCGACATGAGCACGGTGTCGCCCACGGCATCGGGCGAAGTTCGCGAAGCAGCGCGTAAGCGCGGCGTCGGCTACATCTGCGCGCCGGTATCGGGCAGCACGGTCCTTGCCGGCAACGCGCAGTTGACGGTATTCGCATCGGGCGCGAAAGAGGCATACGGGCGCGCGTTGCCCGTCTTCCAGGCCATGTCGGCGCGTCAGTACTATGTCGGCGAAGATCAGCAGGCGCGTTATCTGAAGCTCGCCATCAATCACCTCGTCGGCTCGACGGCCGTGCTGCTTGCCGAAGCCTTAACGCTCGGCACGAAAGGCGGCCTCGACTGGGCCGAGATGCTCGATGTGATCGGCGACAGCGTCGCGGCATCGCCGCTCGTCAAATACAAACTCGATCCGCTGAAAAAACGTGACTTCTCTCCCGCGTTTTCTTCGCGGCAGATGCTCAAGGACATGTCGCTCGTGGTCGACGCCGGCGTCGAAGCCGGCGTCCCGATGGCAGCCGCGGCACTCGTGCGCGAGCAGTTTTCGCACTACGCCCAGGGCGATGGAGCGGAACTGGACTTCTTTTCCATCGTGCGTGCTGTCGAAGCACAAGCCGGCCTTACCCGCTAAGTACGCTTTCACCTTACTCCGGAGTCACGATGCACTACACCGTCTACTGCCTCGACCACGACAACATGGTCGAACGCCGCCTTGCCCATTACGAAGAACACAAGGCGTACCTGGCCACGTCGCCAGTCAGAATGGTCATGTCGGGCCCGCTGCTGGCCGGCGACGAGGAAACGATGATCGGCAGTTTCTTTCTTTTCGAAGCCGACGAGATCGGCGACGTGATGCGCTTTAACAGCAACGACCCGTTCAACAAGGCTGGAATCTGGCGTACTGTCGATATCCGCCCGTTCCTCAAGCGCGTCGACAACCGCTAGGCAGATCAAGGAATCGATTCATGCGAAACCTCGACGAAAACACCATCACGGATGCCGTTCTTGCACGCCACGAACACGCACCCGATGAGCGGCTGAAGACGATCGTCACGAGTCTCGTGCGGCATCTGCACGACTTCGCCCGCGAAGTCGGCTTGACCGAACGCGAATGGGAAGCCGGTATCCGCTTTCTCACCGAGGTCGGCCATATCACCGACGAGCGCCGTCAGGAATTCATTCTGCTGTCGGATACGCTCGGCCTTTCGATGCTCGTGACCGCGATGGCGCATCGCAAGCCTCAAGGCTGCACGGAAGCCACGGTTTTCGGGCCGTTTTTCGTCGACCATGCGCCCGAGTATCGCAACGGCGACGACGTGGCCAACGGCGCGCGAGGCGAACCGTGCTTCGTGTCGGGCGTGGTGCGCGGCCGGGACGGCGAACCGGTGAGCGGCGCACGCATCGAAGTCTGGCAGGCGGACGCCGATGGTTTCTACGACGTCCAGCACAGCGACGCCGACACGCACCGCGCGCGCGGCGTGTTGCATAGTCTTTCCGATGGGCGCTATCACTTTCGCTCGATCGTCGCGGTGCCCTACCCGATTCCGCACGATGGTCCGGTGGGGCGAATGCTCGAAGCGCTGGGGCGCCATCCGTGGCGCCCTGCGCATCTGCATTTCATGATCACGGCGCCCGGCTATGAACGGCTCGTCACGCACGTGTTCCGCGACGGCGATCGTTACCTCGATTCAGACGCCGTGTTTGGCGTGCGCTCGTCGCTGATTGCGCAGTGGATTCATCACGAGAGCGGCACGGCGCCCGACGGCACCGCAATGACGACGCCCTTCAGCACCCTCGAATTCGACTTTGTCTTGAGCCGATCGTCATGATTGCCTTCACCTACACCAGCCGGCCCGGCCGCATCGTGTTCGGCGCGGGAGCGATCGAGCGCGTCGCGGAGGAACTCGACGAACTGTGCATTCGGCGCGCGCTCGTGCTCTGCACACCGGAGCAACGTTTTCTCGCCGACCGCGTGCGCAGGATAGCCGGCGAGCACTGCGCAGACGTGTTCGATCGGGCCGTCATGCATGTGCCCGTCGAAACCGCGCAGGAAGGCGTTGCGGCCGCGCTCGCAGCGGGCGCCGATGGACTGGTCGCGGCGGGCGGCGGGTCGACGCTGGGGCTCGCAAAAGCCATCGCGCTGGAAACGTCGTTACCGATCCTCGCGATTCCGACGACCTACGCGGGCTCCGAAGTCACGCCGATCTACGGCATGACGTCCGCCGGAGAGAAAAAGACCGGCAAGAGCTACCGTGTACTGCCGCGCACCGTGATCTACGACGCGTGCCTCACGCTGACCTTGCCGGCAGCGCTGTCGGCCACGAGCGGCCTCAACGCGATCGCGCACGCCGCCGAAGGGCTCTATGCGCAGGACGCCAATCCCGTGATGTCGCTCTTCGCGGAAGAAGGCATCCGCAGTCTCGCGCATGCGTTGCCGCGCATCGTCGAACAGCCGGACGACATCGCGGCACGCGAAGCCGCCCAGTACGGTGCATGGCTATGCGGGACCGTGCTGGGGAGCGTCGGCATGGCGTTGCATCACAAGCTGTGCCACACGCTCGGCGGTATGTTCGATCTGCCGCACGCGGAAACTCATGCGGTGATGCTGCCGTACTCGATGGCGTTCAATCTGCCGGCAGCGCCAGCGGCACACGAACGTCTGTGCAGAGCGCTCGATACGCCGGAGCCCGCGACCTCGCTCTACGACCTTGGCCGCTCGCTTCATGCGCCGGCGTCTCTCAAAGCGCTGGGCCTGCGCGCAGCGGATATTCCGACGGCTGCGGCCGCCGCAATGCAGGCGCCGTATTACAACCCGCGGCCACTCTCATACGAAGCGGTACACCGCTTGCTCACTTCAGCTTTCGACGGCATGCGGCCCGACAGCCGCACGTTCGAAAGCGTATAAGCGCTTCCCTTACCGAAGCGCGGCTCCGCAAATACTCCTGCAAACAGACACTTTTCAATTTCAATTCGCTATGAAAAAACGGGCACTCATCATCGGCGCGACGGGCATCGTCGGCGGCAATCTCGCGCAACATCTACTCGCGTGCGGAGACTGGGACGTGACAGGTCTTTCACGCGGCCGGAGCGCAGCGAATCGCGCGATGGAGTCCGTCACTGCCGATCTGACTTCCGCCGCATCCGTCGCCAATGCGCTTCAGGGCCGGCAGTTCACGCACGTTTTCTTTACTGCTTGGTCGCGACAGGCGACCGAGCGCGAGAACATCGAAGTGAACGGTGCAATGGTCCGTCACGTACTGGACGCGCTGGGACCGTCCGGTACGCTGGAACATGCGGCTCTCGTCACAGGGCTCAAACACTATCTCGGACCGTTCGAAGCGTATGCGCAGGGCACTGTGCCGCTTACGCCGTTTCGCGAGGAACAGGGCCGCCAACCCGTCGACAATTTCTATTACGAGCAGGAAGACCGGCTATTCGAAGCAGCGCGTCAGTATGGCTTTAACTGGAGCGTGCATCGGCCGCATACGATTATCGGCTTCGCGCTCGGCAACGCGATGAACATGGGCGTGACGCTCGCCGTGTACGCGACGCTGTGCAAGGAAACGGGACAACCGTTCATGTTTCCCGGTTCGGCCGCGCAATGGAACGGTCTCACGGATATGACCGACGCGCGCCTGCTTGCGCGACATCTCGAGTGGGCTTCAACGTCGCCCGCCGCGCGCAACGAGGACTTCAACGTTGTGAATGGCGACGTGTTCCGCTGGCAATGGATGTGGTCGCAACTGGCGCAGTACTTCGGCATCGAGCCTGCGCCTTTCGACGGTGAGACGCGTCCGCTTGAACATCGCATGCAGGGAGCCGGCGAACAATGGGCGACAATCGCGGCCCGCTATCAATTGAGGGAAGCGAGCATCGAAAAGCTCGTGTCGTGGTGGCATACGGACGCCGATCTCGGACGTCCGATGGAAGTGCTGACCGACATGAGCAAGAGCCGCAAAGCCGGCTTCCTCGACTATCAGAGCACGCCGGATGCGTTCTTCGCACTCTTCGACAAACTGAAAGAGGAACGCGTCATACCTTCGTAGAGGGCACGCCTCACGGATCCAACCCAATAAATCCCGCCAGTTCCTCGGGCTTTCCGAGAGGAAACGCTTCCTTGATGTGATCGAGAAAGGCGGAGACCCGAGGGCTTAGCAAGCGTCGCGAAGGATAAAGCGCCCATAGCGGGATGTCGGGACCGTCCACATCGCCCCAATGCGCAAGCCTGCCGGCCGCGATGTCATGACTCACGAGCGACAGCGGCAGCCTTGCGGCGCCTACGCCAAGACGCACCGTATCGCGGACCATGAGCAGCGACGAAAGGTGCGCAACCGGCGTGATCGAGATGCGCGATTTTCCCTTCGGGCCCGTGACGTCCCACGCGGCGATCCGGTCAGGCGTCCCGCGAACGACAGCCGGAACACTCGACCCATCCGTCGGCCGCGCCAGGCCCGGTGTGGCCACGACGACCAGCCGGTCGCGCAGGAACACGCGGCCGATCAGGCTCTCGTCCACATCGGGGTTCACGCGGATCACCAGATCGTAGCCTTCCTCGACCATATCGACGGGACGATCTTCGGTCGTCACTTCGAGTCGAATGTCGGGGTATTTCAGCGCAAAGGTGGCGACCAGCTTGCCCATCGCGATCTGCGAAAAGAGCGCCGGCGCGCTGATGCGCAGTCGGCCGCGCGGGTGTTCGCTACCCGACGTGATGGCGGCGGCGCTGTCCGCAAGCTCAGCGAGAAGCGCACCGGTCCGCTCGTAAAGCGCGCATCCTTCCTGCGTGAGTTTCACTCCGCGGGATCCGCGTTCGAACAACCTGAGACCCAGGCTGTCCTCGAGTTCGCTGACCCTGCGCGAGAGCGTGGCCTTCGGACGCTCGGCCACGCGGGCGGCCTCGCCGAAGCTCCCGTGACGGGCAACGAGATTGAAATCCGCGAGAGCAAGAAGGTCCATGTGTTCCACCAGTGAGATACCCCGTCTCTTTATAACATCTTCCGGACCACGCATGGATCACTTACCTTGGAGGCGTCCCAACCAACCCAAGGAGTAACACCATGACTATCCTCGTTACCGGTGCCACCGGCCGTGTCGGCCGCCAGGTCGCCGACCAGCTCGTCAAGCGCGGTGCCAAAGTGCGCGTGCTTGTCCGCGATCCGTCGAAGGCCGACTTTCCTGCCGATGTCGCCGTGGCCCAAGGCGACATGCTCGATATCGACTCGCTGCGCAGCGCGTTCAGCGGCGTGCGCACGCTGTTCCTGCTCAACGCCGTGGCAGCCGACGAATTCACTCAGGCACTCATCACGCTCAACGTTGCCCGCGAGTCGGGCGTCGAGCGCGTGGTCTACCTGTCGGTCATGCACGCTGAGCGCTCCGTGAACGTGCCGCATTTTGCGGTGAAGTCCGGCGCCGAGCGGATGATCGAACAGATGGGCTTTAACGCGACTATCCTGCGTCCGGCGTACTTCATCGATAACGATCTGACGATCAAGGACGTCATCCTGAACCACGGCGTCTACCCGATGCCGATCGGCAGCAAGGGCGTCGCGATGGTCGACACGCGCGACATCGCGGAGGTCGCGGCAATCGAACTGCTGCGTCGGGATCAGGCGCCCGGCAAACTGCCTGTCGACGTCATCAACCTCGTTGGGCCTGACACGTTGACGGGTCCGGGCCTCGCGTCCATCTGGTCGGAACTGCTTGGCCGGCCGGTTGCCTACGGCGGCGACGATCCCAGCCAGTTCGAGCAGAACCTGACGAACTTCCTGCCGAAGTGGATGGCGTACGAAATGCGCCTGATGGCCGAGCGCTTCGTCAGCGACGGGATGGTGCCGGAAGCCGGCGACGTCGCTCGGCTTGTTAGCATCCTCGGCCGGCCACTGCACTCATACCGCGACTTCGCCGCCGGCCTCGTCGGCTGAGTCTCACGCGCCGTTGCATGCGGTGCGCGAGCGCGCACCGCATCGGCTCAGTGCAGAACGTCCTGCAGCCGATAGTAGACGCCGACGAGCGGCAGCATCCACCGGCGCGCGGCATGCGCCGGCACGGGCGGCCACGGCAGCGCGCGCCACGGGTTGGCATCGGCGGAACCGGACATCACGTCCGCCATCACGCGGCCCATATGCGTGGACATCTGCACGCCGTGCCCGCTGTAACCCATCGAGTAGTAAAGCCCGTCGTGTTGTCCGGCGCGCGGAAGACGGTCCACGGTGATGTCCACGAGACCGCCCCAGCAATAGTCGACTCTCGTCGTGGCCAACTCGGGAAAGTACTTCGCGAGATTGGCTTGCAGCACGTGGCCGCTTTTCGCATCGGAGCGCGGATCGGACATTGCGAATCTCGCTCGCCCGCCCCACAGCAGCCGGTTATCAGGCGTGACGCGAAAGTAGTTGCCGATGTTCAGCGACGTCACATAGTTGCGCCGCTGCGGAAAAAGCGCGTCCAGTTGCCCCTTCGAAAGCGGCTCTGTCACGACGATAAAACTGCCGACAGGCGCCATTCGTTGCTGGAACCATTGCAGCGGACCTTGCCGCGAAGGCCCTGTCGCCACCAGCACGTTGTCCGCCCGAACCACGCCGCGGGCACAAGTAATCTCGTAACCGCCACCGGCGATTCGCCTGATCTGCGTGACCGCCGCGTTCTGGAAGATGCGCGCCCCGTGACGCGCCGCCGCCTGCGCGAGCCCCACGCCGAACTTGCCCATATGCATCTGCGCGCCGTTGCGTTGCAGCAGTCCGCCATGAAAACCATCGGAGCCGACTTCGGTGCGCATGCGCGCCGGCCCAATCAGTTCGATATCCTGATCGACTTCGCGATGCAACACGTCGTAGGTCCGCGCGAGCTTGTCGAAGTGCTTCGGCTTGGCCGCGAGTTTGAGCTTGCCGCTACGCACGAAATCACAGTCGATCCGATGTTGCGTGACGATGGATTCGACCGTCTGTACCGCGTTTTCGTACGCACGGTAAAACGCGCGCGCTTGTTCCAGCCCGACGCTGGCCGCGAGCGAAGCGAAGTCTTGCGCGACGCCGGTGTTGCATTGTCCGCCGTTGCGCCCCGATGCCTGGCCCGCGATCCGCCCCGCCTCGAGCACCGTGACCGACGTCCCACGCAACGCAAGTTCCAGCGCGGCCGATAGACCTGTAAAGCCGCCGCCGATCACGACCACATCGCTGCGCCCCTCGACGGGACCGTCGGCGCCCTCGTTGAAGTCAGGAGCGGTGTCCAGCCAGTACGAATCTAGCTTCATTGCATTTTCTAATTGAATGTCGGAGCAGACCGGCTTTGCCAGCGAGCGAAGCGTCGGCGGCGAGCCGGTCACCATAGCGATCAATAGCGAGCGCCCGCCTCGCTCATGCCGACCACCACGCATATTCGGCGAACGAAAAACCCATCATCGCGCCGGTCGGAATCGCGCCGAGCCCTTTAAGGCGCTTGTCGTTTGCATCGATCAGACTGATGAACGACGGGATGCCGATGCCGCCTTCGTCCGTGACCAGCGCCTGCATTTCGCCGTACATCTGCTTGCGTTTCGCGTCGTCGGTCTCGCCGCGCGCGCTCACGAGCAATTGATCGAACTTCGGGTCCTTCCACGCCGATTCATTCCACGGCGCATCGGATTTGAAGAACTGCGTGAACAGCACATCCGCGCTAGGCCGCGGGTTGATGCTGCCGAAACCGAGCGGATGCTTCATCCAGTGATTCGACCAGTAACCGTCGGACGGGACGCGATTCACGCTCAGATTCACGCCGATCTTCGCGGCCGTTTGCTGGATCAACTGCGCCATTTCAATGGAGCCGTTGGCGTCGGTGGTGGCATAGATCGGCGGCAATGTAGTTCCGACCGCGCCGGCCTTCTGCATATAAAACTTCGCCTTGTCGAGGTCGAAGCCGCGCTGCGGCAGCGAAGCATTGAAGTACCGATGACCCGGCGGAATCGGCTGATCGTTGCCGGTCACCGCATAGCCGAGAAACACCGCGGAGCGGATCTGCTCGCGATCGAACATGTACTTCATGCCCTTCACAAAATCGGGGTTGCCCGTCAGCGTGTTGTCGCGACGCATGATCAGGTCCGTGTACAGGCCGGACTTCGTCTCCTTGACTTCGTACCCCGGCGTCGACGAGATGCGCCGCGTCGAACGGGGATCGACCGAGTTGATCAGATGGACGTCCCCGGCGAGCAGCGCGCTGACACGCGCTGCGTTGTCGCTGATGCTGATCAGTTCGATCTGGTCGAGATACGGCTGCCCCGGCTTCCAGTAGTTGGCGTTGCGCACGCCCACCGTGCCCGCGCCCGGCGCGAAACTTTTCAGCTTGTAGGGACCGGTGCCGATCGCCGAGTTGAAGTTGGTCGTGCCGTCCTTGACGATGACGAGTTGCGGCGTCGCGAGAATCACGGGCAGATCGGCATTCGGCACCTGCAGCGTCAACGTCACTTCGTTCGGCCCGCTCGCCGTCACGCTCGCGAACTGGTCGGCGAGTGTCTTCACGCGCGAGGCCGTTTGCGGATTCTTGTGACGCATCAGCGAGTACACGACGTCGGCGGAAGTAAGCGTCTTGCCGTCGTGGAAAGTGACGCCTGAGCGCAGTTTGATGATCCACGTCTTCGCGTCCGCGCTCGACACCGACTCCGCGATGTTCATGCGCGGCGTGAGGCTTTCGTCAAGTTGCGTCAGGCCGCTGTAAAACATGAAGAAGCGGATATAGTCGCCGCCGGTCGAGCCCGCTGCGGGATCGAGCGTATCCGATACGGAGCCCGCGTTATAGGCGACGCGAATGCTGCCGCCCTTCTTCGGAACCTCGGCGGCAAGCGCGCCCGGCGCGGCCGTCAGGAGTCCCCCGCCGGCTACCATCATGCCGGTCCCAGCCAACATGCGCATCATGTCGCGGCGGCTGATGCCGCGGCTATTCGTTTCGTCGTTCATCTGAATTGGCTCCGCAGAGGTAAGTGATCCTGGCAATGTTGCATAGAAGTTCGTATAGGCAGCGAGAAGATTTTTTCGCGGCTCGTTAGCAGCATCGTATGCCTGCAGAAACCGCGTAAAGCGCCGACAAAAAAGGGCAGACGGCATAAACAAACTGTTCCTGCGGCGCTAACGCGGCAATTTGCATGGTCGCCGGTTATGCGCGAAAGACTCACTGCAAGCGCGGCATCAACGGGCGATATCAGGCGCTCGCCGATGCCTCGACTTCAAGCAACTGCGGATAGCGTTGCAGCACTTCTTCATACAGTTGCGTGATCACTGTTGACCCCGGCTCCAAGGTGCCGGCCGCTTCTCTTGCATCGAGTGCATCGAAGATCTTGTGCTTGAGAAAATGCCGCCATACCACCGGCGCACGCGAAAGAATGCCGGTCAGCACGTCGTAGCGCTCGCGCGTCCATTTCGCTTCGTACGCGTTGCGCTCCGCGCCATAGTCGAAGTGAGAGGCCGGCCGCCGCTGCGCGTCGCTCTTCGCGGTGGCGCGCATATGCAGGGTCGCGGCTGCATCGATGGCACCGGTTTCGGCTTCTGTGGCAAACACCACGCCATACAACTCGCGCGCCTGATCGACGGACAGATAGCCGCGTCGCACGTCTTCGAGCACCTTCTGCACGTCTCGTTCGTACGGATCGCCATAGCCGCCGCCACCGCAGCCTTCGAGACGGATCACATCGCCGGGGCCGCACATCACGAGATCGGTCACGCCGAGATCTTCTTCGCTGTCCGTACCAGGGTTGCGGGTAAACCGCGATACGGCGCCCGCCTTGCCGCCCAGCACGCCCCACGAAGCGAAGCGCGAGCGGTCGCGATTGCGCGCCGTGACGAGCGTACCCGGCGACGACACGCGAAATTCCATCACCGTTCCAAGCCCGCCGCGAAACTTGCCGGCGCCGGCGCTGCCAGGCACCACGCCATAGCGCGTGATGCGGATCGGCACTTCGGCTTCGTTGATTTCGACCGGCGTGTTGCGCAGGAACGCGACATTCGCACCCGATGCGTCCGAGCCGTCAGCCGACGCCATGCCGCCCGCGCCGCCGCCCACCGGTCCGATCGACGCGATCACCGTGCGGCCGTTGCGGTCGACGGTCTTCACGTTGAGAATCGACATGCCGCCCGCGGGACAGGCCGGCAGGCGCTCGGGGCACACCATCGAAAATGCGCCGAAGGTGACGTACTGTGCGACCTTCGCAGTCAGACTGCGCATGCCGACCGCGGCCGGCGGCACGCAGTTCATGATCGTGCCTTCAGGCAGGATGCAGCGCGCGACTTTCAGCATGCCCGCATTCAGCAGCAGATCGGGGTTCAGCGAATACAGCACGTAGTTCAGGCCGACGAGCGCGAGCACATGGCGCTCCTTGCCGCCCGTGGGCATATTCAGCGACGAACTCAGTTGCGGATCGCTGCCCGTGAAGTCGAACACGAGCGAGCCGTCCTTCACCGTCAGCGTCAGCGCAACACGCAACGGCTTGCCGTTGACGGAATCTTCGTCGGCGTACTCGGCGAAGAAGTACTCGCCATCCGGCATGCCGCGCACGATCGTGCGCGCCTGCTCCTCCGAATAGTCGAGCAGCGCGTCCATGCCGGCGCGAAACTGCTCGATGCCGAAGCGCTCGATGATTTCGAGCACACGCCGCTCGCCGGTCATCAGCATCGCGATCTGCGCCTTCAGGTCGCCGCGATTCTGCTCGGCCGCGCGCACGTTGATCGCCATATGTTCGAGCAATGCTTCATCGAGCACGCCCGCGCGGACGATCTTGGTCGGCGCGAAACGAATACCTTCCTGATAGATCTCAGTGAGCGTGCGCGACAGCGACGCGGGCACCGCGCCGCCCATATCGGTGTTGTGAATGTGCCCGCCGACATAGCAGACAATCTCGCCGCCGAAGAACACCGGCTTCCACATCATCACGTCCGGCGTATGAGTGGCGACGTAGCCGCTATACGCGTCGTTCGTCATGCAGATGTCGCCCGGCTCGTAGTGATCGATCATGTCGATCACCGCGCCGAAGTCGAGTCCGGGATACCAGGTCGCGCCCAGCGTTTTCGGCGATGCGAAAGTCAGGCCGCGCGTGTTCATCAGCGTGCAGGAGAAGTCTTCCGTCTCCTTCACGAACGCCGAGTGCGCGGTTCGCACGAGCGTGTACGCCATGCTTTCGGCGGCCGCGACGCAATAGTTCGCGAAGATCTGAAGGACGGATTTATCGAATGTCATGGTGTGTTTCCTGGATCGATCTATCGATCTATCAGACCGCTTCGAGAAAGAGGTTGCCGTATTCGTCCACGCGTCCGTCGAAACCCGGCAGCACGCATGTCGTGGTGTCGTCCTGCGCGACGATCGCGGGCCCGGCGAACCGGTGTCCGGCGAGCAGCGCGGAGCGCCGGTAAAGCGGGACGCGCCGCCACGCGCCGTCCAGATACACGTCGATCTCCGATTCCGCGCGCGGCGCACCCTCGCCTGTCGCGATGCGCGGCAGCGCGGGCTTCGGCGTGGGCGCGGTGATGACGAGCCGCAGCGCCACCACCTGAATCGGCGACTTCTCGTCGCTATGCCCGAAGAGGCGCGCGTGTTCGCGGTGAAACGCCTGCGCGATTGCATCGATATCGCCGCCGGTGATCGCTTCCCGCGCGAGCGGCGTGTCGATTTCAAACGATTGCCCGCGATAGCGCATATCGGCCGATACGACGATGTCGGCGCTTGCGTCCGTTCCCGCCTCGCGAATCACCCATGCGCGCGCGTCGGCTTCCAGATGCGCGAGATCTTGCGCGAGCAAGGCGAGCGAAGCGCGGTCGAGCGGATAGTACGTCGTCCGAACAAAATCGTTTTTCGTATCGGCGATCAGGCCGCCCAGCGCGCTCAACACGCCCGGCGTGGTCGGCACCAGCAGATTGCGCACGTTCAGCGCGCGCGCAAGAAAGCAGCCGAGCATCGGCCCCGCGCCGCCGAACGGCATCAGCGCGAACGTGCGCGGGTCGATGCCGAAGCGCGAACTGAGCCGGCTCACGCCCGCATACATGCCGGAGATCGACACCTCGATGATGGCCGCGGCCGTCTGATAGATGTCGAGACCCAGACGCCGGGCGAGCGGTTCGATTGCCCGCCGCGACGCGTCCACGTCGACCTTCACCGCGTTGTAGCCGAGCGCCGCGCTCCCGAGCACGCCGATCACGGCGAACGCATCGGTGATTGTCGGGCGCGTGCCGCCACGGCCGTAACACACTGGCCCAGGGCTCGAGCCCGCGCTTTCGGGCCCGACCTTCAGCACGCCGAATTCGTCGACCCACGCAATCGAACCACCGCCGTCGCCGACCGATGACACCGACACGGACGGAATATGAATCTGGAATTCGCCGATGTATTCGCCGGTCGCGTACTGCGGCTGGCCATCCACGATCAGCGCGATATCCGCTGTCGTTCCGCCGATGTCGAGGCTCATGCAATCTTTCACGTTACAAAGGCGCGCGAGATACGCCGCGCCGATCACGCCCGACGCGGTGCCGGACAGAATCATCTGCACGCAGTTCTGTTTGCCGTGCTCGGCGCTCATCACGCCGCCGTTCGATTTCGTGACTTTCAGATCGGCCGCGACGCCGCTTTCCGCCAACGCCGCCTGCAACTGCGTCAGATAGTTGGACACGCGCGGCTGCACATAGCCGCCGA
Organism: Paraburkholderia sp. RCC_158; assembly: GCF_041355255.1. Lineage (NCBI taxonomy): Bacteria > Pseudomonadati > Pseudomonadota > Betaproteobacteria > Burkholderiales > Burkholderiaceae > Paraburkholderia > Paraburkholderia sp. RCC_158. The sequence goes on along the minus strand of NZ_JBFUPM010000008.1, from coordinate 285,717 downwards.
TAGTCGCCGTCACCGTGCGCTCGTACTCGCGGATGATGGGCCAGACCTCATGCGAGCACGACACGAAAAAGCCCGGCAGAGTGGCCTCGATAATTGCTTTCACCTGCTGTTCGTGCGCCGGGTTGCGGTACGAATGCAGCAGCGACACCACCACGCCTTCGCAGCCCGCCGCCTGCAAGCCGCGTATCGCATCGAGCACGCTTTGTTCATCGACCGGTGTCTCTTCCTCGCCGTCAGCGCCGAGTCGCCCGATCACACCGAACACGCGGTCGCGCGGAATGAGCGGCGCGGGACGGCTCGACATCAGGTGATACATATCGGGGATCTTCAGGCGCGCGATGTCGAGCACGTCTTCGAAATTGCGCGTGGTGATGAGGCCGAGTTTCAGTCCGCGGCGCTGTACCACCGCATTCACGCCGACCGTCGTGCCGTGCGTGAAATAGGTGACATCGTGCGGCTCGATGCCGTAGCGCTCGCGCAGTCCTTCGACGCCCGCGAGCACTTCGCTGCCCGGGCTGTCCGGGCGCGAAAACACCTTTAGCGTGCGGATGCTGCGCGTGTCCTCGTCAAGCACCGCGAAGTCGGTGAACGATCCACCGATATCGACTCCGATTCTCAAGCCCATTGTCGTGCCCTTGCCTGTGTTAAATGGTATGCGTCAAGCGATGTGCGGCCGTTCATGCGTGCCGCCTGCGTTTGTCGATGACGTCGCGAATCTGGTAGTAACTGCCGAGCGCGGGCATGAACCACGGCTTGCCGCTATAAAGCGGATGCGTGACCATCGGCGTGCCGTAGGCGCTTGTCTCGGGCGCTTGCCCTTCGACGATCAGCCGCGCGACCTTGTAGCCCAGGTACGTCATCATCACGACGCCGCTGCCGTTGCAGCCGAGCGCGTAGTAAATGCCATCGGCGGTGCGGCCCAGATGCGGGAGAAAATCCAGCGTGAGCGCCACGGTGCCGCCCCAGCTATACGCGACCTTCACATCGGCCATCTGCGGGAAACGCTCGACCATCTGCGCGTGCAGCACCGCAGCCGACTGGCGGCGATCGAGGTGATAAAAGCGCGCGCGGCCGCCGAACAGCAGGCGTTTGCCGTCGGGCGAATAGCGGTAGTAGTTGACGACACGCCGTGTCTCGGAGATGCCGCGACGCTTCGGTATCAGCGAGGCGCGCAGGTCGGCCGGCAATTCCTCGGTGGCAATCTGGTGCGATACGACCGGCACCACGCGACGCTGCAAATCGGGCATCGACGAACCGGTATAGCCGTTCGTGCAGATCACCACATGCCGGCTCGTGAGCACGCCGCGCGACGTTTCCACCCGGTATTGAGCGCCGCTTCGCGCGATGCTTCGAACCGCCGCGCGGCTGCATACGGTCACGCCCGCGCCGCGCGCGGCGGCGAGCAAACCGGCGAACATCATCGACGGATGAACCTGACCCGCGCGTTCGATCAGCACGCCGCCCGCATAGATGTCGCTCGCCAGTTCGCCGCGTAATTCGTCGCGCGACAGCATGCGTGCGCCGGCGCGCGCATAGGCGTTCAGATTGACGATGCGCTTGCGCCAGGCGGCCATGTGCGCATCGGTCCACATTGCGTTGATGCGCCCTGCCTTGACGTAGCTGCATTCAATCGCGTTGTCGCGCAGAATGTTTTCAAACACTTCGTACGACACGGACGCTTCGCCGAGCAGCCTTCTCTGTCTTTCTTCGGATACCGAACTATCCAGCTTCTTGCCCGACGGCGCCTTGCCGACGTTCACGCCTCCCGATACCTGGCCGCCGCTTAGCGTGCTTGCGCCGATGCCCGGAACGTCCGCTTCGAGCACCGCCACGCGCAAGCCCTGCTTCGCGAGTTCGAGCGCGCACGACAAGCCCGCATAACCGGCGCCGACAATCGCCACGTCTGCGTCGCGAGGCACGTCCGACATCAGTTCGTCATGAGGACGCCAGTCTTGCCACCAGTACGGCGTGTCGGTGAAATCGGAAGAGAAAACCTGCTTGCGCGTGGACACGGTCGAGTCCCTGGTTGAGTTGAAGAGCCCCGCTCGCGAGGCAAGCGAGGGCGTGAAATTTGCGGCTACAGCACGGATAACGCGTCGCTAACATCATCCAGCGCATGGCGCGCGATCGCGACAATTTCGTCGATGTCCGCGCGCGTGGCGACAAGCGGCGGCGCAAAGCCGACGATGTCGTTGGTGCCGAGCGCACGCACGATCAAACCGCGCGCAAGCGCTGCCTGCGCTACCCGCTGGCTCGCCTTCGCCGCGGCCGGAAACGGGCGGCGCTCGCTCTTGCCGGCCATCAGTTCGAGCGCGGCGAGCATGCCCACGCCTCTGACATTGCCGACGAGCGGATGCGCGTCGAACGCCTCATGCAAACGCGCCTGGAAATAAGCGCCAACCTGCGCTGCGTTGTTCACGAGCTGCTCGCGCTCGATGATGTCGAGATTCGTCAACGCCGCCGCCGCGCACACCGGATGGCCCGAATAGGTCCAGCCGTGATTCATCGCGCCCTGCTCACGCGAGCCGCGCTCGATCACATCCCACACGCGCTCGCTGACGATCACACCCGACAGCGGTAGATACCCGCTCGTCAGGCCCTTCGCCACCGACATCAGATCCGGCTCGAGACCGTAGTGCTCGCTGCCCGTGCGCGAACCGAGCCGGCCGAAACCGCACACCACTTCATCGACGGCGAAGAGAATGTCGTGACGCCTGAGCACCGCCTGAATCGCGGGCCAATAACCTGATGGTGGCGGCACGATGCCGCCCGAGCCCATCACCGGCTCGCCGAAAAATGCGGCGATCGTGTCGGCGCCTTCACGCGCGATCAGTTGCTCCAGGTGCTCGACGCAATCCGCGACGAACTCCGCTTCGCTCGCGCCGGGACGTGCATCGCGATAGAAGTCGGGACTAGCCGTGTGCAGCACTTCGCGCATCGGCAGATCGAAACCGGCGTGAAACTTGGGCTGCCCCGTGAGACTGCCGGTCGCGATGCCCGAGCCGTGATAACTGCGCTGCCGCGCGATGATCTTTTTCTTGCGCGGCCGCCCCAGCACGTTGTTGTAGTACCAGGCGAGCTTGATCTGCGTTTCGTTCGCGTCCGAGCCCGACATGCCGTAGAACACTTTCTTCATGCCGGGCGGCGCCCACTCTTCGATCAGGCGCCGCGACAGTTCGACAGCGGGGTCGTTCGAGAAGCCCGCATACGTGTGATAGAACGACAACTCGCGCGTCTGCGCGGCGATTGCGTCGGCCATTTCCTCGCGTCCATAGCCGATGTTCACGCAGTAGAGTCCTGCGAACGCGTCGATGTACGAGCGTCCCGCGTGATCCTCGATGCGAATCCCTTTCGCCCGCGAGATGAGGCGCGCATCGAGTTGACCCGACGCATGATCCGACGCATGCGTGCCGGGATGCATCAGATGCCGCCGGTCGGTTTCGAGCGTCAGTTCGCCATGCGTGCGCATCGCGGGGTTCATGGCGGGGTTCATGGCGGTGTCGATGAAGTTCATGGTTTGTCCGCCGCTGATGAATGCGCAGGTGCGTCCCACTCGGGATGCCACGCGGGCTTGCTCACGCGGCCGTCGGCGCGAGTGAGCGCGCCGATGCGCGCCATTGCGCCCGCATCCAGTTCGAAATCGAACACGGCCAGGTTTTCGCCGATGCGCAGCGGATTCGACGACTTGGGAATCGCCGCCACGCCAGGCTGCTGCACGAGCCAGCGCAAGATGATCTGAGCCGGCTTGCGCCCGTATTCGCGTGCGATCTCCGCGATGACCGGATCGGCGAGCAGCTTGCCGCTGCCAAGCGGCGTATGCGCAATGAGCACCATGCGATGCCGCCGGCACGCGTCGAGCACGCGCGTCTGATCGAGATACGGGTGGTATTCGCACTGATTGGCGGCCAATGGCACAGAAGCAAGCGCGACCGCGCGATCGAGCAGCGCGGCCGGAAAGTTCGATACGCCGATATGCCGCGTCAAGCCGCTGCGCTGCGCGTCGCAGAGCGCGCCGATGGTCTCTTCGAGCGGCACATCCGGATTGGGCCAATGCACCAGCAGCAGATCGACGTGATCGAGCCCGAGCCGCGCGACGCTCGCCTCGGCGGCACGCCTGAAATCCGCCGCGCGCAATTCTGTGTGCCACACCTTGGTCGTGACGAACACTTCGTCGCGCGGCAAACCGCTCGCCGCGAGCGCCTGCCCGACCGCCTGCTCGTTCTCGTAACGCGCCGCCGTGTCGATATGGCGATAGCCCGCTGCGAGCGCCGCGCGCACCGCTTGCACCCCTTCGTCATGGGTGGAGCGCCAGGTGCCGAGGCCGATGGCGGGCAAGCGCGCGCCGTGCGCTTCGATAACCGGCGCAGCGCCGGGCGGCTGAAAAGAGAGTCCCATTGCCTTGATCGTTCTCCGATGCTTTGCAACTCTAAAAGAGGTGTGCCACAATACGGCACGGCGTGCCACTAACAGTGCACGAAAAGTAACACGCGCTTTTTTGCGTTGCAAGCGCAGCGTGGGCGCGCGCTCGCCCGTCGCCGTCACTCATCGGAGACCTGCATGAAAAGTTTGTTGAAGAGCCTCGAGATTCTCGAAGCTGTGTCGAAGAACCAGCCGGTCAGCGTCGGCGTGCTGGCGCGCCTGCTCGACATGCCGAAGTCGAGCGTGCAGCGCGCGCTGCTGACGTTTCACGAGGCCGGCTGGCTTCGCCAGACGAGCGGCGACCTGACACGCTGGGAAGTGGGTCCGCGAATCCTCGGCGTGCGGCCTGCCGCGCTGCGCGGCGGTGCGCTGTATGCGGCCGCGCGCGGGCCGATGCGCGAGTTGCGCGATTTGACCAACGAGACAGTTCATCTGTCGGTGCCGGACAGCACCAACTCAATGGTCCTGATCGATCGTGAGGACTGTACGCAAACAGTGCGCACCTTCAGTCCGATTGGCGATCTGAGTCCGTTTCATGCGACCGCGACGGGCCTGGCGGTACTGGCGTACATGACGGAAGCCGACGCCGACGAAATCCTGAGCCGCGATCTGCCGAAGTTCAGTGACACCACGCCATCCGATCCGGCCGAGATACGTCTCGAACTCGAGCGCATCCGGCAACGCGGCTATTCGGTGAATCTCTCGCAGTATCGTCCGGCGGTGTGCGCGATTGGTGCGCCGGTCATCGACTCGGACGGCGCGCCGGCGGCGAGCATCTGCATCTCGATGCCGGAATCGCGCTATGACCCGGCACGTCTTGAAGAGTGGGGGAACGCGGTGGCGAAGGCCGCTGCCGCGATTGGGGTGTAGCAGCCGGGCGGCATGTGGATTTCACCCGTTATTTTTTGCGGATATCAGGTTCAGCTATCGCGCGCTCGAACGCTTCCCGCATCGCGCCGCAAAACGTCTCCGCCACGAGCGATAACGGCCGTGACCCATTGGTCACGAGATAAAAATGATCCGGCACGGCGGGCGTGAACGGCCTGACGGCCACACGCTGCCGCGCAAATTCAGCGGTGACCGGATCGATCAGCGCGACGCCCGCGCCATTCGCGACGAGCGCCACGATGGCTTGCGAGAGTTGCGCCTCGATCACGAGATCGCGCGCGATGCCTGCATCGACGAAAACGCGGTCGATCGCGCTGCGTGCATCGAAGCTCTGCGGAAACGACACGAAGCGCTCGCCGCGTAAATCCGCGGGAGTCAGCGACGCCTTGCGCGCCAGCCGATGCCCGCGCGGCACGATGCAACGCATGACCGCATTCGCCAGGCGTTCGCTCCGAACGGCCGGATGCGGAATCGGCTCCGCGATCACGCCGACATCGCATTGCCCGGACGCGACTTTCTCGACGACCGTCGTCGCGCTATGCGTGAGCAGGCTGATGTCGATACCCGCATGCCGCTCCACGAACCGCGCGATCACGGAAGGCAGCAAATCGAGCGCCACGGCGGGCGAGCCTGCCACGCGCAACGAGCCGCGCCGCATCGCGCGTATCTGCCGCGCCGCCTGCGCGATGCGGTCCATGCCGACGAATGCGCGCTCCACTTCTTCCGACAACACGCGCGCTTCCGCCGTGGGCGTGAGCCGCCCCTGCTGACGATCGAACAGCACGAAGCCGACGCGGCTTTCCAGATCGGCGATAAGACGGCTCACCGCGGGTTGCGAGATATGCAGCGACTCGGCGGCGCGGGTGACGGTGTGCCGAAGCATGACGGCGCGAAAGGCCTCGATCTGGCGGATCTTGAGTTCGGATGTGTCCATAACATTGGATTATAGATGACCGACAAACTGGCATTTGACGCAGTTTTTTGCAGCGCCCAAAGTTCGGTCTCGACTCGTAAAAACAGGCAGGAAACGCATTTCATGCAGCATAAGCTGGCTCATAACACGGCACGCCGCTTCGACATCGTGGTCGCGGGCGGAGGACTCGTCGGCATGGCCATCGCCTATGGGCTCGTCCGTGCAGGCAAACGCGTGGCCGTATGCGACGGCGCGGACTCCGCGCATCGTGCCGCACGCGGCAATTTCGGGCTCGTCTGGGTACAAGGCAAGGGCGGCCGGTGCCTGCCCTACGCGCAGTGGTCGCGTGAATCGTCCGAGCGCTGGGGCGCGTTCGCCGCGCAATTGCAGCGCAAGACCGGCGTCGATGCGGGCTTCGAGCGCCCAGGCGGCATCGAGTTGTGCGAAACCATCGAGCAGCTCGAAGCGGGCCGGCAGTTGCTGGAATCGATTCGCTTGCGCGACGCGTCGCTCACCTACGAGGTGCTCGATATCCGTGCGCTGAAGGCGCGCGTGCCCTCGGCATCGGACAAACTGGCGGGCGCGCTGTACTCGCCGCATGACGGACACGCCAGCCCGCTCTATACGTTGCGCGCGATGCAGCAGGCCTTCGCGCTCGCGGGCGGCACATATCTGCCGCACCATGAAGTGCGTGAAATCCGACCATATGTGGGCCGCTTCGAAATCGATACGCCGCACGGCACGCTGGAAGCCGAACGCGTCGTGCTCGCCGCGGGCCTCGACAATCAGCGCCTGGCGCCAATGGTCGGCATGCTCGCGCCAATCACGCCCCTGCGCGGTCAGATCATGGTGACGGAGCGGCTCGCGCCGTTTCTCGACTATCCGACGCTGGTCGTGCGGCAGACGCCCGAAGGCTCGGTGCTACTCGGCGATTCTGCCGAAGCCGTCGGCTTCGACGACGGCCAGACGCGCGCCGTCATGGCCGATATCGCGCGCCGCGCACGCACCGCATTTCCGGTGCTCGGGCATGCGCGCATCGTGCGCGCGTGGGGCGCGCTTCGCATCATGACGCCCGACGGCCTGCCGGTCTACGAGGAATCGTCCACGCATCCCGGCGCGTTCCTCGCCATCTGCCATAGCGGCGTGACGCTCGCCGCCGCCCATGCCGACGTGATCGCGCCGTGGATCGCGGGCGGCGCGCGACCCTCAATACTTGATCCCTTCGTCGCCACGCGTTTTTCGAATTCGACCGATGCCCACGTACTTTGAATCTCTCGTCACCTTGCCGGCGTCCACGGTGCGCGTCGATATCGACGGCACGCACCGGCATGTGCCGCAGCACTATACGGTCGCCGCGGCGTTGCTCGAAAGCGGCGCGCTCGCCTGCCGGACCACGCCCGTCAGCGGCGCCCCGCGCGGACCGTTCTGCATGATGGGCGTGTGCTTCGACTGTCTCGTCGAAATCGACGGCGTGCCTAACGTGCAGGCGTGCATGACGCGCGTCTGCGACGGCATGCGGGTCCGCGCGATGTCCGGTAAAGCGAGGCTCGCATGATGCAGCCTCCAGTGCAATCGACGTGCGATCTGCTGATCATCGGCGCGGGACCGGCGGGCATGTCGGCGGCGATCGCGGCGCGCCGTGCGGGTCTCGATGTGATCGTCGCGGACGAAGGCGAAGCGCCCGGCGGACAGATTTATCGCAATGCCGCGCAGTCTCCGCTGAGCGATGCACACGTGCTCGGCGACGAGTATCTCGGCGGACGCACGCTGATCGCGGCTTTCGATGCCAGCGGCGCGAAGCATCTGGCGCGCTGCGTCGTATGGCAGATCGCGTTTGAAAACGGCCGCGCCGTCGCGATGCTCACGCGCCGCCCGCAAGGTGCACAAGGTGCGCAACCTGGCGGCACGCTCGACATCTCGGCGCGCGCGGTGCTCGTCGCGACGGGCGCGCAGGAGCGTCCGTGGCCGGTGCGCGGCTGGACGCTGCCGGGCGTGATGGGCATCGGCGCGGCGCAAACGCTGCTCAAGTCGTCGGGACTCGCGCCATCGCAGGACGCGGTGCTCGCGGGTTGCGGACCGCTGCTGTTGTTGTTCGCATCGCAGTTGCTGAATGCCGGACGCCGCGTGCGCGCCATCATCGATACGACGCCGCGCGATGCCTGGCGCGCCGCCTTGCCTCATGCGCTGCCCGCGCTCGCAGGCGCCGATTATCTGCTGAAGGGTCTGCGCATGATGCGCGCGGTAAAGCGCGCGGGCATCCCCATTTATCGCGGCGCAAGTGCGTTCTCGATCGAAGGCGAAGAGCGCGCCGAACGCGTGCATTTCGCCGATGAACACGGCACGCGTCGTTCGATCGACACCTCGCTCGTGCTGCTGCATCAGGGCGTGATTCCGTCGACGCAACTGCCCCGCTCGCTCGGTTGCGAGCACGAATGGGATGCGTCGTCGGCCTGCTGGCGCCCTCGCATCGATGCGCACGGACGCAGCACGGTCGGGCACGTATGGATTGCGGGCGACGGCGCGGGCATCGGCGGCGCGAAAGCGGCTGCGCACGCGGGCACGCTTGCGGCACTCGATATCTCGCGCGACCTCGGCGCGCTCGATGCCGCGTCGCGCGATGCACGCGGCCGCCGCTCGCGGCTCGCGATGAAACGGCACCTCGCCGTGCGCCCGCTGCTCGATGCGCTCTACACGCCGCCTGCCGCGCTGCGCCGTCCCGCCGACGACGTCATCGTGTGCCGTTGCGAGGAAGTCACCGCAGGCGAGATTCGCGCGATCGCGGCAATCGGCTGTCAGGGGCCGAACCAGATGAAGGCGTTTTCACGCTGCGGCATGGGCCCATGTCAGGGCCGATGGTGTGGCGCGACGGTCGGCGAGCTCATTGCGCAGGTGCAGGAACGCGCGGTCGGCGACGTCGGCTACTACCGCATTCGCGCGCCGATCAAACCGGTTACGGTCGACGAAATCGCCGACTCCATCGCGCTCGGCGACGACTTCACTCGCGGCGAATTTCCCAGTTGATCCCATCCATCGCAGACGAAACGAATCGCACCACAACCACACCACACCACATCACACACGGAGCCTCTATGAAGACCACACGCGTAAAGACGATGTTGAGCGCCGCCCTGCTCGCCCTGATGGCCGCGAGCACGATGGCATCGGCCAAGGAGTGGACCACGATCCGCATCGGCGTCGACCCGACGTACCCGCCGTTCGAATCGATCGCAAAAGACGGCACGGTCGTGGGCTTCGACGTCGACCTCGGCAATGCAATCTGCGAGAAACTGAAGGCGAAGTGCGTCTGGGTGCAAAGCAGCTTCGACGGACTGATTCCCGGCCTTCAGGCGCGCAAGTTCGACGTGATCCTTTCGTCGATGGCGGCAAACGCCAAGCGCCGCGAACAGATCGACTTCACCGACCGGCTGTACCGCAACCAGACGCGTCTGATCGCGAAGGACAGCGCGCATCTGCTGCCCGAAGCGTCGAAGCTCGCGGGCAAGCGCGTGGCGGTCGAGCAAGGCACCGTGCAGGAAACGTATGCGCGCGAGAAGTGGGCGTCGTCGGGCGTGGAAGTGGTCGCGTATCCGAGCTACGACCAGGCTTATTCCGACTTGACGGCGGGGCGCGTCGATGCGGTGCTGATGGACGCCGTGCAGGGCAAGCTGGGTTTTCTCGCGACGCCGGCCGGCAAGGGATTTTCATTCGCAGGCGATGTGGTCTACGACGCGAAGATCATGGGCGACGGCGACGCGGCGGGCGTGCGCAAGTCGGAGCCGCAACTGCGCGATGCGTTGAACGGCGCGATTGCCGAATTGCTCAAGGACGGCACGTATCGCAAGATCGAAGCGAAGTACTTCGATTTCGACATGTACGGGAAGTAACAACCGTTTTTCTCGCTTGTTGCGTATGTACGCGCCGGATAGCCGCATCCATTGAACACCGGCGCATCGATCCAGCTACAGAGTAGCGAGCGTCGCCTCGCTCTTCCCCACCCCAACACCAAATCCCCACTAAACGGCTCCGTAACCTCCACGTCACGTTCGCCCACGACAATGCGCCATCTTTGACCCTCAGGATGGAGTTTGCATGTTTGCGTCACGAAGCCGTTTTCCGCTGCACGTCGCAGCGTTGTCGAGTGCGATCGTTCTGGCTGCCTGCGGCGGCGGCGGCGATGTCGTCGCCACTAATACGCCCGTCGCGGCCGTGCCGGCGCCGCCGGCCGATCCCGGTTTCGTCGACAGCGCGCCCGTGCCTGGCGTGCCGGCCTTCGTCGATAACATCGCGACCAACCAGCGCGGCGACGCGCGCTATGCAACGCTGTCGACCAACGCCGCGGTGCGTGTCGTGAGCCGCTTTCTCGACCTGTGGCAGCCGTCGACGATGCTGGTCGACGCGGGTGTGAGCGCGCCGGCCAACGGCGCGTTTCCGGCGATCGTGCCGTCGACCTGCTCCGGCCTGCCCGCCAGCGGCACGCCGTGCGGCACGATCCTGAACAGCACGGTGCTGGGCGCCAACGTTCAATACGTGATCGACGCGACGACCGCGCGCACGCCGCAGCAGGCCGACGCCGCGTATTTCGACGACCGCCGCGGCAAGGGCTACAGCGTGACCGACGGGATGGGCCCGCTCACCGCCGCATGGCGCACGGCGGCGCAGCAGACGACCAGCATCATCAGCGTGCCGTCCGATGCGACGACCGTGCTGTACAACGACTCGGGCAATAACGTCGGCGTCGGCGGCAGCACGAACGCGAGCTTCGGCAAGGTCGTCGATCTCTTGAACGAGATGGGCAACAACGCATCGACGGAACCAGCGAAACGCTTTTACAAGTACGCACGGCCGTATCGCTGGAGCGCGAGCGTCGTGGTCGCGCCGACGCTCGTTCCCGCGGAAAGCACGACGCCCGCGACCGACGGCGGCTTCATCAGCGGCCATGAGGCCGAGGCGATGCGCGATGCGACGACGATGGCGTGGCTCGTTCCCGAACGATTCCAGGAAATGGTGAGCCGCGGTCTCGAACTCGGCGAGAACCGGATTCTCGCCGGCATGCACTCGCCGCTCGACGTGATCGGCGGCCGGATGCTCGCGCTCGCCGTCAGCGCGGCGAACCTGAACACGTATGCAAGCGACGCGCAGGCCGCCTACGTTCAGGCTCACCAGGCGCTGCAGCAGCTCAGCGGGACCAACGGCGCGAGCTTCGCCGCATTCGCTCGTTCGGGCACGGCGGCAACGGACCGCTTCGCCGATTACACCGCAAATAAAGCGGCATTCATGCGCCGCATGACGTTCGGCTTCGGCCCGATCGCATCGACCGATGCGCCGCCGCTCGTGCCCAAGGGCGCGGAAATTCTGTTGCAGACGCGCTTCCCGTACCTGAGCGCGGACCAGCGGCGCGTCGTGCTGAAGACGACCGAGATGCCGTCCGGCTATCCGGTGATGGACGACGCCGAAGGCTGGGGCCGCCTGAACCTGTTCGCCGCCGCCGACGGCTATGGCGCGTTCAACGGCAACGTGATCGTGTCGATGGATGCGTCGCAGGGCGGGCTCAATGCGGCCGACGTGTGGCGCAACGATATTGCCGGTGCAGGCAAGCTGACGCTGCAAGGCACAGGCACGCTGACGCTGTCGGGCAACAACCGCTACACGGGCGGCACACAAGTGAGCGGCGGCACGCTCGCGGCGGGCTCCGCGAACGCGTTTGGCAGCGGCGACGTGTACGTCGGCTCGGGCGGCAGCGTGAGGATCGCGGCCGGCGCGCCGGTGACGATCTCGACGCGCTACACGCAGCTCGATAACACGACGCTCGAACTCGACATCGACGGCAACGGCGGCGGGCGTCTGCGCGTGGGTGGCACGCTGAGCGTCGCGGGCGGCACGCTGCATGTGAAGTTCGTGAACGGCTATGCGCCGAAAGCCGGCGACACCATCGCGCTGATCGACGGCGCGGCCGGCTCGGCGAAGTTCTCGACGGTGACGGTCGACGGCTTCAAGGCGACGCCGGTTTATACGGGGACGGGCGTGTCGGTGAGGTTGTCGGCGGCGTAATGGTTGTGGCTGTGCGGTGAACCGCGACGAGACGTTCGCTACTTCGAACGTCTCGTCTCCTCGCGCATCCTAGTGCGCACCTGCCGCCGCCCCGCCGCCACCGCCCTTGCCCGGCTTCGTGAGCCAGATCAGCGGAATGATCACGATAAAGATCATCGACGAAAGCCAGAAGATGTCGTTCAGCCCGAGCATCGCGGCCTGTGCATTCAGCGAGCGCTCGAAGAATGCCGCCGCCTGATCCATGTTGCCGCCGAGCGTCGTATGAATGTCCGCGAGCGCGGACGTATAAGCCGGATTGTTGACGCCCGACTGTTCCGCGAGTTGCGCGTGATGCAGGATCGTCCGGTTGTTCCAGCCCGTCGTGATCAGCGACGTGCCCACGCCGCCGGCGAATACGCGCACGAAGTTCGACAGGCCTGCGGCCGCAGGAATTTTATCGGGTGAGAGTCCCGACAGAATGATCGCGGTAAGCGGCGTGAAAAAGAGCGCCATCGGAATGCCTTGCAGCAGCGTCGGCAGCACGAGCGTATAGGTGTCGACGCCCGTCGTGTAATGCGAGCGCATCAGGAAAACCGCGGCGAAACCGACGAAAGCCAGCGTCGCGAGCACGCGTGCATCCGTCTTCGGCATGATCTTCGCCATCACGGGCGCGAGCAGCACCGCGAAGATGCCGAGCGGCGCGGTGACGAGACCGGCATCCACCGAACGATAGCCCAGATAGCCCTGAATCCATTGCGGCAGAATCACGAGGTTCGCGAAGAACACCGCATACGCGACCGAAATCGCAATCGTGCCGCCGCGGAAATTGCGTACCGCGAAAAGCCGGAGATCGACGATCGGATTCTTTTCCGTGAATTCCCAGATCAGGAAAAACACGAAGCTGACCGCCGCCACGGCCGCGAGAATGCAGATCACCGGCGAGCTGAACCAGTCGAGGTCCTTGCCCTTGTCGAGCATGATTTGCAGCGACGCGACCCATGCGATCAGCGACATCAAGCCCACTTTGTCGATGGGCAGTTTGCGCGCTGGCGTCTCGCGGTCGCGATAGATGAACCACGTCACGGCCGCAGCAAAGAGACCAACCGGAATGTTGATGTAAAAGATCCACGACCAGCTATAGCTGTCGGTGATCCAGCCGCCCAACGCCGGACCGGCAATCGGGCCGACCGTGGCCGTCATCGCCCATAACGCCAGCGCGGTCGAGCTCTTTTCCTTTGGATACGAGCCGAGCAGAATCGCTTGCGACAACGGAATCAGCGGACCGGCCACGGCACCCTGCAACACGCGCGCGGCGAGCAGGATCACCAGGTTCGGCGCGACCCCGCACAGCCACGAAGAAAATACGAACAGCACGATCGCGGCGACGAACAGCTTGATTTGACCGACGCGCTGCGTGAGCCAGCCCGTTAGCGGAATGGCGACTGCATTCGCTGCGGAAAACAACGTGATGACCCACGTGCCTTCATCGACGGATACGCCGAGATTGCCCGAGATAGTCGGAATCGCAACGTTGGCGATGGACGAATCGAGCACGTTCATGAACGTCGCGAGGGCGACGGCGAAGGTCGCGAGAACCAGCTTTGCGCCGCTCAACGGCGGGAGTGCGAGTTGCGTCGAGGAATTCATCTCACTTCCAGTACGAAGTCGCGAACAGGCCGGCAATATCTATCTGACCTGTCAGCTAAATGGATAAATGAAGACGCGATAACGAACGGCGTCACGTTCTGCACTTCAGCCCGCGCGTTTTGGCATGGCGGTGCTGTTGCGCTTGTCACGCGTGCCCTGTGCCGACGATACGACACGCTCCGTCGGTCCCGCATGCGTGACAACACTATTCCGTTCGATGATCTTCTGAATCTCCGCATCGGCCTGAGCCCCGTATTGCGCGAAGACATCGGTGCGGTACGTCGTATTCACGGCCGCGCCGAGTTGCGCGCCGGTGCTATCGCGCGTATCCACATCGACCTGCATCGACAAGCCGATTCGCAGCGGATGCACTTGCAGTTCCTTCTGATCGAGTTCGATGCGCGCGGGCAAACGCTGAACCACCTTGATCCAGTTGCCGGTCGCGTTCTGCGCGGGCAACGTCGCAAAGGCGCTACCCGTGCCCGCCGAGAAGCCGACCACGCGGCCGTGATATTCGACCTTGCTGCCGTACACGTCGGCCGTCAGCGTGACAGGCTGGCCGATACGCATGTTGCGCAACTGGCTTTCCTTGTAGTTGGCATCGACCCAGACGCCGTTGAGCGGCACTACGGCCATCAACGGCGTGCCCGGCGATACGCGCTGGCCCACCTGCACCGAGCGCTTCGCCACATAGCCGGTGACGGGCGCGGGCAACGTGTTGCGTGCATAGGCGAGGTACGCGTCGCGTACTTTCGACGCCGCGGCCTGCACGCTCGGGTGCTGTTCGATCGTCGTGTGGTCGGTCAGCGCGCGGTTGGCTTCCGCCTGCTGACGCGCGGCGTCGAGCGCGGCCTGCGCGGCGGTCACCGTGTCGCGTGCATGCGCGATGTCTTCCGCGGACACAGCGCCCGTGTCGGCGACGGCCTGGCGGCGGCGCAGATCGTCTTGCGCGCGAGCCAGATCGGACTGTTTCTGCGCGATGTTGGCGGCGTAGAAATCGTTGTTCACGTACAGGCTGCTCACCTGGCGAACGGTCTGCCCCAGCATCGCTTCGGCGTTGCCGAGCGCGACTGTCGCGTCCGCGTTATCGAGCGTGACGACAGGGTCGCCCGCCTTCACGATCTGCGTGTCGTCGGCGTTCACCCCGACGACCGTACCGGTTACTTGCGGCGTGAGTTGCACGAGATTGCCGCTTACGTAGGCGTCGTCGGTCGTCTCGTGATAACGCGCATAGGTCATGTAATAGGCACCGTATGCCGCAACCGATACGACGACGGCTGCACCAAGCAGCGTGAGCAGCAGTTGGCGCTTGCGCGAATTCGGCTCGCTCGCGGCGGTGGGCGCGGTGGCCGCGGTGGCCGCGGCGGCATTGGGTGCCGTCGCTGTGTCTACGTTGGCGGGCGCCGCATGCGTCGCGGCGCGCTCCGGCGTGTTGATTTCACTCATGTCGATTCTCCAGGCAGATTCGGTCGTGGGTTATTCGGAAGGCCGCTCAACGCGCGGCGTCAACGGATGGGTTCGATGCTTGCGTGCGCCCCGCATCGGTGTTCGATGTATCGACGAAGCCGCCGCCAAGCGCGGAAGCCAGCGCAATCTGCTGATCGCGGCGGCTCATGCGCAGGTTCGCCACGGCCTGATCGGCGGAAAGCGCGTTGACGTCGGCGTTCAATACGGTCAGTTGATTCGTCAGGCCCGCCTTGTATTGCACGAGCGCGAGTCTGTCGGCCTCGCGCGCGGCGTCCTGTGCCGCCTGTGCATCGACAAGCTGTGCATCGGTCGAACGCACATTGGCCAGTTGAGATGCGACCTCGCTCAGCGCCGTCACGAGCGTCTGGTTGTAGGTCGCGACCGCATAGTCGAAGTCGGCGTAGCGGCCCTTCAACTGCGCCCGCAGTGCGCCTGCGTCGAAGATCGGCAAGTGAATTGCCGGGCCGGCCGATGCCGTTCGGCTAGCCGCCGTCAGAAAGCGGCCAAAGCCGAACGCGTCGAGCCCGATTGCCGCGCTCAGGTTGATGTCGGGATAGAACTCGGCCTTCGCTTCCTTCACGTCATGCGTCATCGCGTCGACGCGCCAGCGCGCGGCCACGATGTCGGGGCGCCGACCCACCAGATCCGCAGGCAGGTTGTCGGGCAGACGGACTTCGTCGCCGAGACCGAGCGACGGCCGCGCAATCTGCAACCCGCGGTCCGGACCCGCACCGAGCAGCGCGGCGATCTGGTAGCGCGTCGCGAGAATCTGTCCGTCGAGCGACTTCAGCGCGGCACGGCTCGTCGCGAGATTGGCCTGCGCCGTCTTGCGTTCGACTTCGGTATCGAGCCCGGTCGCAATGCGCCCCGCGGTAATGCGCTCGATCTGCTCACGCTGCGTGACCTCCTGCTGCGCGATGTCGCGCAACAGATAGAGGCGCGCAAGCTGGTTGTACGTGCGTGCAATCGACGTCGTCAGCGTCAGTTTCACGACCTCGGCATCGGCCTGACTCGCTTGAAGTTGCGAAATCGCGGCCTTCAGCGCTTCGCGATTCTTGCCCCACAGATCGAGATCGTATGAAGCATTCAACAAGCCCTTGTTTTCCGTTTGCCACGAGCCGCCGTACGGAGGCGGAACGAGCGCCGTGCCCGAGAATTGCTGACGCGTCAGCGAATAACTCGCGTCGACGCGCGGCATCGTGCCGGCTTTCGCAATTTCGCTATAAGCAGCGGCCGCCGAGACGCGGGAGCGCGCCTGATCGAGCGTCGGGCTGCTCTTCAGCGCTTCGTCGATCAGCGCTTTCAGTTGCGCGTCGCCGAACTGGTCGGCCCAGTCCGCTGCGGGCCAGTGACCTTGTTCGGCGGGAATGCTTTGTTGCGTGGCGTACTGCTGCGGGCCGGCCGTCTTTGCGTCGCTGTGGATGCCCGCATAATTCGCGCACGCCGACAGCACCGCGGCAAACATGATCGACACACCCGCTTTCAGCAGCCGTGAAGCGCGCCGTTCTTTCTTTAACTCGTTTCTCATTTGCTGACCTGTCAGATATATGGTTAAAAAAAAGCGCTCAGTCGTTCAGAAACTTGCCAAGCAGACGGCGCAGTTCATTGAATTCGTCGTGAGTGAAGCCTTCGAGCCGGGCATTCAGCACATCCGGCACAATCTCGGCGATACGCAGCGCAACGTCGCGGCCCGCTTTCGTGAGTTCGACGTTGACGACGCGGCGGTCGCCCGTGCTGCGCGAGCGCGTCAACAGGCCCCGCGTCTCGAGTTTGTCGAGCGTGCGCGACATCAGGCCGGTATCGACGCCGAGATGACGCGACAGCGCCGCCGGTGTCGTGTCGATGCCCTGCAGTAGCGACAGCAAAATGCCGACGTGATGCGCGCGCACATCCAAGCCCTTCACCGCCGCGTCCATGTGCATCGCCATCAGATTGCGCGCCTTGCTGATCGCAAAGCCGACGCTATCCGTCAAATGAAAATCGGCCTTTGAATAGTGCGACATGCGTTGCTCCTCGTTGCCTGTCGACACAATAGTTGACATGTCAGATACTATCAACGGCGCCGCATGGAACTCATTGTTTCATTGGCGGCGACAGTCTTTAGTTTTGCGGAGGCACGGGCGAAGCAGACGGAGCAGACGGCGAGCGCCGCGTTCAGTCGCTCAGGAATTTACGCAGCAAACGGCGCAATTCAACGAGTTCGGATTTTGTGAAGTCGTTCAGCCGTGCGTTCAGCACAGCGGGCGCGACGTGAGGAATCTGATCGGCGACGGCGACGCCCTCTTTCGTGAGTGAAAGATTGACCACGCGGCGGTCCGTCTCGTCGCGCGAGCGCACCAAAAGGCCCTTGGTTTCGAGCTTGTCGAGCATGCGCGTCATCAGGCCCGTATCGATGGCAAGCATTTTCGACAGCTCGAACGGCGTCGACGCGAGGCGCTGGCGAAGCGTCAGCATGATGCCCATTTGCTGGCTGGAGATGTCGAGTTCCTTGAGCGCCGCGTCCATTTCGGCGACGATCAGGTTGCGCGCCTTCACCAACTGGAAGCCCACGCTCTCCGTCAGCCTGAAATTGTCTTTGGTGTAGTGACGCACGCGAGGCCTCCTGAACGATCCGATATAACTGACCAATCAGATATTATCAAATCAGGCCTCGGGACATCGGCGTTCGGTTTACCGCGGCGCGTGCACTCAGTGTCAGATACGAGCGTAAATCGAACTGCCGATCGTCAGCGTCGTCGCGCCAGGCGACGCAAAGCGAATCTCGTACAGGTCGCGTCCAAAGTTGCCCGGCACTTTAACGGACATGCCGCCGAGCGTATCGCTCACCGGCACGAACAGTTCGTAGCGAAGATCTTCGTTGCCGAACAGCACGTAGCCGGGAAGTTCAGCCAGGGTCGCGAAAAAGGCCGGCGGATTGCCAAGAACGACAATCGGCACGGCGCTCGGTGAATCGTTGGTCAAGGTCCATTGCGTGCCGACGCGTTGCTGCCACGCGCTGTCGAGCGGCGCCAGCGGTGCGAGTTGCTGGCCGACCGGCAGCGTCAGATACGCGTAGCCCGCGCCCGGCACGACCCGCTTCATCAGATAGCGATAGTTGAATGCATTGCCCTCGCTGTCGTTGCCCGACACGACGGTGAAGCGGTACGACGCCGTATCGGCAGCGCTCCACCACCAGCCATCGCTGCGGTACTGGTATGCGCCGATCTCGGCCCAGCCTCGGGTATCGGCGTCCCACTGGTTGATCTGCAGACTGCCGTCCGCATTGGCGAGCACCTGATACGGCGAATCGGAATTGCCGTAAATGCCCGCGCCGCCCGCGATGCCCGGCCCCGATGCGGCCGGCGGCGCCGTGTTGGCGAGCTTCGCCGGCAGCGACGCAATCGTGCCGTCTTCCTTCAGCGCCGACAGCACCAGCGTTTCGGCAATAGCGCGAGCGTTGTATCCGGCATTGCCGGTCACCATCAGCGCGAACTTCGCATTGGGGACGACGAAAAATTCGGTCGAGTAGAACGCCGTGCCGCCGTCTTTTTCCCAGCCGAGCACGCCTGCGGCGTTGAGCGCGGGCTGGACCACGCTGTCCCAGCCCAGACCCCAGCGCCATTCCGGCGACGGGTTGATCGTCAGGCTTTTCGTCTGGTCGGCGCCCATCTCCGCGATGCCCGCCGCGGACACGATGCGCTGTCCCTGGAATAGGCCACCGCCGTAGATCATCTGCGCGAGGTTCATCATGTCGACGGGCGTCGAACTCAGTCCGCCGGTCGCGTATGCATTGACGAATTCCTGATGCTGCGCGCCCTTCACGTACGGCAGCGAGAACGATCCATCGGACGGCACACTCGTCAGATAGCTGGAGTGCGTCATCTTCAGCGGCGTGAGAATCTCCGACTGCACGAAGTCCGCGAAACTCCGGCCCGTCACGGCGAGCACGATCTGCTCGACCATCGTGAAGCCGTCGTTGCAATAGACGGCCAGCTCGCCGGGCAAATGCTTCAGATGCGAGTTGGCGAGTTCGGCTTGCGTGTCGGCGGCGTAACCGGCGACCGGCTCAAACGTGAAGAGATTGCGCCCGTTCGTGCCGGGCAAACCGGATGCGTGCGACAGCAGATGACGCGTGGTGATCCGCGCGTATTCCGGAGACAGCATCGTGAAGGCCGGCAGATATTTGACGATCGGTGTGTCGAGCGTAATGAGCCCGCGATCGACGAGGATGGCCGCCGCCAGCGCCGGAAACAACTTGCTGACGGAGCCGATGTTAAAGCGCGTTTGCGGCGTCGCCTTGATCTGCCCCGGCACCGACGCCACACCGAACGCCTGCTGCCAGACCACCGCGTTGCCCTTGACCATCGCGACGGAGATTGCGGCGACGGGCGTCGACGGATCGCTGACGGCCTGCTGGATCATCTGCTGACCGAGTGCAATGGTCTGCTGATAAGGCGTCGACTGCACCTCGTCGCTGCCGCAACCGGACAGCATCGCGGCGAGCACGCCGGCGCCGGTGTAGCCGAGAAACTGCCGCCGGCCTGTGTTGAACGGAACCTCGTGATTGCGATCGTAGCTGGCCACGGCATTCCCCTTCGTTCTGGTTTGTTTCCAGGACCTGCAAAAGGCGCTTTGTTCAACCGCTTGTTCAACCGCTTGTTCAACCGCTTTGTTCAACCAAGGGCCGCCGACGCGGCAAACACAGGCTTCACCAGTTTCGACGCAGCGGGACGGCGCTTTTGAATAGGCCAGGCGCCGCCCTGCTCCAATCATAGCTGCGCGGCGCGTGCGCGAATAGCGGCGTGTCGAGATGCTGCGAAGCTATGGCTCAATAGAGCGTCCTTGCGCCTCGCCGCTCAATACGCGCTCAATAAGCAAATTGCCGGTAGTTTTCATCGAACGTGCGCGCGGTTTCTTCGACGACCGGATTAAAGCGCAACAAACGCCGCGCGCGCGGCGGAAGTTCGGCGAGCACCTTGCACGGCACGTCGATATGCACTTCGGGCCGGAAATACCACCCGCGGCTATAGCCGATCACGACCATCGGACGCGGCACGCCGGTCAGATTCGGCGTGCCGCGATGCAGCCCGCGCACGTCGCGGATCATCACGTCGCCGACCTGCATCGGCACGCGCTCGGCTCGGAAGCGCCCCGCTTCCAGACCTTCCAATGCTTCTTCCCGCGAGATGCGATGCGTGCCGCGCGTCGTCTCGAGCGGCCCATTGCTATCGTCGACATCCACGAGCGGGAAGTTCACTGCAAGCTGAAACGACGGCGTTTCCGGCGCGTCGTCAAAGAGCGGCGGCGTATCGCGATGCCAGTCCTGGAACTGCGAGCCGAGCACCGGCGTATCGGTGGCAAGCTGGCACATCACCGGATCGTGGCCCGCCACACGCTCCACGATACCGACGATGTCTTCATCGCAGACAATGGCCGGATCGGCAAAGAGGCCCTCGAACGGCAGCGTCACGTAATAGCGGCCGGGGCCGCGATTGCCGTTCGCGTCAGATTCGACATGAGGCGCGAGCAGCGGCGCAAATGCGTCGCGCCACCCTTCGATCGTCGCGCGCGGAAAGTGATTGCGCAACAGCACGAAGCCGTCGCGGTTGAACGCATCCGCGAGTGCGTCTCTCGTGCTTTCGTCGTAACGGGCCATGCGCGTCTCCTCCATGTCGGTTTGCAAAAAAGAATCGCATGCGTCGCTTTGGGTCGTCAATATTATTAGTAATACTCGGTGAAAACCCCGATCGAATGGGCGCCGATGCGCGTTGTTCATCGCTAATATTAGTGGTAAGTTTGCTGCACTCCAGCCGGCAAGCCCATGAAGAAGACGACCCAACGCCGCCCTACCATGACCGACATTGCGAAGCTCACCGGAGTCTCGCAATCGACGGTTTCACTCGTGCTCAACAACGCGAGCGGCGCGAAGTTCTCCGACGCCACGCGCGACAAGGTACTGCGCGCGGCCCAGGAACTCGGCTACCGGATGACGCAGCGCGAAACGAGCGCGCTGCCCTCGTTCGACACGGCACAGGGCGAACGCAACCTGATCGTCTATCTCGCCGATGAGATCTCCACGAGCCCGCATCCGGTCGTCAGCATCGACGGCGCGCGCGATGCCGCGTTCGCTCACGGCCGGATGCTCGCCGTGTATTCGACGCACGGCAACGCGGAGATCGAAGCCCGCGTGCTCGAAGCGACGCTCGGCAATGCGAACGTGCTCGGCGTGATCTACGCGACCGTGTACACCCGCCGCGTGACCGTACCCGCGGCGCTCGCGCGCGTGCCGACCGTGCTGCTCAACTGCTATTCGAGCGATGCCGATGTGTCGTCGGTCGTGCCCGCCGAAGTCGCGGGCGGCCACACGGCGACAGACTATCTGCTCGCGGCGGGACACAGGCGGATCGGTTATATCAACGGCGAGCCGTGGCAGGATGCGGCGCGCGATCGTCTGAAGGGTTATCGCACCGCTTTGGCGACGGCCGATTTGCCGTTCGCGCCGGAACTCGTGCGCGAAGGCGACTGGGGACCGGCGACCGGCTTCGAGGAAACGCTCTCGCTGATGCGCGAGCCGAATCCGCCGACGGCCATTTTCTGCGCGAACGATCTGATGGCGCTCGGCGCCATCGAAGCGCTCAAGCAGCTCGGCCTGCGCGTGCCCGACGATGTGTCCGTGCTCGGTTACGACGATCAGGAAATCGCGCGGCACACGCATCCGCCGCTATCGACCGTCGTGTTGCCGAACTACGAGCTTGGCAAATGGGCGGTCGACACGCTCTTGCAGGAAGAACACAACCGCGCGGCGGGCGCGCCCGTGCGGCGTCGCACGGTCAAGCTCGACGGACCGTTGATCGAGCGCGGCTCGGTCAAGGTCATCGCCGAAACGAAGCAACTCGCTATTAATAATATTAACGACTAGCCAGTGCATCTAGCTCTCTAGTTGGCGCTCTCGCAGCAAGCAGTAGACCGGGCATCACAAGCATCGGCATTGACAAGAAGAGGCAAACCATCCTTATCGGAGGAAGACATGCTGTCGCTCACAAAGAAAACGGGCCTGCGCCCGATCGCTGCATCGTTTATCGCACTCGCTGCGCTCACCTTTTCCGCCGGCTTCGGCATCGCGCATGCCGCGGACGACGCGCTGCCGAAGATCCCGAACAAGAAGCCGCTGAGAGTCGGCTTCGCGCAGACGGAAAGCAATAACCCCTGGCGCCTCGCTGAGACCCGCAGCTTCAAGGAGATCGCCTCGAAGTGCGGCTGGCAGATGGTCATGACCGACGCGAACAGTTCCGCCGCCAAGCAGGTCGCGGATATTCAAAGCATGATCGCGCAGCACGTCGATCTGCTCGTGTTCCCGCCGCGTGAAGAAAAGCCGCTCGTGCCCGTCATCATGCAGGCGAAAAAGGCTGGCATTCCGGTGATTCTCGTCGACCGCAACGTCGATCAGTCGATGGCGAAAGCCGGCAAGGACTACATCACCTTCATCGGTTCGGACTTCATCGATCAGGGACAGCGCGCCGCCGACTGGCTCATCAAGGCGACCAATGGCAAGGCGACCATCATCGAACTCGAAGGCTCGACGGGCGCGTCCGCCGCGAACGATCGCAAGAAAGGCTTCGATGAAGTCATCGCCAAGAATCCGGGCATGAAGATCGTTGCATCGCAAAGCGGCGACTTTGCGCGCGACAAGGGCCGCCAGGTGATGGAGACGCTGTTGCAGGCGCATCCCGACGTGACCGCCGTCTATGCGCACAACGACGAAATGGCGCTCGGTGCGATCGCCGCGATCAAGGCCGCGGGCAAGCAGCCGGGCAAGGACATCCAGATCGTGACAATCGACGGCACCAAGGGCGGACTCGAAGCGATCAAGGCCGGCGAACTCGGCGCGAGCGTGCAATCGAGCCCGTTCTTCGGACCGCTCGCCTGCGACGTCGCGCAGAAGTACGCGAAAGGCGAAACGATCCCGCCGTGGGTCAAGGTCTCCGATCGCTTCTATGACAAGAGCAACGTCGACGCGAGCATGCAGTACGGCTATTGAGCGACAGCTCTGTGCCTTCGCGGGCGCTTTTTCCAAAGCGCCCGCTTTGTCGTTTCAGTTCTTTCGATGATGGATGACGCACGATGGCTCAAGCTCCGTTGCTCGACATGCAGGACATCGACATCTCTTTCGGCGGTGTCGCCGCGTTGAAACGCGCGCGGCTGACCGTGACGGCGGGCGAAGTGCATGCGCTGATCGGTCAGAACGGCGCGGGCAAATCGACGCTCATCAAGATCCTCACCGGCGCCTATCGGAAAAGCGCGGGCACGATTCGCTTCGACGGACGCGAAGCCGATTTCCGCACGCCGAAGGAAGCGCGCGAGGCGGGCATCAGCACGATCTACCAGGAAATCAATCTAGTGCCGTTCCGCTCGGTTGCGGAGAACATCTTTCTCGGACGCGAGCCACGCCGCTTCGGGCTGATCGACTGGAAAACCGTGCAGCACCGCGCGGACGAACTGCTCGAATCGTTCGGACTGAAGATCGATGTGAAGAAGCCCGTGCGCGAATATTCCACAGCGATTCAGCAGATGGTCGCGCTCGCACGCGCGGTGTCGTCGGATGCGAAGATGGTCATCATGGACGAGTCCACCTCGTCGCTCGATGAACGCGAAGTCGAGTTGCTGTTCAGCGTCGTGCGCCGTCTTCGCGATGACGGACGCGCGGTGATTTTCGTCTCGCATCGGCTGGACGAACTGTATGCGTTGTGCGACCGCGTCACCGTGATGCGCGACGGGCAAACCGTCGCCGAAAGCGCGATGCAGGACATGGACAAGCTCAGGCTCGTCACGACGATGCTCGGCCGCACGCTCGCCGCCGTCGTGCATGAAGACAGCGCGGTCAAGGAAGCGAATCTCGCGAAGCGCGGCGGCCTCGCGCTGAGTGCGCAAGGACTGTCGGCCGGCGCAAGAGTCGCGGACGTGTCTCTCGATGTGCACGCGGGCGAAGCCGTCGGCCTCGCCGGACTGCTCGGCTCGGGCCGCACGGAAACGATGCGTCTGTTGTTCGGCGCGGATCGTCCGGAGAAAGGCACGCTGTCGATGAATGGCGAGACCGTCGCGTGGAAGTCGCCGAAGGATGCGATCGCGCATGGCGTCGCGTATCTGACCGAGGACCGCAAGGCCGAAGGCATCGTGCCGGAGTTGTCGGTGCGCGACAACCTCACGCTCGTGTGTCTGCCCGCGCTCACGAAACGCGGCATCGTGGATGTCGCGCGGCAAAAAGAAATTGTCGATGGCTTTATCGAGTCGCTCGGCATCAAGCTGCGTTCCGCCGATCAGCCGATCCGCGAACTCTCGGGCGGCAATCAGCAGAAGGTGCTGCTCGCGCGCTGGCTCGCGACGCATCCGCGTCTGCTGCTGCTGGATGAACCGACGCGCGGCATCGACGTCGGCGCGAAGGCCGACGTCGCGAAGATCGTGCGCGAATTGCGCGATTCGGGCCTGGCGGTGCTGCTGTCGGCGTCGGAACTCGAAGAGCTCACGGCGGTCGCGGATCGCGCGGTCGTTATCCGCGATGGCCAGACCGTCGCGCAGCTCGACGGCGCGCAGATGAACGAGGCCTCGATCATGGACGCAATCGCACACGGCGCGGGCGAGCGGTCGACGCTGGCCGAAGCGGTGGAGGAAGCCAAACATGATCGATGATACGCAACGCGCGGCGCAAATCGTCCACGCGCCCGCGAGGAAAAAACGCAGTGTCGCGATTCAGCGCGAGATCGTCGTGCTCGTCGCGATGATCGTCTTCAATCTGCTTTTCACGCCGCACTTCGTGTCGCTGCAAACCTTCAACGTCAACTTGACGCAAGTGGTGACGATCGTGATCGTCGGCATCGGCATGACGCTGGTGGTGGCCACAGGCGGCATCGATCTGTCGGTGGGCGCGTCGATGGCGATTGCCGGCGCACTCGCGCCGATGCTCTTCATGAACATCGCGGGACCGCCCGGCATTGCCCTCGCCTTCACGCTGCCGATCGTCGCGGCCGCGCTATGCGGCGTGTTCAACGGCCTGCTCGTCACGCGGCTTCGCGTGCAGCCGATCGTCGCGACGCTCGTGCTGTTCATCGCGGGACGCGGCATCGCGCAGGTCGTCACCGACGGCAGCCTGCAGGCCTTCACCAATCCGGCGTTTCAATGGATCGCGCTCGGCAAGGTCGCGGGCGTGCCCTTCCAGATTCTGTTGATGCTCGCGCTCGTCGCCGTATTTACGTGGATCGTGCGCAAGACGCTGTTCGGCAAGTATCTGCTGGTGACGGGCGGCAATGAAGACGCGGCGTATCTGTCGGGCATTCCGACCGTGCGCGTGAAGATGATTGCCTATACCGTCTGCGCGGCGCTCGCCGGACTCGCCGGTCTGATTTCGATTTCGGTGAATTCGTCGTCGGATGCAAACGTCATCGGTCTGGGCGTCGAGTTGGATGCGATCGCGGCGGTGGCCGTCGGCGGCACGGCGTTGACAGGCGGCAAGGCGTACATCACCGGCACGCTGATCGGTGCGCTCATCATCCAGTTGCTGCGTTACACGCTGCTCGCGCACGGTATTCCCGATGCGGCGGCGCTGGTGCTCAAGGCGGCGATCATCATCGTCGCGGTGTACGTGCAACGCAAGCGAGGCTGACGCTCATGAAGAAGAATCTGCCCATTATCAGCGCACTCGTTGCGCTGCTCGTGCTAGGCGTGACGCGCTACGAGCATTTCGCCGACGCGTACAACGTGCTTTCGTTCTGGCGCTACAACTCGATGTTCCTGCTGATCTCGATCGGCATGGCATTCGTCATCATCACGGGCGGCATCGATCTTTCGGTCGGCGCGGTGGCGGCGCTCGCGAGTGTCGTGTCGGCGCTGGCGAGTCCGCATGGCGGCGTGGCCGCCGTGCTGGCGGGATCGTTCGCGGGCCTTGCGGTTGGCGTGCTCAACGGACTCGTCATCACGCGCATGCGCATTCTGCCGTTCATCGTCACGCTCGCGACGAGTCTCGGCGCGCATGGTCTCGCGCTGCTGCTCGGTCACAACGACGCGGTCGGCATCGCGTCCGATTCGAGCTTTGCGGGCTTCGGCCAGGGCGATCTGTTCGGCTTGCCGATTCCCGGCATCGTGTCGGCAGTCGCTGCGATTCTCGGCTGGATCGCGCTGCGCTCGTCGCGCTTCGGGCGGCATGCGCTGGCTATCGGCGGCAGCGAGGAAGCGTCGCGGCTCATGGGGCTCAACGTGGATCGCACGCTGGTCGCCGTGTATGCGGTGAGCGGTTTGCTCGCGGGCATCGCCGGCAGCATTCTCGCCGCGCAGTTCGGCGCGGGGCAGCCCAACGAGGGCGTCGGCTGGGAGCTGTTCGCGATCTCGGCGGTCGTGCTCGGCGGCACACGGCTGACGGGCGGCGAAGGCTCGATTGCGATGACGATTGCGGGCGTCGCACTGCTCGCGCTCGTCTTCAATCTGCTCAACTTCGAGAACGGGCTCGGCTATATCAGCTTGTCGGCTTACTGGCAGTCGGTGATTCGCGGCATGTTCCTGCTGCTTGTCATCGTGTTGCAGGCGCGCGTGCTGAACCGCAATCGCGGCGCGGTGAAACTCGCGCATTGAGTCACAGCGCCGCGCAGCCGCAGCCGCAGCCGCCCGTTAACCTTGCATCGTGAAGACGGTGCGCAAGCGGCTGCCGCTTTCGTTCCAATGCGTCGCAAGTTCGGCGAGAGGAACGGCCTGCGTGGCAATCTCGAAGCGGGATGGAATCGCGGCATGCAACACCTCGCGCGTCGCGTTGAACAGCCGCTCGAGAGGAATGCTGCCAATTCCGCTGCCCATCAACATAATCGCCGATGCACGCAGCGCCGCGCCCGGCAGCGAGATGGTTGCGCCGCCAACCGAGCCGATCTGCACGAAGCGCATCGGATAACCACCCGGAAGCGACCGCGCCGCGCCCGTCAGCAGCGTGAGCGCGCTGGCGCCCCAGAGGTAATCGAGCACCACGTCCACACCTTCATGAAAGTGAGGCTCGAGCGCGCGCTGCAATGCGGACTCTTCCTGATCGAGCGAAAGCACGTAATCCGCGCCCACGGATGCAAGCGTGCTGAGCGTCCGCGGATGCCGCCCTGTTGCGATCACCTTCGCGGCCCCGAGATGTCTGGCGATCTGCACAGCCAGCCGTCCCGACGCGCCCGTCGCGCCGTTGATCAACACGGTCTCGCCGCGAGCGAAGTGCGCGCGTTCGGTGAGCGCTGCCCACGACGACATGCCGGGAATCGCCATCGCCGCGGCGATGACGGGATCGAGCGTCTCGGGGATTTCGATGCACTGGCTTTGCGCGACGACGGTTCGCTCGGCGAGGCCGCCTGACGGCTGCTTCGGCGCGAAGAAATAGACGCGCTTGCCGTCCTCTCGGCGGCGGCCCACGCCGTCGATGCCCGCGATGAACGGCAGACGCGCCGATGACGAATAGTGCGTGCCGGACGCCCTGCCGCGCGTGATGTGACTGAGCGCCGAAGCCTCCACGTCGATTATCGCGTGACCTTCCGCGGGCGCAGGCTCGTCGATGTCGGAATACACCGGCATCTGACCGGCTTGCATGACGACCGCTGCTTTCATGACCGCGCCTCGGTAGCCGAATGAGTCGGTGCCCCGCTATCGATCCACTCGCGCAACTGTGGATCGCGAATCATCACGAAGTCGAACAGGCCGGACGCGCGCAACGCCGGCAGCGCCTCGCGAATATCGGCGGCGGCCTGGCCGCGTGCGGTCTCGCTTGCGCTGGGATCGGTCCGCACACGCGCATTGGCAAAAAAGGCCGCGATCGTGCCCTTGCGAATCGTCACGCCGCCGACATCGACGGAATCGGCATGGTCGGGAAGAATCTGTTCGGCTCGCATCGTGATGAACTCCTCGAAGTGGTAGTGAGTTCAGTCTAGAGATGCAGTGCCGGGTCGTCTCAGGTATAAATGCCATTCGATACGGATTTCGAGCCATGACTATTCCGCTGATTCGTCCAGAACTGCTCACAGCGCCTGACGTGCCCTTTCTGATGGCGGGAGAACTCACGCAACGGGCGTCGCGCGAAGTGGCCTCGCACGC
This sequence comes from Paraburkholderia sp. RCC_158, assembly GCF_041355255.1. NCBI lineage: Bacteria > Pseudomonadati > Pseudomonadota > Betaproteobacteria > Burkholderiales > Burkholderiaceae > Paraburkholderia > Paraburkholderia sp. RCC_158. The sequence goes on along the minus strand of NZ_JBFUPM010000008.1, from coordinate 257,279 downwards.
GCATGCGCGTGGGCAGTTGATGGGCGCGTTGAGCGGCCTGGCGTCGGTCGGCGTGGGCCGGCAGCAATGGGTTGCGCCCGCCATCTACGCCATATGGGTGCCGCCGTATTGCGAGCATTCGATGCGCTCGCATGGTCCGTTTTCCGGCTGGAGCGTGTTCATTGCCGAGGAGCGGTGTGCCGGGTTGCCCGCGCAACCGCGGGCGATCCGCACGACGCCTTTGCTGCGCGCGGCCGTGCGCCGCGCGGCGAGCTGGACCGGCGCATTGCTCGATGCGCAGCAGGCGCGGGTTGCCGAAGTCATCATGGATGAACTGGCGGCGTCGAAGGCCGAGTCGCTGAATTTGCCGAGCCCGGAAGACCCGCGGCTCATGCGCATCACCGACGCGCTGGCCGCCGATCTGTCCGACTCGCGACGTCTCGAGGAATGGGCCGAGTGGGCGGGACTGTCGCCGCGCACGCTGAGCCGGCGCTTCGTCGCCGAGACGGGACTCAGCTTTGCGCAGTGGCGCGCGCAGGCGCGCCTGCTTCGCGCGCTGGAACTCGTCGCCGAGGGCGTCAGCGTGACGACCATCGCGCTCGAACTCGGCTATGAAAACGTGAGCGCGTTTATCGACATGTTCAGGCGCGCGACCGGGACCACGCCGGGGCGCTATGCGGCGGCGGCGACGTCAAATCAAGAACCGGGCTGCGCCGCGTCTCGCGCGAGGGAAAACCCCTAAACCGCGCCACGTCCCCGCCCCACGCTGCTTTCACCGCTTCTTGCCGCGAATCGTTAGCCTCGCGATAACAAATGCTTGCCGAAGGTGATTGAAACCGGGTCTCTGTGTCCCATAGACTCGGCCATGCCCTAAAGAGCCGCGTTGTGCACGCAATGCTGGCTCGTAAGCGGTCAACCCCACCCGTCAGCAGCCCTTGCACAAAACGCGGGTAAGACACTAAAGCAAGAGAGTCGACCGCGGTCGACAGGAGACAACAGATGATCATCTACGGAACGGCGCTGCTCGCTTTCTGCCACCTTGCGGGACTCTTTCTCGGCGATCTGCTCGGGGTCGCGATCGGCGTCAAGACCAACGTCGGCGGTGTCGGCATCGCGATGCTGCTGCTGATTTTCCTGCGGCTCTATCTGCACGGCAAAGGACTGCTGCCGAAAGAAACCGAGGCCGGCGTCGGCTTCTGGGGCGCGATGTACATCCCCGTCGTCGTGGCGATGGCGGCGAATCAGAACGTGGTTGCCGCGCTCAAGGGCGGACCGGTCGCGCTGCTTTCCGCGTTGGGCGCGGTGGCTGTGTGCGCCGTGTGCATCGCGGTGCTCTCGCGCACCGGACGCGACAGCACCTCGTTCATCAGCAGCCCGCAACCCGAAGAGATCTGACGCAGGAGCCAGCCATGATCCATATGATCGACAAAGTACTGATACAAAACGGCCTCGTCACTGCGTTCGCGCTCGTGGGACTCATCATGTGGGTGTCGTCGATGATCTCGCGCAAGCTCACGTTCGGGCGCGTGCACGGCTCGGCGATCGCCATCGTGATCGGCCTCGTGCTCGCGTACTTCGGCGGCGCGTTCACCGCGGGTCAGAAAGGTCTCGCCGATTTGCCGCTGTTCGCGGGCGTCGGCTTGATGGGCGGCGCGATGCTGCGTGACTTCGCGATCGTCGCGACGGCCTTCGAAGTGCAGGCCACCGAAGCGCGCAAGGCCGGGCTCATCGGCGTGCTGTCGCTGCTGCTGGGCACGGTGCTGCCGTTTATCGTGGGCGCAAGCGTCGCGCATGCGTTCGGCTATACCGATGCGGTCAGCATGACGACCATCGGCGCCGGCGCGGTCACGTACATCGTCGGACCGGTGACGGGCGCGGCGATCGGCGCGAGCTCCGACGTGATCGCGCTCAGCATTGCAACGGGTCTCATCAAGGCGATCATCGTGATGATCGGCACACCGCTCGCGGCCAACTTCATGGGTCTCAAGACGCCGCGCTCGGCGATGATTTTCGGCGGCCTCGCGGGCACGGTCAGCGGCGTGAGCGCGGGACTCGCGGCGACCGATCGGCGGCTCGTGCCCTACGGTGCGCTGATCGCCACGTTTCATACAGGCGTGGGCTGCCTGCTTGGACCGTCGCTGCTGTTCTTCGCGACGCGCGCGCTGGTCGGCGGCTGAGCGGCGACGCAAATGCGCAGCCCTGGTTTATGTGTCAGCCTTCGTTTAGCCTTCGTTTCGCGTACGAAGACGGCACACGGCCATCAGCGCGAGCAGATTCGGGTCGCGCTCGCGCGCCCGCAAAAAACTCACGCCGATGGTCTGGCGCATCCGGTATGGCGGTTTGAGCGCGATGAGTTGGACCTTGTCGCCGAACACGTCACGCACGCGGCCCGGCAACAGCGTATAGCCGACGCCGCCGCTCACGAGGTTCATCAGCGAGAAAATGTCGCCGACTCGCATGGTCACGTTGGGCGTGAACTCCGCGACGCGAAACGCTTCCTGAAAGCCGTGATAGGTCGCAAAGCCCTCGCCGAGCGAAACGAAAGTTTCGTCACGGCAGTCGCGCAGATCGACCGCTTCGAGATTGGCATACGGCGAGTTGGCGGGCGCGGCAAAGAAAATGTCGTCTTCGAAAAGCGGAATGGATTCGATCTCGGGCTCGGCGTCGGGCAAGGCCATCAGCGCGGCGTCGATGGCGCCCTGCTTGAGCTTCTCGATCAGTTCGGCATTCGGGCCGAGCACGAGTTCGACCTGAAGCGCGGGCCGCCGCACCTTGATGTCGACGACGATGCCCGGCACCGTCCTGATGGTCAGCGAATAGAGCGAGCCGATCTTCAACCGGTCCGATGAATAGCCCGCCGCTTCGCGCGTCGCACGAATGCCGTCGGACATCAGCGTGATGACTTCCTGCGCGACGTCGGCGAGCATTTGCGCCGCGTCGGTCGATCTGAGATTGCGGCCTTCGTGGCGAAACAGCGCGCAGCGCACGCCCTGTTCGAGCGAATGCAACGCGCGATGCACGCTGACCGTGCTCACGTTCAGCGCTTCGGCCGCCTTCGCGAGACTGCCGGTCTGCATGAAGGCGAGCAGCACTTCCAGTTTACGAAAGGTGATTTCGTCGTCGATTCGGTCGCGCATGTCGAGCTATGGAACGGTCGGAACCGTCCATTATCGGCTCGTGCGCGCCTGCTGCAAATAGCGTTAATCCCTCACGCGCCGGCGAGCTTGCGGCGCGTGCCTGCATACGTCACGTCGGGGCTGGCCGCGTTGTCAGTGGCGATGCTGATGATGCCGCAACCAGTTCCACACGGGCGCGTGGTCGAGTTGGCGCAGCAATTGTGCGCGGCGATGCTCCCGCCGATAGTGGCCGACCGCGAAGATGATGCCTATCGCGAGCACCGCGCAGCCCATTACGATGCTTACCAGTTGTTCGTCCATGACTACTTTCTCGTCAATATTTCGATGCAACGATGAGAGGTTCGCCGCCTAGCGTTTGCGCGCCACCGCGTTGAGCATGGAATGACCTGCACAAGTGACATGCAGGCGCTGGTGTCCGGAAGCGAGGTCTTCGAGTGCGACGAGTTGCCGTTCAAGCAGCGTGTCGAGTTCTTCGCGACACATATCGATCTGATCCGGAGCAGCCTTGACCAACATGAGGGTGGCAAACTCCTTGGGGCTTAGCATAGTTGTCTCTCTCCAATGTTCTATTAATGCAGACGGAAGAATCAATTACCGGCCGGTCTATCTGAAAAGATAAAATGGCGGGAAGTCTTTCCGCTTTATATTGTTTGCGGCAGCGATGTGCCGGGGAAATAATTGTAAACTGAAATGATGCAATTCCGCCGCATGAATAAATGGATCGGCGTGTGGGGGCCGATAGCGATGGTTTAAACATATGATATGCAATCGGCGACCAGGCGGGCACGCGGTGGATCGGGATAGGGCGACCGGGTAATTGAACGTTTGAAGCTGAAAACGGCTATTTATTTTTAATTCGCCCGCTTTCATTAAAACTTCTTAAAACGCGTTATTAGCTACGTGCATTTCGCGAATCGCGAATTACATCGCCGCATTCGAATTACGCGAATTTTTTACGCCGCTATGGCGAGTTAATAGCCGCGCGTGACGCCCGCGCGACCGACTATCCGTTATCGCGGCACGATCCTCGGCCGACGCGAACGTGCGGCACGCCACGGGCCGCGCAAGCGCGCCGGACGAGGATTGGCCGCATGCCGTTGTTGCAGGCCGCCCTCGTTTTGCACCGGAGACATCCCGATGCCGGCGTCATGCTCGTCGTTGAATCCGCGGGCCGAGTCGATCGCGCGCAGCATCGTTTGCAGTTTTTTCAGCATCGCAGAAGAGGTTCCTCGTTAGGCCCACTCAATCACTCAAGCCGCATTAAGCCGCGCCAGCTCCGTATCGACCAGGAGCTTCTTCAACTCCGGCACGCACGAGCCGCAGTTGCCGCCGGCCTTCAGACACGCGGTGATGTCCGCGGCGCTCTTCAGGCCGTGCTCGCGTATCGCCGTGCATATCGTATTGCGCCCGACGCCGAAGCACGAACAGATGGTCGGCCCCGTATCGGCGCCCTTGCCGATCGACTGGCCGGAGAGCACGCCGATGCGGTCCGCGTCGTCGAGCTTGCCCTTTGCAAAGAGGCTCGCGAGCCATTCGCGCGCCGGCAGATCCGGGCGCGCCGAAAGAAACACGCAGTTCTCGATGCGATCGTCGACGAGATGCACCGCGCGATAAACGCCTGCCGCGCGATCCTCGTATTCGAGCCAATCGGCGTGTGCATCGTCGACACAGAAGAGCGCACGCGCCCACGCGCCGCGATCGCCCTCCTCTCCAGGCGGATTGCGGCCGGCCAGTTCATAGCGCACGAACTGCGTGCCCTGCACGCGCGTCCAGTACGTGACGCCGTCGAGAACCGGCGCGCGGCGGCTCAGCGAAAAGCCATGCCACGCGACATGAAACTTGTCGACGCGCACGGGCGTGTGCTTGAACTCGGGCTCGCCGGAAACCGGATCGACCGACGGATTCACCACGGCCCCGACGCGCGCGTCGGACGCCACCTGATCGTTCCAGTGAATCGGCACGAACACGCTGCCGCGCGGCATGCCGCCGCCGTATTGCACGCGCGCGACCATCGCGCCCCAACGGCTCGACACTCGCGCGAGGTCGCCTTCGCGCACGCCGCACAACAACGCATCCTGTGGATGCATGTCGACGAACGCCTCGGTCACATGGCCCGCGAGTTTTTCGGACCTGCCCGTGCGGGTCATCGTGTGCCACTGGTCGCGCACGCGGCCCGTGTTGAGCGTCAGCGGATAGTCGTCGTCGGGCGCATTCGCGGGCGCGCGCGGCGGCGTGGCGATGAAACGCGCGCGGCCGTCCGCGTGGCTAAAGCGGCGATCGTCGAAAAGACGCGCGGTGCCGGGTGCGGCCGTGTCGCTGGCCGTGTCGCTGGCCGTGTTGTTATTGGCGCGTACGGGCCATTGAACAGGCTGCAACGATGAGTAGCCGTCGCTGCCGAGGCCCACCAGCCCCGCCAGATTGAACGCGCGACGCACGCTGTCGCCGTGTTGGCTATGCGATTGGCTTTCGCTCTCGCTCTCGCCGTTGCGCCATGCGCTCAACCGCGCATGCTCGTCGAAGATCTCCTGCTGGCTCGCGAATTCGAAGCCCGCATAGCCCATGCGCTTTGCCACATCGCAGATGATTTGCCAGTCCGCGCGCGCCTCGCCCGGCGCGGGCAAGAACGCGCGCTGACGCGAAATCCTGCGCTCCGAATTCGTGACGGTGCCGTCCTTCTCGCCCCAGCCGAGCGCCGGCAACAGCACATGAGCGAACACATTGGTGTCCGTGCGCTCGACAATGTCGGAGCTGACCACCAGTTCGCAACGCGCGAGCGCGCGCTTTGCCTGATCGCCGTCGGGCAGGCTCACGACCGGATTCGTGCCCATGATCCACACGGCCTTGACGCGTCCTTCCTCGATCGCCTCGAACAGCTCGACTGCTTTGAGCCCCGCGCGCGATGCAATAACCGGCGCGCCCCAGAATTGCTGAACGAGTTCGCGATGCTTTGCATCGTCGAGTTCGAGATGCGCGGCGAGCGTGTTCGCGAGACCGCCGACCTCGCGCCCGCCCATCGCATTCGGCTGTCCGGTGAAAGAGAACGGCCCCATTCCCGGCTTGCCGATGCGCCCCGTCAGCAAATGGCAATTGATGATGCTGTTGACCTTGTCGGTGCCCGCGCTCGATTGATTGACGCCTTGCGAATAGACCGTCACGACGCGCTCGGTGCGCGCGAACAGGCGGTAAAACTCGAGCAGATCGTGCGGATCGACCTTGCACGCCTTCGCGCATTGGGCGAGATCGAAGGCCGCTGTCGTGCCCGATACTTCACCCTCAGAAGCAGCGGCCAGTGCCTGCGCAAAACCGTTGGTATGCGCATCGACGAACTGCGCGTCGATCGCACCATGCTCCGCGAGAAAACTGAGCAGCCCGTTGAAAAGCCGCACGTCGCTGCCGGCGCTCAACGGCAGATGCAGATCGGCCATCTCGCACGTCGCGGTATAGCGCGGATCGATCACGACCACTTTCATGTCGGGCCGCGCTTCCTTGATCTTGACGATCCGCTGGAACAGGATCGGATGACACCACGCCGTGTTCGAACCAACCAGCACGACGAGATCGGCGAGTTCGAGATCTTCGTAGCACACCGGCACCACGTCTTCGCCGAAAGCCCGCTTGTGTCCCGCAACGGAAGACGACATGCAGAGCCGCGAATTCGTATCGATGTTCGCGCTGCCGACGTAGCCTTTCATCAGCTTGTTCGCGACGTAGTAGTCCTCGGTCAGCAACTGGCCCGATACGTAGAGCGCGACCGCATCCGGCCCGTGTTCGTCGACGATCCGGCGAAAGCCGTCCGCGACCGCATCGATTGCTTCGTCCCACGAAACATCGCGCAACGCGCCGCTCGCGCGCTCGCGCATCTTCGGATGAAGCAGCCGTCCGTCGAGCCCGATCGTTTCGCCGAGCGCCGAGCCTTTCACGCACAGGCGTCCAAAGTTCGCGGGATGCTGTTCGTCGCCGGCAATGTCATGGCCGCCGTCGGGGCGCGCTCGCGCGCGCACGCCGCAACCGACGCCGCAATACGGACAGGTGGTTCTGACAGCATCGCCGCTGCCGGACGTGCTCGAAATAGCGATGGGAAAACTCACGGTGTGTTCCAGGTCAGGCTGCCTGCGTCTCGCAGAGGGCTTTGCCGAACAGCAACTGGCTGCGCAGCGAGGAAATGTCGGTCCGGTTCTGGATCAGCTCGAAGTACCACGCGCCTTCGTTGACGTCGCCATACAGCACGGTGCCGATCACGCGGTTCTCTTCGATCACGAGGCGCTTGTAGACGCCGCGCCGCGGATCGCGCAGCACGAGGTCTTCGCTGTCCCGGCCGCCGATGAAGTCGCCGGCCGAATACAGTTCGACGCCGGTGACCTTGAGCTTGGTGGCAGTCGCGCGCTGCACGTAGCGGCGATGGCCCGCGCCCGCGAGATGCGCGCCGCACACGCGCGCCTGATCCCAGATCGGCGCGACGAGGCCGAAGGTCGCCGTGCGGTGCTGCACGCATTCGCCGACCGCGTAGACGCGCGGATCGTAGGTCTGCAACGTATCGTCGACGACAATCGCGCGCTCGCAATGCAGCCCCGCCTGTTTCGCGAGGTCGATGTTCGGGCGCACGCCGGCCGTCATCACGACGAGGTCCGCGGGAATCTGCGTGCCGTCGGCGAAACGCACGGCGCTCACACGATCCGGTCCGACGATCTCCGCGGTGTTCGCCTTCAGCAGGAAACGCAGGCCCTTGCGCTCGAGCGCCTGTTGCAGCAGGACCGACGCGCTGCGGTCGAGTTGGCGCTCCATCAGGCTGTCCATCACATGCACGACGGTTACCGACATGCCCTGGCGCATGAGTCCGTTGGCGGCCTCGAGCCCGAGCAATCCGCCGCCGATCACCACGGCATGCCGATGATTGCGCGCCGCCTCGAGCATTGTTTCGACATCCTGAATGTCACGAAATGCGATTACGCCAGGCAGATCGTGGCCCGGCACCGGAATCAGGAAAGGCTTCGATCCCGTCGCGATCAGCAGACGGTCATAGCCGACTTCCACGCCGCCTTGCGAACGCACGACGCGGCGCCTGCGGTCGATCGCGATCACCGGGTCGCCCGCATAGAGGCGAATGCCGTTCTCGTCATACCAGTCGCGCGTATTGAGGATGATGTCGTCGACCGTCTTTTCGCCCGCGAGCACCGGCGACAGCAGAATGCGGTTGTAGTTGCCGTACGGCTCGGCGCCGAACACGGTGATGTCGTACAGATCCGGCGCGAGCTTCAGCAGTTCCTCGACGGTGCGCATGCCGGCCATGCCGTTGCCGATCACCACGAGCCGCGGGCGGGCGGGCGCGGCGTGGGAGGCGTGCGCGGCGTGTGAGGCGCCTCCCGACAACTGTGCGTCGATCTCGTGTCTCATGCCGCGACCCACACCTTGCCGCTTTCCACCCGCACCGGATACGCGCTGACCGAATTCTCGGGCGCTTCGAGGCACTCGCCGGTGCGCAGATCGAAGTGATGCTTGTAGATCGGCGAGGCCACGACGATGCGCTCGCCGAGGCTGCCGATCAGCCCGCGCGACAGCACGGCCGCGCGCGAACCCGGATCGAAGTTGTCGATCGCGTACACGCCGCCCTCACCGTCCGCGACGTGAAATACGGCGACCTGTCCGCCGTTGACGAGCGCGCAGACGCCCGTATTCGGAACGATGTCGTCGAGCGTGCAAACAGGCGTCCAGGTTTGCGGCAAGCGGTCGTGACTCATGGCGGAGTTCCTCTCGGCAACGTTCATGACAAAGGCTTCCTTCATTTGCGATGCGGTACGCGGCATGATGTGTCCGGCAATAAAAAAGCGTCCCGCGGATGCAATCGCCAGTGCGACTGTATTCGGGGGACGCCGTTGTCCAAAACCAGTGATCTAAAACAGAGTGCGTGCTGCAGATGAGCCGGATCGCCTTTGATCCGCAGCCACGTTAAATGCAAGGCTCATGCCATTAGGCGAGAACGCCGCGAAGGCCCCGCGCGGTGGGCTTCTGGCGAGTATTGGAGCGCGCGCCGTGCGCCGTGGGCTGGCGCATTCCGATGCATGAACGCGCGATGATGGTGCGGCGCAGCACCTTGGGCGTGCAACGCTGCCTGGCCGATTGGGCCATGCTCCGGGTCAGCAACGCGACGTTGTAGAAGCCTCGGACGCAAGAACATCCGGCGAAGCGAGCCTCTGCGCGCGACGCACATCGACCGGCAGATCATTGTCTTTCGCGAAGCGCATCACGAAGTCGAATGCGTCGGCACAGACTGCGCGCAGTTCGTCGGAAACGAAAAAGCATTTGATCCCGGCGTCGATCACAGGCATCGCGAGACGCGTGCACGCGATATGAATGCCCGGCCGCTTTTCGCCGACGAAAAGCGTGATGACGCCGGCAAGACGCTCGGGCCAGTCGCCTGGCCGAAAGGTCTTCTGCGAATGCGTGATGCCCTTGATCAGATAGCCCTGAATCGCCCCTTCAATCGGCTCTTGTGTAGTCAGAGGTAGACGGTCCATGCGGGTCTACTCGCCTCCCGATGACGACCGGTCGACGTCGCTCTCGTCGCCCGGCACATCGCGAGCGGCGATCTTGAGTTGCCGGAGCTTGTGATACAGCGTCTTTTTCGGCATGCCGAGCTCGACGCTGGCTTCCGCGACGTTGCCGTTGTGACGCCGCAGCATGTCTTCAATCAGCATGCGCTCGAAGTACGCAAGCTGTTCGCCGAGCGTGCCGCCCTTGCTTGCGTTGCCGCCGGGGGTCAGCAGACTATCGCCGGTTAGTCCGAGCACGAAGCGGTCGGCGACGTTCTGCAACTCGCGCACGTTGCCGCGCCACGAATGCGTCATCAGTTCGGAAAGCTGCGACGCCGATACGATCGGCGCGGGCTGCCCGAAACGGCGCGCGGCCGCGAGCACGAAATGCTCGAACAGCAAGGGCACGTCCTCGCGCCGTTCGCGCAACGGCGGCAATTCGATCTGCGCGACGTTCAGGCGATACAGCAGGTCCGCGCGAAACTGGCCCTCGGTGGAAAGCTGCATGAGGTCGGCCTTCGACGCCGCAACGATCCGGCAATCCACCGATATAGGTTCGTTCGCGCCGAGACGCTCGACGGTGCGTTCCTGCAGCACGCGCAGCATCTTGATCTGCAACGACACCGGCATGGTTTCGATTTCGTCGAGAAAAAGCGTGCCGCCATGCGCCCATTCGATTTTGCCGATGCGCTTTTTGATCGCACCGGTGAAGGCGCCCGCTTCATGCCCGAACAGCTCGCTTTCGAAAATCTGTTCCGGCAAGCCGCCGCAGTTCAGCGCGACGAAATGCTTGTCGCGTCGCGCGCCGAACTCGTGCAGGCTGCGGGCGATCAACTCCTTGCCCGTGCCGGTCTCGCCGGTGATGAGCACCGACACCGACGTATCCGCCAGACGCAGTATCTTCTTGCGCACCTCGGCGATGGCGGGCGACTTGCCGAGTACGAGCGCCTCGATGCCTTGCCAGTTATCGAGCGCGGCGCGCAAGCCTTGTACTTCGAGCGTGAGGCGGCGCTTTTCGACGGCACGCGCCACGCGCCGCGCAATATGGTCCGACGAGAACGGCTTCTCGATGAAGTCGTACGCGCCTACCTGCATGGCGCCGACGGCGGTGGAAATATCCGCGTGTCCGCTGATCAGAACGACCGGGATTTGCGGGTCGATCGCCATGACCTTGTCGAGCAACTGCAAGCCGTCGATGCCCGGCATTCTCACGTCGGATACGATCACGAGCGGCGCGCCCGGCGCGACTTCGGCGAGCGCGTCGGCCGCGCCCGCGTAAGCGGACACGGGCAGGCCCGCGAGCTCGACGGCCTGCTGGACACCGAAGCGCACGTTCTCGTCGTCCTCTACCACGAGAACGCGAATTTCATCTCCCATCGACAACTCCCTTCGCTGACGCAAACTCGATATTGAAGCGCGCGCCGCCTTCATCGCGATTGACGGCGGAAATTTTCGCGCCGAATGCTTCGACGATACGCGACGTGATCGCGAGGCCAAGCCCGAGGCCGTGGCCTCGCGGCTTCGTCGTGACGAACGGCTCGAACAGATGCTCGAGCACTTCGGGCGCGATGCCGGTGCCGCTGTCGGCAATCGAGAACAGCACGCGGCCATTGTCGGCGGAATCGGTTGCTTCGAGCGTAATCACGCGCTGCTCCTGTTCGCGGACCGCGTCGAGCGCATTGCCGAGCAGATTGACGATCACCTGTTGCAACTGGCTCGCCTCCGCACATACCAGCGTGCCCGGCGCGATTCGCACGTCGACTTGCACGGCCTCGTCGCGGATTCGCGCATCGTAGATAAGCCGCGCGTGCGCCACCGCTTCGTTGAGCGACACGGCCACGCGCTCGACAACCGGCTTGCGCGCAAACGCTTTCAATTCGCCGGTGAGCGTGGCCATGTTGTCGACGAGACGCGACACGCGCTCAAGATTCGTGATCGCGTGCGCCGGCTGATCGCGTTCGAAAAACGTGCGCGCGTTATCGCACAGCGTGCGGATCGCGACGAGCGGCTGACTCAGCTCGTGCGTGAGACCCGCAGCCATCTGGCCGAGCACCGCGAGCTTGCCCGCATGCACGACTTCCTGCTGTGACTCGCGCAAGCGCTCTTCAGTCCGTTTGCGCTCGGCGATCTCCTGCTGCATCCGTTCGTTCGTTTGCGTGAGCGCCGCGGTACGTTGCGCGACGGTCGCCTCGAGTTCGTCGTTGGCGCGGCGCAATGCGTCCTGCGCTTTCAGCTTCTCCGCAATCGTGCGACGGCGCTGCACCGCGTAAAGCGCATAGAGGCCGGCGATCAGAAAGCCGCCCGTCACGAAGCCGAGCGCAAGCTCCTGCTGACGCCGCGCGCCCGCGACATCGAGCAGCACCATGATCGAGTCGCCCGCCTGTGGCGCGGGCCGCGACATCGCGAGATAACGCGTGGTGTGACCGGGGCGGCGCGGGTCAGGAAAGCGGCCGAGCCACGCACTTGCGCCCCACTCGCCGATGCGCCGATATTGAAGCGGCTCCACGAGGCGGCCCGCGTATTGCCGCGACGCCTGAATCTCGCGCTGCTGTTCCGAAGTGATGGGCCGCAGCGCAGTGAATTTCCACGCCGCCACGGTCGAGATGACGATCACGCCGTTGTGGTCGATGACCATCGCCACCTCATTCGGCCGGCGCCACGCCGACTCGAGTTCGTCGACGCTGATCTTCACCGCGGCCGCGCCGATCGCCTTGCCGCCGTCGCGCACCGCGCTCGCGAAGTAAAGCCCCGGAATGCCGGTATTGGTGCCGATGCCGAAGAAGCGCCCGCTGCCGCGCGCGAGTGCATCCTTGAAGTAAGGCCGGTACGACACGTTAGTCCCGACGAAGCTCAGCGGCTGGTTCCAGTTGCTCGCCGCGATCACCGAGCCTTGCAGATCGATCACGTCGACCGCGACGCTGCCCGCCTCCTGGTTGACCGCTTCGAGATACGTATTGACGCCCTGCACCAGCGCTGGGGACGCGTGCGGCCCGGCGTTGAGCAACGCACGCACGCTGTCCTGTCGCGCGACGATCGCGGGCATCATCTCGAAGCGCCCTAGTTCGCTTTTCAGGCTCGCGCCGTACAGGTCGAGCTGATGCGCGCCGGCCTCGGCGAGCGCGTCGATCGCGCGATTCCACGCGAGTTCGATTGCCGCCGCGGCCATGCCGGCATACAGCAGTGCCGCGACCGCCCACACCCACAGCGGTATCCCTCTTATTCTCACTTGATGTTCGACCTCGCGAATACCCGATGCCCGACGACGCCAGCCGCGCGCCGCACCGGAACGCGACGCGTCAGACACCATGCGCGACCGCGATCAGCGTAACCGTGACGACGATCGCACCGCCGATGCGCGTGGCGATCTGCGCGAACGGCATGAGTTGCATGCGGTTGGCCGCGGTCAGGATCGCGACGTCGCCGGTGCCGCCCTGCCCGCTGTGACATGCGTTCACGATCGCGGTGTCGATAGGGTACATCTTAAGCTTGCGGGCAACCAGAAAACCGGTGCCCATCAGCGTCGCCACGGTCGCGACGATCGTCACGATATTGGCGATGGTGAAGGCGGCCATCAGCTTGTCCCACGGCGTCATCGCGACGCCGATGGCGAACAGCAGCGGATACGTGACCGCGGTCGAGAAGAACTTGTAGACGACGAACGCGCCTTCCTGCAATTGCGGCGACACGGCGCGCGCGAGCTTGACGAGCACGGCGAGAAACAGCATCGCGACCGGCGCGGGCAAGCCGAACAGATTGCGGCACATCAGGCCGAGCAGATACAGCGTGATCGCGGTGATGCCGGCCGCCGCGATATGCGTGACGTCGATATGGCCGCGGATTTCTTCTTCGGCGGGCGCCATTTCGTCGGTCTCGCCGACTTGCAGACGTCCGTCGCCGGTGAGGTGCGGAAAGCGCTTGCCGAGCATGTCGAGCGCACCCGACAGAACGATCGCAGTGAGGCTGCCGAGCATGACGGGCGGCAGCACTTGCGCGAACAACTCGCCTTGCGGCAAGTGCATGATTTCCGAATAGCCGATCGACAGCGGAATAGCGCCTTCACCGACACCGCCGGCCATGATCGGCACGACGATATACAAAAGCGTATGGCGCGCGCCGAGCCCGAATGCCGCGCCGACCGCAATGCCGACAATGGCCGCGGCCAGCGAACCCAGCGCAAGCGGCACGAAGATCTTCACGAAGCCGCGGATCAGCACGCGCCGGTCCATGCTCAGAATGCTGCCGACGATAATCGACGCAATGAACAGATACAGGAAGTTCGTCGACTTCGTGAACTCTGTCGTGAGATGAAGAATCGGCTTGGGCAGCACGTGGTAGTACGTGAGCGCCGACGGCACGAACGTCGCGCAGATTGCGGCCGCGCCGATGTTGCGCAGAAGCGGCAGACGCTTGCCAAGCTCCGCGCAGGTGAAGCCGAAGAATGCGAGCACGGCGATTGCCATCGAAATTTCGCCCGGCATTTTGCCCGTCACCGCAAAGCCGACGATCAGCGCGAGAAGAATGAAATAGACCGGCAGCGGGATGATGCCGATGCGGTATTCCATCAGCTTCCACCAGCCTTCCGGCCAGAAGCGGGTCTTTTCGTTGGACAACGGCGCGGCTTCGAGCGCGGGCGTGGAACGCGAAGCGTCCTGGGTATGGGCGGGTGTGGACAAAACATGTCTCCTTGCTTTGGCGCGCCGCGGTGGCATGGCGGCGTCGCGTTTCGATGCGGATGTCGGCGCATCCGGCTGCGGCTCTTCGAGCCAGGTGCTGGATAAGCTCGGGGAAAACCCGGGCCGATCCGTGGAAAATATTGTGGAAAGCGGGAAGCGATGCGCGCGGGTTAGCGCCGCGCGGGTCGATGAGAGTTGGGCTGGGTCATGAGTGTCTCCGTGAGGATCTCGAATCTTGTGGATTGCGCTCTGGGCGCTCTTGTAGGGCTATAAGGCAAGGCCTATGCCAATGGCGGACTGATTGCGGATATGTTTTAAGCCGTTGATCTAGCGGGCTTTTTTGTGACGTGAGCAGACACCGCAAGCCCCGCGTTCCGAGACTTCAGAATTCGCCGCGGTGGGCAGGCTGAGAGTTCAGCCGTGAGCGTGTGGATGAGCGCGATCCTCTGACGAAAGGAGCGAGCGGCGCGAAGGCCATCTTCGATTGCGTGCTTTCGATATGCGCAAACATTGGTTGGATTTGCGCGGGCGTCGCTTTAACGTCGCGAGTTCAACGCGCACGGTGCGCCGCATCTTTCACGCAGAGAGCAAAGACCGATGACCACACGCAAAGATTCGATCGATACACGCAGGCGCCGCCTTCTGCACGGCGCCGCAGCCGGTTTGACGGGCGCCGCGCTCGGCGGCGTACTCTCGCCGATCGCGCCGTTCACGGGCGGCTTCGCGCAGGCGCAAGGCGACAGCAAGCGCATCCGCATCGGTTATCAGAAGTACGGCAACTTTGTCGTGCTGAAGGCGCGCGGCACGCTGGAAAAGCGGCTGGCAAGCGAAGGCGTCGCGGTGCAGTGGCTCGAATTTCCGGCCGGCCCGCAGTTGCTCGAAGGATTGAATGCCGGTGCCGTCGATGTCGGCACGGTCGGCGAAACGCCACCCATTTTTGCGCAGGCTGGCCGCGTGGACTTCGTTTATATCGGCAACGAGCCGCCCGCGCCGCGTGGCGAAGCGATCGTCGTCCCGCAGGATTCGCCGATTCGCACGGTGGCGCAATTGCGCGGCAAGAAGGTCGCCTTCAACAAAGGCTCGAATGTGCACTTCCTGCTCGTGAAGGCGCTGCAGCAGGCGGGACTGACGTACGCGGACATCGAGCCGGTCTACCTGACGCCCGCCGACGCGCGCGCCGCGTTCGTGCAAGGCAGCGTGCACGCGTGGGTGATCTGGGACCCGTACCTCGCCGCTATCGAACGGCAGGCGAATGCGCGCACCATCGCGAACGGCGACGGGCTCGTGCGCAATACGCAGTACTACGTCTCGGCGCGCAAGTTCGCGACGGCGCAACCGCGCCTGCTGAATGCGCTGCTGGAGGAAGTGAACGCCGTCGACAGTTGGGGACGCGACAACGTGGCCGAAGTGGCGAGCCTGCTGTCGCCGCTCGTGGGCCTCGACGCGGCCACGCTCGAAGTCGCGCTCAAGCGCACCGGCTACGGCGTACAGCCGATCACCGATGCAACCCTCGCCTATCAGCAGCAGATCGCCGACACGTTCAGCGCGCTGAAGCTGATTCCCGGCAAGCTAAGCGTGGTGGACGCGCGTTGGAAGACGAGCTGATTTGAGGATGTGCGTCCGCGCGCGCCGCATCGTGTGGCGCGCGACGCGCTGCACGTGTGAGACTACCCGGCCGTTCCGTTGTACGCTGCGCGCAGCGCCGCGACGTCGAACTTCACCATTTTCATCATCGCCTCGGCGGCGCGCCGCGCCTTCTCCGCGTCGGGGTCGCCCATCATGCCGATCACATCGTTCGGCGCGATCTGCCATGAGACGCCGAAGCGGTCTTTCAGCCAGCCGCATGCCTCGGGCACGCCGCCGCCTTCCAGAAACGCGTCCCAGTAACGGTCGATTTCCGCCTGATCGGCGCAATTGACCAGAAACGATACCGAGTGATTGAACGGGTCTTTGCCGCTCGAACTCATCGCGAGAAACGGCTGCCCGAACAGCACGAAGTCGACGACTTTCGTGGAGCCGGCGCTCGGCACCTCCGTGACGCGAACCACGCGCGAGTCCGGAAAGATGCTCGTGTAGAACGCCGCGGCCTCTTCGGCCTCGTTCAAGTACCAGAGAAACGGGGTGATCTTCTGAATCGTCATGGCGAGTCTCCTGTCAGGATCGGTCAACTGGCGGCCGAGCCGCATGCCGCTATTAGAACGACGAAGGAGGATCATCGGAATCGACACGACGGCAATAAAAAATTTTCGCCTGCCGTGCTTTCGATTTGACGCGCCACCTTCGTCGTTGCATCCGGCCGATTATAGACAGCGGAGCACTGCGCGATGTTGATAGCGATCCGGCATGATCCCCATGCACCAATCTTCATGCGGCGGCAAGGGGTTCGCCCTGGCCGCCGCTTGCGATCATGCCGTGAAGCGACGCATTAAACGATCGTCAGCGTCACGTCGATGTTGCCGCGCGTTGCGTTCGAATACGGGCAGACGATATGCGCCTTGTCGACGAGCGCCTGAGCGGCGTCGCGCGGCATGCCGGGCAATGCGATCTTCAGTTCGACTTCGATGCCGAAACCGTTCGGAATTGCGCCGATACCCACGCTGCCGTCGATCGAAACATCCGCGGGAATCGCGATCTTGTCGCGCGCGGCGACGAATTTCATCGCGCCGAGGAAGCACGCGCTGTAGCCGGCCGCGAACAGTTGCTCGGGATTCGCGCCGTCGCCGCCTGCGCCGCCGAGTTCGCGCGGCGTGGTCAGCTTGAAGTCGAGCTTGCCTTCGGGGACGATGGCGCGGCCATCGCGGCCTCCGGTAGCGTGAGCATGAGCGCGATACAGAACTTTTTCGACCGACATGGTGAAGCTCCTTAGTGAACAGGTTTAAAGTCGCCTATCTATGTACAGATAGATACGATTGCACAGTCAAACGGGTTTTATAAAACTACCACTTACATCATTCAAAGTCTATCTATCACAAGATAGACAACACACCGAAAAAAAACAGACGTGCCGCTTTCGGATATGCCCGCCTCACGTCTTACCGAGCTATCCTTACCGACGCCTCGACATCATCCAACCGGGCCTTGGTATTGAATAACCGGCTCGCCAACACGCTACCTTGAAACGCCGCAAAGAGCGCGCGCGCCGCGTTTTCAGGCTTGCCGTTCACTGCGAGCGTACCCGCTTTCGAGCCTTCCGCGAGCACCTTCGCGAGCCACTTCTCGTTCGCCTTGAAGAATGCCTGCACCGCTTGCCGAATATTGTCCGGCAATGTTTCGATGTCCGACGCCAGCATGCCGCACAGGCAGATCTGGTGCCCGTCGCCCAGCGTGCGGCCGAACAGCTTGGTGTACTTGCCGAGCCTGGCCTCAGCGGGCAACGATTCGTCAATGCCCTTGAGCGTGTTGAACACTTCGCTGCTATACGCGTTCACCGCTTCGAGAACGAGGTCGTCTTTCGACGGGAAATAGTAATGAATGCTCGACGTCTTGACGCCGACCAGGCTCGACAGGTCCCGATAGCTAAAGCCGTTATAGCCGCGCATCATAATAAGCGTGATGGCGTGCTCGAGAATCTGTTCGCGCACTGAAGTCGTCGTGTCCATGAACCGAACTCTATCTACCTGCAGATAGATTGTCAAGCACGATTGAATCGGCGGACAGCGTTGCCCGATTGGCATCGGCGAATGGTGTCGCGCGCGGCGACGGGACCGCCGCCGCGCTCTACCCTGCGCTACTGCTTGACCTCGCCAGTCCGCGGCGGCGCCGACGCGCCTTCCGGCGACATGGCATTCGCCCGCTTGTCCATCAGCGTGCCCGGCTTGTTGCCTGGCGCGCCGACGTCCGCCGGCTTATCCACGGCCTGCCCTGCCTGTCCCGGCTGGATCTGTTTTCCGCTTTGCGTACCGCTGTTCGCCGGTGCGTTACCGCTCTGTTGCGAGTAAGCCACGCTGCTCATGCAGACGATCAACGCGATGCCGGCAACCTTGAAGGTTCTCATGTCTGTCTCCCAGTTTCACGGCGCTTGCCGCCTTTTAGAAGCACAGCATGGAGCGTGCCGCGTGCGGAAGCAGGCGCGGTTATTCGATCCGCCGACGTGTGGAAATAGCCGAAGCGGTCGAAATCACGAGATCGGCGAAGCGTTTTTCGTCGCGATCGGCCTGCCAGCGCGAGCGCGCCACCGCGATATTCACCGCGCCGATGCCGCGTCCGTGCGCATTTGTAATAGCCGCCGCCGTCGAAATATCGCTCACGAAGTACTCGTCTTCCGTATGCGCGTAGCCCTGCTTGCGGATCTGCACGATCCGCTCCTTGATCTTGCGCGGCTGATAAACCGTGGAAGCCGTATAAGCGACGAGGTTCGTGCGCGACAGAATGTCGTCGATTTCGCCGTCGGGCAGCGTCGCAAGAATAGCGAGACCCGGCGCCGTGCAATACGCGGGCAGCCGCGAGCCGGTAATGACGTGCGCGTTGAATACATTGCGGCTGACGATGCGCAGCACGAACACAATGTCCGTATCGTCCAGCACCGTGAGGTTGGTCGCCTCTTCGGTCTCGGAGCCGAGTTGCTGCAGATAAGGCGTTGCGCGGCTCACCAGATCGTTCGACGTCAGATAGTGGTAAGTGAAGTCGAGAAGCCGCGGCGAGAGTTCGTATTTGCGGCTGTCCGCGTCCTTGAAGAGATAGCCGAGCGCCGCGAGCGTGTAAGTGAAGCGCTGCGTCGCACTCATGTCGAAGCCCGTGGACGCCGATATCTCGGAGAGCGACAACTGACGCTTACTGCCGTCGAACGCGGTGAGCACCTTCATCGCCTTCTCGACCGACTGCACGTAAAGCGGCGACGCGCTCGGGTCGGCTGCCTCCGCGGGCAGCTTTGCCTGCGAAGTGTTGCGCTTGCGTGCGGCTTTGGGCTCGTCGCTCATCACGTCAGTGTCTGTCTGGTTCGAACGGGAAATTATCGCATAGCCCTAATAATCCACCTCTATACGATAGCTATTGCTTGACCGTCGCGAGACGGTCCCACGCGTCTTCGGTATTGCGCGACAGCAGATGCTTCTTCACGCGCTCGCTCGCGGTCAACTCGAACGCGGAGACCGCGCGGTAATAGCGCGGCAACTGGAAGCTCGCAAGACGTTCTTGCGCCCACGCGTGCAGCGCCGGCCACGCGACCGGCTCGTCCTTGAACTGGACGTTGAGCAGGATATCCTGCTCGCCGATTGCCGACGCGACGCCAATTGCCGCGCTGGCGCGAATCGCCGGATGCGCCGCAAAAATACGCTCGATTTCCCATGCGGACACGTTCTCGCCGCGCACGCGCATGCTGTCCGTCTGCCGGCCGATGAAGAACAGATCGCCGTCCGCATCGCGCCGCGCACGATCGCCGGTGTGAAGCCGCCCGTCGCGCAGCGCGGCTTTCGTCGCATCGGGATTGTTCAGATACGTCGGCAAAAACGTGCCCTCCACTTTGCTCGACAGCACGATCTCGCCGGCTTCGCCGTCTTGCACGCGCTGCCCGTTTTCGTCGAGTAACTCGATGTCGATCCACGGCAACGCGCGGCCGATCGAGCCCGGCTTTCCCGTGAGATTGGCGGTCGCGAAGCTCGAGCATTCGGTCATGCCGTAGCACTCGCGCAGCGACACCTTGAGCCGCGCCTGAATCGCTTCCCACGACGCCGCGCTCACACCCGCGCCCCACGCGACGCGCAGCGTGTGCGCCGCCGGCTGCTCGCTCTCGGGCAACTGCATCAGAATGTCGAGCACGCCGCCGAGATAATGCAACTGAGTCGCGCCCGCGCGCTCGATCTGCGGCCAGAACTGCGATGCCGAAAAACGCGGCACCGCATGCAACGTCACGTTCTCGAGGAACGGCAGCAGCAGCATTTGCGCGCCGCCGATGTGACACAGGGGCTCCCACAGAAACAGCCGGTCGCCGTCGCGCACATCGGCGACACGCAGCGCCGCCTCGCTCGCGATGCGCATCATCCTGTGCGTGAAGACGACGCCCTTCGGCGCGCCCGTCGTGCCCGACGTGTAGATGATGCACAGCGGATCGTGCACGCCGATCGCGGGCGTCGCGAACGCCGCATGGGTGTCGCTTGTATCGAACGCAGGCAGACGCGTGCGTTGCGCCGCGCCGCAATCGAGTTGCGCGGTCACCGCGTCGAATTCATCGTCGATCACGAAGAGCTTGGGCTGTGCGTGTTGCAGCAGATAGTCGAGGCCCGCTGCACGCAGCTTCGTGTTGACGGGCACCCACACAAGCCCGCTCACATGCAGCGCGTAAATCAGGTGAATGTGTTCGGGACTATTGCCGAGCATCACGGCGACGCGATCGCCCTGTACGAGACCGCGTTCGCCGAACCAGCGCTGCAACTGCGCGACGTGCCGTGAAGCGTCTTCGCAGGTGATCGCGTGATCCTCGAAATGCACGACGGTGCGCGTGGGATCGCGGCGCAATCCTGCCGCGAGCAGCGGCACACAGTCGAGCTCGTCGTTGGCGTGCCGGTGAGCAAAATATTCTGGATAACGATGCATGTGTGAACCGGTTGAATGACCGAAAATTAGCGCGCCTTGCGCTTGAGCCAGGAAGAAACCGCGACGACGAGCGCGATCAGTATCACGAGCGTGGTTGACACGGCCGCGAGCGTCGGTGTGATGGCGAGCTGGATGTCGTCCCACATCTGCTTGGGCAGCGTCGAGTTAATGCCGCCAGAGACGAAGATCGCGATAGTCAGGTCATCGAACGAAACGAGGAATGCGAACAGGAACGCGGCGGTCACGCTTGCCATGAGGAGCGGCAACACGATCGACGTGATGCGCCGCAACGGCGACGCGCCCATCACGCGCGCGGCGTCGTCGAGGCGCCAGTCGAAGCGCTGGAAGCCTGCGGCCAGCGTCACGACGACATACGGAATAGCGAGCACGGTATGGCCGATCACGAGACCGAGGTTCGTGCCTGTCAGCCCAAAGCGCGCGAACAGATACAGCAAACCGACAGCCACCACGATACGCGGCACGATCAGCGGCGCAACCAGCAACGCGAATACGGGCTTGCTCACGCGGCGCGGCATGCGCGTCATCGCGAGCGTCGCGCCGAAGCCGAGCAGCAGCGACAGCAGCGCGGTGCCGAGACCCACTTCGAACGAACGGATCACTGCGCTTTGCCACACCGGCGAATCCATGAACGTGCCGAACCAGCGGATGCTGAAGAGCTTCGGCGGAAACGCGATGTAGTCGCTCTTCGTGAACGCATACGGGATCACGGAAAGCACCGGCACGACCAGCACGAGCATCACGACACAGGTGTAAAAACCCAGCGGGCCGAGCGCGCGCGATGCTTCGCCGGCGTGCACCTTGCGGCGCATCGTCAGCGGTGCGAAGACGCGTCCCGCGGTCATCAGCAGCGCGAGCTTGAATCCTTGCGCACGCGAGCCGCGTTGACGCTCGGCGACTTCGCCGGTCAGCGACGTGAGGCCCACCATCCGGTCGTAGATGAAGAAGATCACGATCGAGCAGACCAGCAGCACGGTCGAGAGCGCGCCGGCAAAGCGCATGTCGAAAAGCTCGAGCACCGACGAGATCACGAGTTGCGCGATCATCGTTTCCTTCGGTGAGCCGAGAAGCGCGGGCACGATAAAGAAGCCGAGGCTCGAGATGAAGACGAGCAGACCCGCTGCCGCCACACCGGGCGACGACAGCGGCAGATAGACGGTAAAGAAACTCGTGCTGCGTTCGGCGCCGAGCGTTTCGGCGGCTTGCGTCAAACGGTCGTCGATGCCGCGCATGACGGGCAGCATCGTCATCACGGCGAGCGGCAGCATCGAATGCACCATGCCGATCAGCACGCCGGTCAGCGACGGAATCGTGCCGCTCGTCTCGCGCACGAGTCCGAGCGATAGTGCGATGGTCGACAGCACGCCGGTCTTCGACAGCAGCAGCATCCACGCATACGTCTTCACGAGATAGCTGGTCCAGAACGGCAGCATCACCCACAGCAGCCAGCGTTCGCGGGCGCGCTCCGACAGACGGCTCAACAGATACGCGACCGGATAGCCGAGCACGATGGAAAGCGCCGCTGTCATGAACGAAATGGCGAAGGTGATCCATAAAACCTTCGCGTAAACCGGCGTGCGCGCGATGCGCTCGAACTGCGTGAGCCCGATCTGCCCGTCCGCGCCGACGAGTCCGCCTTGCAGAATCTCGCCGACAGGTACGATAAAGAACACGAGCAGAAACAGCAGCGTCGGCACGATAGGCAGAAAGCGCAGGCAGCGCGCGAGCCACATCGAACGGCCGCGCCGCGAGGCTTCGTTTTCGCGATGCGCGTGAAGAGCGATGGTCATTCCGATCCCTTTCAGCTATGCAGAAGCGTCGTGCGATACGGGTCCCACACGAGGCCCACCTTGTCGCCGATACGCGGCGACAAACTGCGTTCGCAACGCACGGTGAGCTCGCTGCCGTCGTTCATCGCGAGCTGCACGCGCGTATCGCTGCCGAAGAACACGACGTCCGCAATCGTGCCGTCGACAAAACCGCTGCGCGGCTCGACGAGACGCGGCGCTTCGGGCCGCACGAGCAGCGTGTGGCGCGCAGCGGAAGCCGCGCCCTTCCCGTTCGTCGCCTTCTTCGTATTCATTGCGTTCATTGCGTTCATCGGCAACGGAATGCGGCCGCCGGCTGCGAGCAGGATCGGTTCGCCGCTCGCGCCGCGCGTGTCGTCGATCGCGCCTTCGAGCAGATTCGAATGACCGATGAAGCCGGCCGCGAAACGCGTCGCGGGGCGGTCGTACAGATCGGCAGGCGTGCCCACCTGCTCGATGCGCGCCTGATTCATCAGGCAGATGCGGTCGGATAGCGTGAGCGCTTCGTCCTGATCGTGCGTGACGTACACGAACGTTGCGCCGAGCTCCTTATGCAAGCGGCGAATTTCGCCCTGCATGTGCTCGCGCAATTTTTTGTCGAGTGCGCCGAGCGGCTCGTCGAGCAGAATCACCGACGGCCGGTAGGCAAAACAACGCGCCAGCGCGATGCGCTGCTGCTGCCCGCCCGACAGTTCCTTCGGAAAGCGCTTCGCGTAGTCGGTCATGCGCACCATCGCGAGCGCGCTGTCCACAGCCGCGCGTACTTCGTCGCGCGACTTGCGGCGCATGCGCAAACCGTACGCGACGTTGTCCCACACGCTCATGTGCGGAAACAGCGCATAGCTCTGGAACACCATGCCGATGCCGCGCTTGCCCGGCTCGACGTGCGTGACGTCGCGCCCGTCGATTTCGATGCGTCCCGCGCTCGGCGCGACGAGCCCCGAGATCATCTGCAGCAGCGTCGTCTTGCCCGAACCCGAGGGACCGAGCAGCGTCAGGAACTCGCCTGCCTGCACGGCGAGATCCGTCGGTTCCAGCGCGAGAGCCTCGCCGTAGCGCTTCGCAATGCCTATCGCCTCGAGTTTGGAGCTCATCGTGCGTCCTTACGAAATGATCCACGAATTGAACCGTTCGGTGACTTTCTGGCGGTTCGCTTCCCACCATTGCGGACTCGGCAGCCGCATGTCGCGAAGATTGTCGGGCGCCGTGGGCAGCAACGTCGCACGCTCTTTCGAAATCGTCTCGAACGCTTTTTTGTTGGTCGGCCCGTAGGCGAGCGTGCGCGTGAGCAGCGCCTGGCGCTTCGCGTCGGCGCAAAAACGCACGAACTGCTTCGCCGCATCGGCACGCGGCGTGCCCTTCGGAATGCCCCAGCCTTCGATCGAATACAGCCCCTGATTCCACACGATCGTGACCGGCGCGCCCGCGTCTTTCGCGGCTTGCGCGCGGCCGTTCCATGTCGAGATCATGTCGACGTCGCCGCTCTGGATCGCCTGCATGGCTTGCGCGCCCGAGGTCCACCAGATGTTGACGTGCGGCTTGATCCTGTCGAGGCTTTTGAACGCGCGGTCGACGTCGAGCGGATAGAGCTTGTCGAGCGGCACGCCGTCGGCGAGCAGCGCCTGTTCGAGCGTGTCGAGCGGACTGCGACGCAGGCAGCGGCGGCCGGGGAATTTCTTCACGTCCCAGAAGTCGGCCCACGATTTCGGGCCGCCGTCCTTGAACTTGTCGGCGCGATATGCAAGCACCGTCGAATACACGTCGACGCCGAGCCAGTTCGGCGTGATCGCTTCGGGCATGAGCTCCGGATAATCGCTCGCTTTCAGGCCGATCGGTTCGAGCAGACCTTTTGCTTCGAGGTACGGAATATCGGCGGAGAGCGTCAGCGTGGTGACGTCCCACACGTAGTTCTTCGTCTGCACCATCGCCGCGAACTGGGCAACGGGCTGCGATTCGCGCGCGACGCTCACGACCTTGATGCCCGTCGCTTTCTCGAACGGATCGTAGAACGCTTCGCGATAGGCGGTCGTGTAGGGACCGCCCGGGTCCGACACCACGATCTGCTTGGCCTGCGCACGCGCGGCGAGCGGCAATGCGCTCGCCACGGCAAGCGCGCCGGCGCCGTGAAGGATGCGGCGGCGCGCCGCGTTAAAGTCTTGCGTCATTGTTCAGGTCTCCGCACTACGGTTGAGATTGGAACGGCTGACTTGCGGTTGCTGTGGGACGGGCCTGACTCGCAGGCCTGATTCGCGAGCTTCGTTCGCGGCGGCTACTTCGCGCGCTTGCTGAAGAACTCTTCCATCATGCGTGCAGGCTCGCCGGAGTCGTACGCTTCGCGCTGAATCCGCTCGCCCGCTTCGATGCAGTCGATGAAACCCGGCTCCGTCATTTCGCGAAAACGCTGCTTGTCGAGGCGCATCGCGACGGGCGGCTTCGCGGCGAGTTCGGTGGCGATTTCGAGTGCCTTGTCGAACACCTTGTCTTCGTCGACGAGGTGATGAATGAGGCCGATGCGATGGCACTCTTCCGCCTCCATCAAACGGCCGGTCAGCGTGAGCTCGATAGTGCGCGACATGCCGAGCATCGCGTTCATGATCCACGGGCCCGTGGTGCTCGCGATGCCC
Organism: Paraburkholderia sp. RCC_158; assembly: GCF_041355255.1. Lineage (NCBI taxonomy): Bacteria > Pseudomonadati > Pseudomonadota > Betaproteobacteria > Burkholderiales > Burkholderiaceae > Paraburkholderia > Paraburkholderia sp. RCC_158. Next base: position 231,985 of record NZ_JBFUPM010000008.1, on the reverse strand, counting down.
GCGTTGATCTCCGGCTGCCCCATGCGCACGCCGGGATGCCCGACGCGAATGTCGCCGAGCAGCGCCACCTGAAATGCGGAGCCGGCGGCCGTGCCGTTCAGCGCCATGACGAGCGGCTTCGACAGGCTGCGCAGCGCCGTGTAGTAACGCTGCCATTCCTTGACCCACGCGACCGCGCGTTCGCCGTCGAAATCATGCGCTTCCGACAGGTCCTGGCCCGCCGAGAACGCGCGATTGCCCGCGCCCGTCATGATGATCGCCGCGACCTCCGGGTCACGGTTGAAGCGCTCGAGCGCGTCGATGATCGTCTCGCGCATCGGCGTCGTCCACGCGTTCAGGCGCTCGGGACGGTTCAGGGTGATGACCGCGACGCGGCCGTGATTCGAGAACAGCACGTCATTGCTCATGATTTATCGCATCGCAATAGTTGATGGTGTATAGCAATATAGGCGCGTCAAAATCATGATGCAACCGGGTTTACCAGAGAGATGGAGAGGTCGACGAAAACCGGGCGGGTGCGCGTGAAGCGCGGGCGCCGGGATAGACTCAGTCGTGTTGCGAGGAGGAAGGCGCGCCGCCTGTCGTCAGATCAAAGGCGTCTGACGAACGCAGAGACTTGCGACTGCGAGGCGCATAGAAAAAAGCCGCAGACAAAGCTGCGGCCAAAAAACAAACACACACGCCGAACGTTTGGGAACGCTGACGCCTTACAAATCGTAGCCATGTTTACCCGCGCTGGAAATCGGGTATTTCGTATGAATGGTTAGCGTTGTGCCGTCAAATGCTTCTGGCGCGTGCTGTTCCCGCATGCGGCGTTTTGTGCAGGTCGCGAAAAAACAACGATCCACTCCGACGTCGGGCGCGGCGCGTCGAGCGGCCAGGCCGGAAGCTTGCTTTTGAACCTGCATTCGCGACCGGACGGCAAAACGCGAACCGGTCTCAGCGGCCGTGGCAGCCGACGAAATAGCAAGCGACGCGACGCTTTGCATTTCAGCGGCCACAGCGTGCACGAAACGCTGATGGGCCATGCAAGCGGCGGACGGACTGAAGCGCCGCTCGTTCATCATACGTTCGAGACCACAGCCGCGATGATGCAAAAGCTCGATCTCTATACCGATCTCGCTTCGATCGATCTGCTCGACAGCAACGACCCGGCTGCGATGCTGTGGCTCAAGAGTTGCATCAGCCCGCTCGGCGCGTTCGTGAAGTGGTAGGTTCGCAAGGGGAAGATCCGCGACGGTCGCGTCGGTCTGATATTGGCGCTTTACGCTTGCGCTTATACGCGGCGCAAGTACCACAAAGCGCTGGCGCTGGCGCGGCGGCGTCGCGAGCGATGACGCGCTTACTGGCAACGCTCGCAAGCGAAATGAAAAGTGCCCCGCCGATACTGGACCATGCCGCGCGATCCGTATCGCAGTGAGTGAAGACTACCGGGAGTGAGCCATGACGGTATCGATGAATGCGTGTTTCGAGGGTCCGGGCAGTTTGCGCGCGGGCACGATCGGGCTAACGCTGGCGCTCTTCGTGTCCAGCGCCGACGCCACGTCGAGTTGTCCGACGGTGATCACGACGCCCGCCGGCAGCGCGTTCGACGTCGCTTCGCTCATTTCGGACAACGGCTCGCCGCAAGCGGCGCTCGCGAAGCTGCGCACGATGTTGTCGAAGCTCGGCGGCGGCGCTCGCTGCAAGCTGCTGAGGGACGTGGTCGCGTGTAACGAAACCGTTGAGCTTGCAAAACGTGCGGCGGTCGCGCTCGAGGCATGCGCGGGGTCCGCGCCGCCAGGACCGAGCGTCGACCGGCGAGACCAGAAGCGTCCCGATCGACGCGAGTCCGCGGAATTGAGCCGATGAAGCGGTGAGGCAGCGCGGGGCTCGATCGACGGCGCAAGGATGTCGCCTGGTTGTCGATCGTGATACGACTCGCTCGTCGTATGGATGGGCCGATCCGGTCCGTCAACCTGGAGAACCCCATGCGCAAGCTCACTGTTTCGGCATTCATCAGTCTGGACGGCGTCATTCAGGCGCCCGGCGGTCCGCGCGAAGATCTCAGCGGCGACTTCCGCCTCGGCGGCTGGATCGTGCCGTATGGCGATGAAGCCATCGGCGGATATGTGCAGGAACTGCTCTCAAAGCCCTTCGAATTGCTGCTCGGACGTTGCACCTACGACATTTTCGCGGCGCATTGGCCGCAGGTGCCGGCTGGTTCGCCGAGTCGCGGCATCGCCGATCTGTTCAACAGCGTGCGCAAGCATGTGGCCACGCATCGGCCCGAGACGCTCGAGTGGCAAAACAGTCATGCGCTCGAGGGCGGTTTGGCCGATGCGCTGCGCGTGCTTAAACATGATGACGGTGCGGATCTCTTGACGTTTGGCAGTGGGAATATGGTTGGGCAATTGCTCGCTGCCGGTTTGGTGGATGAGCTGAGGCTGCTTGTGTATCCGGTGATACTTGGGCGGGGGAAGCGGCTTTTTGGTGATGACGCTGCGGCGTGCGCGTTCAGGCTGGTGCAGTCGGTGGGGACGTCGCGTGGGGTGATTATCACGCGGTATTTGCGCGACGGTGAGGTGCGGACTGGGGCGTTTGGGGAGGAAGGTTAGGTTGCTGGGCGGTTCTTGGGTACTTTGCGAAAGCTCATCTTTTATCGGAATGGCCGTCGTCGCCACCTGATCGCAACCAATCGACGAAATCCCTCATATGCACAGGCTTGTCGGCATCCAGCGGTACCAATGCAAAGTAAGTCGCTCCCTTCGAAGTCAGATCGGGAAACGGTTTTTGTAGACGCCCTGCAGTGCAATCGGCATCGAGCGTTGGGAACGGTCCGATACCAAAACCCAGGCCATCGACCACGGCCTGCAACGTCACAAAAAAGTGATCGAATCTCAAGGTACGACTGGCCCGGAGCGTGGGTTGACCGACGGCCTGGGTCCATCTCTCCCAATCGCTCGGACGCGATTCCGTGGTGAGCCATGTTTCGGCGGCAAGTTGTTCGACCGACGAGATTGTGGTTTGCGCGATCAGCGCCGGACTCGCGATCACCGTGTTGCGCTCCTCAAATAATGGCCACGCCTGATATTGCCCGGCTGCGGGTACTTCGCGACGAATCGCCAGATCGAAACTGCCACGCAGTGCGGAATCGGTCGTCAGCGTCGTGGAGACGCGCACATCCACATCCGGGCAGATCGCCGTGAACAACGGCAGGCGAGGAATCAGCCAGCGCATTGCGACCGTCGCCGCCGCGCTGACCCGGATCACTTTACGGTGCTGGCTCTTGCCATAGCGTTCCGCCGCGTCCGCAATGTGGTCGAAAGCCGCGCTGATTTCTCGGGCCAACGCTCGTGCATGCCCGGACGCGACCATGCTTTGCCCATCGCGCACGAACAGTGGCTGGCCGAGCCAGTCTTCAAGGATGGTGATATGACGGCTCACGGCGCCGTGCGTCAGGTTGAGCTCACGCGCGGCTGCGGAGTAGCTGCCCGCGCGCGCGGCGACTTCGAACACGCGCAGGGCGTTGAGTGGGGGAAGCTTCGATCGCATGTGTGAGTTTATTTAACGCAATCCGGACAATTTTGTCGGTTGTGTGAGTAGATTGATCATCATACGCTGCCGTCATTCCACTCAGAAAGGTGTCCCCATGACCCAGCAGATCACCGTCAACTCCCGAACTTATCAATTGCCCTCCGCGCCGACGATTGTGGTGTGCGTCGACGGTTGCGAGCAGGAATACATTAATCAGGCGATCCTGGCCGGCAAAGCGCCGTTTCTGGCCAGCCTGCGTTCGTTCGGCACAGTGCTGACCGGGGACTGCGTCGTGCCGTCGTTCACCAACCCGAACAATCTGTCGATCGTCACAGGCGCGCCGCCGTCGGTACATGGCATTTGCGGCAATTTCTTTTTCGACGAGGAGACGCAGACGGAAGTCCTGATGAACGACGCCAAATACCTGCGCGCGCCCACCATTCTTGCGGAGATGGCTCGCGCGGGTCAGCGCGTCGCTGTCGTTACCGCGAAGGACAAGCTGCGCAGTCTGCTCGGACACCGGCTGGAAGGGATCTGTTTTTCGGCTGAGAAAGCTGACGAAGTGACGCGGCAGGAGCACGGCATCGACAACATCCTGGCAAGAGTCGGCATGCCTGTGCCGTCCGTGTACAGCGCAGAGCTTTCGGAGTTCGTGTTTGCCGCCGGGCTTTCCCTGTTGCGCGAAGAGCGCCCTGATCTCATGTACCTCTCTACAACAGATTACGTCCAGCATAAACACGCGCCGGGCACGTCAGAGGCAAACGCCTTCTACGCGATGATGGACGACTACCTGCTGCGTCTGCACGCCGAAGGCGCCGTGTTGGCGCTCACCGCCGATCACGGCATGAATGCGAAAACCGATGCGATCGGCCGGCCCAACATCGTGTTTCTGCAAGATAGGCTCGATGCGCAATACGGCGCGCGCACGACGCGTGTTCTCCTGCCAATCACTGATCCGTATGTCGTGCATCACGGCGCGCTCGGCTCCTACGCTACGGTGTACCTGCGCGATCACGACGAACAGAAGCAGCGCGACGTGGCAGCGTTGCTCGCGGCTATCGATGGCGTCGAGGCGGTATTGACCCGTGCACAGGCTAGCGAGCGATTCGAGTTGCCGTCAGACAGGATCGGTGAACTCGTGGTGCTCGGCGAAAGGCTCACGGTGCTCGGCAGCGCAGCCGACAAACATGACCTGTCCGGGCTCACCGTGCCGCTGCGCTCCCACGGCGGTATGTCCGAACAGAAAGTGCCGCTCATTTTCAATCGCAAGCTCAGTGGCAACGACGGCACCCGGCGCTTGCGCAATTTCGATGTCATCGATCTCGCGCTCAATCACCTCGTCTGATAACGAAAAACGGCCAGCGCGGCAAAGACCGCGCTCCGCATGGAGACAGCAATGCCCACAGATACGCCTGACGCGTTGCAATACGCGTCGATCAAAGGGAGCACGACGTTCGCGCAATATAAGTGGCGTGCGTTGATCGGCGTGACGTTCTGTTACCTGTTCTACTACACCGGCCGGCAGACGCTGGGTTTTGCCGTTGCCGGTATTCAGCACGACTACGGTCTATCGAAGTACGAGATTGGCTGGATCAGCGCGACCATGCTCTGGTGCTATGCCGGCGGCCAGTTCATCAACGGCAATCTGGGTGACAAGCTAGGTGGCAAGACGATGATGATCGCCGGGGCCGTCCTGTCACTGGCGGCGAACTGGCTATTTAGTTTCGGTCACACGTTCGTGTTCTTTCTGCTGGCGTGGGGGCTCAACGGTTATTTCCAGTCGATGGGTTTCGCGCCTGGCAGCCGCCTGCTATCCAACTGGTGGGGTCACAAACATCGCGGCTTTGTCTATGGCGTTTATGTGGGCTTCTCCGGATTCTCTTCGGTGCTCGCCTACGTTTTTCCGGTCATCATTCTGGGCACGATGCAGCTCGGCTGGGTCTGGATCTTCCGTCTCGCGCCGCTGTCCATGCTGCTGGGCGCACTGGTGTTGTTGCTATTCGTTTCCGAACGACCGGAGGCTCAGCATCTGCCCGCTGCTGAAAAACCGGAAGACGCGGCCTCTCCAGCAGAATCGGAGGATGAGCTGACGAGCGCGCAGCGATACGCGCTCGTGATGAAGAACTGGAGGCTCTACATCACGGGTCTCGCAATCGGTTTCCAGAACGCGGCACGGTACGCATTGGTGGTCTGGGTGCCGGTCCATTTTCTCGGCATGGACTGGAAGACTTCATCGGCGCTGATCGACCCCAAGTGGATCACGGTCGCGTTACCGGTAGGCATGGCGCTCGGCTCGCTGTCGAATAGCTGGATATCCGACGTACTGTTTCAAGGGCGCCGCTATATGGCGATCGTCTGGTACATGGTGCTGGCCTGCGCGACGGCGATCGTCATGATGTTCGTGCCGCACGGTAGTATGTTCGCGATCGTGCTTCTGTTTTTGTGCGGCTTTTTTGTCTTCGGGCCGGCGTCCTCTTTCTGGGCCTTGTGTCCTGATATTTTCGGGCGCCGCGCTGCGGGGACAGCAACAGGTGTGCTCAACACCATGTCGTACATGTTCGCTGGCATCGGCGAACCGGTTATCGGCCACATTATCGATGCCACCGGCCATACGTCGATCATCTTTCCGATTGTCGCGGGGCTTTGCGCAGCAAGCGCAGTGCTTTCGATGCTGATCAAGCGCTGAGGAGTCGCGTCGCGCGAACCGGGATGGACTTATGACGCTTCACTGGAGAGGCGCTGCCGCGGTCTTTATGCGGTCAACCAGTGCGTCTTGCGACCCACGTCCGCTTTGATCTCAGATGTCGAAGAGGGAGACGGCTTGCGCGACGCCGGCCGCTTTCAGACGGATTTCTTCGGATATCGAAGCAAAGGGGTCCACCAGTGCCGAACTTCTTGCGGTGCTTCTGGATCTCGTCCGGCAGTTCCTGAATATTATCGAGACCTGAGCGCACAGCAACAGAAACTCTCAGTGGCGCAATGAATGGGCTTCTCGACGAAATTATCCAGGCGCATGCCCGCGAGCATGTTGTCCACCCTGACTTGACCGCTAAAGAGCGAGAAAGCGGGCTTGACGCACTGATTGAAGCCATTCGGCGATACACGAAATGACAGACTCAAAGAACCAGGCACTCGGACACGAGCACTCTTTTTTAGGAAGCTCCCACGACGAGAACGCACGCCGGACGCGCTCTGTCGTCGCACTGACGTTCATCATGATGGTCGGCGAGATAGTCGCTGGGTACGTCACCGGCTCAATGGCGTTGCTCGCTGATGGGTTTCACATGGCAACCCATGCAGGGGCGCTCGGAATCGCGGTCCTTGCATACGGATATGCAAAGCGAAACGCTGATAACCGTGCCTACAGCTTTGGGACTGGATTCGGGCCATACAGCCTTTCAAGCGGCAAACTACTCGATCGAGCGAATGACCGAAGCTGGCCGATCACGGTCCGACGTTGCACTGGCCGAGTAAGCCGCGATTGACCGGTCCGCGTCGTGCAGAAGTCGGCCCTCAACGGGCCTTCAAGTTTCTACAAAGCGGACATTGCCGCGCCGACAGATTTTTCAAAGCGCCGCTTGCGCGACTTCTGTCAGACGCGTTGCCGCCCCGAACCCTGGTTCCTAGTTTTCCGCCGTGACCACGAGCCGTTCGGGCGCAAGCACTCCCTCGCCCGGCTTCGCGACACCGAGCAGGCGGCCCTGCGCCGCCGCGTAGACTCGCACGCGCGACGCGTTCATCGCCTCGCGGCTAACGTTCAGTTCCGCGAGTTTCAAGCGCTGGCCGTGCAGAAAGCGGCGCGTCGCGTCCTCGTCGAGATGCACGGACGGGAACGTCGACAGCAACGCGTCGACCGGTTGGAGCCACGCATCGCGTTCGCTTTCCGTTGCGTCCGACAACGCGTCGAGCGTCACCGAATGCTCGAGCGTCAACGCGCCGACGCCGGTGCGCCGCAACGCGACCAGATGCGCGCCGCAGCCGAGCGCCTCGCCGATGTCCTCGGCCAGCGTGCGCACGTACGTGCCCTTGCTGCACGTGACGCGAAATGTGACGTCGGGCAGCGCGCATGCGAGCAGTTCGAGCGCGTGGATCGTCACCTCGCGCCCTTCCCGCTCGACGGTCTGACCCGCGCGCGCATATTCATAAAGCGGCTTGCCGTCGCGCTTGAGCGCCGAATACATCGGCGGGACCTGAACGATGTTGCCGAGGAATCCGGGTAAGGTCGCCAGCACCGCCGCTTCGTCGCAGGTCACCGCGCGCGTGTCGACGGGCTCGCCTTCGGCGTCGCCGGTCGTCGTGCGAATGCCGAGGCGCATGGTCGCCTCATAGGTCTTGTCGGCCTCGAGCAGATCCTGCGAGAACTTGGTGGCTTCGCCGAAACAGAGCGGCAGCAGGCCCGTGGCAAGCGGATCGAGCGTGCCGGTGTGGCCCGCCTTCTTCGCCAGATAGAGGCGTTTGGCGCGAATCAGTGCGTCGTTGCTCGACAACCCGAGCGGCTTGTCGAGCAGCAGCACGCCGTCGAGCGCGCGGCGCGGCACGCGGGGGCGTTGAGGTGCGGTCATGTCGGAAGAGGAATTTGATAGTGAAGCCGGATCGGTGCGCGTCAGGTGCGCTGGGTTGCCGCGCCGCGGCCGTTGCAACACGCGGCGCAACGCGAGAACCCCACGCAGCGCTCAGTCCTCTTTCGCGCGACTAGCGTTAGCCTCGTCGATCAGGCGCGACATTTCGACAGCGCGCTCGATGGTCTTGTCGTAATGGAAATGCAGCGTCGGCACCGTATGGATATGCAGGCGCTTGAACAACTGATTGTGCAGATGGCCGGCCGCGTGCGTGAGCGCCGCGAGCGTCTGCTGCGGATCGCCGGTCAAGGTCGTGAAATAGACCTTCGCGTGCGCATAGTCCGGCGTCAGATCGACGCTTTGAATCGTGACGATGCCGATGCGCGGGTCCTTGACCTCGCGCAGCAGCTCCGACAGATCGCGCTGGATCTGATCGGCGATCTGCACGTTGCGATTGGGTGAAGAACGTTTTTTAGGCATGGTGTTGTGTGATCCGTTGTGACGGATGCAAAAAATGGTTCGCGGCCGCGGCGTGCCGGACAAATCGCGGCGTTCGCGCGGCGGCGCCGCTCACGGCGCCAGAAGCAGCAGGCCCGAAACGGAAGAGCCCTAAACGGAAGGCCCCAAGCGGCAGAGCCCAAACGGGCCGCCCCAAGCGGGTCGCCCCAAGCGGCAGGCCCCAAACGGGCCGCCCCAAAAAACAACGGGCGGAGCGGGCGTTGATGCCCGCTCCGCCCCCTGGAACCGTGCCGCGTGATTTACAGCGTACGCGCGACTTCGGTGACCTCGAAGACTTCGAACTGATCGCCTTCGACGATGTCGTTGAAGTTCTTGACCGACATACCGCACTCGAAGCCCTGACGGACTTCCTTCACGTCGTCCTTGAAGCGCTTGAGCGAATCCAGCTCGCCCGTGAAGATGACGACGTTGTTGCGCAGCACACGCACCGACGACGAGCGCTTCACGAAACCGTCCGTGACCATACAGCCGGCCACCGTGCCGACCTTCGGCACCTTGAATACCTGGCGAACTTCGACCGTACCGGTCACGACTTCGCGCTTCTCCGGAGCCAGCATGCCCGACATCGCGGCCTTCACCTCATCCACTGCGTCGTAGATGATGTTGTAGTAGCGAATGTCCACGCCGTTGGACTCGGCCAGCTTGCGAGCCTGAGCATCCGCCCGCGTGTTGAAGCCGATGATGACCGCCTTCGAAGCCGTTGCCAGGTTGACGTCGGACTCGCTGATGCCGCCCACGGCGCCGTGCACGATCTGTACGCGCACTTCGTCGGTGGAGAGCTTGAGCAGCGACTGCACCAGCGCTTCCTGCGAGCCTTGCACGTCGGCCTTGACGATGAGCGGCATGTACTGCACTTCGCCTTCGCCCATTTGCTCGAGCATGTTCTCGAGCTTCGCGGCCTGCTGCTTCGCCAGCTTGACGTCGCGGAACTTGCCTTGACGGAACAACGCGACTTCACGCGCCTTGCGCTCGTCCGGCATGACGATGACTTCCTCGCCAGCCTGCGGCACTTCCGACAGACCCTGGATTTCGACCGGGATCGACGGACCCGCCGACTTGGTCGGCTTGCCGGTTTCGTCCAGCATGGCTCGCACGCGGCCATAGGCGCTGCCTGCCAGCACGACGTCGCCACGGTTCAACGTACCCGACTGGACGAGGATGGTCGCAACCGGACCCTTACCCTTATCGAGCTTCGCTTCGATGACGAGACCCTTGGCCGGCGCTTCGACCGGTGCCTTCAGTTCCAGCACTTCGGCTTGCAGCAGCACGTTTTCCAGCAGATCGTCGATACCCGAGCCGGTCTTGGCCGACACGGACACGAACGGCGAATCGCCACCGTATTCTTCCGGCACGACGCCTTCGGCGACCAGTTCCTGCTTGACGCGGTCCGGATTCGCATCCGGCTTGTCGATCTTGTTGATCGCGACGACGAGCGGCACGCCGCCTGCCTTCGCGTGGGCGATCGCTTCCTTCGTTTGCGGCATCACGCCGTCGTCGGCTGCGACCACCAGAATCACGATGTCCGTTGCCTTCGCACCGCGGGCACGCATGGCCGTGAAGGCCTCGTGACCCGGCGTGTCGAGGAACGTGATGACGCCACGCGGCGTTTCGACGTGATAAGCGCCGATGTGCTGCGTAATGCCGCCCGCCTCGCCCGCTGCAACCTTCGCGCGGCGGATGTAGTCGAGCAGCGAGGTCTTGCCGTGGTCGACGTGACCCATGACGGTGACGACCGGCGGACGCGGCAGTGCTTCCGCATCCGACACTTCGCCTTCCACCAGCATGGCTTCCGGATCGTCCAGCTTGGCCGCCACCGCGTGATGGCCCAGTTCCTCGACGATGATCATCGCCGTTTCCTGGTCCAGCATCTGGTTGATCGTGACCATCTGGCCGAGCTTCATCATCGACTTGATGACTTCCGACGCCTTCACCGCCATCTTGTGCGCCAGATCGGCGACCGTGATGGTTTCCGGCACATGCACTTCACGCACGATCGGTTCGGTCGGCGCCTGGAACGTGGTGTTCTGGTCCTGATGCTTGCCACGACCCTTCGGGCCGCCGCGCCAGCCGCGGTCGACGCCGCCGCTCGTGTCGCCGCGCGTCTTGATGCCGCGGCGCTTGGCTGCGTCGTCCTGCCAGCCGCCCTTGCCGCCCGGCTTCTTCTTGTCGCCTGCCGACGGCGTGGTCGTCGTCGCAGCCGGAGCCGCGGTAGCGGGCTTGCGGGCTGCGGGACGCGCGGCCGCTTCGCCAGCCGGACGCGCCGGCTTGTGCAGCGTGCCCTTCGCTTCGGCGGCCTTGGCCGGCTCGGCGGGCTTCGGTGCCGGTTCCGGCGCCTTCACCTGCGCCTTGCGCGGCGTGTTCATCATTTCGCGGATCGCACGCGCTTCGGCTTCCGCCGCGGCACGGCGCTTGGCGATCTGTTCCTGCTCGGCACGCGCCTTTTCAGCAGCCTGACGCGCTGCGTCTTCCGCCTTCTTCGCCGCTTCGCGTTGTGCCGCGCGTTCTGCTGCGGCACGCTCGTCGTCCTGCTCGGTGTCTTTTGCGACAGCCGGTTCGGCCGCGCTTGCAGCCGCCGCCTCGACCTTCGCCGTTTGCGTGGCCTGCTGCACTTTCTCGCGAGCCGTTACCTCGGCCGCAGCCGCTGCGCGCTTCTTCGCCGCTTCTTCTTCCGCGCGACGACGCTCCGCTTCAGCAGCCTGCTCGCGCGCCTGGCGCTCGGCCTCTTCGCGTTCGAGCTGCTCCTGACGCGCCTTCAGTTCCTGAGCCTGCTTCTCGAGCAGTTCGGCTTCATGACGCGCTTCTTCTTCGCGGCGCTGAAGTTCGAGATCGTCGACTTCCGCTGCCTCGGCCACATGATTCGATGCCTCTCCGCCTTCAGCGGAGGTTTCGTCGCGGCGGACGAAAGTGCGCTTCTTGCGCACCTCGACCTGAATGGTGCGAGCCTTGCCCGTCGCATCGGACTGCTTGATCTCCGACGTATGCCGTTTCGTCAGCGTGATCTTGCGCTTGTCTGCATCAGTCGAGCCGTGTGACTTGCGCAAGTGGTCGAGCAGACGCGCCTTGTCCGTTTCGGACAAGGAGTCGGCTTCGCTCGCTTTGGTGACGCCCGCCGCCTGCAGCTGCTCGAGCAGCACGCCTGCAGGCATTTTCAGTTCCGCGGCAAATTGGGCTACGTTGTTACTCGCCATTCATTCCTCTTAATGCAAGGACCGATTCCTTGCGGTTAGCATCGGGTCATGCGGCCTGACGGCCGCGTTCAATTTAGTGCGCCATGGTCATTTCTCACTGGAACCAGTGTTCACGTGCTTTCATGATCAACGCCTTAGCGGCATCCTCTTCCATTCCGGTCATCTCGACCAGTTCGTCCACAGCCAGCTCGGCGAGTTCGTCGCGCGTCTGGATCTGATGTTCGGCCAGCTTTGCGAGCAGGTCGGCGTCCATGCCGTCCAGGCTCTTCAGGTCGAGCGCTACATTTTCGACCTTTTCTTCATTCGCGATCGCCATTGTCAACAACGCGTCACGCGAGCGGTTACGCAGTTCGTGGACGGTGTCTTCGTCGAATGCTTCGATTTCGAGCATTTCGTTGAGCGGCACGTAGGCGATCTCTTCGAGGCTCGTAAAGCCTTCGTCGATCAGGATGTCAGCGACTTCCTCGTCGACGTCGAGACGCGCCATGAACAGGTCGCGCAGAACACCGCGTTCCTGATTCTGCTTTTGCGCAGATTCGTCCGGCGTCATGATGTTGATCTGCCAGCCGGTGAGTTCGCTGGCAAGACGCACGTTCTGGCCGCTGCGGCCGATCGCGACCGCCAGTTCGTTTTCGTCCACGACGACGTCCATCGAATGCTTCTCTTCGTCGACGACGATCGATTGGACGGCTGCCGGCGCGAGCGCGCCGATCACAAACTGGGCGGGATCCTCCGACCATAGCACGATGTCGACGTTTTCGCCACCGAGCTCGTTACGCACCGCCTGCACACGCGAACCGCGAATGCCGACGCAAGTGCCGATCGGATCGATGCGCTTGTCGTAAGCGACCACGCCGATCTTGGCGCGCACGCCGGGATCGCGCGCCGCCGCCTTGATTTCCAGCAGGCCCTGTTCGATTTCGGGCACTTCCATTTCGAACAGCTTCATCAGGAATTCGGGCGCCGTACGCGACAGTTCGATCTGCGGACCGCGCGCGGTGCGATCGACCTTCGCGATATAGGCGCGCACGCGGTCGCCCACGCGCAGGTTTTCCTTCGGAATCAGCTGGTCGCGGCGCAAGAGCGCTTCGACACGGCCGGTTTCGACGATGAAGTTGCCCTTGTCCAGGCGCTTCACCGAGCCGGTCATGATGTGCTCGCCGCGCTCGAGGAAGTCGTTCAGGATCTGCTCGCGCTCGGCGTCGCGCACCTTCTGCAGGATCACCTGCTTGGCGGCCTGCGCGCCGATCCGGCCGAATTCGATGGACGGCACCGGTTCTTCGATGTAGTCGTCGATCTGGATTTCAGGCTTCTGCTCGCGTGCTTCGAACAGCAGGATTTCCTGATCCGGCTCTTGCAGACCGGCTTCGTCCGGCACCACTTTCCAGCGGCGAAACGTTTCGTGCTCGCCGCTTTCACGGTCGATATGGACGCGGATGTCCGCGTCTTCTTCGAAGAGTTTCTTGGAGGCCGAAGCGAGAGCCGCTTCGAGCGCGGCAAATACCACGTCTTTGTCGACGTTCTTCTCGCGTGCCAGCGCATCCACCAGCATCAACACTTCGCGACTCATTGTTTGCGGCTCCTAAAGTCAACTTTCGGAACGAGGCGTGCTTTGTCCATGTCCGCGAGCGTGAAATCGAGCATCGCGGCGCCTTCCTTCCCTTCAAATTCCAGACCGATGGTCTCGCCTTGCGGGGCATGCAAAATACCCCGGTACGATTTCCGTCCGTCCAATGGCTTTTTCAATGTGATTACCGCTTCGCTGCCTGCAAAGCGTTCAAAATCCGCCAGTTTTTTCAGCGGACGGTCGAGCCCCGGCGACGATACTTCGAGCCGCTCATAATCGATATTTTCGACCGTCAGTACGTGCTGGAGCTGACGCGTGACTTTCTCGCAGTCTTCGATCGCGATGCCGGCAGGCTGGTCGATATAAATACACAGCATGCCGCGCCCGGTGCGCTCGAGATCGACGAGCTCGTAGCCGAGTCCCACGACCGTGGTTTCAATCAGTTCCGTCAGTTGCACAGTGCCCTCTTAGATGTTCGCGCAGCGAGCCTGCCGCTTGTTCTGCAAACAACCAATGCGGGCCGCGCGCCTGGCCGGCGCACGTTCGTGCTACCCGAGATGACGAACCACGATGAACTGAGCGGCAAAAAAAAAATGGGCTAAACGCCCATCATCTTATTACCGGTGGTCGCACCTGAGCCGCACATGAAAAGCCGCACGCCCAGCGACTCCGCGATTGTAGCCATTTTTCAGGACAAACGCAAACCGCAGAGCGCCGCGCCAAGCGGATTCCCGCTTGATTTCATGGCGATCTTTCGACGATATGGCGGCGCTTGCGGGACTTTGCAAGGCGGCGCCGCGCGATGTGGCCCGAGTTCGGCCTGCGCGGCGTTTCATACGCCTCGCGGTCTGCGACCGCGACGCCCGTCGATTGAATGATTAAGACGGCACTTTGTGGCCGGCTCGATGAAGCCGGGCCGCAATGATCGTCACGCTCGCGATCAGCGCCCGCGCGAACGGCCGCGCGGTGCGCCGCCGCTACGGTTTGCACCGCCGGCGTTGGGGTTGCCGCCACCCGAGCGGTTGGCGTTGCCGCGGTTGCCCGCGGGCGCACGATTGCCGCCGCCCGCATTCGGACCGTTGCCGCCAGCGCGCTTGCCGCCGCCCGAAGGAGCCCGATTGCCGCCGCCCGAAGGCGCGCGATTTCCGTCGACGTCGCGGCCGCCGCGCGGACCGCCTGCACCGCCGCCTGCACCTCCCGCTCCTCCGCTAAATCCGCCAGCGCCGCCCGCGCCGCGACCCGTGCCGCGATTGCCGTAGCCGCCGCCGAACCCCGTGCCCGCACCCGCGCCGCCGCCGAAGCCGCCGCCTGCCGCACCGCGCCGGCCCTGGCCGCGCGGCTGCTGCTCGAAGCGGCTATGCGACATCAGCACCGGTTCGCGGTTGATGAAGCCCATCGACGTCTGCATCGGATCGGGTTGCTTGCGCTCAGGCGCCGCATTGCGGCCGCCGCGCTCTTCGCTCGGCGCCTTCAGGCCAACCGACCCCATCAGCGCGCGCACCTGATTGTCTTCAAGCTCTTCCCAACGACCGCGCTTCAAGCCCTTCGGCAACGAGATCGGGCCGTGACGCGTGCGGATCAGACGGCTCACCATCAGACCGGCCGCCTCGAACATACGACGCACTTCGCGGTTACGCCCTTCGGCGAGCGCGACGTGATACCAATGATTGGTGCCTTCGCCGCCGCCGTCGCGAATGCGCAGGAAGTTCGCCGGGCCGTCGTCGAGTTCGACGCCGTTCAGCAGCTTTTGACGCATGCCTTCGGCCAGTTCGCCGACCACGCGGACCGCGTATTCACGCTCGACGCTGTAACGCGGATGCATGAACCGGTTCGCCAGATCGCCCGAGGTGGTCAGCATCAGCAGACCTTCGGTATTGAAGTCGAGACGGCCAACCGCGAGCCACTTGGCGGTTTTCATCGGCGGCAGTTTGTCGAACACCGACGGACGGCCTTCCGGATCGGCATGGCTGACGATCTCGCCGGTCGGTTTGTGATACAGCAGCACGCGCGGCGGCTTGTTGGCGAGCTTGCGCTTGACCGGCTTGCCGTTGATGCGGACCTGGTCGGTCGGCATGATGCGCTGGCCGATGTGAGCCGGCTCGCCGTTCACCGACACGCGGCCGGCGACGATCAGTTCTTCCATGTCGCGGCGCGAACCCATGCCGGCCTCGGCCAGCACCTTGTGGAGCTTCGGCGCGTCGTCGTCGGCGGACAGCACGCGCTTCGGCGCAGCCGGCTTGCCACGGCGCAGCATCGGCGCGCGCACGCCGCCCGTCGTGCTGTTGTCGGCATCGAAGGCCGGCGACGTGACGTAGGAGAACAGGTCGTCCTGATTCCCTTCGGCCGCTGCGCCCGCTGCTGTGGGAGCTTCGCCGCCGCGGCGATTCTGCCGCTGGCCGCCTGCGCGCGGCTGACGCTCGCGCTGGCCTTCGCGGGGGGCGCCTTCACGGGGGGCGCCTTCACGCGGCGCGCCGTCGCGCTGCCCTTCGCGTTTAGCGCCGCCTGCATTGCGTCGCGGCCCTTGACCCTTGGCGCCCGCGTCCTTGCGCGGCGGACGCGCTTGCGCCACCGCTTCGCCTTCCGGCGCAGCCTCGCCGGCGACCGGCGCGGCCTGCCCCGGCGCGCCTTCGACGGCCTTCGTCTTCGCGCCGGCACGGCGCCGGGCGATCAGGCTGCGCGGTCCGCGACGCAGGCCGCGGCGCGGACGGTCCTCGCCGTCTGCTTCCGTGGTCTGCGCCGGGCGCTCATGCTCGCCTGCCGACGCTTGCGTGGTGCGCGTTTCGTCAGCGCGCGCCGACGGCACGGCGCGCTCGGATTCGGACGAATCGGTGTCGTGGGTATGTGTCAAAACAACCTCAAAATGTCAGGTCGCGCGCGCCCCTTGCAGGCGCGGCAAAAAATGTTCGGTTACGTCAGGCGCTGCGCGACTCGGTTTCGTCGTCGGTCAGAATGCCTGCGTCCTGTGCGGCGTCGCGACGATCTTCCTGATCGCCGTGCGCCGCCCTGGTCGGGTTCGATCCGGCCGCATGCTCCGCGTCGCGGAGAACGTCCGAACCATGTGCGGCTGCTGCCGGATCGGCCTTGGCGGCCGGATCGCGATTCTCTTCGGATGCCACGGCGGCGGGCAGCGGTGCAACGTTTGCCGCTTCGGCGCCGGCCTCGCGGGCGTGTTCCGCACGGTCCGCGTTGTCCGCGTGTTCCGCGTCGTTCATCACGTCCGCCTGCTCCGCGGGTTTTGCTTCTTCTGGTGCTACGTCGGGTTGCGCTCCGAAAGCCTCATTCGCGGCGACTTCAAGAGTGTCGACGCCATCAGCCGCGATGCCCGTTTGCGTGCCATCGGCCTGCTGCGCCGGATCGCCCTGAGCCTCTTCGCCAGCGATTTCCGTTCCTGCCGCGAGCTGCGCGCCGCTTGTTGCTTCCGCGTGAGCCATGTCCGGCTGTTCGGACGCGCTCGCTTCGCCTTCTTCGTTCGATGCCGGCGTCTCGCCGACCTCGGCGTCCGCATCGGAAAACTCGATTGCATGCTGTCCGAGCAAGTCCGCGTTCAGTTGCGCCGACGGGTCCGCGAGCGGCGGCAATTCGTCGAGCGCGCGCAAGCCCAGGTCGTCGAGAAACTGCCGCGTGGTCGCGTAGAGCGCCGGGCGGCCCGGCACGTCGCGATGGCCGATCACTTCGATCCAGCCGCGATCCTCAAGCTGCTTGACGACCTGCGTGTTCACCGTCACGCCGCGAATCTCTTCAATATCGCCACGCGTGACCGGTTGCCTGTATGCAATGATCGCGAGCGTTTCGAGCACCGCGCGCGAATATTTCGGCGGCTTTTCCGGATGCAGACGATCCAGATACGAACGCATCGCGGGCTTGCTTTGAAACCGCCACCCCGACGCCAGCCCGACCAACTCCACACCGCGCCCCGACCAATCCTGTTTCAGGTCTTCGAGCAGAGTCCTAACGGTGTCTGCCGACACGCCGTCGGCAAAGAGCTTGCGCAAATCGCCGAGCTTTAACGGCTCCTGCGCGCAGATCAAGGCTGTCTCGAGGACGATCTTCGCCTCTTGGGTATTCATGCAGCTAGGTCAGACCCTGTGGTCAAAGAACCGGATCAAACAGACGATGTGGAACTGAAGACGCGCTCGCCCGATTCTGATCGGTCATATTGATGGGAGCACGCACCGGGGGGAGGCGAAACAGACTATCGAGCCAAACCCAGCCGGACGGAGCAGCGATATTCCGGACAGGAATCGCGTGACTGAGCGCCATATTACGCAAAAACATCCGGTGCGTAAAGCCAACCGCCGCCAGGCGCCGGAGAACATGCCCGGCGCATTGGTGCATATGCGCGAATGCGGGTGCATCCGTGAGAGGCGCTCGTCGCACGCGAGGTTCCCGCGCGTCTTTGCCGCATCAGCTAAGCGCGGCACGCCGGGCGAGAAAGCGCTTCAGGCGCTCGACGCCCGCATCCAGCCGCGCGACGTCGCACGCGTAGCACCAGCGCAGGAAGCCCTCGCCCTCGGGACCGAACGCGCTGCCGGGCGCGATTCCCAGGCCGACTTCGCGCACCATCGCCTTGCACAGTTCGAGGCTGCGCGAGGCGCCCGTCATCGAGAAAAAGAGATACATCGCGCCGTGGGGCGCCTTCACGTCGACGCCGGGCACGGCAGACAACGCCCGCACCAGATGGTCGCGCGATGCCTTCAGGTCGCGCACCAGGTCCTGCGTGAAGCGCTCGCCCTGCTGCACGGCGGCGATCCCGGCCTGCTGGACGAACGACGGCGCGCACGAGGTGTTGTACTCGACGAGTTTGCCGAGATCGTCCATCAGACGCGTCGGCGCGACGATCCAGCCGAGACGCCAGCCTGTCATCAGCCACGCCTTCGAGAACGAGTTCACGCAGATCACCCGCTCGTCGCGCGAGGCCAGATCGAGAAACGACGGCGCCGTGCGGGCGGGAGCGGCGCCTTCGCTTTCGACGGAAGCGTCCGGGTAATAAAGGCGCTCGTAGACTTCGTCCGCGACGATCCAGATGCCGTGCCGCCGGCAATGCGCAAGCACCGCGCGCTGCTGCTCGCGGCTCATCACCCAGCCGGTCGGATTGTTCGGCGAATTGATGAGCAGCATTTTCGTGTCGGGCGTGAGCGCCGCGAGCAGGCGCGCCAGGTCGAGCTGCCAACCCCGTTCGCCGTAATCGAGCGAGACGGTTTCCACATGAGCGCCGAGAATTTTCGGAATCTCGACGAGATTCGGCCACAGCGGCGTAACGGCAACCACGCGGTCGCCCGCTCCCACGACCAGTTGCGCCGCCAGCATGAGCGCATTGACGCCCGCGCTCGTCACCGCAATGTGGTCCGGCAAGGTGGCGCCGTGCAGTTCGCCGACGTAATCGGCGAGCGCCGCGCGCAACGGCGCGATGCCCAGGTTATGCGTGTAGAAAGTCGCGCCCGCCTGCAGCGCGGCGCTGGCGGCATCGCGGATAAAGGCCGGCGTCACGCGGTCGGACTCGCCGAACCAGAACGGCAGCACGTCGGCGACGCCGAAGCCGGCGTTCGCCACTTCGCGAATCTGCGACGGACGCAGCGCGCGCACCGCCTCGCGTGCGTTGGGCATGGATGACACGGAGAGGTCCGGTTCGCTCATCGAGGCTTCCAAGGTTAGAAGAAATGCAGAGGTCGGGCTGGCGCGCCACGAGGCGATGTATGTCGTCGGGAAGCGCAGCCGGGAGTTTATCCCAGCGTTCGGTTGCGTTCGGTTGCGAAACGTCGTGCCGCGCGGGGGTTATGAGCGGCGAGGTGTTGGGGCAAGGCATTGAGAACCTACTGCGGCCTTGTTGCGGGAACACCCGAAAGACCTGCCACGACGAATGCGACCCGCCGTGCGCCGGGCCACACCCTTCAGCCTCGGGCGACCGCACCGGCCGCACCGACCGCGCCCGCAATCGGGGAGCTCAAAAGCATCCAGGCCCCCCTCCTCAAACCAGATCTTCCGCCCGCGACGGCAGTTCGCGGATCAACTCCCACACCGCCTCGGCCGCCGGCGACAGCGAGCGGTCGCGCCGCCGCACCAGTTCGACCGTGCGCTCTGCCCGCGGCACGAGAGGACGCGCGGCAAGCGCAGCGCCCGCCGGCAACGGCAATGCGAGCCACGGCAGCACGCTCACGCCGATGCCCGCCTCGACAAGACCGAACACCGTCGCCGAATGCCCGAGCTCCTGCACCACCGTGGCGTTCACGCCGTGCTCGTGCATCACCGCGTCAATGAGGGGACGGCTCCCCGATGCGTAGTCGAGCATCACGAGCCGCTCGCCTTCGAGATCCGCCCACGCGACCTCCTTCTGGCGGGCAAGCGGATGATCGTCGCGCGAGACGAGGCAGAAGGAGTCGGTCATCAGCGATTCGCTCAGCAGATCGTCGGCGGCGAACGGCCCAATGATCACGCCGAAATCCACCTCGCCCGACTTCACCTTGCGCACCACGTCGCTCTGCACGTCGTCGCGCAAGCCGAGCGCAATGTGAGGAAAGCGCTCGCCGCACGACGCGAGCACGCCCGGCATCAACCGGCAGGCGATGGTCGGACTCGCGGCCACCACCACCCGTCCGCGCCGCTGCTCGCCGATTTCGCGGATCTCGCGCAGCGCGTCGTCCAGATCGCCTAGGAGCCGCGACACGCTCGAGACGAGATTCCCGCCGACGTCCGTGAGTTGCACCTCGCGCGTCGTGCGGTCGATCAGTTTGAGGCCGATTTCGCCCTCCAGCTCGCGCACGCAACGGCTCACCGCCGATTGCGTCAGCCCGACCTCGTCGCCCGCGCGGCTGAAGCTCTGCAGGCGCGCGACCTCGATGAAAACCCTTAGCTGGCGCAGCGTGACGTTCATTTCTTCGGCTCATCAATGGCATGTTTTGATGCGCATTGTACGCGCCGGCGCGCGGTGGCACGGGCTTTCGACGCACTCGCTGCAATGCAGCATTGAGGCGCAAACGCACGCCCTGCGGGCCTCGTTGCACAAGATTGGTGATTGTCCCGATTTGCGAGATGGGTTTTTTGGATTCTCATACGGCCCTAGCTAGCGCCCGCGCTGGCCCGCTGTTACGGGGCTTCGAGGCGGTTGGAGTCAACTTGGCATACATCCTGCATTGACATGCTCACAGGATCGGCGCCACGACTTCTGACCGCATGGCAGACCGTGGCAAACCCGACCCCCTTGGCACTCGCCTATCGAGTGCATGGAGAGTGCGCGGCGCGGGGCAGCGCACCGGAGTTAGCTTCGCTGAGGTGAAACATGATGCTGTTCGACGATTTGAGAGACAACGAGTGGGCGCTGGTCGAGGCGTTGTTCTGTGCGGAGCCTGCACGGAGCGAGCGTCGCGGTCGGCCGCGTGTCGAAGCGCGCGCGGTCGTCAACGCGGTGCTGTGGGTGCTGTCGACAGGCGAAGGCTGGTCCAAACTGCCGGGCCGCTATCCGTCGCCGCCGACTTGCCGCCGCCGTTTCGACGAGTGGCAAGCCGACGGCACGCTCGCCGAAATTGTGAAGCGACTCGGCACGAGCGGCCGCGAGATTTCGCTGCGCGGACGCATCGGCGCAACCGCAGCCAAGCCGCCCGCACCGCCGAGCCGCGACCGTCTGCGTGGCGCATTCTGGACGAATCCGGAATCGTGGCGCGCGCCGGTGAAGATGGCTTAAGCAACCTCGTTTTTCTCCGGGCGCCTGCGGGCGCCCGAAGCTTATCTGGACCCGCCCGGCGCACGCCCGGCGGCTTGTTCCCGACGGCCTCGTTTCCAGGGAACTGGGCGGCCGCCACGGTTCACGTGGGCCGCTCGGCCCGTATCTCCAGACGGTCGCCGGGGAGGCGGCAGTGCATCGGCAAGCCACCGCGCCGCTGGGCGCGCTCCTCCTCGCGTGTGCCGCCGCATTACGTGTCTCGAATCGAACACTCCCCGCAACCACTGAGTTGCGGGTGAAACATCCATTTACTATTACTTACAGCGTGCTTTCGTCCATCCGCATACCTTATACGTATGCAAACAGGCCTGGTAACCAGGGGGCTTGGACGGGAGCTCAGCATGAAACCAATGTCACTGCTTCTGTGCGGCATTGTGCTTTCATCAATGGCCGCATCGGCGCTTGCCCAACAGCGCCCGCAAGGCTGGAACTGGCGGCCCGACCGCACGGCTTCCGTAGAGGCCTGGCAGCGCAGCGCCGAGCGTGGCCGCAACTTCACGCCACCGGCGCCGCGGGGCGACTTGCGCGGCGATATTGCGAGCAATGTGCGCACGCGGCCTGAAGCGCCGCATGGCGACGCGCCGCGGCGCCGTTAACATGCCGGCTTCGGTAGCTGCGCAGTGCGAACCGCAGCTCGCGCGAAGATCGGCGCGAGTCGCCGAAAGACAAGCGAATCTCGGGGAACCACGGCTATCCGTATCGGTCTGACTTAACGCCATTAGCACAGCGTGGCAGTAGTAATTCCGGTACGCCCGTATCCTTGCGATACGGGCTTTTTTTCGCCGGCGAGAAAGGAAAAGGAAGGAAAGGGAAAAGGCAGGAAAGGACGGAAAACGACGGGCCGAACGCGCACACGCGTCACGTGTTTCGCGCTTGTGCGTCGCTCGACCAGCGGGATTGGCTAAATGCGGCGCAGCTAGGTGCGCGCTTCGAGCGGTGCGGCGGCGTGCGTCTCGGCGGCAGCCAGGACGTAGTCGTTCATGCGCTGCACGGTCCAGGTCAGGCGGGTTTCGTCGTGTGAGAGCCGCGCAAATTCGGCGCGGCCGCGATCCGTGAGGACGGCGATGTCGACAGGAGCATGAAAGCCAGGCGCCGGCGCGACGGTACGTTGCCGAACGGTGTCCATCAGGCCGAGCGCGCGAAGATATTGGAAAACGCCCGGGCGCCTGGCCCACGGCACTTGACGATATTGCGCTCGCCGCAGCGCTTCGAGTACTGCTTCGTTGGAATACGTGGTCATCTCACTTCTTTCTTAAAGTGCAGCCATGACACATTTATGCCAACACGTCGCCGCGCCACCAGCGACGCGCCTGGCACCCGCCCATGGCTGGAAGCTGGCCGTAAGCACTACGGCCGAATTCCGCCAGGTGCTGCCTGGTCTAATGTTTCAGGACCCCCGTCAGAACGGCATGTTAGCGTTCTACCTACGAACCGACGATGCAACCGCTGCGGCGCGATAGCAGGCCCGAAGATTTAATCCCGAAAGACATACGTTACCCCATCTAAATTGATTCTATTCACTTTATTGGCGCTTTTTTTTGCAGCAATTGCTATATGGAAGCGCGCTCGACGGCCTCTCCTCTTTTGCACAATCGCCATTTTCTGGCTGCTTTCTGCCGGCTGGCTGACGGCTCCGCTCTTAAGCCTTGCGCAGCCGCAAGCGCAAACCAGCACGCCCGCCAGATTCGCGCCGCGCACCGCCATCGTCCTGCTCGGCGGCGGTACGGTGTACAACCGCGACAAGGTGCTCGTGCCGCCGCGCGAAGTGCTCGCGCGCATCGCGGTCAGCGCGAAAAACTACGCCGCATGCAAACGCAGCGCGACGGTCTGCAGCGTGATTGTCAGCGGCGGCAATCCGCAGCGGCATGCTGCAACCGAGGCCGACACCTATCTGCCCTACCTGCTGCGCGAACAGGTGCCGCGCTCGGACATCGTGCTTGAAAACCAGAGCCTCACGACATACGAGAACGCCCGCAACGTGTCGGCCATTGTGGGCCAGTCACGTTACGATTCCTTGATACTGGTCACGTCCGCGTATCACATGCCGCGCGCCATGCTCGACTTCAGACATTTCGGGCTCGAGCCGCAGCCGTTGATCTCGAGCGCGCGCCGCGCGCGCCTGGGCGTGCTGCCGCGCTACTCGAATCTGGCGAACGCTGAGATCGCGTTGCATGAACTGATCGGCATCGCGCAATATCACGTGTATAGCGCCATTGGCCTGTTCTGACATGTGTCTGACATGTGTCCGACATACGCGGCAGCGGCTTTGCTTAGCGATGCCAATCAATCTGACAGAGCGGCCTCGCTCGCGCGACAAGGACGCCGCATCTAAGCAACGCGCATCAAGAAGCCAGTAACAAGATGTAACCAATGGCGCGCGCGGTTACAAACCGTCCGCTGGAGCGGAGATTGCTGGCTAGAATGCACTGTCTCTCCGAATGGATAGACAAGTACTCGGGTCCACAACCACTCTGCGGAGGTAGCAATGAAGAAAGTGTCCCTCGCGATTCTGATTTCTCTCGGTGCCCTATCCGGCGCGGCCTATGCGCAACAAGGCGGCGTCACGATGAGTACCGATCCGGCGCGGGCCGCCGACGTCGAGCAGCGCGCGCAAGATTTGCAAAACCGCCAGCAAACGATGGAAACCGCGCCCGCCGCGCCGATGAAGCATCACAAGGGCTCGCAGCATCATCACAAGAAGGGCGCGAAGGCCGACGCCTCGGGCTCCTGAGCGCAGTGCGCGGCCTTTGGTGAGAGCGGGCAACGCGGGCCATTTTGCCGACCCGCAGCAACGCCCCGCGGCCTCGCCGGCGCAGTGGAAAAGCCGAAGCCGGCAGCGCCGGTTCCGGCTTTTTTATTGTCCAATGGCCCGGCCGGCGCACGATGCCCGGTATGCTAAAGTCGCGCACCGACCGGCGCCTGCCGGAACCCTAACCCGTGCGCACCCTGGTGCGGAGGACAGCATGAGCAACATCCAGCTAGATATCGAATGGACTGAAGCAGCATCCCGCAAAATCGAAAAACTGATGCCGCGCGGCGGTCAGGAAGCGTTCCTTGCGCTGCCGCCCGTCGAATGCCTGCCGATGGAAGGCGACGTGCTGTTTCTCGGCCCGGACGGCAAGCAGCAACCGTTCATCGTCGCCGAGCGTCAGTATCATCACGATGGCGAGGCCGACTGGACGATCATTCTGATCCTCGACGTGCCGCAAGCCACGCATTGATGTGCGCGTCTAGCGGTGCGCAGCGCGCGCCGCGCTAGCCCACACCGCTGATCGCACGAAAACCGCACGATCAGCGCGTCGAACCGCCAGGCGCTCCGCGGAGCGCCCGGAAGACTTACAGAATTTTCGACACCACGCGAATCTCCGCGTGTTCGACCCAATCGGCCACCGCCTGCTTGTAGGCCGTGATGTGCGCCGACTTTGCGTGTGCGGCGAGCGCTTCCTGACTTGTCCAGCGCTCGAAAAAGACGAACCGGCGCGGCTCCTGCATGTCGCGGTGCAAATCGTACTGAAGCGCGCCCTGCTCTTTGCGCGTCGGCCCGACGATTCCTTCGAGCGCTTCGCGCAAGCGCTCTTCGTAACCGGGTTTCGCTACTGAAATGGCGACCACCGCGATCTCCGACATCTTGACTCTCCGTTTTTACGAAAGCAGCAGCATACCCGCCACCCGCCGATGTTGCAGGCGGCCGCGCACCGCCGCCGCGCCGTCCGGCGTAGAAGCCATCGAGCGCGCGAAGCTAACGTCTGAGCACCGTCGCCGCCTGGAGTTTGGCGGGCATTCACGGGCCGCCCTGATACCCTCGGCTCATGCAAGCTTGCAGATACCTCACGACGGCCCGCGGCCCGCCACAGCCGGCGCGCGGGGCGAAGCGATGCAAGCGCGCATCGCAGCGAACGCCGGCGAATCCACCGCGACACCGCGCGCGCCGCGCCGTTTGCCCGCGGCAACGCAAATGTCATGCGTTGCATGCGCGGTTCGCGCCTCTGTGACAGCCCGCACATTCATGCGAAATGCAAGCTGCTAGACTCAATTTGACCACTCCGCCGGAGTCCCGCATGGCTGGCACCGCTCTCCGCGTTCCAGGGTTCGATCCGGTCCGCCGTGCGGGCGCTCCGGTTGAGTATTCCGTTGCGCATCCGCCGCGCGCCGAACTCGCGCGCGTGCCCCGCCACCCGATTGCCGCGATGCCACCATGTCCGCTCTCATGCCCGCCGTTATGCCCGCCGTTATGCCGTCCGTCAGCGAACTGAGTCTGAGCGGCCTGCTTCCGCATCTGGTCCGCGACGAGTCCGGCTGGACGGCGACGTGGCGCGCGCTCACGCTGCACAGCGTGTTTCAGCCGGTGCTGTCGGTCACGCATCAATGCGTGGTCGGCTACGAGGCGCTGCTGCGTGCATTCGATCCGGTCGGTTTGCCGGTGTCGCCGGAAGTGCTGTTCTCGGGCACGCGCTCGGCGGCCGACGCGCGCGAGCTCGACCGCATCGCGCGTTGCCTGCACGTCGCGAATTTCATGGAGCAACGCGTCGCGAGCGGCTGGCTCTTTCTGAACACGCGGCCGCAGGTGTTCGAAACCGGCTGGCCGCAGCGGACGTTCATCGACGAACTGTCCGCGCATTTCGGCTTGCCGCAGGAGCGCATCGTGATCGAGGTGCTCGAGCAGCCCGCCGATGACGAATCCGCCGTCGCCAGCATGCTCGCCGCGTCGCAGCCGCGCGACTTCCTGATTGCAATCGACGACTTCGGCACCGGTTTCTCCAATTTCGATCGCGTCTGGCGCTTCCGGCCGGACATCGTCAAGCTCGACCGGTCGCTCGTCGCGCGCGCGGGCAAGCGCGAGGGCGACGACTCGATGATCGGTCATCTGATCGCGATGCTGCATCAGTCCGGCACGCTGGTGCTTGCCGAGGGCGTCGAAACGGATGAGGAGCTGATGATCCTGATGCAGGCCGACGTCGACTTCGTGCAAGGCTTCTGGCTTGGCCAGCCGAACGGTTCGATCGAGGCCGCCGTCGCGAGCGTGCCGGCACAGATCGAGTCGATGTGGGGCAAGTTCGCGGACTACGAGCGAGCGCACGCGCGCCACAAGCAGCTCGGTTTCGAAGGCTTCGCGGAAGCCGTCACAGCCGCCGCCGACGCATACCGGAACACCGGCGATCTGGATCAGGCGGCGCAGAAAGTGTGGCATCTGAGCGAGGCGCGCCGCGTGTTCATCACCGACGAGCACGGTCAGCAGACCCAGGCATCCGTCACGGCCGCGTCGGTGCCGCTGCCCGAACTGCGGCTCGCGCCGCTCACGAGCAGCGCGCGCAGCAACTGGTCGCGGCGCGCCTATCTGAAACACGCGCTCGCCGCCCGCGGACGCGTCGCGATGATGGGTCCGCACTACTCGCTCGCCGACGGCGACGACTGCTACACCGCCGCGCTCGCGTTCGAGCGTGACGGCAAGACGCACGTGCTGTGCGTCGACTTCGTGCCTGCTGGATCTGCTGGATCTGCCGGCCCTGTTGCAGGACCGCGCGCCGGCGGACGGGCTCGCTAATCGTCGATCCGGCCACGGCCGGCCTTGATCTCGCCGCGCCGCGTTTTGCTCTCGAGACGCCGCGTATTCGATGCGCGCGTCGGCCGCGTTGCGACGCGCGGCTTGCGCGTCACGCTGACGCTTTCCACCAGTTCGTCGAGCCGCGCGAGCGCCGCCGCGCGGTTCAGATCCTGCGTCCGATGCTCCTGAGCCTTGATGACCACGACGCCGTCACGCGTGATGCGGCGATCGGGCAACGCAAGCAGGCGCATCTTCAGCACCTCGGGCAGCGACGAAGCGCGCACGTCGAAACGCAACTGAATGGCGCTCGATACCTTGTTAACGTTCTGACCGCCGGCGCCCTGCGCACGAACCGCGGTCAACTCGACTTCGTTCAACGGAATGGGATAGCGGGATGTCATGGCGCTCAAAGTGTACACAGCCGCGCGATGCGGCGCGCGTCGGGGGCGGGCGAAAACCGGCGTGCGAGTTGATCCGGCGCCGCGCAATCGTCGATACTGGGCGCTGTCTCTTTCCCTTTCTCCTTCGACGGATCTTTGCATGAAGCTTCGTCCCGGTTTCGTGGCCGAACTGGCCGTCAATTTCGTGTTGCCCTGGCTCGCCTATCGGCTGGCCCTGCCGCATCTTGGCGAAACGCGCGCGCTGCTCGCCTCCGCCGCGCCGCCCGTGATATGGAGTCTCGTCGAACTGGCGCGGTTTCGCCGCGTCGACGCACTCAGCGTGACGGTCGTTGCCGGCATCGTGCTCTCGGTCGGCGCGATGGCGCTCGGCGGCAGCCCTCGCATGTTGCTGTTGCGCGAATCGCTCGTGTCCGGCGCTGTCGGCGTGGCCTTCCTGCTGTCGCTCGGCATGCGCCGGCCGCTGATTTTCTACCTTGCGCGCGCGACCGTCGCCCGCGAGATGGAAGGCGGTGCGCAACGCTTCGAAACGCTATGGCGCGAGCGTCCCGCGGTGGTCAGCAGTATGCGGCTGATGACCGTTGTCTGGGGCATCGGGCTCACCGCCGAAATGCTGCTGCGAGCATGGCTGGCAATGACCTGGCCGATCGAGCGGTTTCTCGCGATGTCGCCGTTCATTGGCTACGGCATCTACGGAGCGTTGGCTCTGTGGACGCTGCACTATCGCCGGACGATGCGCAGGCGCGCGGAGGAACCGGTCGAAGCGGCGCCGAGTGCGAGTTGAGGCGACGCGGCGGTTGTGCGATGTGGTTGCTGCGTGCGGCGCGAAGCACCGAGCACAGCGCATCGCGAATCCCTCGCTTTTCACACGGATGCGGCCTTACCGCTAACGACCCCGCGACGCCTCCGCAATCCTCGCGGCAAGCCCCGAGTCGCGCTGCGTCGGCGTGGCGATCGCCTGCGCCAGCACCGCGCGCGCCCCGATCACCTCGACCCGTTCACGAGCGCGCGTGATCGCCGTATAAACCAGTTCGCGTGACAGCACCCTGCTGAATGCGGACGGCAGCATCAAAACCGCATGCTCGAACTCCGAGCCTTGCGACTTGTGCACCGTCAGCGCGAACGCGGTGTCATGCGGCGGCAGCGCGGCGGGCGACACGGCTCGCAGACCGCCGTCGCTGGTGCGAAAGTAAACCCGCAGCGCGCCGCCCGCGCCCGGCAGCGCAATGCCGATGTCGCCATTGAAAAGCCCCAGCGCGTAGTCGTTGCGCGTGACCATCACCGGTCGCCCGGCAAACCACTGCGCACCGACCGCGAGCGTGACGCCGGCCACGCGCCGCACCTGCGCCGCCATCAGCGCGTTCACCTGATCGACGCCGCGCGCGCCCGAGCGCGTCGCGCACAAAACACGGAAGCGATTGAGCGCGTCGAATAGCGGCAACGGGTTCGGCGTCGCCTCGGCGAGCGCTGCGGCCAGCGCTCGCGCATAAGGCGCGAAGCCGGTGGCGAGGCGCTCGACGGTGCGCTCGGTCAGCGTCGCCTGCGCGTCTTCGTGAAGCACGGCGGCAGTTTGCGTTGCGTCGGCGAGCAGCACGTCGAGCGCGGCGCTCGCCGCGCCATTGCGAATCGCCAGCGACAGGCGGCCGATCGGCGATTCGAGCCCGAACCGATAATTGCGCTCGAGCCACACGACGCAATCCGCGAGCGGGCTTGGCGGCTGCTGAATGGCCGGCGCGGGGCGCAAGTTGTTGCTGGAGACGTCGGCGTCAAAGAGGTCCGCAGTGACTGGTTGGGCAGCGGAACGGGCCACAACGGGCTCTGAGAAAACGTCGTCTTCGGGGCCGCGGAAAAGATCGGGGACGTCATCGCCATCGCTGTCGGGCAAGTGCGAGCCTTTCGTGAAACGCCCGGCGTCCGCGTCGATGTCCTGCGCGACTCGCGGCAGCGACCGAACCAGCCGCGCCTCGTCAATGCCCAAAGCGCCGGCAATCCGCTTCACCCCTTGCGCGGTAAAAGTCGGCTGGGCGCTCAATTCCGCGAACACGGCGCCGGCCTCGACCGCCGCGAGCTGATCCTTGTCGCCGAGCATCACGAGCCGCGTATGCGGTGCAATGGCGTCGAGCAGATGCGCGGCCATCGCGACGTCGATCATCGACGCCTCGTCGATCACGACGACGTCATACGGCAATGGATTATCCCGATGATGCCGGAAGCGCCCGCCCGGCCCCGAGCCGAGCAGACGATGCAGCGTGTACGACGTCTGCGGCAAACGGGCGGCCAGCTCGGGCGGCAGATCGCCGGCGCGCGCGAGGAGGGCTTCCTGCATGCGCTGCGCCGCCTTGCCGGTAGGCGCGGCAAGCGCGATCCGCAAATCGGCGCGCGTATCGAGCAGACACGCGAGCACGCCGACCACCGTCGTCGTCTTGCCCGTGCCCGGGCCGCCGCTGACAATCGTGAGCCGTCCCGACAGCGCCATCACGGCAGCCACGCGCTGCCAATCGACCTGGTCGTCCTTCGGCGGGCCGAAGTAGCGTAGGAGACGTTCGTTGAGGGTTTGGGTGTCGTCGGCGTTGGTGGTGGCGTTGGTGATCGCGCCAGTGGCTGCTTCGGTGGCTGCGTCGGTGGCCGCGTTCGAGGTGGCGTCGGCATCGCCGCCCGCCACCTTTCTTGCACCGACCGCCTCGTCGCTACGCGCACCGCCCGCTGTGCCGGAACGCCCGGCGAGCCACGGCGCCGCGGCATCGGAAAAACGGTGAGCCGCGCCCGCATGCGCGACCAGCGCCCGTGCGAGACGCCGTTCGTAATCGTAGTAGCGCGCGAGGTACAGCCGCCCTTGTCCGTCGATAACAAGCGGCCGCAGCGCCGCAGCGCCGCTCGCGCCGTCGCTCGCCATACCGCTCGCGAACAACGCCGCGCGTACTTCGGCAGCGGACGCCTCGAAGCGCTGCGCGAGCGACGCAAGCGGCACACACACGTGCCCTTCCGCGGTCGCGCGACTCGCGGCGAAAGCAGCGCGCGCCGCCCACTTGACCGCGTCGCCGGATGCGCCGCCGCGTCGCGCCAATGCGCCAATGCGGCGTGCGAAACCCTCCGCGAGCGCAATGCTGAAATCAGCCGGCGCAGGCAGATTGACGCCGATGTCTTCGAGTTGCAACGACGGCACCGACGCCAACGGCACCGATGCGTCCCGATCGAACGTGCTCATACGCCGCCTCCGATCATCGCCGCGTCGAGCAACGCGACCAGTTCGAACGACGGCCGTCTGGCATGCACGCCGGCCGGCCCATCGGCATCGCGCCAATGCGGACGCACGCCGCGCACGAACAGATACAGATAGCCGCCGATATGTGAGTCGTACGAATAATCGCGCAACCGCGTCTTCAGATAGCGATGCAGCGCGACCGTATAAAGCAGCGCCTGGAGGTGATAAGCATGGCTCGCCATCGCCGCTTCGAGCGGCACGGCCGAGTAGTCTTCGGCGGTCTCACCCAGATGGTTCGACTTCCAGTCGACGATCCAGAAACGCCCGTCGTGCTCGACGATCATGTCGATGAATCCTTTGACGAAACCGCGCAGCGCGCCCGGCTCCAGCGCTACATCTGGATAGCCGTGCTCGATCAGCAACGCGCGCAGCGCGGCGAAATCGAGCGAAGGCGCGGCGAACAGAAATTCGAGCTCGTTCAGACGCCGCCGTGGATCGAGTTGCGCGAGCGTCATGCCGGGCACGAGTTCCGTGCTGACCACGTCCTCCAGCAGCTTATGCATCATCGCCGGCAAACGCGGCGCGAGGTCCGGCGACGCCGGCGCAGGACGCTCGCGCAACGCACCGCGAATCGCGTCGGGCCACGTACGCGGATCGCCGAAATCCGCGAGTTCGAACATCCGGTGCAGACACTCGCCGGCCGCGGCGCCGCGCGGAAACGCGAGAATATCGTCGGCGGCAAGCGAGGATACTTGCAGCGCGGGCGCGGGTGCCAACAACGTCGGCGCTGCCGCCAGCACATCGGCTATCTCGTCGTGATCGGGGCGCACTTCCTCCAGCGGCGCTTGCGCCTCTTCGGCCTTGTCGCCCGCGGCGATCAGACCGCTAAAGCTCGCCATGCGCCACTGATCGCGTAAAGACCGGCGATGGCTCCGTGCGCGTTTGTGCGCGCCGCTTTCCTGCATGCTCTCGAGCGGCCTGCGGCGCTCCACCTTCGGCAGCGGCTGCAACGCAATCGGGCCGCCTGCCAGCGCTTGCCAGCGCGCGGACAACGCCGCTTCGTCCGGCGGATCGGCGAGCCAGTCGTCGAATTCGTAGCCGCTGCCGGCCACCAGCCAGTTCAACACGCTGCGCCGCGACTCTTTCGTGGAACGCGACGACAGGTAGGTGCCCGCCACGAGATAACAGCGATACACCGCACGCGTCAGCGCGACGTAGACGAGCCGCGCCCGCTCGGCCGCCTGCTCGCGCGCCGCGTGACGGGCCGCGCGTTCCACCTCTTCGTCGTCGCAGCCGTAATGCAGTACCGCGTCGCCGCCCGGATCGTGATATTCGCGTGCATCCGGCAAACCCGACGACGGCGGTTCGCGCAATCCGCCGTCATTCAGAAATGGGCAGAACACGACTGCATATTCGAGCCCTTTCGACTTGTGCACCGTGACGATCTGCACGAGATTGCGGTCGGACTCGAGCCGCAACTGCGCTTCCTCGCCGCCGCCCTGCGCGCGCTGCGCGGCAAGCCAGCGCAAGGTCGGCGCGATGCCCGGCTGCGTGGCCGCGCGCGCCTGCACGAGTTCGGCAAGATGGTTGACGTTGGTGAGACGCCGCTCGCCGTCCGGCGCGGCGACGAGCCGTTGTGCGACCCGCAGTTCGCGCATCAGCGTGCGCCACATGACGGCAAAGCCGCGCTCGTGCCAAAGCATGCGATAGCGCGAAAACCGCTCGACCCAGCCCATCGCGTCGGCCGCGTGCGCGGGGTCGTCGGCGACAGCGGGCGCGTCGGCGACCTGCTCCAGACGCCACAGCGCCGCGGCGTCGAGCCCGAGCCAGTCGGTCGCGAGCGCGGCGCGCAGACGGCGCAAGTCGCCGGGCGTATCGACGGCGGCCAGCACGCGCTCGATCTGCTCGGCGTCGAGCGTCGCGAACACCGAGGCCTGCGCCAGTTCCACACTGCCGACGCCCCACGCCGCCAGCACGCGTTTGATGAGACTGCCCTGCT
The DNA here is from genome assembly GCF_041355255.1 of Paraburkholderia sp. RCC_158. NCBI lineage: Bacteria > Pseudomonadati > Pseudomonadota > Betaproteobacteria > Burkholderiales > Burkholderiaceae > Paraburkholderia > Paraburkholderia sp. RCC_158. The sequence goes on along the minus strand of NZ_JBFUPM010000008.1, from coordinate 199,781 downwards.
TGTGCGTCTGCACGAGCACCGCGATATTGCCCGGCGCAAGCGGCGCGTCGCCGATCGTCACGGTGCCCTCGCGCGCGCCGCGCAACAGCCGGACGATCTCGGCCGCGCACGCTTCGCTCGCTTCGCGCTGAGCCTCGCGCTTGGTCAACGCCTGCTCGCCCGGTGGCAAGGTCCAGATGCAAAAGTCGCCGCCGCTCGAATCCAGATCGGAGAACGGCGGCCTGCGCCGTTCGCCCGCGCGCACCGGCTGATAGTCGAGCCCTTCGAGCACGAAGGCCTGCGGGTTCGCCTCGAACACGCGATTGCAAGCGTCGACGATGGGCGCCGTGGACCGCTGATTGACGGCCAGCGTATAACGCGCCAAAGCCGACGCGCGCGCCGCCAGATACGTATGCAGATCGGCCGCGCGAAAACTGTAGATGGCCTGCTTCGGATCGCCGACCAGAAAGAGCGGCCCGGCCGGCGCGAAAATGCGGCTGAAGATCGCGAACTGCAGCGGATCGGTGTCCTGAAACTCATCGATCAAAGCGGCGGGATAACGGGCGCGCAACGCATCGGCGAGCCACGGATGCGCGGCCAGCGCACGGTACAAATTCGACAACAGATCGTCGAACGAAACGACGCGGCGCGTGCGCTTGCGCGCCACCAGTTCGGCGGGCGCATGGTCGAGCCAGGTTTGCACGAGCGTGAGCCAGCGCGCGCGTTGCGCCGCTTCCGCCGCGACGACGGCCGCAGCCAACGCTTCCGCGTGCTCGAAGAACGCGTGTTGCGGCGGATCGAACTTGACCTTCGTGGCCTTCTTCAACGCCGAGGCCGTCAGTTTCAGCGCGGCCCGCGGCGGCGGCGCATGGCAATCGCCTTGAGCGAAGTACTCGGTCCATGCGGCAATCGCGGCGCTCACGTGATCGGGCTTGTGTGTGGTCTTGCTCAAGCGGTCCTGTGCCTCGGCGAGCAGACTGACGATCGTATCGCGCTCCGCATGCCACAACTCGCAGGCGGCGTCGAAACCGGCTTGCGGATCGGCGCTCGCGTCGGCGCTCATGCTTCCCCAACGCAATTGCGCCAACGGCTTCTTCAGGCGCCGCGCGAGTTGTTCGTCGAGCGATGCGGGCCCGGCGCGCCTCGCCACCAGCCATGCGGCGAATGCGGGATGCGCATGGGCGACGGGCTCGACCTGCTCGCGCCAGAAATCGGCGGCCATTTCGAAGCGGAGTGCGGCGTCGTCGGCTTCCATCTCGAACGCGAACGGCATGGCGGCCGCAAACGGCGCCTCCTGAAGCGCGCGCTGGCAGAACGCGTGAATCGTGTGGATGGCTGCCTGATCGAATGTGCGCAGCGCGCGCCGCACGACCTTCAGCGCCGTCTCACGGTCGATGCCGCGCTCCGGCGCAAGCGTCGTTTCGAAGAGCCGGCGGATAAACGGATCGCCGCCGTCGTCGTCAAGTTCGATCGCGCGATGCAGTTCCGCAAGCCGGCCGCGAATGCGCTCGTGCAGTTCGGCGGTCGCGGCCTTCGTGAAGGTTACGACGAGAATCTGATCGGCGTTCAGGTTCTTCTCGAGCAGCAGGCGCACATACAGCGCGCAGATGTTCCACGTCTTGCCGGTGCCCGCCGAGGCTTCGATCTGATTGACGCCGTCGAGCGAACACGCGAAGACGTCAAGCTCCTCAGCCGCCAGCGTATGACGATGCAGCGCGCTCATGACGTGCTCCGCAGATGCTGCATCAACGGCTTGAACACGATCGACGCGAGACTGCCGAACGGTTCGTCGAGCGTGAGCGGCGTACCTCGCAGCGCGATGCGCAAGGCCGGGTCGTCGGACTCGCCGCGCACGCGGTCGTTGATCCACACGCCCTGCGCTGCGGAATCGCTTTCGCTGACTTTGGCCCACGCGCTCTTCGGGAAAAAGCGCAGCGGCAATCTGCGCCCTGCCCTGAACAGCGCGGCGAGCGGCGCGAGTTGATCGAGCGGCGCGGCGACCGGCGCAAGCTCGAAGCTCTCGCCGCTGCCGTGCCAGACGGTGCGGCGCGGACCGTCCGGCCGGGCCGCGCAATAAGCCAGATGCGCGAGCCATGCCGACAGATAGTCGCGCGCGGTGGGTTTGGCGTAGCGAAAAATCACTTGTCCCGTATCGGTCAGCAGGTTCAACGTGCCGTGCAATTGCAACGGCGCTTCGGCGGCTTCGCGAAGCGCTTCGTCATGCGAGCCGAACAGGTCGCCGGCGATGTCCGCAGCGTCCGGCCAGCGCGGCGCGATGTCGAGCACGAACGGCAAGCGCTCGATGCCCGACGCCACTTCGCGGCGCACGCTGTCGGCCAACTGGCGCAGCGCGCCCAGTTCGCGCGCGCGCCACACCGCGCCGGTCGCGCCGCCGGGCAATTCGGGGCTCGCCTCGGCGACACGCCGCACGCGGTCGAACATGAGATCGCCGTCTTCATCGTCCGTGTCGAGCAGCACGGGCAACAGACGCCCGGCCAACGCATCGCGACCGGCGTAGTCGAGTTCGAACGGCTCGGTGTCGAGCAGTTCGGCCTGCGCGTCGGACAACACGATGCCGAGGCGATCGCGCAGCACTGCTCGCGCCGGATGGCGCCAGAAACGCACGAAATCGTCGAACGCGACGGGCGCGGCGTCTTCGGGTGGCAAGGGCTGGTCGAAGAACGGCGCGGCGGTTTTCTGCTGCGGCGCGGCCAGCAAGGTCGCGAGTTCCGCGCGATCGGCGTCGTAGGTGAAAAGCTCGGGCTGCGCGGCGAAGTACTCCGACGCGAACGCCTGCAACGGATGATCGACAATGAACGCGCGGCGCGCCTCGTCAACCTCCGCGGGACTCGCGCCCTCGCCCGCCGACACTTGCGCGAGATAGTCGAGCAGTTCGTCGACGAGCGCGGCCGGCGGCAACGGTGCGTTGTCGCGAATGCTACGTCCCGTGTACGCGATAAAGAGACGGCTGCGCGCGGCGAGCAGCAGATCGAGAAACAGATTGCGCTCGTCGTCGCGGCGCTGGCGGTCGCCGGCTTTGCCGAACGCGGCCATCAGATCGAACTCGTCGGCACGCGCGAGACTCGGCAGCACGCCGTCGTCCATGCCGAGCAGACACACCACGCGGTAGGGCAAGCCACGCAAGCTCGTCAGCGATGAAAACGTCACGCTGCCCCAAGGCACGCCGCCGCGCGCCGGGTCGTCGAGCGCTTCGGTGAGCGCGCCGCGCACGACCGCGGCGGGCAGCGTGACCTCCTGCGCGCCGGCCTGCATCGCGTCGCTCATCTTGTCGATCGCGTCTCGCACGGCGGAGAGCGACTCGGCGAACCCGACGCCGCCGTCAAAACATTGAGCAAGCGTTTCGAGCAGCAACTGCGTCCATTCGGCCGGCGTCTGCTCGCTCGCGCAGCGCGTGGCGAAGCTGTCCACATCGTCAACGAAACGCGACAGACGGCCGAGCAGTTCGGCGTCCGAGCCGCCCGCGCCCTCGACGGGCAGCCACGCATCCACCGGCTCGCCGCCGTCGGGCATCGCATAGCCGAGGTACAGGCGCGTCAACGCATCGGCAAACGTGTGACGCGCGACCGGCACGTGTTCGCCGCTCGGCTCGGCAGGCGACAGCCCGCGCCGCGCGCCGGCCGCCGCGAGCCATTCCTGCGCGGCTTCGAGCGAACCCGCGTCGATGCCGTAACGCACCGCAACCGCGTCGACCCGCAACCATTCGATCAGGTCCGGCGCGCCGACGCTGCGCTCGGGCAACGCGAGCCAGTCGAGCAAGAGACGCGCGACGGGATTGGCCTGCGAAGGCGGCAAGCCGGTGATCCGATACGGAATGCGGCGCGTGTCGCCAGCCGGCGTGGTGCCGAACACGGCGTCGATCAGCGGACCGGCGGCGGCCAGATCGGACACGGCGACGAGCACGTCCGACGGTTCCAGGTTGTCGAACTCGTCGAACCAGCCAAGCAGACGATCGTGCAGCACTTCGAGCTGCCGCGAGAGGCTATGGCACACATGAACTTCGATGCCGTGCTCGTACGGCAACTCGTCCGCCTGCGTCTCGGAACGCAGATCGAGAATGCTGTTTTGCACGGCAGCGAGCCAGCTCGGTTCGGGATTCTCCGTGAACTCGCCCGTCTCGCCCGAAGCCGCGCTTTCGGTGAGTTCGTGCAGCATGTGCAACTGCGCCTGCGTCTGACGACCCCATTCGGCCAGCAGCGGATGACCCACTTCCTGATAGTCCAACTGCCCTGCCGCGTCGAGCGCCTGAACGCGGCCTTCGCTCACCACGTCGAACCAGAATTCGCGACACGGGTTCATCACATACAGACGCACGTCGACCCAACGCGACAGCGCGCGCAGCAACGCGACGTGCAATGGCGGCATGGTGGGCAGCGCGAACACGCTCACCGCTTCGGGCCACCTGGCGTTGGCAATCGCGTCGAGATCCAGCGTGCCGATTTCGTCGAGGAAACGATAGGCGGGCGGCAGCGCGGCTGCGGGCGCTTGTGCCCCCCCGGCACCCCCGGCACCCCCCGCGTCCCCGGCTTCCCCGGCGAGTTCGGTCAGCACCGCGCGCCACAGCGCCGCCTGCCAGCGTTCGTCTTCGCGCGCTGCGTCGCTTGCGCCGACAAGGCGTGGGCCCGTGTCGTCCGCTGCACCGCTCGCGAAAATCGAACCGCCCTTCTGCCATTGCAACAGCCACTCCGGGCGATAGGTCAGATAGTGATCGAGCACGGTCGCCACACGGCGCGCGAGTTCATAGCGCATGGACGGATCGGCCGCATCGAGATACGTGCGAAGACGCGGCGACGCATTCCACGGCAAGGCTTCGTTCGAATCGCCGAGCAAACGATAACAACGCCACACGAGCCGGTCCGGCGCGAACGGCGAATGCCGCGGCACCGCGATCACGCCGCCGATTTGCGCCCACAGCCATTGCGCGAGATAGCCGAAGCTGACGTTCGCGCAGACGCCCTGGCGCGCCGCGATGTCCAGTTCGAGCCGCCGCCGCACAGCAGCGCTCGGCACGATCACGGGCTGCGCGGTCCAGGGCCCGGACGGCGCTTGCGCGAGATCGTCGAGCAGCGCGCCGACGAGCGTTTCATAGCGGTTCGAGTAGAAGAGCTGGAGCATGGGTCCTGACAACGCGATGGGGCTTTGCCGCATTCGCGACGAACGCGCGAAGCTCGGCAGACATTGAAGCGACAGCATAACAAAGCCGCTCGCGGCGCAGAACCCGCCCGAATTGGGGAGGTCAGATCAGACGCAAAATCAGTTAGACTCGTCGGCAGTTTTGGGCTGTCCAAGTTGTGCCCGAAGTTGTATCCGAAGTTGTGTCCTCAACCGCTTTTTGTCAGAGAATAAAACCAGGCTGTCGATGCGCTATTCGGTCGAGATAAAAAAATTCCTTTACAGCCAGTATTTTTATGGCGGACTGCGCATCGCGGTCGGCGTGTCGTTACCAGCGGTGCTGTGCCTGATCGTGTTTCACAATCGCGAGCTGGGCTTCACGATTGCGACGGGCGCGCTCGGCGCATGTGTCGTCGACATGCCGGGTCCGCTCAAGTACAAGCACAACGAAATGCTGGCGTGCTCGGTGATCGGTTTTCTGTCCGCGCTCGCCACCGGCCTTGCCACGGTCAATCCGGTGGCGCTGTGGTGCACCGTCGTGCCGCTCACGTTCGTGCTGTCGTTGATTGTCGTGTATGGCAACCGCTGGCCGCAGATCAGCTTCGCCACGCTCTTCATGATGATCATGACGCTCGAGGAGCACTTCACGCCGATACAGGCGCTCGTGAATGCGTCGTGGATACTCGTGGGCGGACTCTGGTTCACGTACTGGTCGACTGCCGTGAGCCGCTGGATGATGCATCGGATCGAGCAGCAGGCGCTCGCCGAAAGCGTGTTCGCCTGCGCCGATTATTTGCTCGCGCGCGCCGCGTTTTACGACCTCGATAACGATCTGGACGAGTGTTATCGCAACCTGGTCGCCAAGCAGATCGCCGCGGTCGAGCGGCAGGACGCGGCGCGTGACATCGTGCTGCGCAATCTGCCGAAGTTAAAGAGCGGCAAGCTCGAGCCGCGCCGCGCGATGCTGTTCAATCTCTTTATCAACACCGTCGATTTGCATGAGTTGTTCGTCGGCACGCATACCGACTACCCGCTCGTGCGCAATACCTTCGGCGGCACCGACCTGCTGGTGTTCTATCGCGATCTGATCCGCAAAGCCGCTGAGGATCTCGAGGAAATCGGGCTCGCTGTGCTGCAGAATCATGCGCCGCGCGCACGCGTGAATGTGAAGGCGGAACTGCGCGCCATCGAGTTCGAAATCGAACTGATGCGCAAGCAGGAGTTGCCGGCGAAGAATCCCGAGGCGTATTCGGCGGTGTCGTCCACATTCCGCCGCGTGTGGAGCGCCACGCGTCTGATCGACAAGATGCGCAAGAGTCTTTCGAGCGATCCGGCCACGACCGAAACGGAACTGCGCCTCGATCAGGCGCTGAACCGCTTCGTGTCGAGCCGCCGCGTGCCGTTCGGCCAGATCTTCTCGAACCTGACGATGTCCTCACCGAGCTTTCGTCACGCGTTGCGCGTGACGATCGCGGTGGCGGTCGGCTTCTGGCTCGGCCGCCTGCTGCCGCTCACGAACGCTTACTGGATCGTGATGACCACGGTCATCATCCTGAAGCCCGGTTATTCGCTGACCAAGCAGCGCAACGGGCAGCGGATCGTCGGCACGTTGATCGGCTGCACGGCGAGCATCGCGCTGATGATCTTCGTGAAGGAGCCGCACATTCTGCTGGTGGTAATGTTCGCGTCGATGGTGATGAGCTACAGCCTGCTGCTGTTCAATTACGCGGCGAGCGTGGTGTTCACGTCATCGTATGTGCTGCTGATGTTTCATCTGCTCGCGCCGGGCAGCCTGCACATCATCGGCGAACGCGCGATCGACACCGTGGTCGGCTGCGCGATCGCGATTGCCGCGAGCCATCTGTTCCCGTACTGGGAATATCGTCTGATGGGCAAGCTGGTCAACAACGTGATCAGCGCGACGCGGCAGTTTCTCGAAGCAAGCTGGTGGTGGAGCGGCAAGCCGGCCGCGCCGCTCGCCGCCACCGTGACCGAAGCGGGCGCGCGGGCGCCGGTCGCGGCAATGGCGGACCCGGCGATCGATGTCGGCAGGCCGGCGTTGGCGGCTGCAAGCGGGCCGCTGACGAGTGATGGTTTGGTGGCTGGCAATCGGGGGGTATCGCAAGCGGATGTGTCGGCGAACGTGCGAACAGGCGCCGAAGCGAACATCGCAGGGAGCGCGGCGTTAGGCGCAACGGCAGGTTCAGCGGCAGGCTCAGCGGCAGGCGCAACGGCAGGTTCGGCAGCAGGTACATCAGCAGGCGCAACAGCAAGCCCATCGGCAACTGCACCGGCAACAACATCAAGCGCGCCCGCAAGCACACCCGCTTCCGCAACCACCAACACGACGGCGAAGCCCGTCGCCGGCGCCTCGCCCGCTGCCGCGGCCGCCGCCACTGCACTCGATCGCGATTACCGCTACCGCCTCGCGCGCAAGAACGTGCACGTCGCATTCGCGAACCTCGGCCAGGCCTTTCAGCGGATGATGCTCGAACCGAAATCGGCGCAGAAGTTCGTCCCCGAACTCAACGGTTTGCTGGTGAGCAGCCACGTGCTTGCATCGCAAATCACCGCAGCCGCGCCGCTCTTGCGCACCGCCGCGCAACACGCCGACGGCGTGTCGCTGCAGCCGCTGCAACGCGCGTTGAGTCTCGTGCGCGACAATCTCACCGAAGCAGAAGCAGGCACTGCGCCGCCTGCGGACCAGGGCGAGCAGATCAAACAGATCACGCGCGAACTGGACACGATGGTGGTCGAAGCGGAGAAATCGCAGGACTATTCGGCCGATGCGGTGCACGACATCAAACTGCTTGCGCATCAATGCAAGCAGATGCTGACGGCGGCGGCGTTGATTCGCAAGGACGCGAGCGTGATCCGCCTGCCCGATGAATGACGCGACCGGGCTTGAACTAGCGTAGTGAAGTGCGACGCCTAAGCGCGTCCGACTCAAACTCACACGCGGTCATACACCATGACCGCGACAAGCTCACTGCGCCGTGCCGCTCGCAGGCTTCGCAGCAGTAGCCGCAGCGCTCGTCGCCGTGGCCGTCGCCGCAGCCGCGCCCGATGAAACGGAAGCCGCCGGCGCGTTGTCGTTGTCGAACTCGCGCTTCTCCTTGATCGCGTTATAGAACAGCGTGGCGATGACGAACAGTACCGCGACCACGATGAATACAGCGATGCCGAAGGTCGGGTTTTTCTTGCGCGGCGGTTTGTTCATGAGGCGACTCGGACCGCGAGGCAATCGCGGAAGATAGCGGAGAAGGCGGCATTCTACGCCGAGGCGCCTTGCACTCGCCTTGCAGTCGGCAAGCGGTGGACAGCAAGGCTTGCGATGCTATCGAACCGAAATGAAAAATCCCGGCACGCGCAATGCTGCGCCGCTAATGCGGGCCGAAACATTGGAGCCACGCATCACGCCCGCACAAAGAAGCGCGACCCAACGCGCGGTAGTCGGGAGGAAAGATGGATGCGCATGTGCATTGGACGAAGCACGCTGTTTGCAACAGCGGCGTTGTAATCATCGGATTCGGCAGCATAGCGAGTTCGCTTTTACCGGTGCTTTTAAGACACATCGAGGTGAGCCCCAAAGACGTGACCGTGGTGTGTCCGCCTGGTAATGACACGGCGATCGCCCATGAATGCGGCGTGCATGTCGTCGAGCAGGCGCTCAGCGAAGACAACTTCGAGACTCTGCTTACAGCTTATGTGACGAAAGGCACGCTGCTGGTCAACCTGTCGGTCAATGTGTCGAGCGAATCGCTGATTCGCTTTTGCTGGTCTCGCGACGCGCTCTATCTCGACACGTCCATCGAACCGTGGGAAGGCGGTTCTACCGATCCCGACCGTCCTCCGTCACGGCGCAGCAATTACGCACTGCGCGAGGCGGTGCTGGCTTTTCGTCTCGACAAGCGCGACGGCCCGACAGCGGTTTTGACGCAAGGCGCGAACCCTGGGCTCGCTTCGGCTTTCGTCAAACAGGCGCTGGTCGACATGGCGGAGAACAGCGGCATCCAGCCGACCGCGCTCGACAGCTATGAAGATTGGGCCGTGCTCGCGCAGCGCCTCCACATCAAGGCGATTCACGTCGCTGAACAGGACTGGCAGTTCTCCGAGCGCCGCAAGGCGCGCAACGAGTTCGTCAACACCTGGTCCGTCGATGCATTCGTCGAAGAAGGCATGCAGCCGGCGGAACTGGGCTAGGGCACGCATGAACGTCATTGGCCCGCCGACGCGCAGCGTCACGGGTTCGGCAGCGATGCGGCGATCTATCTGCAACGGCCGGGACTTGCCACGCGAGTACGCAGTTGGACGCCGCTCGCCGGCAGCTATCAGGGCTTTCTTGTCACGCATGGCGAGTCGATCTCGATCGCGGACCATCTGACATTGCGCAAGGACGGCGAGGTCGTGTACCGCCCGACGGTCCACTATGCGTATCGTCCGTGCGACGACGCGCTGCTGTCGATCGACGAATTCGCCGGACGTGGCTGGCGCATGCAGGACAACAAGCGGATCATGCGCGACGAAATCGTCGACGGCGCCGACGAACTCGGCGTGCTGCTGATGGGCAACGACAAAGGCGTTTACTGGTACGGCTCGCGGCTGACCACGCCGCAAGCCCGGCGCCTCGCTCCGCATAACACCGCGACGAGCCTCCAGGTGGTGGCCGGCATCATGGGCGGCATCGTGTGGGCACTCGAGAATCCGCGGGCCGGCGTGGTCGAACCCGACGACATCGACTATCGGACGGTGATGCGGGTCGCTCGTCCGTACCTGGGCGAACTCGTCGGCGTGTACGACACATGGACGCCGCTCGACCAGCGCTCGCCGCTTTTCGACACGCCGTACGACGAGGACCCCTGGCAGTTTCTCAACGTACGGGTTCCGTGGTGAACCGATACCTGGAGCGCAGCCTATGTCGTCGCTGCTGAACAAGGAGCTTGGTGTCGTCGAGGACTCGTATTACGAGGCGAGCGTCACGCGTCCGCAACCGAGCGCGCCGCTGCAGCAAAAGCTGTCCGTGGATGTGTGCGTGATCGGCGGCGGCTACGCGGGCGTTTCGTGCGCGTTGGAACTGGCCGGGCGCGGCTTCGACGTCGCGCTGCTGGAAGCGCAGCGCATCGGCTGGGGCGCGTCGGGCCGCAATGGCGGGCAGGCGATTGTCGGCTTCGGCGCGGAAGGGGAAGAGGCGATCGAGCAGCAGTGCTCGCGCGAGATTGCGCGCAAGGCGTGGGACGTGTCGCTCGAAGGTCTGCGCCTGCTCGAAGAGCGTCTCGCGCGTTATGACATCGAATGCCAATATCGGCGCGGTTATCTGACGCTCGCCGTCAACGATCGCAAGGCGCGCAAACTCAAGGAGTGGATGGAGCGCACGCAGGACCGGTATGCGTATCCGCTCGAATGGCTGGATCGGTCGGCGCTTCGTTCGCATATCGCCACGCAAAGATTTGCTGCCGGCGTGTATGACGGCGGGTCCGGTCATCTGCATCCGCTGCTGTACTGCCTCGGTCTCGGCGAAGCGGCGCGGCAAGCGGGAGTCAAGGTCTTCGAAAATTCAGCGGTGTCCCGGCTCGAACGAGGCGTGCGGCCCGTTGTGAAAACCGCTGAAGGCGCCGTGTCTTGCGACCGCGTGGTAATCGCCGGCAACGTCTATCTCGGCGAATTCGGCGATCATCCGGCGCCCGAGATCGAAGCGCGGATCATGCCGGTGGGCACCTACATGGTCGCCACCGAGCCGCTTTCCGAGGCCTTCGCCAACGAACTGATGCCGGGACGGGCCGCGGCGTCGGACAACAATCTCATCCTCGATTACTTCCGGCTGAGCGCCGACAACCGGCTGTTGTTCGGCGCCGGAGAAAGCTATGACGCCACGACGCCGCGTAATCTGATCGACAGGATGCGGGATCGGATCACGGGCGTTTTCCCGCAACTCGCCGATGTCGGCATCGACTACGCCTGGGGCGGTTTCGTCGACGTCACGATGAACCGCGCGCCGGACCTCGGCCGGATCGGCGCGAACATTTACTACGTGCAAGGCTTTTCCGGGCACGGTCTGGTGTTCGCGGGAATGGCCGGGAAGATTCTCGCCGACGCGATCGCGGGCGACGCGTCGACCTTCGACGTGTTCAGCCGCATCCGGCATCGACGTTTCCCCGGCGGCAAGGCGCTTCGCACGCGGGCTCTGGTGCTGGGCATGTGGTACTACAAGCTGCGCGAGCTTTTGTAGGCCAACGCCGTCAGATACGCGAAGCCGATCGCTACGCGCCCGCTCGCCGTCACGCGCTATACCGCACCGGCAGCGCCGTCGAATATTTGATTTGCTCCATCGCGAAGCTCGAACTGACGTCGTACAGCGGCACGGCGGCGATCAACAGCTTGTACACGCGGTCGTAGTCGTCGATGTCGGAAACCACCACGCGCAGCAGGTAATCCGTCTCGCCGCTCATCCGGTACACCTCCACCACTTCGGGAATGTCCTGCACCGCCTGCGTGAAAGTCTGCGCCCACGCCTGCGTGTGCTGATTCGTGCGAACCGCCACGAACACGGTCGTGCCGACGCCCAGCTTGCGCGCATCGCACAGCGCCACTTGCCCGCGGATCACACCGGTCTCCTTCAGACGCTGCAGCCGCTTCCAGCACGGCGTTTGCGACAGATTCACGCGCTGCGCCAGTTCGGCAATCGGCATTGTCGCGTCTTCCTGCAGCAACTCGAGCAGCTTCCTGTCGATGATGTCCATTCCCATCGTCTCACCCCTTTAGCAAATTTTTCTACTTTTCAGATTGATGGGGGAATTATATGGAAACTCTTTCTCCGGACAAAACGGTATAAATCCTGATCCGAAGAAAAACACGGCAGCCAGTGCCGTTCAACGACCGTGACTCACAACCTCGCTTCCTCCGCCGCCCTCCTCGATACGTTCACACAAGCTTGCGCCGCGCACGATCTGCCTTCGCGCGCCGCTCAGCCCGCGCCTCTCGCCCGCCTGTGCGATGCGCTCGACGCCATGTTCGAAGCATGCGCCCAATTTGCCGACCCTTCGCATTCGAGCTTCTTCGCACGCAGCATGCGTATCGCGCTCGCAGAAGCGGCTGCTGATGCCGGACTGCTCACGCCCGCGCAGCGCGAGGGATCGAGTGAGAACTACCGCCGTCATCTGCTCGCCGCCGATCCGCACGGCCGCTATGCGATCGCCGCGCTTGTCTGGCAGCCGCATCAGGCGAGCCCCGTGCATGCGCATCACACATGGTGCGGATACGCGGTGATCGACGGCGCGTTGAGCGAAACGGTTTTCGAATGGAACGAGCGCGAGCAGTGTGCGAGCGCTGAACGCACGCAGGCGCGCAGGCAAGGCGCGGTGTCGTTCGTGCGAGGCGGCCGCGGCAGTATTCATCGGCTGCAAAATAGCAGCGATGCGCCGGCCGTGTCGCTGCATATTTACGGCGTGCCTGGCGCGCGCATCGCCACGCATGTCAACGATGTAGTGCGCGCCGCGCCCGTGCTTGTCTGACAGCGGCACGGCGAGCGCGGGCAAGGCACGAACACACGCACAAAACTTCGCGCCCTCTGCCCTCGCCGAATAATCAGCTCTTGCCTTCGCCCGCCGTGGGAACCTGCGGCGGAATCGGCGCCGTTTGCGCGGTCGCCGGCGGCGCCGGCCGTGGTTCATGCGACACATCGCGCGCCACCGCTACCGCCGGATGCGCGCCGCGCATCGGCAGCGTTTTCTCAGTGTGCGGGCGAGCATGGCCGGACTCGTGGCCGTGTTCTTCACGTCCGGCTTCGTCTGGCGTGCCGTCGTCGCGCCACGGCTGCCCCTCGCTGTCTTTCGACGACGTGAACAAGCGCATCTGCGGCACCGGAATCTCGATGCCGGCTTCGTCCATCTTGCGCTTGAGCCGCGCATTGAACGCCCGCGCCACGCTCCATTGCTGCAGCGGCCGCGTCTTGATCTGCCCTTTGACGACCATCCAGTTCGGATCGAAACGGTCGAGGCCCCACACTTCGATCGGCCCGAGCATCTCACGCCGGTAACGGAAGTCGGCCATCAGGTCGGCGCCGACTTCGCGGATCATCTGCGTGATTTCATCGACGTCGGTCGAGAACGACATGCGCACTTCGAACACGGCATACGCGAAGTCGCGCGACAGATTCTTGACGATCTTGATCTGCGAGAACGGAATCGCGTGAATCGCGCCCTGACCGTCGCGCAGCCGCACCGTGCGGATCGACAGATGCTCGACCGTGCCTGCATGGCCGCCGTCCACATCGATCCAGTCGCCCACTGAAATCGTGTCTTCGATGATGATGAAAAGCCCCGTGATCAGGTCGGTCACGAGCGACTGCGCGCCGAAGCCGATCGCGAGACCGATCACGCCGGCGCCCGCGAGCAGCGGCGTCACGTTGATGCCGAGATTCGCCGCCGTGACGATGCCCGCGATCGTCATGATGCTCACGAGCAGCACGTTGCGCACGAGCGGCAACATCGTGCGCGCCCGCGTGCTCGGGTTGCGCGACTTGTTGCGCGAGCTGCCGGGATTGAGCGCCTCCGTGATCGCGGTGTCGACGAGAATCCACAGCAGCCACGCGATGAACACCGTCGCGACGATCGCGGTCACCGCATGTGCGATGCCGCGCGCCGCGACGTTTTCCTCGACGACCGCGGCCAGCGACACGCCCCACAAACGCGCCGCCAGTTCGAAGAAAAACAGCCAGATGAAAAGCGTCAGCAACGTGCCGCAAAAACGCAGCAAGCGCGTGAGATACGGCGAGCGGCGCCGCGCGCGCGGACTGCGCGGGCGCGTCATGCGCAGGACGATGGCCGACAGGAAGAACGCGAGCACGAGCAACAGCGCGGTCACCACCGAAATCTGCAGCACGTTTTCGCTCGAACCCGAGCCGCCGAGCGTGGCAACCACGGACGCCGTCGCCAGCACGAGGACCGGCACGTGCCACAGCGCGGCGAGCACCTCGAAGGCGTCGGTCGCGGCCTTGTGATCGTTGCGCTGTTCGTAAGGCCGGTTGCGGATCAGGTGCGCGACCGGCCGGCGAAACGCGAGCGCGAAATAGCCGGCGAGCACGGCGGCCGTCATGTTGGCGGCGGTCGAAACGAGTGCGGCCAGGTTGGTGCCGAGTTGATGCGCGACGTCGTAATTGACCGCGGCGTCGCCGAGCGCGCCGAACACGCCGACCGCGAACAGCAGGCGCCGCGCATGATCGATCAGCAGACGCACGGCGATGCGCCGGTGCCCCGAGCCGAACAGCGAAAACATGATCAGGCAGATCGCCGAAAACACCGCGCCCGCGACGATCGCATAGGCGACCACCATGCCGAGCGTGCGGCCGAGCGCATCGGGCATCGCGCGCACGAACAGCAGCGCGGCGACGAACGCGATGATCCACGGCCCCACGCGCCGCAACGCGAAGACGAGCAGCTCGCGTGTCGTCGGATTGGGATTCAGTCCCATCACGATGCCGAGGCGCCGGTACAGCCGCTGCTGCAAATAGATCAGCGCGGCCGCGCATGCGCCCCAGCCGGCCAGCATCGCGAACATCGACAGGAGAATGCGGCCGAAGCTCTCCGGCCCCTGGCCGGAGATGATGGTGTAAAGCTCGTTGCCGGCCGCGTTGAAGCGCCCGCCCCAGTAGCGCACGGGCGTACGGCCCTGATGCATGTCCGATTCGAACGACGCGATGCCCGACGCAATCGCGCCGAGCAAGCCGGGACTCGGCTGCGCGGGCGCCGGCGCGAGCGGGCCGACGGTGCGCGAGACGTCGCGCAGTTTTTTGAGTTGCGCGACGAGCGCGGTGCGCTGGCGGTCGTTGTCGAGCGTGGCGATGACGCTGTCTAGCGAACGCGCGATTTCCGCCTGGCTCGCGGGCGACGGCGCCGACGCGGCCTCGGCCGCCGATGCGCCGGACGCCTCCGACGCGGGCGCGACCGTCGCGCTGTTGATCAGGCTCTGCAACGCGGGGATGACGGGCGTGCTGCTGGCTGCAGTGCCGGCGGCGTGCGCGCCGAGAGGCAGCGATGCAGCGCAGAGGAGAAGCGCGATTCCGATCGCGGCGGGACATGCGCTGATGACGGCACGAAGCCACGCACTGATCGAAGCGCTGATTGAACCGCTTCGCGCCGCATATCTGCGAGCCGACCCGCCCGCGCGCACACGAGCGCCGCCGCGGACGTGCGGCCATCCGACGCAAGCGGAAAGACGAACAAATGCAGCGTGAATCGAAGAAAGCCCGCCGTTTGACGGCGCAGCCTCGGATTCACGCCGCGATGGGCATGACTGCATGGCAATCCGTGAGAAAACGGGAGACGCCAGTGTAGCCTCAGTTGGCGCGCCCGCAACCGGACATGCGTAACGGATTGTTAGGACGCTTGCATGATTTCATGCGTGCAGCGCGCCGCGGACGGTGACGAGCCGCGGCCCCATGCCACCCACGCCGCGCGGCACGCACGCCGCGCAAGCACGCGGCGCCTTCAATAAGCGACCGTCGCGAGCTGACGGATGAAACGGCCCTGCTCGAGTTCGTCGACGAACGCGATCGCGTAATCCTCGGCGGAAATGCGGCTGTTGCCTTCGGCGTCGGCGATCAGCGAGTTCGTGCCGGTGCGGAACGTACCTGTGCGCTCACCCGGCGCGATGATCGCGGCCGGCGAAAAGAACGTCCAGTCGAGATCGGCGACGCTGCGGTAGTAGCCGAGCGCATCGCGATGCGCGAGCGCGACGGCCTTGTAGGCATCCGGGAAACCTTCGCTATCGACGAGCTGTTTGCCCGGCGCGACTTCGAGCGAGCCCGCGCCGCCCACCACCACGAGGCGCTTCAGACCCGCGGCGCGCACACCTTCGACCAGCGCGCGAGTCGCCTTGTCCAGCACGCCGACGTCGCCTTGCGGCGGCGCATACGCGCTCGCCACCACGTCGTGACCGCGCACCGCTGCGCCGACGCTCGCCGCGTCGAGCAGGTCGGCCTGCGCCGCTTTGAGATTCGGCACGTCGGCCGGAACGCGCGCGGGATTGCGCGCAAGCGCCGTGACCTGATGCCCGCGACGCGCCGCTTCGGCCGCAATTCGCGAACCGATCATGCCGGTCGCGCCGAACAATGCGATCTTCAACTGCTTGCTCATTTCAATGCTCCTGTCATTTGTTTATATGTAACCAAGATGATTACATATATGCCGCAAAAAAGAGGGGCCTCGGCCCCCGTCTGTCATTCCGCGCTTATTGCGCGCTCATTGCGTGCGCATTAGCAATCATCGGCGAGCGCGGTTTCAGCTTCAAGCACCCGCGTCACCCATGCGGCCGCCGCTTGCGTTCGCGCGCTCGCTCCGCGCGCAGCAAGTCCGCCGTCGCGTCGGCCAGCGTGCGCTGCGCGAGCGACGCCTCCATCGCCTGCTGCGCTTCGTCGATGATTCCGCGCAGCACGACCTGGATGTTGCGCCCCACCATGCACGCCGGATTCGGCTCCTCGCGATGAAGCGCGAAGAGCTGCGCGTCGTCGACTGCGCGGTACACGTCGAGCAGCGAAATCTGCTCGGGCGCGCGGGCGAGCAGCGCGCCGCCGCCCGCGCCGAGCTGTGAGGTGGTGAGACCCGCTTCGGCCAGCATGGTCAAAAGCCGCCGGATCAGCGCGGGATTCGTATTCACGCTGCCCGCGATCATCTCCGACGAAAGCGGCGTGCCCTCCTGCAAAGACAACAGCGCGAGCACATGCACCGCAAATGCAAACCGGCTACTGGTGTTCACAACAACCCGCCCTGCGACGACAATGTGTAACCATAGTAATTACATTTATCGGCACTGCCAAATGCGTCCGCTCTTCCCGGCCGAACGCACGAACGCGCGCGATGGAATCGGCTCACGCGCATCTCACTTGTCCATCTGCTTTTGCGCATCGCCGCCGTAGCCCGAACCGGACGACGAAGCGGCCGCACTCGTCGACGAAGCCGAGCTTTGCGCCGACCACTGCTGCAGTTTGCGCCCCGCGTTTTCCAGGCTCTCGCCGGTCAGCGACGCGGCTTTGCCGAGCTGCGCCTGCGCCGCGCTGGCGGCGTTCTGCAGATTGGCCTGAGCGCTCGACGCGAGCGCATTCGGATCGATCGTGACCGTCGGCGCCGAAGCCGATTGAATGTTCTGCTGCGCCGCGGATTTGGTTTCGTCGACCTTCTGGCCGACGTAGCTCGCGGCCTGATCGAGCTTCTGCGACGCGGCCTGCGCGGCGTCGTTGAGCTTGCCGGCAACCTGCCCCGCCGACGCATCGTTCTTCTGGCAGGCCGCGAGACCGCCGAATACGAAGAGGACCACGGCGGCACGGCGCAGCAACGGCGAACGGATGGATGAATTCATGTGTGTATGTGAACCGCGCGAAGCGGCCTCTTTGACGAAAACGCGCTCATCATACGCTGTTGCCGCCGCCTGCCGGACAACGGCTTCATGCGCGATAAATCGACGCGCACGGCGGGCGGAGGCCGTCGCGGTTCTGTCAAAGCTTGTGCGGTAGACTGGCCAACGCAATCGAGCATTGGCTGTGTTCCCTTGACCCACTGGAGGCATACGATGGCGGCAAAGAAGATTCTGTTTCTCACCGGCGATTTCGCCGAGGATTACGAAACGATGGTGCCGTTTCAGGCGCTGCAGGCAGTCGGACATGTGGTCGATGCGGTGTGCCCGGACAAGAAGGCCGGCGACCGGATCAAGACCGCGATTCATGATTTCGAGGGCGATCAGACCTACACCGAAAAGCCGGGGCATCTGTTCGCGCTGAACGCATCGTTCGAAGACGCCGATCCGCGTCAGTACGATGCGCTCGCGATTGCCGGCGGGCGGGCGCCCGAGTATCTGCGGCTCAATCCGAAAGTCATCGACATCGTGCGGCAGTTCGCCGAAGCCGGCAAACCGATCGCCGCGATCTGTCATGCCGCGCAGTTGCTCGCCGCCGCGGACGTGATCCGCGGCAAGCGCATCTCCGCGTATCCGGCCTGCGCGCCCGAGGTGAAGCTGGCCGGCGGCGAGTACGCCGACATTCCCGTCGACGCCGCGATCACCGACGGCAACTTCGTGACGGCGCCCGCGTGGCCCGCGCATCCCGAATGGCTGCGTCAATTCCTCGTTCTGCTCGGCACGCGTATCGAGCTTTGAGCCGGCTCAAATGCCGCGGGCGACCACGGCGGTCGCGCGCGGCATTTGAGAGTCGTCCTATGGTTCGCGCCGGAGGGCCTTCCTATAGTCACGGGCTGACTTGTGGAGCGCTTTTCGATGGAACTTACCGACTGGATCGTCATTCTCGCCGTCGCGTTGATCGCGATTGCTTTTCGCTGCGCGCGCACGCCGGCCGGCTGGGCTCGTGAAAACCGCGCGCGGCGCCTCGCCGGCACGCGAATGCTGGTGCTGGCAGCCTGCTCGGTCTGGGCGGCTTTGTTGATTCTGGCGCGCTGCGTGTTCGCGCTCGACGGCCTGCTCGGCCTGCGCCCCACGCTCTACCAGGTGCTCGTCGTGGTGGCCGTTCTGCTTGCCTGCGCGTGCTACTGGTCGGTTCGCGGCCGGCAACTGCTGAAGTCGCGCCGTTTGTTTGCTTCTTGCTGAGCTGATGTAGCCTGCGGTCACGCTGGCCCACCATCCTGATCGGTTCCGAGCGATCGCCTCGGTTTCCGCTTCACGCAACCCTTCCTGATTTTCGATTCGCTCGCGCCTGCGCCGTCCGCAGGCCGTCGCGGGTGCTCCCGCATCACCCGCTCGACCGCAACCCACGGCAGCCCTTACGGGCCCATCCGCAGATTCCCCGGCTTGTCCATCGCCTGATCGTTGGCCGCCACGGATAGCGGTCGCCCTCCGCGCCCTTCACCGCCTTCACGCGCTCGCCCCGCCGCCGGCCGGGCGCCCGCTTCGGGCAGCGACAGATAAAACGTCGTGCCCACGCCTTCGGCCGACTCCGCCCAGACCCGCCCGCCGTGCCGCTCGACGACGCGCCGCACCAGCGCGAGCCCAATCCCCTCGCCCGCGGCCGCCGTGCCGTGCAAGCGCTGAAACGCGTTGAACAGCCGCGGCAGCGCGATCGCCGGAATGCCGAGGCCGTTGTCGCGCACGTAAAAGATCCGCAGCGACTGAACGCCCGGCGGCGCGGGCGTCGTGCCGATTTCGATCCGGCCTTCGCGCGACGGGTCCAGATAATTCACCGCATTGCCGATCAGATTCGCGAACACCTGCTCGAGCGCGGTCGGATCGCCCCACACGGCCGGCAAGTCGCTCACCTGCACCTGTGCCCGCCGCGCGCGGATCGAGCCCTGCATCGCGTCGATCACGCGCGGCACGATATCGCGCACCTCCACTTTCTGATGCCGGTATTCGACGCGGCCGATGCGCGACAGCCGCAACAACGCGTCGATGATGTGCGACGCGCGCAGCACCGCCGTCTGCAGATAATGCAGCGCTTCGCCGATGTCCTCGTCGACCACCCGCTCGATGCGCTGCCGCATCTGCGCGTCGATCGACGAATCGCTCAGGGCCGCGCGCAGTTCGTCGCACGCGCGGATCAGTTCCTTCGAAAAGCCCTGCAGATTGACGAGCGGCACGCGCAGATCGTGCGACACGCTGTAGATGAACATCTCGTTTTCCTGCGTCTGCTGCCGCAGCGTCTCGTTGATGCGCGCAAGCTCGTCCGCGCGGCGCGCAAGGTCCGCCTGAAAGCGCGCCTGGATGCGCTCGGCCTCGAGCAGACGCCGGCTGGTCTCGTGCAAGGTCAGGTCGAGTTGCGCGATTTCGTCGTGGCCCGGCCCGATCGGCGCGAGCGGCTCGTTGCCGGCAAGGCGCCCGGCGTTGTCCGACAGGACCGCAAGCCGGCCACGCAAGCCGCGCGTAAAGAGCCACACGGCCAGCGCCACAAACAGCAGCGAGCCGAACACCGCCGCGCCGACCAGCGCCTGCTGCCGCTCGCGCGCGGCGTCGGCGGCATTGGCGCGCTGGCTGTCGAGACGCCGCTCTTCCGCCTGGAAGGCGGCCACCTGCTGGCGAAAGCGGTCGAGCACGTCGGTCTGCGCAAGATCGCCGAAGCGCTCGACGATGTCGTTGCCGCGGCCCGAGCGCAGCATGTCCTGCATGCGGTCGGACCATTGCCGGTAGGCCTGCACCGCCTGGCGCACCTGGACGACGCGTTCGACCTCGGCCGGGTTGTCAGAGACGAGTTCCGCGAGCTGATCGATCCGCCGGTCGACATCGACCCAGACGGAGAGCGGTGTCACAAAGTGGTTGTCGCCGGCAAGCACCGCGCCGCGCAGCGCGACAGACTCGCCGAGTACCGGATCGAGAATCGACGTGGTCTGGCGCAGCACTTCCTGACCGTGGACGGCCCAGCGCTCGGCGTCGGCCGCGTCGGACTGCGCCTTGACCAGTCCTGACAGAAGCGCGAGTTCGAAGACCGCCGGAATCGCGATCAGCAGCAGGCCTTTAGTGGTAAGTCGCATGCGTGCGCATTGGAAGGTGGGCCGCCAGTCGTGTACGGGACGGGACATTATGTCGGCGTTTGCTGCGGAAACAAAGGGTCGGGCTAGCGCCCAAACTTTGGCGGCAAGCGTGTCGATGCAGGCGGCCGGTCGGGCTGCATCCGATCTCCTCGCGCGGTCCGCGCGCGACGCCGCGCCCGTAAGCGGGACGAAAACTTTGGACCCGCAATGGATCATAGGAACCAAAACGGGACGTTTCCGCACATCTTTTGTGCTTGGACGCGTGCATTGAAGGTGCAGACTGCGCGACTCGGGGCTCGCCGTCGCAGGCGACAATCCCAATCCGGTGCCCGTTTGCACTGCGTTCGGCGGACAAGCACCTTTTTGGCCCGCTTCTTGCATCCAATGCCCGACTTTTTGGCATAAGCGGAAACAACCGATGGATAGCTTGAAAACCGGCATCGATACGCTCTTTCTTTTGCTCGGGGCCGCCATGGTGCTGGCGATGCACGCGGGATTCGCCTTTCTCGAGCTCGGCACGGTGCGCAAGAAGAACCAGGTCAACGCACTGGTCAAGATTCTGGTGGACTTCTCGGTCTCCACGATCGCCTATTTCTTTATCGGCTACACGATCGCGTACGGCGTGCAGTTCTTCGACAACGCCGGGACGCTCACCGCGCACAACGGCTACGCGCTCGTGCGCTTCTTTTTCCTGCTGACGTTCGCCGCCGCGATTCCCGCGATCGTCTCGGGCGGCATCGCCGAGCGCTCGAAGTTCAATCCGCAGCTTTTCGCTACCTTCGTGCTGGTCGGCTTCGTCTATCCGTTCTTCGAAGGCATCGCGTGGAACGAGCGCTTCGGCGTGCAGGCGTGGATCGCGCAGATGTTCGGCGTGCCGTTCCACGACTTCGCCGGTTCGGTCGTCGTGCACGCGTTCGGCGGCTGGGTCGCGTTGCCGGCCGTGCTGCTGCTCGGCGCGCGCCACGGCCGCTATCACCGCGACGGCGGGATTGCCGCGCATCCGCCGTCGAATATTCCGTTTCTGGCGCTGGGCGCGTGGGTGCTGGCCGTCGGCTGGTTCGGCTTTAACGTGATGAGCGCGCAGACCGTCGACAAGATCAGCGGCCTCGTCGCCGTCAATTCGCTGATGGCGATGGTCGGCGGCACGCTGACCGCCTGGCTCGCGGGCCGCAACGATCCGGGCTTCACGTACAACGGGCCGCTCGCCGGGCTGGTCGCCGTGTGCGCGGGCTCGGACCTGATGCATCCGCTCGGCGCACTCGTCACGGGCGGCATCGCCGGCGTGCTGTTCGTCTACATGTTCACGTGCGTGCAAAACCGCTGGCGCATCGACGACGTGCTCGGCGTGTGGCCGCTGCACGGTCTGTGCGGCGCGTGGGGCGGCGTCGCGGCGGGCATCTTCGGCTTGCGGGCGCTCGGCGGAATGGGCGGCGTGTCGTTCGGCGCGCAGGTGCTCGGCACGCTCGGCGGGATTGTCGTGGCGACGCTAGGCGGCACGCTCGTGTACGGCGCGATTCGCCTGACGGTGGGCCTGCGGCTCGACCAGGAGGACGAATACAACGGCGCCGACCTGTCGATCCACAAGATTTCCGCGACGCCGGAGCGGGAAAGCCTCGGCTGATGCAGCGGCTCGCGTGGGCACAAGCCGATGCCAGTGGGCGAGCCGCGGCCTGGTCCGACCTGTCCCCATAGAGCCGCCGAATGTTAGACTTGCGCGCTGGAGATGGCATTCTCCAATGGGTGTCCGGCGTGCGCTTCAATGCACACGCTCACGTCAATCCATTAACCGCCTCGTGCTGATGATGCCTGCTTCCCCGGACCCATGCGGAGGCGGCATCGCGTCTCCCCGCTCAGCCCGGCTTGTCGACTCCGGTTTCAGCAAAGTCCACTTATGTACTGGTCCATCCTGGCCGTCGCTATCGGCGGTGCGCTCGGTTCGCTGTTTCGCTGGCTTCTCGGCCTGCGTCTGAACGCGCTATTTCCGTCGCTGCCGCTCGGCACCTTCGCCGCCAATGTGATCGCCGGCTACGTGATCGGCGTGGCCGTCGCAGGCTTTGCGCGCGCGCCGCAGATCGCGCCGGAATGGCGGCTCTTCGTGATCACCGGGATGATGGGCGGACTCTCCACCTTCTCGACCTTCTCCGCCGAAGTCGTGCAGCATCTGCAGGACGGCCGCCTCGGCTGGGCCGCGGGCGAAGTCGCGATTCACGTCGGCGCATCGCTTTGCATGACGATTCTCGGCATCGCCACGGTCGCGCTTTTATCGCGTTGAGAGAGCGGTTTTGCCGCGGGGCGGGCACATCGCTTGCGCACCTTCGGACGCACCCTTTTCGTTAAGGAGGTGAAAGATGGGCTCAATCAACCCGCAAGGCGCCACTCGAGGCGGAGCGAAGATTGTCGGCGGCGGCATCGGCGAAGGTCCGGGGCCGGAAGTCATGGCGGCTGCCACGCTGGACGGAACGAAGGTGATGTCGTCGGATGGTGAACATGTCGGCAAGATCTCCGACATCATGCTCGACGTGCGCAACGGACGCATCGCCTACGCGGTGCTGTCGGAAGGCGGTTTTCTCGGGATGGGCGCCAACCTGCACGCCATTCCGTGGAGTGCGCTGACGCTCGACACCGACCAGAAGTGCTTCTTCGTCGACATCACCGCGCAGCGCCTGAAGGACGATCCGGGTTTCGACAAGGACCACTGGCCGTCGATGGCCGACCGTGCCTGGGGCGAATCGACCTACAGCTATTACAACCGGGAACCGTATTGGTCCGCGACACGCGGCGTCGTCGAGGACGACCCGGCCATCCGGCCAAGCGAACACTAATGCAGGATGACGCTCGCGAAGGATCGCGCGTCTGACTGACCATGCCACCGCGTCGCAACGCGGTGGCATGGATCGCGCGCAAGCAACGCACGATCCCTCTTCACATGGCGCAACGCGCGTGAGTTAGCGCGCAGCCAGCATGCCGATGATGAGCCCGCCGATCAGCGCCATCGTCACCGCTTTCCACGGACTGTCGTGAACGAAATCATCGGTCGATTCGGACACGACGCGATATTTCGTCTTGACCACGTCCTGCGCGTCCGCAAGTTTGTCCTTCAATTCCGAGAGTTTCATCGTGCTGCGGGCACGCAATTCGTCGCTGCCGTTGGGTCGTCCCGCGAGGCTGTCGTCGCGCGACGCATCGGCGGAACCGGAACTGGTGGATTGATAAGACTCGGCCATTTTCAACCTCCCTCTCTTTGCGTTGAGTGGACAAGGTTCAGCAAACGTTGTGCCTCGCGTGCGGCTTATCGTTATTAGTTAGGATGGCGATGCTTTTTTACTGCGCACGCAAACGTCTGATCAGTGACCGCGCCCCAGCAGACGACGGCATCTATGCCGAAGCCCGCCACACAGGCACAGCCATTGCGCTCCGTGAAGGCCGGCCGCATTGGCCGGCACGAACGAGGAGCGACACATGAGCATTTTTTCAAACATTCTCAACAAGATTTTCCCGCACGATCATCCGGCCAACACCGGCTCGGGAGCAGCGGCCGGCGCGGCGGCCTCGCCCACTGCGGCGCCCGGCAGCGCGAGCGCTCCGGCCGGCACGCCGGCCACGCCCTCCACCACGGCCGCTGGCAATTCGCAACCGCCTGTCACGCCGATGCCGACCGTCGACGTCGAAGCGGTGCTCGCGAAAATGCAGGAAAGCAGCGGCGAAAAGTTGAACTGGCGCACGTCGATTGTCGATCTGCTGAAACTGCTCGGTCTCGACAGCAGCCTTGCCGCGCGTAAGGAGCTCGCGTCGGAATTGCACTACACCGGCAGCACGGAAGACTCGGCCGCGATGAACATGTGGCTGCACAAGCAGGTCATGCAGAAGCTCGCGGAGAACGGCGGCAAGGTGCCGGACGATCTGAAGAGCTGATGGGCCGGCGCGATAGTTGGTGCGCAACGCCGCGGTCACCCGCGGCTTTTCGCGCGCGATCAACTGCTACAACGTCTTCCTCATGCAAGCCGCAGTCGCCGGACACAGTTGCGCGAACTGCGTGGTGGACTTCACTTCCGCGGCCACTTTGCTTCTGTCGACATCCACGTAGCCCATGCGCCTGAAGAACCCGGCCGCGGTCGTCGTAAGCAGCCACAAGTCGGATACGTCCGACGCTCGCGCCATCGACTCTGCATGAGCGACCAGCATCGTGCCCAATCGCTGATGACGAGCGGTCCGCGCGACTGCCAGCGAGCGTAGCAACGCATCGACTCCCAACCGCTCGAGCCCAACGCTGCCGACAATCCTCCCACCCTCGTCTTCCGCGACGAGGAAGTCCGCGAGCATGGCTGCATTCACATCGGCGACCGGCAGTTCGTTTTCTGCGAGCAATGCCTTGATGACCTCAAGGTCTTCGCTTTGTGCAGCGCGTATCTTCATAGTCGATGTTGTCCCCGGGTGATGAT
The DNA here is from genome assembly GCF_041355255.1 of Paraburkholderia sp. RCC_158. Taxonomy (NCBI): domain Bacteria; kingdom Pseudomonadati; phylum Pseudomonadota; class Betaproteobacteria; order Burkholderiales; family Burkholderiaceae; genus Paraburkholderia; species Paraburkholderia sp. RCC_158. Next base: position 174,775 of record NZ_JBFUPM010000008.1, on the reverse strand, counting down.
CCCTGAAGCGAAGTCAGGCGGTTCTAATTGTCGCGTGTCGGCTAAACCGGATAGCCGCAAAGAAAGCAATGGCCGACAGTATCGAGACGAGAAACACTGTCCACTCGACAGCCACGTAACCGTGCGTCAAGCTCCATATGCTGGCCGCGGCAATCGGCGCCACGCCCTTCGCAACATTGGACGGAAACGAAAGCATGCCGCTTACCGCGCCGTAGCCTTCTGTCCACATCAGGTCCTGAACAATGGTCCCGCGAAGGATCGTCATCATCCCATTCGCAGCGCCGTAGCACAGCGCGAAGAGCCATAGCAGCGCGGCCGAATGACCCGCGCCGATCAGGATAAGCGTCGAGACCGGGAACAACGTCACGATGACGATACCCACCGTGCTGATATGCACCCCTCGACCGAACATGAACCAGATTGCTCGAGCGGCGACCTGCGCCGGTCCGATGAGCGCCATGGTTGTCACGAGCACTGCGTTCGATATGCCGCGCTCGACCATGAGCGGCACGAGATGAAATGTGAGCGCGGCGAACGTCGCGTAGTAAGCGGTGAAGCAGACGGCGAGCGCCCAGAAAACGGGCGAACGAAGCGCGCGTTGCGTAGCAGCATCGTTCGTCTGTTTAACTTCGGCGCTGGTCGGCCGTGCTTCGACGTCAAGCCTCGATGAACGGATTGCCGCCACGTGAACAGGAAGGCATATAAACACATTCAATGCGGCCAGGACAACAAGCGACGTGCGCCAGCCGACGGCGCCAACGAGGAACTGCGTCAACGGAATAAAGACCGTGCTCGCGAATCCGGCGACCAATGTAATGAGCGTGATCTTGGTGCGGAAGCTTCGCGGATAACGGTGCGTCACGACCGCGAACACCGGGTCATAAAACGTGGCGGCCATCGAAACGCCCAGGCCAATCCACACGACGAAGAGCACCGTCAACGATTGCGCATCGGCCCACAGCAGCAGCATCGCCGCGGCGATGATGGAGCCGATGGCCATGACCCGGCGCCCAAATCCGTGGTCGATCCAGCGCCCGATCGGATAGGCCGCGAAGCCCGAAACGAGTAAGCCCACGGAAAGCGCCGCGTTCATCGCCGTCCGGCTCCAGCCCATGGCCTGCTCCATTGGCACGACCAGCAGCGAAAAGGAATAGTAGACGGAGCCCCACGATACGAGTTGAGCGACGGCTAGTGCCCACGTCACCAGTCTGTCGCGACTGTCCGTTGTTTCTGTGTCGTCTCGTGCGCTCTCGTCCGGATTCGACGTCGTGCTCAATTTTTTTGGCCTTTCATTTGGCTTCGTGGATTAAAGGTCGGGAGTGCAGCCTTTCTTTTCACGCCGTGGTCGTAACTTTGATATTTCCAGAATAGCGGAAACGTCATAGAATGCAAAGCACCAACAGTGATGTACTGCCAGTCATCCGCCGCAATGCCGGCATTGACTCGCCAAACATCCGTGTGCAATTGGAAAGACCAAATAGCAAGGTAATCAGATGACCGTTGATGCAACGAACGACGACCGCAGATTTCCGGCCGCCAGGACAGATTTTTTCGACACCGATATCGCAGCGCGCCTCGGCATGAATGGGCAACCGCCCGTGAGAATTTTGCTGCTGTATGGCTCGCTGCGTGAACGCTCGTATTCGCGGCTGCTAGTCGAGGAAGCCGCCCGTCTGCTGCAGACGTTCGGTGCCGAAACGCGGATTTTCGATCCGCGCGGTCTGCCGCATGCAGACGACGTCGACGTGAAAAACCATCCGAAAGTAAAAGAGTTGCTCGAGTTGTCGCTATGGTCAGAAGGACACGTCTGGTGCAGTCCTGAGCGCCACGGCACGATCACCGGTTTGATAAAGACGCAGATCGATCATCTGCCGCTCGTCAGCGGCGGCATCCGCCCAACGCAGGGACGCACGCTTGCCGTCATGCAGGTCAGTGGCGGTTCGCAGTCGTTCAACTCCGTCAATCAACTGCGGCAGCTCGGACGATGGATGCGCATGTTCACCATTCCCAATCAGTCGTCGGTAGCCAAGGCGTTTGAAGAGTTTGAAGAGAACGGGCGAATGAAACCGTCCTCGTATTACGACCGCCTCGTCGACGTCATGGAAGAACTCGTGAAGTTCACGCTGCTGCTTCGCGGCCGCGCCGATTATCTCGTCGACCGGTACAGCGAACGCGTGAAGGAAGACCGTCTGCTCGACCCGGCGACCGACCTGGTGACCGACCCAACATCGCAGGCAATCGCCGACCATTCGCGGAAAGAAGCACAGACGAGCAACCAATAAAGGTACGTCATGGCAACGTTCGATTCGAAGCTCGCAGTCAAGGCGCTGGCAGCGCTCGCGCATGAGACGCGCCTCGCCGTTTTCCGCCTTCTGGTTACGGCGGGACCCTCGGGCATGAGTCCGGGCACCATCGCCGAACAAATGGGACTGCCCGCGCCGACGCTGTCGTTCCATCTGAAGGAGCTTGCGCACGCGGGGCTTATCGAGGGAAAAAGTCAGGGGCGGTTCATCATTTACAGCGCCAGTTATGACCACATGCTGACGCTCATGGACTTCCTGATGGAGAACTGTTGCGCCGCGGATCAGGCAGAGCAATGCGACTGCGCGGTCAATGAGACCCAGGCGTGGAGGAAGCCTTAGTGAAGCGCTTCTGCAGATGTCGATTTAAAACTCAATCGCGGCGAGACGTCGTCAGGAGAAATGTGTGACAGAAAACCGAAAGTACAACGTCTTGTTCCTTTGCACCCACAACTCGGCGCGTTCCATCCTTGCCGAGGCTGCGCTTAATCAGCTCGCCGGTGACCGCTTTGTCGGGTACAGCGCGGGCAGTCATCCGGGAACGGCGCCGAACCCCTACGCAATCGCCTTGCTCAAATCGCAAGGTATCGAAACGGACCGGCTGCGCAGCAAGAGCTGGGACGAATTCGCTAAAGACGGCGCGCCGCAAATGGACTTCGTCTTCACAGTCTGCGACGATGCAGCCGGTGAAGTCTGCCCGATCTGGCCGGGCCATCCTGCGAAAGCACATTGGGGCGTGGCGGACCCATCGAAGGCAGAAGGTTCGGACGACGACAAGCGCGAGGCATTCTTGCAAGCCTTCGTGCAGATGAAAAAGCGCATAGAGCTTTTCACGGATCTCCCGCTCGAAAAGCTCGACGGTCTCGCCATCCAGCAGCAGATGCAAAGTATCGGCACGTCGCTGCGTGAGAAGGGAGAGTAACGATGGCGGGCAGTCAAACCGTCGCGAAAGCTACGCGGCGCGCGCCAGGCGGCATCGGATTTTTCGAGCGCTATTTGTCGCTGTGGGTCGCGCTTTGTATCGTGGTTGGCATCGTGCTTGGCAAGTTGTTGCCCGGCGCAGTCCACACCGTGTCGACGCTCGAGTTGGCTCACGTCAACATCCCCGTCGGCATTCTGATCTGGGTAATGATTATTCCGATGCTGTTACGCATCGACTTCGCGTCGCTCGGCAAGGTGCGGACTCAACTCAGGGGCATCGGCGTGACGCTGGTCATCAACTGGGCGGTGAAGCCGTTCACGATGGCCTTCCTCGCGTGGGTCTTCGTGCGGCACGCGTTTGCGTCGCTCTTGCCCGCCGACCAGTTGGACAGCTACGTCGCCGGCCTGATTTTGCTTGCCGCGGCACCTTGCACCGCGATGGTCTTCGTCTGGAGTCAATTAACGAAGGGCGACCCGTACTTCACGTTGTCGCAGGTCGCGCTGAACGACCTGATCATGGTGTTCGCGTTCGCGCCCGTGGTTGGCCTGTTGCTGGGCATCTCGAACATTGCCGTACCGTGGGATACGTTGCTGACTTCGGTGGTGCTCTACATCGTCGTGCCGGTCATCATCGCGCAGCTTGTCCGCAGGGCGCTTTTGCGCCAGGGCGAGGCGGCGTTCCAACGCGCGCTGACGAAGATCGGACCGTTCTCCATCGCGGCGCTTTTGCTGACGCTCGTGTTGCTGTTTGCTTTCCAGGGTGAGCAGATCATCGCGCAGCCGGTTGTCATCCTTCTGCTTGCAGTGCCGATCCTGATTCAGGTTGTGGTGAACGCTTCGCTTGCCTACCTGGCGAATCGGCAACTGGGCGTGTCGCATGAAGTCGCCGCGCCGTCGTGTCTCATCGGCGCGTCGAATTTCTTCGAGCTGGCCGTGGCGACAGCAATCAGTCTGTTCGGCCTGAAGTCCGGGGCGGCGCTAGCCACGGTCGTTGGCGTGCTCATCGAAGTGCCGGTGATGCTCGCAGTCGTGAAAGTCGTCAACTCGTCGCGGCGCTGGTATCAACGAGAGTCCTGAGCGAGCTCGGCCGCGCGCGCAAAAAAAAGGCGCCACGTTTCCGTAGCGCCTTGAAAAGTTCTAGCCATTCCGAGGGCCGTGCTAGAACCTGAGAGACGGTATTTCGAAGAGAACCAGGCGACCGGGCGGTCACGCGAACTACGCGGTGCAAAGCATTTGATTGCCGCGGCAGACCGGGAGCCAACTCACCGCATTCGCACGGTGGAAAGCCAACGCTCGCGGCAAGAAACCGCCAACCCTGCTACTTTCTTTCGAAATGAGGTTCCATTTTTTATGGTTATGCTGACTAAGTCAAGCAAAATCTAAGCAGCCGCCGCGCGCCGCGGAAAATAATTCCGATACAATGAATAATACGAAGAAATCTGTGACAAGGCGCTAACGGCGGCGCATCGCGGCGTGCCAAACCCGCGCGCTCCGCTGTCCGTCCCGGCGCTGGTAATCTGAAATATCGTTCCACAATTTACATGAATCCACGAACGCGATCCCGCTCCGCCGCCGAGACCGTCAAGGACAAAGACGGCTCCGGCGACGAGGTCACCGCGCTGGCGCGCGGCCTGACGGTGCTGCGCTCCGTTGCCGCGGCGGACGCGCCGCTCAGCAATCGCGAGCTGACCGAAATCACGGGCATTCCCAAACCCACGGTGTCGCGAATCACGGCGACGCTCGTCGGCACCGGCTTCCTGTTCCGGCTGCCCGACAGCGAACGCTTCGTGCTGACGTCGTCGGTGCTTGAACTGAGCAACGGCTTCTTGCGCAACTTCGACATTCGCGCGCGCGCCCGGCCCTTCCTGATCGAACTCGCCGAGCGCACGCGGCTCTCCGTGCATCTCGCGGTGCGCGACCGCCTCGACATGGTGGTGATCGACGTGATCCGGCCGCGCTCGGCCGTGCTCGTGTCGCGCCTCGAAGTCGGCGCGCGCATGAGCCTGAGCCGCACCGCGATCGGCCGCGCGTATCTCGCCGCGCTCGACGAGCCGGATCGCGCGAAACTGCTGACCGGCCTGCAGGCCGCCGAAGGCGACGACTGGGGCCACGTCGGCGGCCCGCTCGAAACGGCGCTGCAGGAAACCATCGAGCGCGGTTTTGCTGTCGCGACCGGCGAGTGGTACGACGGCCTGAACGCCATCGCGCTCGGGTTCACCGGGCCGTCGGGCGAGCGCTACGCCGTCAACTGCGGCGGCTCGGCCGACCAGTGCCCGCGCGATTGGCTCATCAGCCGCGCGGGGCCCGAGCTGCTCGATTGCGTCGCGCGCATCGTGCTGGAAATCGGCGGCACGCCAGGGCGCCGCCTCGACAACTGAAAGCGCCGCGCCGCCAGCCGCCCGCTTCAACCGGACCGCTGCGATCCACGCTGCCGACACTGTCTCCATCCTGTAACCCGCGTAATCAAAAGAAAAATACACGGGTGGACTGTTACAGAGCGCGGGACGTAGGATCATGCATTCCTGTCGCGGGGCGCCCGCGCAGTGCGGCGCGAGGCGCCTGATACAGCCTGCCGGAGCCCGGCTTGCGCGGCCGTTACTTCGGGCGCGCGGCGCAAGCCTCTTCGCTTGCATCTCCGGTAGCATCGCGGTGAGTCTCGCGGCCGGTCCGCTGTCGAGACCGCCTGTCATGCGATCCGCAAGTGTGAGCGCCAGGCACGCGCCCGGCAATCGCCCAACAAGCGCCAGGCCGCGATGCGGCACAATCGCGCGTACGCCTCACTTCCAAGCCAGTCACTGACCGAACCGATGGACGAACAACAACAGCATTCGGAAACTTCACGCCCCGCCGCTCCGGCTTCCCCGAAGTCCCCCGGCGGCGCTCCAGCCCGTCCGACGGACAGGCGGGACACACCGCCTGGCGTCGTCAAGAGCCATCGCGGCCGCAATATCGCGCTGATCGTCCTCGCGCTGCTGATCCTCGGCTTCGTGCTGTGGCGCTGGCATCCGTGGGGCTCGCCGGACGGCGCGTCGGCGCCGGGCGCGAGCGGCACGCATAGCGGCCGTGCCGGCCGCGGCGGTCCCGGCGGCATGGCCAACATGCCGCAGCCGGTTCATGTCGCGACGGCGACGCAAGGCGAAATGCCGGTCGTGCTGACCGCGCTCGGCACCGTCACGCCGCTCGCGAGCGTGACCGTTCTGCCGCAGTTGAGCGGCATCCTGCAGGACGTCTATTTCAAGGAAGGCCAGATGGTCAAGAAGGGCGACCTGCTCGCGCAGATCGACCCGCGCCCTTATCAGATCTCGCTCGACAACGCGCAAGGCACGCTCGCACGCGACGAAGCGCTGCTGCAAACCGCGCGTCTGGACCTGAAGCGCTATCAGACGCTGCTCGCGCAAGATTCGATTGCGAGCCAGCAGGTCGATACGCAGGCGTCGCTCGTGCGTCAGTACGAAGGCACCGTGAAGTCGGACAAGGCCAACGTCGACACCTTCAAGCTCGACCTCGTGTATGCGCGCATTACCGCGCCGGTGTCGGGGCGCGTCGGCTTGCGCCAGGTCGATCCGGGCAACTACGTGACGCCGAGCCTGACGAACGGCATCGTCGTGATTACGCAGTTGCAGCCGATCAGCGTGATCTTCACCACGTCGGAAGACAACCTCCAGCAGATTCTCGAGCAGACGCAAACCGGCGCGAAGCTGTCTGTCACCGCGTACGACCGCAGCAACACGAAGTCGCTCGAAGGCGGCGCGCTGGAGACGCTCGACAACCAGATCGACACCACCACCGGCACGGTGAAGCTGCGCGCGCTCTTCCAGAACACCAGCAACCTGCTGTTCCCGAATCAGTTCGTCAACACACGCCTGCTCGTCAATACGATAAAGGACGCGGTGATCGTGCCGACCTCGGCGGTGCTCAACGGCTCGATGGGCCAGTTCGTGTATGTCGTGAAAGCCGACAACACAGTCACTGTGCGGCCGGTGAAAATCGGCCCCGTCGACGGCGAGCGCACCAGCATCAAGTCGGGCTTGCAGGTCGGCGAGCGCGTCGTGATCGACGGTTCGGACCGCCTGAAGGAAGGCGCGAAGATCACCATTCCGGCCGACAAGCCGCGCGGCGCTTCGGGCGCGCGTGGCGCGTCGGGCGCATCGGGCGCGTGGGCTGCTTCGGGCGCTTCGGGCGCCTCCGGCGCGCGCGCGCATCACGGCAGGCACGCGTCGCAAGCGTCGCAATAAAGGCACGGCACTTACCGCATGAATCCATCCCGCGCTTTTATTCTGCGTCCCGTCGGCACCGCGCTGCTGATGGCGGCAATCATGCTGGTCGGCCTCGTCGCGCTGCGCTTTTTGCCGCTCTCGGCGCTGCCCCAGGTCGACTATCCGACCATCCAGGTGCAGACGTTCTATCCGGGCGCGAGCCCGGACGTGATGACCTCGTCCGTGACTGCGCCGCTCGAGCGTCAGTTCGGGCAGATGCCGTCGCTCAATCAGATGTCGTCGCAAAGCTCGGCCGGCTCGTCGATCATCACGCTGCAATTCAATCTCGATCTGCCGCTCGACATCGCCGAGCAGGAAGTGCAGGCCGCGATCAACGCAGCGGGCAACCTGCTGCCGTCCGACCTGCCCGCGCCGCCGATCTACGCGAAGGTGAATCCCGCCGACGCGCCGATCCTCACGCTCGCGATCACGTCGAAAACCTTGCCGCTCACGCAGGTTCAGGATCTCGCCGACACGCGTCTCGCGCAGAAAATCTCGCAGGTCGCGGGCGTCGGTCTCGTGAGCCTTTCCGGCGGTCAGCGGCCGGCCGTGCGGATTCAGGCGAACCCGCGCGCGCTTGCCGCGTACGGCCTGAATCTCGATGACCTGCGCACCACCATCTCGAACCTGAACGTCAACACGCCGAAGGGCAACTTCGACGGTCCGACGCGTAACTACACGATCAACGCGAACGACCAGTTGACCGACGCCGACGCCTACAAGAGCGCGGTGGTCGCGTACAAGAGCGGCCGCCCGGTGATGCTGACCGACGTCGCGACCATCGTGCAGGGTCCGGAAAACACCAAGCTCGGCGCGTGGGTCGACGGCACGCCCGCGATCATTCTGAACGTGCAGCGCCAGCCTGGCGCGAACGTGATTCAGGTGGTGGACAACATCAAGAAGTTGCTGCCGCAATTGCAGCAGTCGCTGCCCGCCGCGCTCGAAGTGCGCACCGTCACCGACCGCACCACGACGATTCGCGCCTCCGTGCGCGACGTGCAGTTCGAACTGGCCATGTCGGTCGTGCTCGTCGTGCTCGTCATGTACCTCTTTCTCGCCAACGTCTACGCGACCATCATTCCGAGTCTCTCGGTGCCGCTTTCGCTGATCGGCACGCTCGCCGTGATGTATCTGTGCGGCTTCTCGCTGGACAATTTATCGCTGATGGCGCTGACCATCGCGACCGGCTTCGTGGTCGACGACGCGATCGTGATGATCGAGAACATCGCGCGCTACGTGGAAGAAGGCGAGCCGCCGCTCGAAGCCGCGCTGAAGGGCTCGAAGCAGATCGGCTTCACGATCATTTCGCTGACCGTCTCGCTGATCGCCGTGTTGATCCCGCTGCTGTTTATGGGCGACGTGGTCGGCCGCCTCTTCCACGAGTTCGCGATCACGCTCGCCGTGACCATCGTGATTTCGGCGATCGTGTCGCTCACGCTCGTGCCGATGATGTGCGCGAAGCTGCTGCGCCACACGCCGCCGCACGAGAGCCACCGCTTCGAGGCGCGCGCGCACCGCGCAATCGACTGGGTGATCGCGCGCTACGCGGTCGCGCTCACCTGGGTGCTCGATCGCGAGCGCTCCACGCTCGTCGTCGCGGTGCTCACGCTCGTCCTGACGGCGCTGCTCTACGTGTTCATTCCGAAGGGCTTTTTCCCGGTGCAGGACACGGGCGTGATCCAGGCGATCACGCAGGCGCCGCAGTCGGTGTCGTATGCGTCGATGGCCGAGCGTCAGCAGGAACTTGCCGCCCAGATCCTGAAGAACCCGGATGTGCAAAGCCTGACTTCGTTCATCGGCGTGGACGGCAGCAATATCACGTTGAACAGCGGCCGCATGCTGATCAACCTGAAACCGCGCGACGACCGCAGCAGCACCGCGAGCGAAGTGATCCGGCAATTGCAGCAGGACGTCGCGCATATCGCGGGCGCGTCGCTGTACATGCAGCCGGTGCAGGATCTGACAATCGATTCGACCGTCAGCCCCACGCAGTATCAGTTCATGCTCACGGACCCGAACATGAGCGAGTTCACAACGTGGGTGCCGAAGCTCGTCGAGCGGCTCAAACAGGCGCCCGAACTCGCCGATGTCGCCACCGACCTGCAGGACAACGGCCAGTCGGTGTATGTCGAGATCGACCGCGCGACCGCGTCGCGTTACGGCATCACGCCCGCCACCGTGGACAGCGCGCTTTATGACGCGTTCGGCCAGCGCATCGTCTCGACTATCTTCACGCAGTCGAACCAGTACCGCGTGATTCTGGAAGCGCAGCCGTCGATGCAGCATTACACCGAGTCGCTGAATTCGATCTATCTGCCCTCTTCCACGTCGTCCGGCGGCCAGGTGCCGCTGTCGGCCATCGCGAAGTTCATCGAAAGGCCGGCGCCGCTGCTCGTCACGCACCTGAGCCAGTTCCCCGCGACCACGGTCTCGTTCAATCTCGCGCCGGGTTCGTCGCTCGGCGCGGCCGTGAAGGCGATCGACCAGGCGCAGAAAGACATCGGCTTGCCGGCGTCGTTCCAGACGCGTTATCAGGGCGCGGCGCTCGCGTTCCAGGCCTCGCTGTCGAACGAACTGTTCCTGATTCTGGCCGCCATCGTCACGATGTATATCGTGCTCGGCGTCCTGTACGAGAGCTTCATTCACCCGATCACGATTCTGTCGACGCTGCCCTCGGCGGGCGTGGGCGCACTGCTCGCGCTGCTGATCACGGGTCACGATCTGGACATCATCGGCATTATCGGCATCGTGCTGCTGATCGGTATCGTGAAGAAGAACGCGATCATGATGATCGACTTCGCGCTGTATGCCGAACGTGAGGAAGGCAAGGCGCCGCGCGAGGCGATTTACCAGGCGTGTCTGCTGCGCTTCCGGCCGATTCTGATGACCACGCTCGCGGCGCTGCTCGGCGCGCTGCCGCTGATGCTCGGCACCGGCGCAGGTTCGGAGTTGCGCCGGCCGCTCGGCATCGCGATTGCCGGCGGTCTGATCGTGAGCCAGTTGCTGACCTTGTTCACCACGCCGGTGATCTATCTCGCGTTCGACTCGCTCGCACGCCGCGCGCGCGAACGGTTCAATCGCGGCGGCCCGACGGCCGGCGCGACCGACGCAGGGAACTGATGCGATGAACCTGTCGCGTCCTTTTATCTCGCGCCCCGTCGCGACCACGCTGCTCGCAATCGGCATTGCGCTGTCCGGCATCTTCGCGTTCATGAAGCTGCCGGTCGCGCCGCTGCCGCAAGTGGATTTCCCGACCATTTCGATCCAGGCGTCGTTGCCGGGTGCGAGCCCCGATACGGTGGCCACCAGCGTCGCGAGTCCGCTCGAACGGCATCTCGGTTCGATCGCCGACGTCACCGAAATGACCTCGATGAGTTCGGTCGGCTCCGCGCGCATCACGATGCAGTTCGGCCTGAACCGCAATATCGACGGCGCCGCGCGCGACGTGCAGGCGGCCATCAACGCCGCGCGCGCCGACCTGCCGGCGAGCCTGCGCAGCAATCCGACGTACCACAAGGTGAATCCCGCCGACGCGCCGATCATGATTCTCGCGCTGACGTCGAAAACGCTGACCGCCGGCCAGTTGTACGACTCCGCCGCGACCGTCCTGCAGCAGTCGCTGTCGCAAGTGGAAGGTGTCGGCGAAGTGGACGTGAGCGGGTCGGCCAATCCCGCGGTGCGCGTCGAACTGGAACCGCAGGCGCTGTTCCACTACGGCATCGGTCTCGAAGACGTGCGCGCCGCGCTCGCCGCGGCCAACGCGAACAGTCCCAAGGGCTCCATCGAGTTCGGCGTGAACCGCGTGCAGATCTACACGAACGACCAGGCGAGCAAGGCGTCGCAATACCGCGACCTCGTGATCGCGTATCGCAACGGCTCGGCGGTCAGACTGTCGGATGTCGCCGAAGTGGTCGATTCCGTCGAAGACCTGCGCAACCTCGGTCTCTTCAACGGCAAGCGCTCGGTGCTCGTGATTCTGTACCGGCAGCCGGGCGCGAACATCATCGAGACAATCGACCGCGTCACCGCGATGCTGCCGCAACTGCACGCGTCGCTGCCCGCCGATGTGGACATCACGCCGACCGCCGACCGCTCGACCACGATCCGCGCGTCGCTCAAGGACACGCAGTACACGCTGATGATCGCCGTCGCGCTCGTCGTGATGGTGGTGTTCCTGTTCCTGCGCAACTGGCGCGCGACGCTGATTCCGAGCGTGGCCGTGCCGATCTCGATCATCGGCACGTTCGGCGCGATGTATCTGCTCGGCTTTTCCATCGACAACCTCTCGCTGATGGCCTTGACCATCGCGACCGGCTTCGTGGTGGACGACGCCATCGTGGTGCTGGAAAACATCTCGCGTCATATCGAGAACGGCGTGCCGCGCATGAAGGCCGCGTTCCTCGGCGCGCGCGAAGTCGGCTTCACGGTGATGTCGATCAGCATCTCGCTCGTCGCCGTCTTTCTGCCTATCCTGCTGATGGGCGGCATCGTCGGACGGCTGTTCCGCGAATTCGCGCTGACGCTGTCGCTCGCAATCGGCGTGTCGCTGATCGTCTCGCTCACGCTCACGCCCATGATGTGCTCGCGCCTCTTGCGCGAGCCGCACGAACAGAAAGAGGAAGGCCGCTTCGGGCGCTGGCTCGAACGCGGCTTTGCGTCGATGCAGCGCGGCTACGAACGCACGCTCGGCTGGGCGCTGCTGCATCCGCGGCTGATCCTGATGGTGCTGCTCGCGACCATCGGCATCAACGTGTGGCTCTACATCATCGTGCCAAAGGGCTTCTTTCCGCAGCAGGACACCGGGCGGCTCATCGGCGGCATTCAGGCGGACCAGAGCACGTCGTTCCAGGCGATGAAAGGCAAGTTCTCGCAAATGATGGACATCGTCGGCAAGAATCCGGCGGTGGATAGCGTGGTCGGTTTCACCGGCGGCCGGCAGACCAATTCGGGCTTCATGTTCGTCTCGCTGAAGCCCAAGAGCGAGCGCAAGATTTCCGCCGATCAGGTGATCCAGCAACTGCGCGCGCCGCTCGGCGACGTGGCGGGCGCGCGCACGTTCCTCCAAGCGGTGCAGGACATTCGCGTGGGCGGACGGCAGTCGAATGCGCAATACCAGTTCACGCTGCTCGCCGATTCCACGCCCGACCTGTACCTGTGGGGACCGAAGCTCACCGAGGCGCTGCAGGCGCGCAAGGAACTGGCCGACGTCAACTCCGACCAGCAGCAAGGCGGCCTGGAAGCGATGGTGACGATCGACCGCGCGAGCGCCGCGCGCCTCGGCATCAAGCCCGCGCAGATCGACAACACGCTGTACGACGCGTTCGGCCAGCGCCAGGTGTCGACCATCTACAACCCGCTCAACCAGTATCACGTTGTGATGGAAGTCGCGCCGAAGTACTGGCAAAGCCCGGACATGCTCAAGCAGGTCTATATCAGCACGTCCGGCGGCAGCGCGAGCGGCGCGCAGACCACCAACGCGCCGGCCGGAACCGTGACGAAGGAGACCACGTCCACCTCGTCGTCCACTAGCGCTTCGGCGGGCGGCACGGCGGGCACGACTGCATCGAGCGCCGCCTCCATTGCCGCGGATTCCGCGCGCAACCAGGCGATCAACTCGATTGCGACGAGCGGCAAGTCGAGCGCATCGTCGGGCGCAGCGGTGTCGACGTCGAAGGAAACGATGGTGCCGTTGTCGGCCATTGCGAGCTTCGGGCCCGGCAACACGCCGCTCTCGGTGAATCACCAGAGCCAGTTCGTCGCGTCGACGATCTCGTTCAATCTGCCGCCCGGCGTGTCGCTTTCCACGGCGACCGACGCGATCTACCAGACGATGGCCGAGATCGGCATGCCGGCGACGATACACGGCAGTTTTCAGGGCACCGCGCAGGCGTTCCAGCAGTCCATGTCGGATCAGCCGATCCTGATTCTGGCCGCGCTCGCCGCCGTGTATATCGTGCTCGGCATTCTGTACGAGAGCTATATCCACCCGCTCACCATTCTGTCGACGCTGCCCTCGGCGGGCGTCGGCGCCTTGCTCGCGCTGCTGCTCTTCAAGACCGACTTCAGCATCATCGCGTTGATCGGCGTGATTCTGCTGATCGGCATCGTCAAGAAAAACGCGATCATGATGGTGGACTTCGCAATCGAAGCGTCGCGCCACGGCCGCTCGTCGAGCGACGCGATTCGCGAGGCGTGCCTCTTGCGCTTTCGCCCGATCATGATGACGACCTTCGCCGCGATGCTCGGCGCGTTGCCGCTCGCGTTTGGACGCGGCGAAGGCGCGGAGTTGCGCGCGCCGCTCGGCATTGCGATTGTCGGCGGGCTCATCATGAGCCAGATGCTCACGCTCTACACCACGCCGGTGGTCTACCTTTATATGGACCGGATTCGCGTGCGGTGGGAGTCGAGGAAGGCGCGCAGAGGCGGTGTCGCACCGTCTGCGTGAGGTTCTTGCATGGGATGCGCGGCGGGCTTTGAAGCCGGGCAACGCTAAAGCTTCTGCTCCATCGCGAGCAGAAAAATGCGCTGCCATTGCTTTGCCTGCCGCTCGTTCTGCATCGGCAGCAGCCATATGCCGTGAGCGGCGTCCTTCACCTTCAGCGCGAGTTGCCATTGCGTTTCGCGACGCTCGACATCCGCGCCAAGCAGATCCGCGAAGATATACGCGCCGTGCTCGGCGCCGACGCGAATCTCGCAGAAACGCTGGCCCGAGGCGAGCCGCACCGAGCCCCAACTGCCGTCGAGCAAGTGCGTCCAGTTGCCGTCATGAATATTCGGCGCGACTTCCTTACGGCGGCGCAGCCAGTACGCAAGCGCGGCCATCAGCAGCAACGCTACGAGCACGGCGACGCCCACGGCCACCGCCGTCCCCGCCGCCGCCTGCAACGCGTCGAACGCGCGCACGGCGCCATACACGAGCGCGATCAGCGCAAGTAGTGCAATCAGAATCGGCATCGCGAACTCTCGACAAAAAGCCTTATTGCTTGTGCGCCGCGGCCCAATCCTTCACGGCCTTCAACGTGTTCTCGACATGCTTTTCGGGCGAAAGGCTCGTGTATTCGTAGATGATCTTGCCGTCCGGCGCGATCACGTACGACACGCGATTGGCCATCGAGCTATGCATCGGCAGGCCCGCGTCGTAGGCGCCGATCACCTTCGACTCCGCGTCCGCCGCCACCGGGAATTTGCTGCGGCACTCGCTGACGGAGAACTTCGTCAACGTGTCGATGTTGTCGTGCGACACGCCGATCACCGTCGCGCCGTATTTGCTGTATTCGTCGACGGCCTCGGCGAATTCATGCGCCTCGATCGTGCAGCCCTTCGTGAAAGCCGCCGGGTAGAAGTACAGCACCACCGGTCCTTTCTTGAGCTGGTCGGCGAGCGAATACGTGTACGTCTTGCCGCCGAGCGACGCCTGCGCGGTGAACTGCGGCGCGGTGTCGCCGGGCTTGAGCGTCGCGCCCGCGGTCAACGACCAGGCGGCGCATGCCACCGACACGGCAGCGGCCAGCACGGCGGGCAGGAGTTTTCGTTTCATCGGCTGATCCTTTGAGCGTTGCGTTGATGCACGGCGTCTCCCTCGCAAAGGAGTCCGTCGGCCTTGTGCTCTATTGGACCACGTACGCGAAAAACACGCGCGGAACGCAGCGCCGCATGCAGCAATCGGCGCACATCAAAGAATCAGGGGCAAAGAATCAGGCGGCTTCCTGCACATGCGCGCCGAACCACGCGGCCGCCGACAGATTCAGCTCGGCCAGTATCTCGGGCGTGAGCGCGGCGAATTCCGGCGGCGCATCCGCCGAGCGTGCGATCGACGCCGCGTCGGCGCCCTCGCCGGCCGCCTCCGCGATACGCAACAGCATGCCGAGCGGCCCACGCAGTTCGACGATCGCCTCGCGGATCTGCGCCGCGAGACCGAGCTTCTCGAGCACGGCCTTCGGCGTCGTGCCGAGCAGCACATGGACGAGCGAAAAGATGCCGGTCATGAACGCGGCGTCGGCAAATTCGTCGTCGGCGGGACGCATCCAGCTTGCCGCCAGCTCCATGAAGCGCGAGCGCGTGGCCGCGAGTTGCACAAGCGGATCGGCGCGCCACGGCAGATCGCCGCTGTCCGCGTAAAGCAGCAGTTGCGCCCAGCGCGCGATCTGCCGCGTGCCGGTCGCGATGATCGCCTCGCGCAACGACGCGATATTGCGTCCGAGACCAAACGCGCTCGAATTGACGAGCCGCAGCAGTTGCACGACCACGCTCGGATTCAGCTTCAGTTCGGCTTCGAGTTCGACGATGCCGGCATCGCGCGAAAGCAGCGCGAGCAGACGCAGCAGGCCCGGCCGCGGCGAGCGGTTGCGCGGCGCGGCCAGCACTTGCGGCCGCGCGAAAAAATAACCCTGGAACAGATCGAAGCCGAGCTCGCGGGCGAGCGCGAAGTCTTCGCGCGTCTCCACTTTCTCGGCGATCAGCGTCTTGCCCTGGCCGAGCATCGCGGCCGCCAGTTCGGGCAAATGCGCGCGCTCGGTCTGCAAAAAGTCGATCTTGACGATGTCCGCATGCGGCAGCATCGCGAGCAGTTCGTCGGACAGCGCGGTCACGTCGTCGAGCGCGACCTGGAAGCCGCCGCGCCGCAGCTCGCCGAGCCGGCGGCCGAGTTGCGCGTCGAACTGAACGGTTTCGAGGATCTCGAGCACGAAGCGCTCGGGCGGCATCACATGCACAATGTCGTCGAACAGCATGGTCCGGTCGATGTTCACGAAGCCGCGATGCGGGCCGAGCACGGCCGGCACGCCGATTCCGCCGAGCGCGCGCGCCACCACCTGCGCGGTCGCCTGCGCGTCGTTGGTCACTTCGGCGTAATTGTGGGCGCCGGCCCGGAACAGCAGCTCGTACGCGTTGAGCGCGCCCTGGCGATCGAGGATCGGCTGCCGGCCCAGATAAACGAACTGCGGGGCGGCAGCCGCGTCGGGATCGTCGCCGGACGCGTCGCGCACCTCGATGCGCCGGGCGGAGGCCCTGACCAGATGTAGTTCAGACATGGATCGTCGATGCAGCTTTCGAAGGACTGCACGGCAGCGGCGCGCGCCACCGCACAGGGGGTTTGCCGTATTAACGGACGTGAGGCAACCGCACTTTAACGGAATCGGCGGTTGGGAATTGCCGCCGCGCGCAGTCTCGTCCCTTACGGGATGTTTTTCTCGCGCAAGCACTAAAGATTCCAGGGCGCAGGCCGTTATCTAGTCCTGATGGGGCGGCCTGATAGTTTTTCACCGCCCTCACCTGGCGGACCGTCAAACCGCTCCGCCCGCAGACGAACACAGGTTGCCAGCGACAAACATGGAAGCGAACAGGATCACCGCGCCCCGCCGGGGCTCCTTGCGCACGGTCGTCGACCGGCTTCTGGCGCTTGGCCGGCGCGTCGAACAGAAGCCGCAATCCAGGCCGCAAGCCAGGCCGCAAGCCGAGCCGCCCGCCGCGCTGCACTTCGAGCACGTGGTCGGCGCCGTGGACCTGCTGGCGCACGTGGACAGCGACCTGCGCTTTATCTATGTTTCGGACGCGAGCCTGCGCTTTATCGGCTATCACCGCGAGTATCTGGAGACGATCACGCTGCATGAGCTGGTGGCGCAGGCCGACGTCGCGCGGCTCGACGCGCTGCTCGTTCGCGCCTCGGCCTCCGGCAACGTCGAGAAGGCGACGCTCGGGCTCATCAAGTCGCTGACCTATCCGATCACCGTCGAGCTGCGCGTGGTGCGCAACAGCCATAACGGCATCGACGGCTTTGCGATCGCCGGCTTCGACGTGTCCGCGTGGCGCGCGAGCGAGGAGCGCCTGATCCAGGCGCTGCATCTGGACCGGCTGACCAATCTCGCCAACCAGTCGGCGCTGATTCCCGCGCTGCTCGAGGCGCAGCAGCAGGCCGACGCGCACGGCACGCCCGCCGCGCTGCTGCTGCTCGACATCGACGATTATCAGCGCGTGAACCGTGCGCTCGGCTACGACGCCGGCGACGACATGCTGCGCGACACGGCGCGGCGCATCCTGAACATGACGGGTCCGAACGAGACGGTCGCGCGCGTGGCCAGCGACGAGTTCGCGATTCTCGTGAAGCCCGCCGCGAACCGCACCGACGCCGCGGCCGCCGCCGAAGCGCTGGCGCGGCGTCTGTTGACCGCGATCCAGCAGCCGTATGTCTTCAGCGGCCAGCAGGTGCATCTGTCCGCGAGCATCGGCATTGCGCTCTATCCGGACGTGCGTCACGCCAACGACACCGCCGCGCACGACACCCATCTGCTGCGCTGGGCCGATCACGCGCTGCTGCAGGCGAAGTCGGCGGGCGGCAATACGCTCGCGTTCTACGTGCCGGACGACAATCCCGCCGACGCCGAGCGCCTGAAGCTGGAGGCCGATCTGTACGACGGCGTGCGCAACGGCGAGTTCTCGCTGCACTTCCAGCCGATCACGAGCAGCCGCACGCACGGCGTGGTCGGCGTCGAGGCGCTGATCCGCTGGATGCATCCGGTGCATGGACTCGTGCCGCCGTCGATGTTCATTCCGCTCGCGGAGTCGGTCGGGCTCATCAACTTCCTCGGCAACTGGGTGCTCAAGGTCGCCTGCATGCAGTTGATCCAGTGGGACGCGCGGGGCATCTCGCTGCAATACGTCGCGGTCAACGTGTCGCCGCAGCAGTTCCGCGACCCGCGCTTCAAGGACGCCGTGCGCGAGGCGATCGAGCTGACCGGCATCGATCCGCGGCGCCTCGTGTTCGAGATCACCGAAAGCCTGCTGATGCACGACCCGGCGCACGCGAAGGTGCTGCTCGAGGATCTGACGGCGATGGGCATCCGCTTCGCCGTCGACGATTTCGGCACCGGCTATTCGAGCCTGGCTTACCTGCAACGGTTTCCCCTTGCAAAACTTAAGATCGACAGGAGTTTTGTCGAGAATCTGCTAACCTCCCGGAACGATCAGGCGATCGTCAGCGCAGTGGTCGGGCTCGCCCAGACGCTCGACCTCGAACTGGTCGCCGAGGGCGTCGAAACGGAAGCGCAGCGCAGCCTGCTCACCGAAATGGGATGTGACCACATACAGGGATGGCTCGTCTGCAAGGCGCTGCCCTCCGACGAACTGGCGCAGCGTTTCGAAGCGCGTTCGCTTCATCTGCACAGCGCATAGCGGTGCGGCTCAAGCGCTCAAGCAGCGGCATCAGCCGGCCTCGCGCCGGCATGGCATTCATTGGAACACGTATGGCTTTTGCGGGACTCACATGGTAAAGGCGGCGGTGCTCGACCGGCTCTGGACGCGAATGAGCGAGCGCGGCGATTTCCCCATGCTGTCGCAGTCGTTGCGCACCACCATGGCGGCAATGAACAACGACGACCTCGACTTCACCGGCCTCGTGCAGGTGGTGCTGTCGGACTTCGCATTGACGCAAAAAGTGCTGCGGCTCGCGAACTCGGCCATGTACATGGCGTTCGGCGGCAATATCACCACGGTGTCGCGCGCGTTGATGGTGCTCGGCATGGATGCGGTCGGTCATCTAGTCGTCGGCCTGAAGATCGTCGATCACTTTCATCACAGCGCGCCGCGCCGCATCGACGCGAAACTCGAACTGAACCGCACGCTGCTGTCGGGCTGCGTCGCGCGCAAGCTGACGGAGCGCGGCGATCTGCGTGCCGGCGAGGAAGCCGTGGTCTGCACGCTGATGCGGCAAATCGGCAAGCTGCTGGTGGTGTTCTATCTCGACGCGGAATGGGATCAGATTCGCCGGCACATCGAAGGCGGCACGCTCGAAGCCGATGCGTGCGTGCTGGTGCTCGGCGTGACCTTCGACGAAATCGGCGCCGAAGCCGCGGTGCGCTGGCGCCTGCCCGACATGATCCGCTCGGGCATGGGCGAGTTCGATCCGCAAGACACCGAACAGCCGCGCCAGGTGCAGTGGCTGCGCGCGATCACCAATTATTCGACGGCGGTCGCGGACGTCCTCACGCAGCAGAACATGCCCGACTTCGAGCGCGAGCAGCGCATCGCCGAACTCGCGCAGGAATATAGCCGCGCGCTCAACACCGATCCCGAAGTGCTGCTCGAAATGAGCGTGGCGTTGGCGCGCGAGG
The DNA here is from genome assembly GCF_041355255.1 of Paraburkholderia sp. RCC_158. Lineage (NCBI taxonomy): Bacteria > Pseudomonadati > Pseudomonadota > Betaproteobacteria > Burkholderiales > Burkholderiaceae > Paraburkholderia > Paraburkholderia sp. RCC_158. The sequence continues at coordinate 155,194 of NZ_JBFUPM010000008.1, read as the reverse complement.
AAGGCGGCGACGGTGTGATGCGCGAGATCGTCGAGTTGCGCGCGAATGCGGACGCGATGGCGCGCGAGGCGCTCGACCCCGAGTCGCGCATTGCGGCGGGCGTCCAGGATTTGCGCAATCTGCCTGACAGCAGCTCGCTCGCGCCGGCCCTCGGCATGGCGTCGGAAACGGTGCTCGCGGCGCTCGGCTTTGCGCGCACCGTGGTATTCGTCAAGCACAGCAACGGCACGTTCCGCGCGCGTCTCGGCCTCGGCCCGAAGATCGACGCGGCGCTGCCCAAGCTCACGTTCAGCTCCGCGTTCGAGCCCGATGTGTTCCACCTGGCCATCGCGAATTCGGTGGGCATCTTCATCGAAAATGCGCGCGATCCGAAAATGGTCGCGCGGCTGCCCGAGTGGTTCCGCCGTTCGTTCGACGACGCCCGCGCCTTCGTGCTGTTACCCGTGGTGGATGAAACGGACCAGACGGTCGCGTTGCTCTATGGCGACTGGTCTCATACGCAGGAGCCACGCCGCATCTCGCAGAAGGAGATGAGCGTGCTGAACGAACTGGCCAGGGAGTTAGGCCGTTTTTTCGGCCTGGGGCAGATGCGGGAAATGGAGACGATGTAAAGACGTGGCGTGATCGCTGATCACGTCGCGTGAGTCTGCAGTTTTCTGTGTTTGCCCGACGCCAGGTGTTCTTAAGCTGATTTGCGAAGCTGTTTTCCAAGGCTGATTTAGAAGCCGGCATGCGCTGCATGCCGGCTTCGTCGCATTAGCGGGCTCAGTCCTCGATTCTTTCCAACCCTTCCGCGCTGCGGTCCGCGACGCCTGCCCAGGCGCCGGCCGCGAGTCCCATTTGCGCGACCTCTTCGATTGTCAACGGCGCAAGCTGCGCGCAGCGCGCGGCGAGCGTGTCCCACGCGCCGTTTTCCAACGCCTCGACGGCGGCGAGCAGTTGGCCGAGCACGCCCTCGCGATGCAGAATCGCCGCCTGAATCGGACGCGACAACGTCAGCACGTTAAGCGTGCTTTCGAGCGAGCCGCCGAACACCGCATCGACGAATGAAAACACACCCGTGAGAAACGCCGCGTCCGCTTCGTCGCGGCCCGCGTCCGGCAGACGCTCGATCGCCAGTTCCATGAAACGCGCGCGCGTGGCCGCGAGTTGCAGCAGAGGATCGTCTTCGAGCGCGACCTTGCGGCCGTCCGCATACAACAGCAACTGCGTCCAGCGCGCGATGCGGTCGGTGCCGGTTGCGTTGATCGCCTCGCGCAGCGTCGTCACCTTGTGGCCGACCGCAAAGCCGCTCGAATTCGCGAGCTTCATCAGATGCATCACCAGCACGGGGTTGAGCTTGAGTTCCGCTTCGAGCTGCGCGACGGTCGGGTCGCCGGCGAGCAATTGCAGCAGATTGAGCAACGCGTGGCGCGGCGCGCTCACGCGGCGCGTCAACGAGGTTTGCGGACGCGCGAAGAAGTAACCCTGGAAGCGGTCGAAGCCGAGGCCGTGCGCCGTTTCGAAATCGGCTTGCGCGTCGAGCCCCGCTGCGATAAGCAGCTTGCCCGCCGATTTGAGCACGCTCGTCAGCTTGGGCAACAGCGCGGCGGGCGCGCGCGTGATGTCGATCTTGATGGCTTCCGCATAGGGCAAGAGCTTCGCGAAAGTCTCGTTGGGCTGCGTGACGTCGTCGAGCACGAAACGATAGCGCCGGCCATGCAGCAGCACGATGCGCGCGATCAGCTCGTCGTCGACCTGCATGTCGGGCGGCAGTTCGAACAGAAAGCGCTCGGCGGGCAGCCGCTCGATTGCGTCGTCGAACAGCATGTCGCGGTTCGTGTCGATATACGCAGGATGCCCGGTCAGCGCGTTGCGCACATTGCTCTCGACCAGTCCGAGGATGATCGCGCGCGCCACGCGCTGCGCGGGCGTGGGCGCCCGGCCGGCTCGCGGGTCTTGATCGTCTTGATCGTCTGCGCCGTTTTTGGTGTCTGCCTCAGCGCCGAGGTCGGATCGCGCCTCTGCCGGCGCTTCCGGCGCGCGTATCTTGAGCTCGTAGCCGCACAGCATGCCGTCCCGATTGAGGATGGGCTGCCGCGCGAAGCTGGCGTTCAACTGCGCATCGTCCGTGGCGTCGCTGGCATATGCACGGCCCGGATTTTCGACTGCAATGGTGCTCATTGTGGTCCCCCGCGAGGCGCCGCCCCGGCGCTTGCTGCTGTCTTGTGGTTTTCGCCGCACGGCAACGCGCGCGGCGTGTTTATCGTTTGCGACGTCGCGTTGGCGACGGCCAGGTTCGCCATCGCAGCGCGCCCGGCGATTTTAGCGCAGGCTGTCTTGCGCGCACATGTCCACAAAACAATATCTGGAAATATTTGGCGGGCGGAGAAAGCCGATAGCGCCCATGACGAGGCGGACAACCACGCGCACCATGCAAAACGGCCGCAAGCAGCGGCCGTTTTTTGTCGAGGCGTCGATGTGCAACGCGTTACTTCAGCACCACTTTCACGTCGAAGTATTTCGACGCGAAACGGTCGATCGTGCCGTCGGCCTTCAGTTCCTTCAGCGCCTCGTTCAACGCGTCCTTCAACGCCTTGTCGCCGCGGCGAATGCCGAAGCCCACGCCCGCGCCGAGCAGCTTTTCGTCGGTGACGGCCGGACCGGCGAACTCGAAGCCCGCGCCTTGCGGCTTCTTCAGAAAGCCCTTCGATGCCGCTTCCGCGTCCTGGAACGATGCATCCAGACGCCCGGACGAGAGGTCCGCGTAGATCTGATCCTGCGTCTGATACGGCACGACGTCGACACCGGCCGGCGCCCAACGCGCCTTCGCATAGGTTTCCTGAATCGTGCCCTGCAGCACGCCGACGTGCTTGCCCTTCAGCGACGCGGGCGTCGGCTGCAAGCCGCTGCCCTTCTTCGCGATCATCTGATTCGGGATCGTGTAGATCGGGTCGGTGAAGTCGATGGCCTGACGACGCTGCTCGGTGATCGTCATGTCCGAGTTGATCGCGTTGAATTTGCGCGCCTGCAACGCGGGAATCAGGCCGTCGAACGAATTCTCGACCCACACGCACTTCGCCTTCAGCTTCGCGCACACGGCATTGCCGACGTCGATGTCGAAGCCCTGCAGTTCGCCCGACGGCGACTTCGATTCGAACGGCGCATACGACGCCTCGACACCGAAGCGCACTTCCTTGATGTCCGCCGCCGAAGCGGACGCTGCCGTGAGCGTTGCCGTCGCGAATAGCGCGAGCGCAGCCGTGTTTCGCCAATTCATCTTCATTACGGGTGTTCCTCTACGGTATTGAACAGGACGGAGCCGAATCCGGACAGGCATGATTGCCGCGCCAAAAATGCGATTCAAACTCGCGCGGCCGTTGTGGTGCAGCGCAACAGCCGCGAGGCGGGGATTGTACAGGCTCGTTTGCCGCGGCTGCGTGGCGTTGGGGTGAAGGCTGCGTCGCGAGCGCGGGGCAGCGCTGAAGCGCAAAGCTGCAAGTTGATGTCGCGGTGGCGCAAGCAATGCAACGAGCTCAACCGGCGCGAATAGTATGCGCCTTCGTGTCTTTACACATCGCGCCGCTAGACGAGCGCGCCGTGCGTCTCTTCAGTCGTCTCGATCACCATCAAGCCCGCGCGCAAACCGGGCTTCACCGTCGCATTCGGAAACACGAGGCGCTCTTCGTCATGCTGCACGACGTAGCGATAGTCGCCATCGCGTGCGAGCAAGGTGTGCTTCGCGAACGGCGTGAAGTTCGCGACATCGGGCGCGACCAGCAATTCGAACGCGTCGCTTTGCTTCGTGATCTGGTCGATCACCGTGAAGGCGCGCGGCAGTTCCGCTTGCGTATTGCCATTCGTGCCCGCGAGCAGATGACGCAACGCCTGATCCGCGCCCGCAAAACGCGTGAGGTCGTTCTGGCCGAACGGACGCACCTTGCCGAGTTCCAGCGTGCACGCGTCGGCAGCGCAAGCCTGCGCGGTGAAATGCGAGTACGTGTTGCCCTTCGTGGTGTGCAACAGCACTGCGCTAATGCGCGCCTCGCCGAGCCACTCGAACATCGCGCGCGAAAATGGCCTGCCCGTATGCGGCAGCAGCGCGAAGCGCTCGAACGCGGACGCGCGGATCGCCGTGTGCATGTCGATATGCCAGCGCGCGCCCGGCTCTTTCGAAGCGGCATCGAAGAACTGCACAGCGGCCCGCTCGAGCGCCGCGGCGCGCGGCGCCTCGTGACTGTGCGGCAGTTGCAGATGCCGGCCGCTGAAGAGGCGATTGAGATCGTCGTCGCGATAGCGGCACGCGTCGCGCATCGCATCGACATTGCCGAGGATCGCGAGCAGGCGGCAGGTCAACGCTGCGTCGCCGCGCGCGATGTCGCGCACGAGATGCGACAGCAGTTCGATCGGCGCGGTTTCGTCGCCATGCACGCCGGCCGATGCAAGCACGCTGCGTGTGTTGTTCAAAGACGCGGCCGGCTCGAGCAGCAGCACGCCGTCATCGAGCCACGACCAGCGCACGCCGCCGGCGCACGTGCCTTGCATGTCGTTCGCGGCAGGCCGCGTGCCCGCGAGCGTATAGGCGAGGAAATCGTCGAGCATCGCGACCGGCTCGCCGCGCTCAGCGCTGGAAGTCATAGAGCGATCCGAGGCCGAGAATCTGCGTGAGTTCATCGAGCGCGGTGCGCGACTCGACGAGCAGTTTAGGATCGGCGAGATCAGACGGTGCGAGACGGTCGCGATAATGCTTTTCGATCCACGTATCGAGCCGCCCGAACAACGTGTCGTCGATCCACACGCCGCGTGTGACCGCCGCGCGCTCCGCCTCGTTCAACACCACACGCAGACGCAGGCACGCCGGCCCGCCGCCGTTCTTCATGCTTTCGCGCAGATCGAACACGAGCACCTCGTCGATCGGACCCGTGTGCGACGTCAGATCGTCCAGATACGCGGCCACGCGCGGATTTTCGCGGCACTCCTGCGGCACCACCAGCACCTGCTTGCCGTCGGGGCGCGTCAGCAACTGGCTGTTGAACAGATACGACGAGACCGCGTCCGCCACGTTCACCTGCGCATCGGGCACTTCGATCACGTTGAAATCCGCCTTCAGGCCAACGAGCTTCGCGCGCAACTCGTCGTACACCGCCTGCTGTTCGACAAACGCAAGCTGATGACAGAACAGCGTGTTGCGGTTGCCGACCGCGATCACGTCGTTATGAAAAACGCCTGCGTCGATCACCTCGGGATTCTGCTGCGCGTAGACAGTTGCTTCTTCCTGCAAGCCATGACGATGCGCGACCGCGCGGCTCGCTTCGAACGTCTGACGCGCGGGAAAGCGTTTCGGCTCGGGTCCGCGGCGATACTCGCTGCGGCCGTACACGAAGAATTCGACGCCACGTGCGCCATATTCCGCGCTAAAGCGTGTGTGATTCGCCGCGCCTTCGTCGCCGAGTGCGGGCGTGCCGGGCAAAGCCTCATGCACGGCGAAGCGATCGGCGTCGCTGAAAATCGCGCGCAACGTGCGGCGCGTCGATTCGTGTTCGATCGCGCGATGCAGCTTGCTGCACAGATTGGCCGGCGTGAAATGCACGCGGCCGTCGTGCGTGTCGGCGGACGGACTCACGGTCGCGGCATTCGCGGTCCACATCGCCGAAGCCGAACTCGCGGCGGCCAGCAACTCGGGCGCATTCTTCGCCACGTTGGCGATCACCGTGGCGTCGTCGCCGGAAAAACCCAGCTCGCGCAACAGACGCACCGACGGACGCTCCTGCGGCGGCAGCACGCCCTGATGAAAGCCGAGATCGGCCAACTGCTTCATCTTGCGCAGACCCTGCTTCGCGGCCGCCTTCGGATTCGCAACCGACTTCTCGTTGTTCTGCGACGCGACGTTGCCGAACGACAGCCCCGCATAGTTGTGCGTCGGGCCGACCAGGCCGTCGAAATTGGCTTCAGTGGCTTGCATCGTCGATCCTTAGAATTGAAGGCCCGGCGAGACGCTCGCGGGCATTTGCAGTTGCGCGCTTTCAACCGACGCCATCGGATACGCGCAGTAATCGGCCGCGTAATAAGCGCTCGGCCGGTGATTGCCCGAACGCCCCGGCCCGCCGAACGGCGCACCCGACGACGCGCCGTTGGTCGGCCGGTTCCAGTTGACGATGCCCGCGCGGATAGTGCGCTGGAAATGCGTCCACAGCGATTCGTCGTCGGCGAGCAGGCCCGCGGACAAACCGAACTCGGTGTCGTTGGCTTTTTCGAGCGCTTCGTTAAAGCTGTCGTAACGGATGATCTGCGCGAGCGGCCCGAAGTGTTCCTCGTCGGGCAGATTCTTCACGGCGCTCACGTCGAGAATGGCCGGCGTGACGAAGCCGAGCTTCGGATCGCGCTGCTCCATTTTCAGCAACGCATGTGCGCCATCCGCGAGCAAGCGTTCCTGCGCCGCGACGAGGCGCGAGGCCGCGCGCGCCGAGATCACCGCGCCCATGAAAGGCTGCGGCTCGGCGTTATATTCGCCGACGCTGATGCGCGAACTCACCTCGACGAAGCGCGCGAGAAAGCGCTCGCCGAACGCGTCGTTCGGTACGAAAATGCGGCGTGCGCAAGTGCAGCGCTGCCCCGCCGACAGAAACGCCGACTGGATCGTGTGATGCACGGCGGCGTCGATGTCCGCGACCGGCCCGATCACGAGCGGATTGTTGCCGCCCATTTCGAGCGCGAGCACGATCTCCGGCCGTCCGCCGAACTGCTTATGCAACAATGTTCCGGTATCCGAACTTCCTGTAAAGAACAGGCCGTCGATCTGCCGATGATTCGCTAGCGCAACGCCCGTGTCCTTCTCGCCCTGCACGAGGTTCAGCACGCCGGCCGGCAAGCCGGCATCGGCCCAGATTTGCACGGTCAGCGCGGCGACGCCCGGCGCAAGTTCTGACGGCTTGAACACGACCGCATTGCCCGCGATCAACGCCGGCACGATATGCCCGTTCGGCAGATGCCCAGGAAAGTTATACGGCCCGAACACGGCGACCACGCCATGCGGACGATGCCGCAACACCGCGGTGCCGTCCGCCATCGGCGAGCGCTTTTCGCCGGTGCGCTCGTTGTACGCCTGAATCGAAATCTCGACTTTCGCGGCCATCGAAGCCGCCTCAGTGCGCGCTTCCCACAGCGGCTTGCCGGTCTCGCGGCCGATCGCTTCAGCGAGCGCTTCCTTGCGCTCGGTGACGAGCGCGGCGAAACGGCGCACCACCGCGCAACGCTCGTCGAGACTCAGCGCCGACCATGCCGCGAACGCTCGCCGCGCGCCGCGCACCGCGCGGTCCACGTCGTCCGCGGACGCACTATTGCCTTCCCACACCGTCGCGCCCGTACCGGGGTTGCGCGACTCGAATGCGGGTCCCGTGCCGGCAGCCCATTCGCCGCCGATGAAAAGCTCGCTCATGATCATCCCTGTTTATGTTTCAGCGGCAGCACCCGCACCGGGTCGCCTGCCTTGACGCCGAGTGCCGACGCTTCGATCGCGTTCATGCGGAACACGCCGTCTTGCGGCACGCCCGCCGCCACGCCCACGCGAAAATCGCCGAGCGATGTGTTCGACACCATTGAACGCGGCGCATCCTGCGGCGCGCCCGCCGGCACGTCGGCGATTTCGAGCGGCACCATCACGCTTTCGCGCACCGTGCGCAAGTCGGAGATATGGCACTCGAGCACCGGACCGGCATCGAAAATATCGACGTGGTTCTCGTAGCGCAGCCCTTCCGCTTCGAGCATGCGGCGCGCCGGAATCGTGTCGCTATGCGTGAGGCCGACGCATTGCTGCGCTTCTTCAGGCAGCAACTCGACATACACCGGATAGCGCGGCATCAGCTCGGCAAGAAACGCCTTGCGTCCATGAGAACTGAGGTAATCGGCCGCGTTGAAGTCGATCTGATAGAAATGCGAGCCGACCGCGCGCCAGAACGGCGACGTGCCTTGCTCATCGAAATGGCCGCGCAATTCCGCGCACAAACGCTGCGGAAAGCGCTCGCGAAACTGCGCAAGAAACATGAAGCGCGAACGCGACAGCAGGCCGCCCACTCCGCTCGTGCGATAACGCGGGCTCAGAAACAGCGAGCACACTTCGGCGTAACCCGTCAGGTCATGCGAGATGTTGAGCGCGCGCATGCGCGTCCAGATGCCGAGGTCCTGGCTCGCGTGCACCACCGTGCTCACGCGATAGTTGTAGAACGGCTGCTGCAGGCCGACAGCCGCTTCGATGCCGCAGACGCCGGCGACGTCGCCGGTTTGCGTGTCTTCCATCACGAAGAAGTAGCCTGCCTCATGCGGCGCGGCCTTGTCTTCCATCGTGCGGCGCGCCCGTTCGACGCGCGCGGCAAGCGCTTCGCGATCCGGCTTGAAGGTGGTGAGGCCTGGGCCGGTTTCCTGCGCGAGCCGCATCAACGCGTCCACATCGCCTCGTTGCACAACGCGAACGACGATCATTGCGCGTCTCCCGATTGTTCGTGCTGCTGTTGATCTTCTTCGTCTCCCGGACGATGCAGCGGCGCGCAACGCACCGCATTGCCGTCCTGCACGCCGAGTGCCGCCCGCGCCGCCTGCGCGAGGGGTGCCCCTTCGCTTTTCGTCGACGGCAGATCGCCGAGCACGCAGCGGAATTCGCCATCCACGCCGTTGTGCGCGATCAGATACGCAGCGCCGCTCGCGGCTGCGGCGGTCTCGCGCACGACGCGCGTTTCATTGCGCGCGACCGACGCACTGCGGTCCACTTGCGCAGTGAGCACCGGGCCCGCGTCGAAAATATCGATGAAGCGGTCCGTCTCGAAGCCTTCTTCCAGATGAATTTCATACGCCAGTAGAGCGTTCGAATCCGGCTCGCCGAGCACGCACTGCGCGGCTTCGGGCAGCAAAGGCACATAGATCGGATACGTCGGCATCACTTCGGCGATAAACGTTCGGCTGCGTCCGCCCGATTCGATTTCGATGTCGGCAAAATCGCGGCCGAAGAACTTGCGCCCCACCGCTTCCCAGAATGGCGACACGCCATGCTCGTCGGTCACGCCGAGCAGCAGCGAGAACACCTCGGACGTAAAGCGCTTCCGATTCGCGGCGATGTACATCATGCGCGCGCGCGACAGCAGATGCGCGGCGGCATCGCCACGCAGCGACGGGTCGATGTAATAGCCCGCGAGCCGGCTCTTGCCCGTCAGTTCGTGCGACATGGTGAGCGCGTGAATCTTGCGGTTCACGTGCAGTTCGCGCGACGCATGAATCAGCGCGTCGTTACGAAATGCGTAGAACGGGTCCGAATAACCCGCCGCCGCGATGATGCTCGCCGTGCCCATCAGTTTGCCCGTCTCGCTGTCTTCGAGCACGAACAGATAGAACTCCTCGCCCGGAAAGTCGACGTCCGCGCGAAACGAATCTTCCGACAGCGCGACGCGTGCCTCCAGCGCGCGCCGGTCGTGCGGCAGGGAATGCAGCACCGGTTGCGCGGTGCGCGCCATATGTTCGAGCGCATCGAGATCGGCGAGGCGGCCGGGGCGTACGAAGAGCATCATCGTTCCTGTTGAATGTGACGCATGAGTTCCCCTATGCGTCGGTGCGAGGCGTTGAACGCGCCGTTTTATTTCGACGCCGCTTCGGCCTTCGCGCCGACCACTTCGGCAATCGCTTTCGCGAGCCGTTCGAAGCCTTCGTTCATGTCGTCGAGCGGCATGATCAGCGACGGCACAAAACGCAGCACTTCCGGTCCCGCCATCAGCATGATCACGCCATGCTGGCCCGCGGCCGTGACGAAGTCTTTCGCCCGGCCCTTGTACGCGTCGGTCAATTCGGCGCCGATCAACAGGCCCTTGCCGCGCACTTCGGTGAAGAGGCCGAAGCGCTCGTTGAGCTTCGCGAGATGACCCCTCAGCACGTCGCTGCGCGTGCGCACGCCTTCGAGCAGCTTCGGATCGCTAACCAGTTCGACCACCTTCTCCGCGATGGCCGAGCCAAGCGGATTGCCGCCATACGTGGTGCCATGCACGCCGACCTTGAAATGCGCGGCCAGTTCGTTCGTGGTCAGCATCGCGCCGATCGGGAAGCCGTTGCCGAGCGCCTTCGCGGTGGTCAAAATGTCCGGCGTGACGCCCGTGTCCTGGTACGCGTAGAAGTAGCCGCTGCGGCCCACGCCGGTTTGCACTTCGTCGAAAATCAGCAGCGCGCCGTGCTGGTCGCAGGCTTCGCGCAGCGCTTTCAGGAACGCCGGATCGGCCGGAATCACCCCGCCCTCGCCCTGAATCGGCTCGACGATCACCGCGCAGGTCTTCGCGCCAATCGCCTTCTTCGCGGCCTCGATGTCGTTGTACGGCAAATGCACGATGCCTTGCGGCACCGGTCCGAAGCCTTCCGAATACTTCGGCTGACCGCCGACGCTGACGGTGAAGAACGTGCGGCCATGAAACGACTGCGTGAACGAGATCACTTCGAATTTCTCGGCGCCGTGGCGGTCGAACGCGACTCGGCGTGCGAGCTTCAGCGCCGCTTCGTTTGCTTCGGCACCCGAGTTCGCGAAGAACGCGCGGTCCGCGAAGGTGAGGTCTTCGAGACGTTTCGCAAGACGCAACACCGGCTCGTTCGTGTAGCCATTGCCGATATGCCACAGCTTGCTGCCCTGCTCCTGCAAAACTTTCAGCAGTTCGGGATGCGCGTGACCGAGCGCGGTGACGGCGATGCCGCCGGCGAAGTCGATATAGTCGCGGCCTTGCGTATCCCAGACGCGTGAGCCGAGACCGCGATCCGGCACGAAGGCGGCGGGCGCGAATACCGGCACCATGACTTCGTCGAAGGTCTTGCGTGTCACAGTCAGGTCGTTCATGGCAAATCCTCGTTACGGTGAGAGGTAATACAGACAGTGTAGGAAACCGCGCGCGATACGTCTTGCGCATACGCGACGCTTTCTATGAGCTTCCACCTCGTTGCGTGCTGCGAGCGGCGCCCGCCGCGCGCCGAGGCGCTTTCAATCCGCGAGATCCGGCCGCTCGATCAATGCGCCCGCGCGCGGTTCGCTCGCCGCCGCGCCGCCCGCGCCCGTCTGCCGGTCGAGCCAGTTGCGGCGATCCTCGCGCGGCGTCACGCCGAAGCGCTCGCGGTATGCATTCGAAAAGTGCGCCGCCGACGAAAATCCGCACGCGAGGCTGATCTGCACGACCGATTTGCTGGTGCGCTGCAATTGCGTGCGCGCTTTCGAAAGGCGCAGACCCAGGTAGTATTTGGACGGCATCGAGCCGAGATACTGGCGAAAGAGTCGCTCCAGTTGCCGCCGCGAAACGCCGACGAGACCGGCGATTTCGTCGGTGGTGAGCGGGTCTTCGATATTCGCTTCCATCAGCATCAACGCATCGTTCAGACGCGGATGGCGCTCGCCCGGCGCGGTCACGAACGGAATGCGCTGACGTTCCTCGCCCGCGCGCAACACGCCGACGCCGAGCGTATCCGCGATGCGATCCGCGAGCTCGGGGCCGTGTTCGCGGCCGATCATCGCGAGCATGAAGTCGACAGTGGCCTGACCGCCCGCGCAAGTCGCGCGATCGCGGTCGATTTCGAAAATCTGCTGCGTGACGATGGAGCGCTCGAACTGCTCGGCGAACTGCTGATAGGTTTCCCAGTTCACGCTCACGCGATAGCCGGACAATTGCCCCGCCATCGCGAGCCACCACACGCCGTGATGGATCCCCGTGACGAGCGGCGTGCGTTGCCCGACACGCGCAAGGCTCGCGAGAAACAGCCGATAGTCGGCAAATTGCTGAAAGCGTTCCGTGATGACGATCAGCCAGTCGCACGCGATCGCGTCGCCGAATGCGGCGTCGGCGGGCCACTGCGCGCCGCCTGCGAGCGGCACCGCACGGCCGTCCCACGAGCAGACCTGCACGCGATACAGCGCGCGGCCGTCGATTTCGTTGGCGAGATTGAGCGCGTCGACAATCGGCCCGACGCCCGACATCGACACGGGCGGCAATGCGACGATTGCGACCTGCGTGGTGCGTGCGGGACTGGACGTGCGGGCCATCAGCGGATCACAACGCGGCGGCGGGGCGAACGGGCGGACGCGGCGCGCGTTACTTCAGGCTGCCGGAGAGGAACTGCTTGAGCCGCTCGCTGCGCGGCGCGCTCAGCACTTCGGCGGGCAAGCCTTCTTCTTCCGTGCGGCCTTGATGCAGGAACATCACATGGTTCGACACGTTGCGCGCAAAACCCATTTCGTGCGTGACGACGATCATCGTGCGCCCTTCTTCCGCGAGCTTCTGCATGACCTTCAATACTTCGCCGACGAGTTCGGGATCGAGCGCCGAAGTCGGCTCGTCGAACAGCATCACATCGGGATCCATCGCGAGCGCGCGGGCAATCGCCACGCGCTGCTGCTGACCGCCGGACAGATGCGCCGGATACTGTTTTTCGACGCGCGGCGCGAGGCCCACCTTCTCGAGATATTCGCGCGCGCGCTCTTCGGCTTCGCGACGCGGCAGGCCGAGCACGTGAATCGGCGCCTCGACGACGTTCTCGATCACGTTCATATGCGCCCACAAATTGAAGTGCTGGAACACCATCGCGAGCTTCGTGCGAATGCGTTGCAACTGCTTGTGATCCGCGACTTCGAGATTGCCGGCGCGGTCGGCCTTGGTCTTCACCGCTTCGCCGTCGACGACAATCTGCCCCGCGTTCGGCCGCTCGAGAAAGTTAATGCAGCGCAGGAAGGTGCTCTTGCCCGAACCGCTCGCGCCGATGATGCTGATCACGTCGCCCTTGTTCGCGTTCAGCGACACGCCCTTGAGCACTTCGTTGTCGCCGTAGCGCTTGTGGATGTCCTGCACGGCGAGCTTGCAAGCCTGGGTTTGCGTGGTGTGGAGCAAGGTGCTCTCCCTTTGAAAATACGATCGAACTTGCGACGGCGCGCTCAATGCGTGCGGACCGCCAGATAACCGAGCCAGTGACGCTCGGCGCGGCGGAACAGCGCGACGAGAGCAAACGACACCACGAGGTAGATCAACGCCGCGAGGCCGAATGCGTCGAACGAACGATAGGTTGCCGAATTCGCGTCGCGCGCCACCTTCAGGATATCCGGCACGGTAGCCGTGAACGCGACGGTGGTCGCGTGCAGCATCAGGATCACTTCGTTACTGTACAACGGCAAGGCGCGGCGCAGCGCGGACGGTATCACAATGCGGCGGTACATCGTGAACCAGCTCATGCCATAGGCACGGGCCGCTTCCACTTCGCCATGCGAGGTCGCGCGAATTGCGCCCGCGAAAATCTCCGTCGTGTACGCGCAGGTGTTGAGCGCGAACGCGAGAATCGCGCAGTGAAAGCCGCTGCGGAAAAACGCATCCAGCAGTTCATGCGAGCGCACGAATTCGAGGCTGTACATGCCGGTGTAAATAAGCAGCAGTTGCACGTAGAGCGGCGTGCCGCGAAACACATAGGTGTAGAGACGCACGGGCGTCGACAGCCAGCGCTTTTTCGACACGCGCGCGACCGCGAGCGGAATCGCAAGACAAAAGCCGATGCCGACGGACACGACCAGCAGCCACAACGTGACCGCGAGGCCGGACATGCGCTGGCCGTCCCAGTAGAGAAACGCGCGCCAGAAGTCGTTGAGAATGTCGATCATGGTCTTAAAGCTCCGCGTGCCGGACGCCGATCGAATAGCGGCGTTCCAGCCAGATCAGCGCGAGGTTCGAGACGGTCGTCAGCGCGAGATAGATGAGCGCCGCGATCAGGATGAAGAAGAACATGTTGAAGGTGCTTTTGCCCGCGTCCTGCGCGGCCTTGACGACATCCGCGAGACCGATGATCGACACCAGCGCCGTCGCTTTCACCAGCACCTGCCAGTTGTTGCCGATGCCGGGCAGCGCGAAACGCATCATCTGCGGAAAGAGAATGCGCGCGAACACGCGCACGCCGCTCATGCCGTAGGCGCTGCCCGCTTCGAGCTGGCCGCGCGGCACGGCGAGAAACGCGCCGCGAAACGTCTCCGTGAAATACGCGCCGTAAATGAAGCCGAGCGTCAGCACGCCGGCGACGAATGGGTCGATGTCGAACTGCGCCACATCGAGCGCGTCGGTCAGATTGTTGACCGCGATCTGGATGCTGTAGAAAAGCAGCAGCATCAGCACGAGGTCGGGCACCGAGCGGATCAAGGTCGTGTAGCCGGTGGCGAGCGCGCGCAACGGCCGGTTGAGGGAGAGTTTCGCCGCCGCGCCCGCGAGGCCGAGCAGCACGGCGGCCGCGAGCGACAGCACCGACAGTTCGACCGTCTGGATCGTGCCGGCCAGCAGGACCGGACCAAAGCCGTATAGCACCACGCGTGTCTCCATCCAGTTTGGTTTGAGAACGCCTCGATGCAGCCGGCTCGTCGGACCCCGGCTCATCAGGCATGGCGCGGAGTCTCCCAAGCGAAAATTAATTTCTCAAAGGCCGACGCAAAGTTTGCTGCGCCGCAGCAGGCCACGCGGAAAGCGCCGGGCGGCTCGCGGCGCTTGGTGTTGGGGGACGCGGCGGGATGCAGTCGCCAGCGCGGCCCGGACGCGCCGCCGCGATTTAGCAAGTTTGAGGTCGCTTTTTCGATAGACGGCGCGCGCTTCGCGCAAGGCGAAGCGCGGCCGTGCGAAGACCAGGAGCGGGCCGCCGCTAGTCCATGCCGAGCCGCGCGCGGATCGCGGGCAGCATGTATTCGACCGCCGCGCGCCCTTCCTCGATGGCCGGCGCCGCGCGATGAAAATCGAAGATGCCCATGCCGCCCAGGCGCGGCTGGATCAGGATGTCCGCGGGCTCGCCCGCGAGGCGGCTGCGCGTGATCCGCACCTGCATGATGTCGATGCTTTGCGCGATCGAACTGAGCATCGAAGGCACGCGCGCGCTCGGCGCGGGCGGCACGCGCACGTCGTCGGTCGCGCGCTCTTCGGCGGGCGCGAGCCAGCGCGGCCAGGGCTTGCCGTTGCGGCGCATCGAAACCGGCGTCGGCGCGTTCGGGTCGATGGCGGGCGTGTCCACGACCGCGCCGCCGAAATCGCGTCCGTTGAGAATGTCGTTGTTCAGATCGACGGCAATCACGCAGTCGGCCCGCATGCCGCGCGCGACCGACACCGGAACCGGATTGCTCAAGCCGCCGTCGACGAGCCACACGCCGTTGTGCCAAACCGGCGTGAAAATGCCGGGAATCGCAATCGACGCACGCACCGCGTCGACCACGCTGCCGTCCTGCAACCAGCTTTCGCGGCCCGTGTCGAGTTCGGTGGCGACCGCGGCGAACGGCATGTTCAGTTGCGCGATGGACCGGCCGTTGAATTTGTCGGCGAATAACTGGATCACCTTGCGCCCGCCAAGCAGACCGCCCGACAAACGCAAGTCGAGCAGGCGCACGACCGTCTGCCACGTGAGCCGCGACACCCACTCCTCGAGCCAGTCGAGGTCGCCGTTCGCATAGACGGCGCCGACCAGCGCGCCAATCGACGTGCCGCATACCACGTCGGGCTTGATGCCCGCGTCATGCAGCGCGCGGATCGCGCCGATATGCGCCCAGCCGCGCGCGGCGCCGCCTCCCAACACCAGCCCGATACGGCTGTATCGACGTCGACGTATCATGATGCCCCCCGTCTTTCTTCGTCTGCTTCTCGTTGTTTACAGCGTTTCTAGCGCCCGCGCATGACGTCCGAACGCGATGTCGTGTACACCGTGTGATTCTGGTCGAAGTGCACGTTGAAAATGCCTTCTTCCGTCACGCCGCCCTCGCGCCACTTCCAGCTCCACACCGTTTCCGGCTTGAGCGGAAACACCGCGACCTGACCCGGTTTGCCGAGCAGCCGCCGCACTTCGTCCTCGCTCATGCCGATGCGGATCTTGCCGAAGTTCGCCGCGGTCAGCACTTGCGTGATGGATTGCAGTTTACCGTCACGGTCAATGTCCACCATGTACGTATTCATACCTTGCGGACCACGTGGATACTCGAAGCGCTTCGAGCCGTCCGTATAAGTGCGTTCGGTTTCGGGCTTGCCCATCTGCTCGCGGATCTGCGCTTGGGTCGTGACGCCCGGCGTCATGTCCTTGAGCAGCAGCGCGTCGGGCTTGACGGCGTTAAACAGGTCCTTGATTTTTTGCACGGCGTGCTCGCTCTGTTGGTCGTCGCACGCGGTAAGCGCGAGGCATGCAGCCAGCATGGCGACAAGAGGCAGTTTCAGGCTCACAGCAAATTTCCTGTAGCGATGCGGACGCGAGTGCCCGCATCGGTCGTGTAGTGATTCCCCGCTGGAGTTCCCGCTCGACATCCGCTGGACGTTCCTTAGGGCGCGCTACAGGATAACCGCGTGACGCAAAAACCGCGAGCGCGCACACGGCGCGCAAAGACACGGCGAAACCGGCCTCGCAGGCGAAAAATGCAGGACGTAAAGCGCTTTTCCGACGATGACGCCCTCTGCGCGCCAATTATTGCAAAGCGCAACAGACGCAACAGAAAGCAAAAAGGCGACGCTGTGCAAAGCGTCGCCCATGCCGGACGGCAGTGAAGCGATGGTCGTGACGGCGGGTACGGTCAGTACGCCGGTCTTGAAGATGTGCGGAAACCGCGTGAAGGACGACGCGCAGCGGTCCGTTCCGGCGCGGCGATGAACGGCCTTGGCCGTACACCTTGCGCCATCGCCGGAAGTGGCGAACCGCTGCTTGACTGGCCGCCCTGGTCCCCTCAATAAGCCTTCCAAGTGACGTTAATCTAACGGGATTGGAAGCGCTAGACGAGAGCGCGTTTACACCGAATTTGCAGAGGATTTCGCGGCGCCGGAAGGCTCGGCGCCATCGCGGTCAGGGCAACGGGAAACTGCGGTCGAAACTTGCACGCACATCCAGATGCGCGCGAATCACGTTGGCCGCTTCGTAGGTGTCCGCGGTGCGCTGCTGCGCGGCCACGACCGTATCGTCGATTGCGACCGGATGCACCTGGCCGCGCTGATAGACGGTCTTCAATACATCGGTGGGCAAGCCCGTCACGCGCGATTGCATCGCCGCGACTTCGTCGGGATGCGTGAGCGCCCAGCGCTGGCCGATCGCCACGCGCCGCAGGAAGTCCGCCAATTGCGCGCGTTTGCCCGCAATCGCGGCCTCGGTCGCGACCTGATAGCTGAGCCCTTCCGACAAACCCACGCCGTTCGCGATGATGCGGTCGTGGTCGCGCGACTCGCCGAGCGCCGTGTACGGGTCCCACACCGACCACGCGTCGACGCTGCCGGACGCGAGCGCGGCCTTGGCGTCGGCGGGCGCGAGGAACACGAACGCGACGTCGCTTGCGGACAGGTTGGCCTTTTTCAGCGCGGCGAGCGCGAGATAGTGGCCGATGGAGCCGCGCGTCGTCGCGAGGCGCTTGCCCTTCAGACCCGCGACGTCCGTGAGCGGCGAATGCGGACCGACGACGATCGCCAGATCGAGCGGATTCGAGCGCGTCGCGGCGACCGCCCTCACCCGCGCGCCCGCTGCGAGTGCGAAAACGAGCGGCGCGTCGCCGAGGCCGCCGACGTCCACGGCGCCCGCGTTCAGTGCTTCGCCAAGCGGCTGCGCTGCCGGAAAATTGAACCATTCGATCTTGTACGGCAGGTCTTTCAACTGGCCGGACGCTTCGAGAATGCCGCGCGTCTGCAACGACTGGTCGCCGACCTTGAGCACGGGTAAGTCGGCCGCGGCGGCGGGCCTCGCACACAACACCAACATCGCGGGAATGGCCACGATAATTGCGGCAAGCGGTTTGACAAGTGCCCGAGGCACGACGGAGAAAATCGCAAAAGACATGATGAGGATGACGTTCCAGGAAGGTGTCGAGCAATAGATTCGACGACGATAAGCGAGCGTCTTGTATAAGACAAACGCATTATCGTGCTAAGCAAATATGCGAATTTTTGTTGCTTGCAAAGTATGCGGGAACAGCGATGCAGGTATCATCGGGCGCACGAACCACCTCATCGCTCATCATGAAGATCGACGAAATCGACGCCTACGTCACCGTTATTCGCTGTCAGTCGCTGCAGCAGGCGGCGCTCTCGCTCGGGCTCACGCAACCGGCCATCACGCGCCGTCTGCAGAATTTCGAGGAAGCGCTCGGCGTCGAATTGCTCGACCGCAACACGCGTCCGCTGAAGGCGACGGCGACCGGCCGGATCGTCTACGAGCAATGCCGCGCGATTCAGCGCGAACTCGACGTGCTGCGCGAAATGGTCGCGACCGATACGCCGCCCACCGGCACGTTGCGCGTGGGCGTCGCACAGACCATCGCCGACGTCGCGCTCGGCGACGCGCTGCGCGCGGTGAAAGACGCCTACCCCGATTTGCAGGCGCGCGCGTCGACCGGCTGGGGCGGCCAGTTGCTCGAACGGCTGCAAGAGGGCGAACTGGACGTCGCCGCGATCCTGCTCCCGGCCAACAAAACCTTCGACGACACGCTGTCGGCACGCTCGCTCGGCCGCATCAAACTCGCAGTGGTCGCGCGCAAGGGTTTGCTCACGAAACGCGCGCATACGCTCGCGCAGTGTCAGTCGATTGGCTGGGTGTTGAATCCGGACGGCTGCGGCTTCCGCGACGGTCTGCAACGCGCGCTGACGGGTCTCGGTCTCGCGCTCAAGCTGAATCTGGAAACGCTCGGCACGGAGTTGCAGTTGCAACTCGTGGCGGACGGTCATGGTCTTGGGCTCGTGCCGCTGCCGCTCTTCAATGCGAGCGCCTATGCCGACAGGCTCGACGTGGTGTCGGTCAGCGACTTCAAGCCGCTCATCGACATCTGGCTCGTGCAGCCGCGCGCGCTCGGCAAATTGCAGCAGCCGGTGGAGCGGTTCGGCGCGGCGATCGCGCGGCAATTCAAGGACACGCGCGCAGCCGCGGGCGCGCGTCGTCAGTCGCCGTCCCTGTCCCCGCGATCCGCCGAACCCCGTCAGATCACATGAAAACCATGCGTGCCGTCGCGAGCCAGTTGCGCGACGAGCCCGTATTCCCACTCGAGATAGGCATTCATCGCTTCGCGCGCGTTATCGGTGCCCTCATAAGGACGCCGGTAACGGTCGATGCGCGGTGACGCCAGCCGCGTCTCGCCGCTTTCCACCGGCAGGCCCGCTTCGATCCACGCCGCCGTGCCGCCCGTCAGCACCTGCACCGGCTTGCCGGCGAGCGCCGCCACGTCGGGCGCGGCGAAGCGCGCGAGCAGACTGCTGCCGCACGTCAGCACATAGCGGCGCGCGTCCGGCAGCTTGTGCAATGCCGTTTCCAACTGACTGCGGATCACGAACCACGCGCCCGGTATGTGGCGCTTCACGTAGTTCGCGCTGCTCGTGAAGTCGAGCACCACCGTGCCCGGCGACTGAAGCAGCGCGGCCAGTTCGGCGGGGGCGATTTCATCGGCGTCGGGCGGCTGCGGGGCCAGGCGCGCCGCGGGCGCCGCGCCTTTTTCCGCGAAGTCGGCGGCCGTCAAACCGTCGACCACGTAGACCTCGATGTTCATCTGCGCGAGCCACGACGCGGTCATGTTCGCGCGCACGCCGTCGCTGTCCGCGAGAATCACGCGCGCGCCGCGCACCGGCGCGAACATTTCGGTTTCCTGCACAAGCTGGCCGCCTGGCGCGGAACGAAAGCCCGGCACGTGGCCCGCTTCGTATTCCTCCGGCGTGCGTACGTCGAAGCGGTACACGGTGCGCACCGCTTCGTCGGCCCAGCGGCGCGCTTCATCGCGTGACGTGCGGCCCACTTTCGCACGGTCGGCGACGGCGCGCGCGCCATCGGCTGCGATGAGACGCAACGCGTCGTCGACGACGGGACCAGGCCGCCGCGAACTGCCGTGCGCGAGCGGCTGCCCCGCGAGCGTCCAGCCGATGGTGCCGTTGCGCAGCGCGGCAACCGGGTTCGGCAAACCCGCGTTGATCAGCGACTGCGCGCCGATGATGCTGCGCGTGCGTCCCGCGCAATTGACGATGATCCGCGTGGCCGGGTCCGGCGCCAGTTCGCGCGCGCGCAGCACGAGTTCCGCCCCCGGCACGCTGATGCTGCCGGGAATGTTCATGGTCTGGTATTCATCGAAACGGCGCGCGTCGAGCACGACCACGTTCTCTTCGCGGTCGAGCAGCGCCTGCACCTGCTGTGCCGGGAGCGACGGCGTGTGGCGCACGCTTTCGACCAGTTCGCCGAACGCCTTGCTCGGCACGTTGACGTCCTGGAACAACTCGCCGCCGGCTTTGCGCCAGCCTTGCAGGCCGCCTTCGAGCAGCGCGACGTCGCTATAGCCGAGGCTTTCGAAACGTTCAGCGGCGCGCGCGGCGAGCCCTTCGCCGTCGTCGAGCACGACGATCGGCACGTCGCGGCGCGGCAAGCGCACCGGTGCATCGAGTTCGAGCCGCGACAGCGGCAGATTCGCGGCAAAGAGCGGATGACTGCGCGCGTGCGGATCTTCCTCGCGCACATCGACGAGCGCGATTTCCTCGCGTTCGAGCAGTGCGCGGCGCACGTCTGCATAAGATCGGGTACGAAAATCTTTCACGAAAGTCATGGGATCGGAGACTCCTTCGACACATTCCAGATGTTCGGCAACACGTCGTTCGAGTAGCCGGACACAAACTTTTTTCGACGGGCGCCGCCCGGGTACACCGAGCGGTTCACTGCGCCGATATTTCCACCGTACACGTGAATGCTGATCGACGTACGGTCACCCAATGCGTTGCTCACGCGATGAATATCGCCGATGCGTGGCGACACGGCATCCACGGCGCCGGCGCCAAGGCGCTCGGGGGCGCCCTCGGCGACGACTTCGCCGTGCGCCGCGACACGGTAACGCTGCGCAATTTCCGCGCCACGCAGCACGCCGATCAAGCCCCAAACCGTGTGGTCGTGAACCGGCGTCGCCTGCCCCGGCCCCCACACGAAACTGACGACCGAAAAGCGCTGCCGCGAGTCCGCGTGCAACAGGTACTGCTGATAGCGCTCGGGATCGGGCTGCGCGAATGCGTCGGGCAGCCAGTCGTCGTGAGCAATCAGTTCACGCAGCGCGTTGGCGCCGGCGTCGAGCAGCGCCGCTTCGCGTGTGTCGCCGTCGACGAGCGCCGCGATCTGGCCGACGAACGTGCGCAGCCGGTCCGGCCGCAGGGTCTGGGTCATCGCTAACATTGAAGGATAGGTCCGAAGATTGATGCGCGCGAGTTCTCTTCGTCTTTTACGCACATCGAGAGAGCATCGCGCGGCAGCGGCGGCCCAAAGCGGTGCAACATCGACCGCGAACGGCTGCCACCTGCACGACGTGGCGCGCAGCGTCTCGCGAAGAAACGCTGCGCGTGGCATGCGTACGCGCGCTTTAATTCAGCACGTCGGGCTCCGCTTCGACGAGCCCTTCCAGCAGGCTCTGAAACGCGAACAATGCGCCATTCGCGCGGCCCACCTGCTCGTGCGTGAGCTTGGCAACGTCGTGCGGGATACGTTGCGGCGTGCCGGCCGCTTCGGCGAGCAGTTGTGCATGACACGCATTGTCGAGCGCGATGTACCACCACGCGGCCGCCTCCACGCTCGGACCCGCCGTGAGAATGCCGTGGTTCTTGAGGATCACCGCCTTGTGCGTGCCGAGCGACGCTGCGATGCGCGCGCCTTCGCCGGTATCGAGCACGACGCCGCGAAAATCGTCGAACAGCGCGTGGTCCTCGTAGAACGCGCATGAATCCTGCGTCAGCGGATCGAGCGTGCGGCCCAGCGTGGACCACGCCTTGCCGTACAGCGAATGCGTGTGCGCCGCCGCGATGACATCGGGACGCGCCTCGTGAATCGCCGCATGAATCGCAAACGCCGCCTGATTCACGGGCCCTTCGCCCACCACGATCTCGCCTTGCGCATTCACGAGCAGCAGATCCGACACGCGGATGCGGCTGAAATGCTTGCCGAACGGATTGACCCAGAAGTGATCGGTCCATTCCGGATCGCGTGCGGTAATGTGACCGGCGAGCCCCTGATCGAAGCCGTAGCGCGCAAAGAGACGAAACGCGACGGCAAGCCGCTCCCGCCGATAACGGCGCTCGGCGGCGAGATCCGTGCGCGGCGGCACGTCGTCGAACCAGAATTTGCGCAGCGGCGCGTGGCGTTGCAGGGTCGAGAGCGTGCTGGCCGGCGAACGTGCTTCGTCAGCCCGTGGATGCGCGTGAGAAAGGTCGGTCATCGCGCCTCCGTTCACGCGGCCAGGGCAACGCGCGCCACGCGTTCGCGTGTTGCGGGAATCAGTTCGCGGCCATAGTCGATGGCGTCTTCGAGCGGATCGAAGCCGCGCACGAGGAACGTCGTGACGCCGAGCGCGTAGTACTCGGCGAGCGTGTCGGCGACCTGTTGCGGCGTGCCGACGAGCGCCGTCGAATTCGAACGTCCGCCGATTTCCTTCGCGATGCCGGTCCACAAGCGCTCGTCCGCGCGATCCGATTCACCGGATGCCGCGAGCAAGCGCCGCGCGCCTTCGCTTTGCGCGGGGCCGCCCACGCCGAGTCCTTGCAGCGCGCGCAGCCGCTTCGTCTCGGCGAGGATGCGCTCGGCGCGCTCCCACGCCGCGCTTTCTGTCGCGGCGAGGATCGGCCTGAACGACACGGAAAAGCGCACGGTGCGCCCGTGCTTCGCGGCCTCGGCACGCACGCGCGTCACCTGCTCGCGCACTTGCGCCTTCGACTCGCCCCATAGCGCGTAGACGTCCGCATGACGTCCAGCGATTTCGAGTGCGGGCGCCGACGCGCCGCCGAAATACACCGGGATATGCGGCTGCTGAACCGGCTTCACTTCGGAGAAGCCTTGTTCGAAACGATAGTACTGGCCGTGGTGATCGAACGGCTTCGCTTCGGTCCAGAGGCGGCGCAGGATCTGCAGATACTCGTCGGTGCGCGCGTAGCGTTCGTCGTGCGAGAGGAAGTCGCCGTCGCGGCGTTGCTCCGCGTCGTCGCCGCCCGAGATGATGTGCACCGCGAGACGGCCGCGCGAATAATGATCGAGCGTCGCCAGTTGCCGCGCGGCGAGCGTCGGCGCCACGAAGCCCGGACGATGCGCGAGCATGAAGTGCACGTTGCTCGTCACGCTCGCGGCGTGCGCGACGGTGAGCAATGCATCGGGGCTCGTCGAATGATGCGGCACGAGAATGCGGTCGAAGCCCGCCGCTTCATGCGCGCGCGCGAACTGTTCGAGATAGCCGACATCGATAACCGGCCCTTGCGGCGCGTGCGTTTCCGATACCTTGCGAGTCTGGATCATGCCGATGAATTCGATGGACACGCGAGTGCCTCCATGAATGATTGCTGCCCGGCGAGGCCGCGGCGTTGCGGGCCGAATGCAATGGCAGTGCATTGTTCGAGGCGTTCACGGTAGCAGGCCGTCATGCGCTTGTTAAATATTGATCGGCCATATCTATATCGAACTTGCATGTAACGGCAGAGGTGCCGGGGAAAGCGCTGCGGCGGTTCAGTGCCCATGATGCCGCCGACAAACCCTTTCGCAAACGTGGACATCCCGGCGTCGCCAGCAGAAAGCCGGAAGCTTTGCGAGAATGCCCCATCGCGTGAAAGCGCCAGAAACAGCAAGCCAACAGACAATGATCCCTTTTTCGGTCCTCGACCTTTCGCCGGTCATCGCGGGCGCCACGCCAGCGGATGCCTTCAGGAACACGCTCGATCTCGCACAGCACGCCGAGCGGTGGAACTACCGCCGCTTCTGGCTCGCCGAGCATCACAACATGACCGGCATTGCGAGCGCGGCCACTTCGGTCGTGATCGGCTATGTGGCGGGCGGCACGAAGACGATCCGCGTCGGCTCGGGCGGCGTGATGCTGCCGAATCACGCGCCGCTCGTGATCGCCGAGCAGTTCGGCACGCTGGAATCGCTTTATCCCGGCCGCATCGACCTGGGACTCGGACGCGCGCCCGGCACCGACCAAAGCACGGCGCGCGCGCTGCGCCGCGATCTGCAAAACAGCGCGGACTCGTTCCCCGACGACGTCGCCGAATTGCAGCGTTATTTCGCGGACCCCGTCGCCGGCCAGCGCATTCGCGCGGTGCCCGGCGCGGGCTTGCATGTGCCGCTGTGGCTGCTCGGGTCGTCGCTTTTCAGCGCGCAGCTTGCGGCGGCGCTCGGCTTGCCGTTTGCATTCGCGTCGCACTTTGCGCCGGATTACATGCTGACGGCGTTGCAGGTTTATCGCGCGCAATTCCGTCCGTCGGAGACGCTCGACAAGCCGTATGCGATGGTCGGCGTGAACCTCTTCGCAGCCGACACCAATGAAGAAGCGCGGCGGCTGTTTACGTCGCTTCAGCAGCAGTTCATCAATTTGCGGCGTGGCACGCCGGGGCAATTGCAGCCGCCGGTGGACCGGGTTGCGGCTTCGGAAATGGAATTGAACTCGGTCGCGCATTCGCTCGCGTGCACGGCGATCGGCGATCGCGATGCGGTGCGCGAGGGCTTGAAGTCGATCATCGAACAGACCGGCGCCGATGAGTTGATGCTCACCGCGCAGATCTATGATCATGAGGCGCGGTTGCGGTCGTTTGAGATTGGGGCGGAGATTTGGGAGGAAATGGCTGGGGGGAAGTGAGGCTTTCGAGGTGTATGAAGACGGCGGTGCGTCGACGCGCCGCCGTTTTGCTTTGGTCGATCCCCTCAGCGGCTGCCCGTTGCAGTGGCCGCCCGCTCGATCACCCGGGCGACTTCTGCCGGATGCGACAGATAGGCGACATGGCTCGACGGAACCTCCACGACCGTGCTCTTCGCGCGGCCCGCCATCCAGCGTTCGAGATCGGGATTCACAGTTCGGTCCTGAGTCGCCACGACGGCCCAGCTCGGCTTCGTTTTCCAGGCCGGCTGGCTCACCGGCGCGGTGAACGACTCATGTGCCGGCATGACCTGCGAACTCGCCATGAATGCGGCCTCCGCGGCGGGTACGTCGGCAGCGAAGTCGGCTCTGAAGTGCTCTGCGTCGAAGTAGAGGTGGCCATCGTCGGTTGCCTTGATGGCTTTTGTCGCGGCCGGCATTTTCGTCGTCAGGTCCTTGAGGCTTTCGCCCGCATCCGGTTCGAACGCGGCGATGTAGACGAGGCCCGCCACGCGCGCATTGTTGCCCGCCTCGGTAATCACCGCTCCGCCATAACTATGGCCGACGAGGATTGTCGGGCCGTCCTGCGCATCGACGATACGCGTAGTCGCGGCGACGTCTTCCTTGAACGAGGTCTCCGGCTCCTGAACCACCGAGACTTTATAGCCGTCCCGCGCGAGGATCTTCGACACGGCTTGCCAGCCTGAGCCGTCGGCGAAATAGCCGTGAACCAGGACGATGTTCTTGACAGGTGCGGCTTCGGCGAATTGCGTGGCGAATGCGCTGGCGCCAATGGTCAAGGCTGCGGCAAAACGGCGAATCTTGTTGATGGTTTTCATTTTCGACTCCAGAAGTTAACGATGATTGGACAATTGGTTGCAATGGTTCAGCTTGCAGGCTGCCGCCGATGACCCGTTAGCGTACGGGTCATGCGAAAGCCGGCACGAATGTTTTGGATGCCTTAACGATACGCGAGGTGATCGGGCGAACCGGGGAACGTCGGATCAATCGACGGTCTTGGCCCACACCGCCTGAGCGTTGGTGAACTCGCGCAGACCGAAGTGCGACAGTTCACGGCCGTATCCGCTCTTCTTGACCCCGCCCACCGGAATGCGCGGATTCGAAGCGGAGAAGCCGTTGATAAAGACGCCGCCCGTTTCCAGCCGGCGCGCGATTCGCTGCGCACGGGCGACGTCGCGCGTCCACAGGCTGCCGCCGAGACCGTAGTCGCTCGTGTTGGCAAGTTCGATAGCGTGCTCGGCGTCGTCGGCAACGGTGATTGCGGCGACCGGGCCAAAGGTTTCTTCGTCGAAAGCAGCCATGCCGGGGGCGACATCCGCGAGCACGGTCGGCGCGTAGTAATTCCCGGCGCCTTCCACCTTGCTGCCTCCGAGCAGCAGCGTCGCGCCTGCTTCGATGGTGCGTTGCACCTGCCCGTGCAGCTCGTCGCGCAAGTCGGCGCGCGCCATCGGCCCGATGGTGCTTGCCGGATCGTGCGGATCGCCCGCCACGACCTGACGCGCGGCGGCCACGAACTTGCGCGTGAACTCTTCTGCAACGGGCCGCTCGACAATGAACCGCTTGGCTGCGAGACAAACCTGGCCGGCGTTTTGAAAGCGAGCCTCGATGGCCGCTTTCACGGCCAGGTCGATGTTCGCATCGGCCAATACGATGAAGGCGTCGGCGCCGCCGAGTTCCAGCAGCGTCTTCTTTAGCGCCCGGCCCGCCGTGGATGCGACGGCGGACCCGGCCCGCATGCTGCCGGTCAGCGTGACGGCGGCAACGCGCGGATCTTCGATCACGTGGGCCACGGTTTCGTTATCGGCGTTCAGGTTGGCGAAGAGTCCGACCGGGAAGCCGGCGGCTTCATAAGCGTCCTGCAACGCGTACGCCGAGCCCATCACATTGGCTGCATGCTTGAGGATGAAGCCGTTGCCCGAGAGCATGATCGGACCCGATGCGCGAATCACCTGCCACAACGGAAAATTCCATGGCATCACGGCGAGGATGGAACCGATCGGCAGATAGGAGACATGCACCTGATCGTCGCCTTCGACAGGCGCCGGTTCGTCAGCGAGGAAAGCGGGACCATGCTCGGCGATCCAGTCGATCGCGCTGGCGCATTTTGCGACTTCGGCTCGTGCGGCGGCGAGCGTCTTGCCCATCTCCTGAGTAATCAGCGCGGCCAACGCTTCCGAGCGCTCGCGCAACGTCGCGGCCAGGCGGCGGTAAGTTGCCACGCGCACAGCCATGGGCGTCCCGCGCCACAGCCGGTAGGCCGCGGCGTTGTCCTCCAGCATGCGCTCGACTTCGTCGGCGGTCTGAAACGGATAGTGCGCGATGAACTCGCCGGTTGCGGGATTGCGCGACGTTGCGCCGATGGCGGTGGGAAGGTTCAGGTTCGACATGTTTGCCTCGATTGAGTGAAGTGACGAGCAGTGGAAAGTCGCTGCAGTGGTGTCACTTTATGCAAACCGGGGCGGGTCAAGAAGGCGTCTTGTGATCCTATGAGTCGGACTCACTGGCAGAGTGCCGGGGAATGTAAGTCACAAGCGACAGGTCCGGTCTGCCGGTGGGCGTCAATGCAACGTAAGTGAATTCGATGTGGCCGCCTGCTGGATGACGAAGCCGTTTGTCGCCTTCATCGAAACCTTTGACCTCGGTGTCCTGCCACCAGTCGCTGAACTCGGGGCTCAGTTCCGTGAGCTCGTCGATGAGGCTATCGAACGGCGCCTTGTCCGGCGCCTGCGCGCGCGCGGCGCGGAACGCGGAGATCATGCCGCGCGTCATCTGCTCCCAGTCGAGAATCAGCGTGCGATAAGGCTTGTAGAGAAACAGCAGACGCAACGTATTGCGCTCGTGCGGCTCCAGCGATCCATAGTCGACGAACAGGTCGGCAATGGCATCGTTCCACGCCAGAATGTCGAGCCGCGTGTTGCGGACATAGGCCGGAACGTTGATCGAGCGAACCAGTCGTTCGAGGCCTTCGGTGACGCCGCTGCCGGTTGCTACCTGCGAAAGCTCGCGCGATGAAAGCGCGAACAGATGTGCCGACTCCACGGTGTCGAGCTTGAGCACGCGCGAGATTCTGCGCAGCGCATCGGCGGACGGTTGAATGTCGCGGCCCTGTTCGAGCCAGGTGTACCAGCTAACGCTGACGCCCGCGAGTACGGCGACCTCTTCGCGGCGCAGGCCGGGGGTACGGCGGGGGCCGTCGGGCAGGCCGAATTCGGCAGGTTGCAGGCGGCCGCGGCGGCTTGAAAGAAACGCGCCAAGTTCGCGTCGCTGCTCGGCAGAGGGTCTTCTGGACATAGTGTCTCGGTTAACGGCGAATGGGCAGGCGGGCGGACGTACCGGGCATCGTCGCGAGGCAGCTTACGACCAGCCCACTGACGGCCCGGGCATGCCTTGCTCGACCGGGAATGCGAACACTATCACGGCAAAATGTCCAGGTTGTGCCACGACGACTAGCGGCGCTTCATACGAACGCGTCGAAACCGCTCTCGTATGAAGCGCCGCATTTGCGCGATGGCCACGCACAATGTCTTGCGCGCGGCCCTGTCGCTGGAAAGTGTGAGTCAACGTTCGCTCAGAACTCCTGGCTCGTGGGACGAAGCACGATCTCGTTGGTGCCGACGTCGTCGGGCTGCCCGATCGCACAGGCGACGGGCCGCTTCGATCCCTTGCTCATGCGATCACTTCGTGTGCCTGAACGGATAACGATTCCGCGTAGGCCGGATAGTCCGTGAGTCCTTCGTCCCCCCCGCCATACAACGTTGCCGGATTCACGGCATTGAGCGGCCAGCCGTTCGCGATGCGCTCAGGCAGATCCGGGTTCGCGATGTACGGGCGGCCGAATGCAATCAGGTCCGCAAGGTTCGCTTCGATCAGGCGCGCGCCGCGCTCGGCCGTGTAGCGACCCGCGTAGATGATGCGGCCGCTGAACACCCGGCGGACTTCCTCGCGAAACGCCGTCGGCAGATCGGGTGCGTTATCCCAGTCGGCTTCCGCTATTGACACATAGGCCGCACCGGCAGCTTCCAGCACCTTGATTGCCTCGATATACGTGCGATGAGGATCGTCTTCGACGAGGCCGATGTACACGCGGTCCTGATCGGTGCTCGTGAACAACGGCGTGAAGCGCACGCCCAGCCGTTCAGGCCCGACCACCGCGGCGACCGCCCCGACGATCTCGCGCAGAAAGCGCAAGCGGTTGTGCAGCGAGCCGCCGTACTCGTCCTCACGTTTGTTCGAGTGTGCCGAGATGAACTGATTCACGAGGTAGCCATTGGCCGCGTGAATCTCGACACCGTCGAAGCCCGCACGCAGCGCGTTCTGCGCTGCCTTTGCGTAGTGCCCGACTAACTCGCCGATCTCGGCGACGCTCAACTCGCGTGGCACCGAAGGCTCGACCAGCGTGCCGGTGCCGGGACCGGTCTCGATGAACGCCTTGACCTTCTGTGCCGCGATCGGCGAAGGCGCAACCGGCGCTGCGCCGTAGGGCTGCAACGCGGTATGCGAGACGCGGCCCACATGCCACAACTGCGCGAAGATCACGCCGCCTTCGGCGTGCACCGCGTCGGTCACGCGAGCCCAGCCTTCGACCTGTTCGTCGCTGTAGATGCCGGGCGTCCACGCGTAGCCCTGACCGCGCGGTTCGATCTGCGCTCCTTCGCTGATCATGAAGCCCGCGCCGGCGCGCTGGCCGTAATAGAGCGCGCTCGATGCGGCCGGTATGTCGCCGGGCTGGGCGGCTCTCTGGCGCGTCAGCGGCGGCAGCACGATACGGTTGCGCAAGATGTGCCGCCCGAGCTTGAGCGGCGTGAAGAGTGAGGGATATTCCATGTTCTTTTCGCTCCCGAATGGACCCAGGTCGCACGTTGCGACGGGCTCGATCGAGCCGGCTGCGCGCGATCATGGCGATCCTGCGCGATCAGCTAACTGGCTCTTTGGTGAAGATGCCGCGCGCTTGCCCGAAGGCAACGCGCGTCGGCAGACAGGCGGCTTTTATTGCGCGGCGAGCGCCGGGTGCTTCATCAGAACGGCGGCAGCGGAGGACGACGAAGCCGGGTTTTGTCCGGTAATGAGCAGGCCGTCGGTGACTACATACGGAGCCCAGTCGACGGTCTTCGAATAAATGCCGCCCTTGGCCTTCAGTTCGTCTTCAACGAGGAACGGCACGATCTCGGTGAGGCCCACCGCGGCTTCTTCCGAATTCGTGAAGCCCGTCACCTTCTTGCCTTCGACCAGCGGCTTGCCGTCCGCCGTGGTGACGTGGCGCAGTACGCCCGGTGCATGACACACGAGTGCAACGGGTTTGCCGGCGGCGATGAACGACTGGATCAGCGCGATCGAATGCGGGTCTTCGGCCAGGTCCCACAGCGGGCCGTGGCCGCCGGGATAGAACACCGTGTCGAAGTCCGCCTGCGAGACGCTGTCGAGGCGCACGGTTGCCGCGAGTTGCGCTTTGGCCGCCGCGTCGTTTTCAAAGCGGTGTGTCTGGTCGGTCTGATTGGCCGGCTCGTTGCTCTTCGGATCGAGCGGCGGCTGGCCGCCCTGCGGCGAGGCCAGCACGATCTCAGCGCCCGCGTCCTTGAACGTGTAGTAAGGCGCCGCGAGTTCTTCCAGCCAGAAGCCGGTCTTGCGGCCGGTGTTGCCCAATTGATCGTGCGAGGTCAAAACCATCAGTACTTTCATGTCGTTCTCCAATGCGTGATAGGTGAGTTGCGAATTTGAGTTGCGAATTGCCGGCAACGCTGTCATGACGACACGGCTATGTAGTCAGTGCTTCGCCTCTGCAATCGGTTAGGGCGCAGCAAGGTCCGTTCATTTCGTCGTGACATCGTTCGCAGCGTTGAATCAACGGCCGGAATACAGAGAGCGGACGCCGTTGGTCGCCGGTGCGCCACTGGCGGAGGAACCGCTGTTTGCACCGCCGAAGCCGCTCGCGGACTTTTCCTCCGCAGCCACACGTGCAGTGGCGGCCTCGATCTGAGCCGGATAGAACGCTTGATCGCCTTGGCCAGCACGGTATCCAGCCTTCTGGAGTTGCACCAGTTCATGGCGAACCTGCGCACGGGTGACCTGATCGTTCGACTGAGCGAACGATGCTGCGGGGATGGCAAGGGCGGCGGCGACTGCAACAGCATTGATGAGCGATTTCATGATTTCTTCCAAAGGTTGTCGTTGAATAAAGTGGCGAAGTAACTGTGCTTGCAGCAGTGGGACAGAAGGAAAGCTGCTGCAGTGGTGTCACTTTAAGCAAACGAAACCGAGGCAAGAAGGCGTCTTGTGATCCTATGAGTGAGGGTCACAGGCAGGAGCATCGTGGAGTTGGAAGGCACACGAAGTCTGGGTCGTCGCACCCGTACACGACCAGAGCGGAACGTCGCATTCCGTAAGCCTGCATTCGCCGCTGCGCATTTCGCGTCACGGGCAGCGGCGCTTCGGCGTGCAACGCACGCCCGGCGATTGCATCGTGATGCTCGTGAGCAGGTGCGGACCGAAACGACAAACAAGAATGTGTATCGCTTTCAATCGTTACAAAAAATTCCCGCAACGTCCGTTGCCGCGACCTAAAGTCCAATCCACGCATCTGACAAAAGACGGTCTTCGCAAAGCGTCCGCTCATACCGTGACGACGTTTTCCGATGCGTGAAAAAACCACCTGGTATTGCGTAGTGAAATCGTGACCGACGCGCTGGCGGTGATCAGCGCTCGCGGTCTGTGGCAGTTGAAGCGGTAGTGAGTATGGCGAGCGAATAATGGCGGAAACAAGGCGCGCCGACGATGCCATCGTTAAGACTTCCGGCGAAGGTGCAACGCCACTCCACTTCTTTCGCAACTGCCGGCGCGCTACCGTGGGCTGCTACAGGTCGCAATGGAGAAGGAGCCTTCCATGCGTTGCAACAAGCCCCGTGCATTTCTGAGCAGCGTTCCGCTTGCTCTTGTACTCGCCGCAACCATTCCGACCAGTCGAGCCGCGCCCGTCCTCGTGTCCGGCCCGAGCCTTTTTGCCACTTGCACCATCGGCGGCCCCGGCACGAACTACGTCAATGCCGAAGTCGAGCCGTGGGTCGCCACGAACCCGAAAAATCCGTCGAACCTGATCGGCGTATGGCAGCAGGACCGATGGGACAACGGCGGCGCACACGGCCTGGTTGCCCGCCCATCATTCGATGGCGGTTTGACATGGGCCACGCCGGCTGCACTGCCTTTCACCGCATGCGCGGGCGGGACTGATTACGAGCGCGCGTCCGATCCGTGGGTGTCGATCGGCCCCGATGGAACCGCGTACGCCGTGTCGATCTCCTTCAATCAATCCAACAACAGCAACGCGGTGCTCGCTTCGGTTTCGAAGGACGGCGGCCTGACCTGGGCAAGCCCGCGCACCATCATCGCCAACAACGAACCGACCTTGCAATTCTTCAACGACAAGGAATCGGTGACGGCCAATCCGATCAAGGCAGGCGTCGCCTACGCCGTGTGGGACCGGCTCGAATTGCCGAACGGCAATCCGTACGCCAACACGCACACGGCCGCCTTCCGCGGGCCATCGATGTTCTCGAAGACATCCGATGGCGGCCTGACATGGAGTCCGCCATCCGTGATCGTGACGGTGCCTTCCCGGCAACAGACGATCGGCAACCAGATCGTCGTCAACTCGCAGAACGGAACGCTCTATGACTTCTTCGACCTGATCTCTCCGCCGTTTTCGAAAGCGGCCGGCAAGGTGGCGTTCATCAAATCGACCGACGACGGCGCGACATGGACGAAGCCGAAAATCATCTCGGGTTTGCAGACCGTATCGGTGTTCGATCCGAACACCGGCGAAGCGGTGCGTTCGGGCGACATCATTCCCGAGCCCGCGATCGATCCGAAGACGGGGCAACTGTATGTCGTCTGGCAGGATTCGCGCTTCAATGGCGGGCTCTACGACGAGATCGCGCTTTCTACCTCAAAAGATGGCGGCAGCACGTGGAGCGCACCAATCCGCGTTAATACGCCCACGGGACGGCCGGCATTCAATCCGAGCATCAACGTCAATTCGTCGGGGACCGTTGCAGTGACGTATTACGATTTCCGCAATCTGGCGGATGGCAACACCACGACGTTACCGACGGATATCTGGCAGACGACATCGACGGACAAGGGAGCGACGTTCGCCAATGAAACACACGTGGCGGGCGCATTCGACCTCAAGACCGCACCCGATGCCGAGGGCTTCTTCGTCGGGGATTATCAGGGGTTGGCCGCGATCGGCTCGAGCTTCGTGCCGTTCTTCGTGCAGACGAACTCCGGGAACCTTGGCAATCGCACTGATGTGTTCGCTCAGCCTCAGCCGTAACGGTTTTGCGCGGGAGTGGTTGGCTCGCAGCGTGGACTTCGCGCTGCGAGCAAAAAAGGCGAAACGCGGGTACTGCGAGCGAGACGCTTAGCTTCTCATTGCTCTTACTGCCCGTTCCAGATTGGCCCGCACAATCGCGCGATGAAACGGCGCGATCGTCGCAAGATAGATTCGCCCCAATCTGTTGTGGCAATGCACCACCGTTGCCGCGAGCAGTTCTCGCCCATTTGCCGCATCGCCGCGTAGTTGGATGGTCGCGCGGAAGTCCAGATGCCGGTCATCCGCGCCGACTACCAACTCCGTCGCGCTCTTCGACAGCAGCGGCAAGTAGCCGATAACCGGCCCACGCGCCGCTGCGGCAAGA
The DNA here is from genome assembly GCF_041355255.1 of Paraburkholderia sp. RCC_158. Lineage (NCBI taxonomy): Bacteria > Pseudomonadati > Pseudomonadota > Betaproteobacteria > Burkholderiales > Burkholderiaceae > Paraburkholderia > Paraburkholderia sp. RCC_158. The sequence goes on along the minus strand of NZ_JBFUPM010000008.1, from coordinate 121,924 downwards.
CCGACGTCGAGAGACGATTTGACGCCGACCGTCGCCATCACCAGATCGCGGACACGCGTGAGCGCACGAATCCACCACGCCTGCCGCTCGAACGCGGCGCGTGCCAACACCTCCAGATCATTGCTGGCCCCCGCCGGCAATCGGATTGCAAAGGCGTCCAAAAGATCCGCGCCCGCGTAGAGCGGCGCGAGTACGCTGTTGCCAGGCATGGGTACGGCGCGCGCTTTGGTCAAGGTCGTACTCCGGGGTTGGTTCATGGTGTTCCGGGGTTGGTTTAAGGACGGGTCAAGGGGTGGCTTCGGCACATGTGGGGACCGGCCATGCAGCAAATTGCCAACGGTCTGGACGGCCCGGGTTCGAGTTCAGCTCTTCTTTTGCCGGATCAACTGCATCAGCTCCTCGCGGCCTGCTTCCAAAATGGACCGGACCGACATCGAGGGTCGGCGCCTAGCTCGATCAAGGAATGCTTCCGGCAGAAAGTAGTCCGACAACGCGCCCATGCGTTTCGGCCCAAGGCGGTTGCCCAACCACTCGGCCACATCACTATCGAAGAACGGGAAGTTCTTCTTCGAAGGCCGATGCACGGCGATCGCCCTCAACTTCGCGGTGTTGATGATGTCTGATACATCGCCGTCGAAGCTGAGCACCTCCGCCACATAGAAGTCCACGTGAGGAGCCTGGTCAGGAGTGACGGAGGTTAAGGCATCAAGGGCGCGAGGAATGTACATGTCCCACGCGCAGTTCCTGATCAACGCCAGGGGGTCGGGATGGTTCTGGATGGAATTGAGCTTTTTGGCAATTCTTGACCTGTCGCTGCGAGATAGGATGTCACCGCAGACGATCAGCTCTCGTAGCATGACCGTGCACAGTTCCTCGTGCATGTAGGCGACCAGTTGCCCCAGCTTATGCTCCTTGGCTCTATTGGAACTCAGCTCGATGATCTTGCTCCGAACCAGGACAGCCTCCATCAAATCGAGTTGCTCCGAAAGGCCAGCGAAAAGCCCTGCTTTCAGGTTGTCTTCGAATTCCGCGATTAGGCCGGTGGCGAAATTCTCTGCGCTCTCACGAAACACCGCGCGGAAACGGCGGCCCCACTCCGCACTCAGCTTGCTGCCGGAGGACGATAGCGCATGGATCGCGGCTAGTGATTCTTTGCATCGGGCGACTGTGTCATCGTTCCAAGACCTGAGCGACTCCCACAGATAGAGATAGGGGTTGAGCTGTTGCAGCCTTGGTCCGATCTGGTTGATCAGGTGGGCCCGACTCAATGCTGCCGGCGACGGGTCGTCTTGGTATGCGATCTTGCGAATATAGGAAGCCGCATTCGAGTCTACGAACATGGCCGAGCCGCCGTGAAAGCCGATCGGCCCGGATTGCGAGACAAATGGCGTATCCATCAGCCATAGCGATTTCCCGCGGAATATAGACGTCGCAACGCCCGAGGGGCCTAGTGACTGATTAAGTAGCTTAATGGATCCGGCGTCGCTCTCCTCTGCGAAGATGATTTGCCATTCTTCCAATGCGGCCGCGTGCTTCTCGAACCGGCGGTGGGCTTCCAGTGCATTGGGAGCTGAACAGATCTCCTGTACCAGTAGCAGGCCGGATAGTTTTTGGGATGGTGTTTGTTCGGGAGATTCGGACATTGGATAGGTTGAGAAGAGGTGACTGCGACTAGTGCAGTCTAAGCTTTTGCCTCTATAACGCGAAGCATTGGTACGTATTTTGACAATTCGAAGGAAACCATCAGGCTAGATGGAACAGCGTTATAAGACCTTACGACCGAAGGTTTGTTGGAGGCTCTTGGCGGCTTGTTGCAAGCACTCCCCCCAAATCACGGAAGAGTTTCCCGAATCGCCCATGAAAATTCGTGTTCAAAAGGCAAAAGCTGCCCTCGCGTGCGTTGATAAGTTCGATTATCCCGTGCGAGGGGCGGTATAGTCAGTGTAATAACCGACAAGCTCCCAAATCGTCAGATGGGCATCGATGACGTGCGACCAGGAACCGAACGCATGACCCGTGATGAGTTGTACGATCAAGCACTCCACAACATGGAACGCACCGTCCATGATCTCGCCCGACGCCTTAGCCAACCGGAGATGCTCATCGTTGCCGACATCGCCATCGGCTTTCGGTATTCCGACAAAGGCGCAGCTCAGGCAATCGTGCAGAAAATGGCCCGGGTAGTTTGCTCGCTCCGGGCGGCTCGACTTCTCCTTGCGCACGGGTTCATCGGAGAGCAGGCCGCGATGCACCGAATGATTGATGAAGCCGAAGAAGACATAAGTTTTCTTTCACTCGGCATGGTGTATGGCGAGACAGACTTGCATAGGAAGTTCCTCGAAGACTTTTATCAAGAAGAGTTCGAGGACCCAACTCGCCCTGTTCAAACGAGAATCAAGCGCGGCAATACTCCACGGGCTCGAATCCATGCATATCTGGCCCAAAACCCCGCGGCCGGCCTCGACCCGAGCACAGCCTGCGCGACGATGCAGACCATCCATAAAGCGTATTCCGGCTATATCCACGGCGCGTCACCTCATCTGATGGAAATGTATGGGGGTGAGCCAGCCCGGTTTCATATGGCAGGAATGCGACGAAGCCCACTTTGGCAAGGCCATGCAGACGATCTGTGGAACTACGTTTATCGAGGTATTTTGTCCTTTGGCATGGCCGCGAAGGCGCTCGGCGATGGAAAACTATTCAGCCAGATTCGCGCTTATGCAGATGAATTCGAAAGAACTGAGCCACGATGAAATAACACGCAATTCACTGCGCTCGCGGTGCCAACTATGCGACGAACCCGACTATTCCGCGAAGATCCGTTACTTGAGGTGGGCAGACATTCGAGTGTCTGCGAAACGGGAAGGGCCGATGGCTGCAACTGGCCGACCACACCTGTCCGCAAGCGACGTTTCCGACATCCGCGATGCGGCCGCAACTAGCCCAAGCAGTCTCGCTTGACGGTGAACAACGTAGGAGTACGAATTCCGGACAAAAGCCCGTTTGAACGATCAGTGGTTCGTCGACGCGCCCGCCAACCCCTCCAGCAGCGCCTTATGAAACGCGTCCGGGTCCTGCATCTGCGGCGCGTGGCCCAGGTCAGCGAACTCAACCAGCGTCGCATCCGGAATCGCTTTCGCCGCGGCCTTCCCCAACTCCGGATAATGACCGATCTTCGCGCGCACTTCGGGTGAAGCCGCATCCTTGCCAATCGCGGTCGTGTCCTTCTGCCCGATCAGCAACAGCGTCGGCATGCTCAACTGCCCGAACTCGTAGACCACCGGCTGGGTATAAATCATGTCGTATAGCAACGCCGAATTCCACGCGACGATCTGCTTGCCCGGCCCCCGGTACATGCCCGCGAGCATCTGCACCCACGGTTCGTAATCGGCGCGCCATTGGCCGGCATAGTACGTCGACTGCTCATAGCGGCGAATGCCGTCCGCGCTGGTCTTCAGTTCGCGCCGATACCAGTCGTCCACCGACAACGACGGCACGCCCTTCGCCTTCCAGTCCTCGAGCCCGATCGGATTGACGAGCACCAGTTGCTGCGTCTCACGCGGATACATCAGCGCATAGCGAACGGCGAGCATGCCGCCCGTCGAATGTCCGACGATGGTCGCGTCTTTCACACCGAGCGACTCGAGCAGCGCATGAGTATTGCGCGCGAGCTGCTGGAAACTGTACTGATAGTGCTCCGGTTTGCTCGACTTGCAAAAGCCGATCTGATCCGGCGCGATCACGCGATAACCGGCTTCGCTCAGACGATGAATCGTCGCCTCCCACGTCGCGCCGCAAAAGTTCTTGCCATGCAGAAGGACGACCGTGCGGCCGTTCGCGTGCGCCGGTTTGACGTCCATGTAGGCCATGTGCAGCGCGACGCCTTGCGAAGTGAAGTCGTATTGGCTGACTGGTTCGGGATAGGTGAAGCCCTGCAACTCGGGGCCGTAGGCCGGGCCGGCATTGCCGCCGGCTGCAGTGGTTTCGGATGCGCCGCTGGTTGAAGCGGCTGTGGATACGGTCGACGACGCGCCGACCGAGCCCGTCGCCAGCGTTTCGGCAGAAGCCGCAGATGCGGCACAAACCGTGACCGGCGCCGCGCCGAATGCGGCGGCGCTCAACGTTGCAAGCAATGAAAGACGGCGAAAGCTGATGGACATTTTTCTATCGAAGAAGCCGGGAAAAGGATGCGGATGGAGGCGGCTGCCAGCGCACATTAAAAGTTCGCCGCAAGCGGCCGCCGACATGCCGCGCAATCGCGGACGGTTCTACGACGCCCATCGCGACCGCGCAGCGGCACGCACACAGCCCGCTTCTCCACCAGGCGCTGTGATACGCCGCGCCGTGCGGCACATCGCGTGGCACGCATATTGCGCACGGAACCTCGCTCGCTATGTGCCGTGGCGCACGGAGCGTCGGCGCGCCTCGGCCGAAGGTTCGCAGTTGGGCGCGTCGGCGGCTCGCAGCCGAGAAACGTCGCCCGCGCGAGGCCATTCAGTGCTAGAACTACGGGACGGGCTCGCCAGCGCAGCAGCCGCAATACGCGAATCAAAAGCGAATCAAACGCGAATCAATGTAGAAGCGATCGACCAGCCGCATCGGGGAAGTAAGCGAGGCATTCATTGCATGGCACAACGGAACGATTACATGGGACCGCAGTAAGCGCTAAAGCGCTAACTGCGGTCGACAAAGGAGACAGACATGGATACGCCGGCACGGTTGAACGATCTGCAACGCACCACTCTCGCCATCGTACTGGCCGGCGGACGCGGCACCCGGCTCGGTCCGCTCACCAACAAACGCGTCAAGCCGGCCGTACATTTCGGCGGCAAATTCCGCATCATCGACTTCGCGCTGTCCAATTGCCTGAACTCCGGCATCCGGCGCATCGCCGTCGTCACGCAGTACAAGGCGCACTCGCTGTTGCGTCATCTGCAGCGCGGCTGGGGTTTTCTGCGCGGAGAGTTCGGCGAGTTCATCGATCTGTGGCCCGCGCAACAGCGCGTCGAAGGCGCGCACTGGTATCGCGGCACGGCCGACGCGGTGTTCCAGAACCTCGACATCATCCGCTCGATTCGTCCAAAGTATGTCGTCGTGCTGGCGGGCGATCACATCTACAAGATGGACTACACGCGCATGATCGCGGACCACGCGGAGAGCGGCGCCGATTGCACGGTCGGCTGCATCGAAGTGCCGCGCATGGACGCGGTGGCCTTCGGCGTGATGGCCGTCGACGAAAACCGCCGCGTCACCGGCTTCGTCGAAAAACCGGCCGACCCGCCGGCGATTCCGGGCCGGCCCGACACCGCCCTCGCAAGCATGGGCATCTACGTGTTCAACGCCGACTACCTGTACGCGTTGCTCGAACAAAACATCTCGAGCGTCGATACCGATCACGACTTCGGCAAGGACATTCTGCCGCGCGTCGTCACGCAAGGCACCGCGATCGCGCATCCGTTCAGCATGTCGTGCGTGTCGTCGGACCCGAACGTCGAGCCGTACTGGCGCGACGTCGGCACCATCGACGCCTATTGGGCCGCCAATCTCGACCTCGCTTCCACGATCCCGACGCTCGACCTCTATGACCGCAGTTGGCCGATCTGGACTTACCAGGAGCAACTGCCGCCCGCCAAGTTCGTGCGCGACCTGAAGGGGCTGCAAGGCTCGGGCAACAATCTGATCGTGTGCGGCGGCTGCGTGATCTCGGGTTCGCAGATTTCGCGCTCGGTGTTGTCGTCGAACGTCAAGGTGAGTTCGTTCTGTAATATCAATGAGGCAGTCTTGTTGCCGCAGGTCACCGTCGGCGCGAGTTGCCGCTTGCAGAAGGTGGTCGTGGACCGCGGCTGCACGATCCCGGACGGCACGGTGATCGGCGAAGATCCGGTGCGCGACGCCGAACGTTTCTATCGTACCGACGAAGGCGTCGTGCTCGTCACGCCCGAGGCGCTGCGGCAGGACGTGAACTAATGAGCGCTGGTGCCGCGCGGCCGTCCGCAGCGGCCCAGCGCAGCCCGCAAGCATCGACCGTCACATCTTTAAAGGAACGAGACCGAGCCTATGACGATTCGCGCCCTACACGTCGCCAGCGAGCTGTATCCCCTCCTGAAAACGGGCGGTCTCGCCGACGTCGCGGGCGCGCTGCCGTCCGCGCTGGTCGAGCGCGGCGCCGACGTGCGCGTGCTGCTGCCCGGCTTTCCCGCGGTCGCGGCCGGCCTGCACGACCTGCGTCCGGTCGCCCAACTGGGCCGCCGCTTCGATGCGCCGGGCGTGACGCTCGAACAGGGCACGTTGCCGTCGAACGGACTCGTCGTCTACATGATTCGGGCGGCCACGTTGTACGACCGGCCAGGCAATCCGTATCTGAACGACGAGCACGTACCCTACGGCGATAACGCACAGCGTTTCGCGCTGCTCGGCTGGGTCGCCGCGCAACTCGCGCAGCAGCTCGACCCGGCGTGGTCGCCGCAGATCGTCCACGCGCACGACTGGCACGCGGGGCTCGCCGCCGCCTATCTGAAAGCGGCCGAACGGCAGCACGGCCGGGCGCCCGCGCGCAGCGTCTTTACCGTGCACAACCTCGCGTATCAGGGCGTGTTTCCCGCGCATCAGTTCGGCCAGCTCGGCCTGCCGGACGATTTCTTCAACATGCGCGGCGTCGAATTCTATGGACAACTGTCGTTTCTGAAGGCCGGGCTCTATTACAGCGACCGCATCACGACCGTGAGCCCGACGTACGCGCGCGAAATTCAAACGCTCGCGCAAGGCGGCGGACTCGACGGCCTGCTGCGCAGCCGCGCGCATGACCTGTGCGGCATCCTGAACGGCGTCGACTATACGGTCTGGAACCCCGCGAACGACGCGCTCCTCGAGCACCGCTACACCGCGACGCGGCTCGCCGGCAAACTCGCGTGCAAGGAGGCGTTGCAAAAACGCTTCGGCCTCGCGCAGAAAAGCGATGCGCTGCTGTTCGGCGTGGTGAGCCGCCTGACCGAACAGAAGGGTCTCGACCTGCTGCTCGAAACCGTGCCGGAGATCGTCAAGCGCGGCGGTCAGCTCGTCGTGTTCGGCACCGGCGACCCGGCGCTCGAAAACGGCCTGAAGCGCGTCGCGCAGACGCATCCGGAATCGGTCGCGGTGGAACTCGGCTTCGACGAAAAACTCGCACACACGATCATCGCCGGCAGCGACGTGATCGCGGTGCCGTCGCGCTTCGAGCCGTGCGGTCTCACGCAGCTTTACGCGCTGGCTTACGGGTCGCTGCCGCTGGTGCATCGCGTGGGCGGTCTCGCGGACACCGTCGCGGACGCATCGCTTGAAAATCTCGCCGAGGATCTCGCGACCGGCTTCGTGTTCGACGACTTCACGCCGCGCAGCCTGACCGCCGCGATCCGCCGCGCATTCGCGCTGCACGGCCGGCGCACCGAATGGAAGGCGGCGCAGCGCCGCGCGATGCGCCAGGATTTCGGCTGGGGCGCGTCGGCGGACCGCTATCTCGCGCTCTATCGCGAGCTGGCCTGATCCTGCCCGAGCCGTCGCCGGTGATGGTTCGGCGCAACAGCACGGGGACGGATCAACTGGCTTGCGGCAAACTCCTGTATTGTTTCCCTACGATGCAGACCGTGCATTGTTCTTGCAATACATGAAGCAGTCCTGCGCGCGGCGTAGCGGGTTCATACCCGAGCATCGCCGCCGCGCATCCCTCCCGTTTTCACCGATCGCGCACGTCCGCCTGCGCGAGCCATACCATGACGAAGAACGTTCTGAGCATTCAGTCACATGTCGTTTTCGGGCACGCGGGCAATAGCGCGGCGGTGTTTCCGATGCGTCGGCTTGGCGTGAACGTGTGGCCGCTGAACACCGTACAGTTCTCGAATCACACGCAATACGGCCACTGGACCGGCACCGCCATCAACGCCGCGCAGATGGAAGAACTCGCCGAAGGCATCGGCGCAATCGGCATGCTGCCGCGCTGCGACGCGGTGCTGTCGGGCTATCTCGGCACGCCGGAGCAGGCGCAGTCGGTGCTGGAAATCGTCAAGGCCGTGAAGGCCGCCAATCCGCGCGCCTGGTACTTCTGCGATCCGGTGATGGGCGCAGCGAGCGGCTGCAAAGTCGAGCCCGGCATCCAGCAGTTTCTCGTCGACACCATGCCGGAAGTGGCCGACGCGATGGCGCCGAATCACACGGAATTGCAGCGGCTCGTCGGCCGCGAGATCGAGACGCTCGAGGAAGCCGTCGCCGCGTGCCGCGAGATCATCGCGCGCGGACCGAAGCTCGTGCTGGTCAAACACCTGCTCGATCGCAACAGTCCCGCGGATCGTTTCAACATGCTCGTCGTCACCGAACGCGAGGCGTGGATGGGCCAGCGCCCGCTGTATCCGTTCGCGCGGCAGCCGGTCGGCGTCGGCGATCTGACGAGCGCGGTGTTCGTCGCGCGCACGCTGCTCGGCGATACGATCCGCGGCGCGTTTGAGCACACGCTCGCCGCGGTCAACGCGGTCGTCAAGGCGACGTGGCAAGCCGGGCGCTACGAACTGGAACTGGTGCCCGCGCAAAACGAAATCGCGCAGCCGCGCGAATGGTTCGACGCGTGGGTGGCCGAGACGGCGTAGCTTGCGCATCGTGCGGTGCGGGCCGCAGCGTTGCCGGCGTTGCGCCGCCAGGAACCTTGTCAGCCGGCCGGTCGTCCTATAATGCGTGCCGCACGCGCGAGCCGATAATGGCTTTGCGGCTTTGCGGCTTCGCGCGGCGACTTTCTCAGGCATCCGGCATTCAGCAGACGAGGCATCGATGGACGGTTATATCCGCAGCGAGCGGGAAGAGTATTTTGAGCAGTTGTGCATCAGCGTCGACGCCGACGAGGTGCATGAACAGGAAGCCATCGAGTTCTTCGAGAACCAGTTCGATCAGCCCGACTTCGACCCCGCGCAGTGGCTCGACATCGCGCTTTACTACTCGCCGGCCGTCGCGCGCGGCATCATCGACATGGTGACGCCCGACGACAAGGCGCGCAGCAACATCGCCGAAGTGATCGCGGACAACCTCGACATTTCGTACGGCGAAGACGACTGCCAGCAGTTCGCCGAGACGATCGAATTCGCGCTGAACAACGGCGTGCCGGTGGACCTCGACCTCGTGCTCGACGGCTGCCAGCGCGCGATCGACGATCTCGACACCTGGGCCGACGACGAAACCAAAGCGCCGCTGCTGCGTCTGCGTGAAGAAGTGCTGCGTCAGCAAGGCGAGCGGTAACGCTGGTGACTTAGGCGAGCGCGCGGGCATGGGCTCGCGCGTCCTGTTGCTCGCTTCTCTCGCATTCCTCTTGCACCCCGCGGCCATCGTGTTCGCGCGCATCTTCGTGCCGTGTGTTGAACACATAGCTTCGACACCTACAACCAGTTAAGCCCACCACTTCGCCACATGTCTCCATGCATGTGTGCGCCAATCCGCACTCCCGCTTCGGCACCCATCAACGCTCGCGGCCCCCCTCGCGAGCTTATGCCGAAATCCTCATTCAAAGCGCCGCGAACTGCCAAGACGGCCGCATATTGGCTTCCTATATTCGCGCCACATGACCGGCGTGCGAATACAACCACACGTACTCCGCACGGTGTATCGCGAGCCTTCGTGCCCGCGGGAACCCGCTCGCTTTGTCAGCGCCGAGCCGCGTCATCGCTTTGCCGCTTTCATCACTCGAACTGTCGAAGTAAGGAGAGACCATGAGTCACCACACCACGCTCAAACCGCTTGCCCTGTTCGTCGGCGCCCTCTTTGCGGTCGCGCCGCTCGCCAGTTTCGCCGACGACATGCCCGTGAAAATCGGCTTCGCCGCGCCGATGACGGGCGCGAACGCAGGCTACGGCAAGGACCTCGAAAACGGCGTGCGGCTCGCCATCGAGGAAGCCAACGCGCAGAAGATCAGGATCGGCGACAAGGTCGCGCAGTTCCAGATCGTCTCGCAGGACGACCAGGCGGACCCGCGCATCGGCGTGCAGGTCGCGCAGAAACTGGTGGACTCGGGCGTCTCGGTGGTGGTCGGCCACTTCAATTCGGGCACGACGATTCCCGCCTCGCAGATCTACGAGCAGGCCGGCATTCCCGTGATCGATCCGGCTGCGACCAACCCGATCATCACCGGACGCGGCTTCGCGAACACGTTCATGGTGATTTCGACAGACGCGCAAAACGCCGGCAACGCAGGCGTCTATGCGGTCGAAGTGAGCAAGGCGAAGCGCATCGCGATCATCGACGACCGCACCGCTTTTGGTCAGGGCGAAGCCGACGAGTTCGAGAAGGCGGTGAAGGCGCACGGCGGCACGATCGTCGCGCGCGAGTACACCGATAATCACGCGGTCGACTTCAGCACGCAGATCACCAAGATCAAGGCGGCGAACGCGGACCTGGTCTTCTTCGGCGGGCTCGATACGCAGGCCGCCGGTTTCGCGCGGCGCATGAAGCAGCTCGGCGTGACGGCGCAACTGGTGGGCGGCGGCGGCGTGGAAGACCCCGAGTTCATCAAGCTCGCCGGCGATGCGGCCGAAGGCGTGATGGCCTGGGAATACGGCCGCCCGCTCGCGCAACTGCCCGGCGGCAAGGACTTCTCCGCGAAGTTCAAGAAGCGCTTCGGCGGCGAGATTCTGTCGTATGCGCCGTTCGGTTACGACGGCGCGTGGGCCGCGATCAAGGCGATGCAGCAGGCCAAATCGACGTCGCCCAACGACTACCGTCCGATGCTCAAGACGATCGACTTCGAAGGCGTGACCGGCAAGATTTCGTTCGACAACACCGGCGCGCTGAAAAGCGGCGCGTCGACGTTGTATCAGGTGAAGAACGGCGCGTGGGTTCCGGTCGTGACGAAGAGCGGTAGCTGAGCGTCTTTCGTTTCCCTTAGCGGTTCAACTCAGGCCGCGCGGCCTTGACGACGATCTGTGCGTCGAGGTCGCGCTCGATCCGCACGAGGTCGTCCTTCATCGCGGCAAACTCTTCTGCCGAACACATCTGGTGTCCGAAGGCGGCGCGAAGCTGCCGCCTGATCTGCAACACGCGCGCCGCCGGGTCGAATACATAGCGCGACGAAAACGCGACGAACTTGTCGTGGACATCGGTATCGACGGGCATGTCGGTTATCTTCGCGAAGCGCGGCAGCGTGATTTCGAGCGTCTCGTCGAACGCGCCGCCGATGCAGGTCCACGGCTGCGTGCGAGCCGGCTCCGCGAGCCATGCCTGCACCTGCGAACCCATGCCGCCGGAGAAGCTCGTCAGCGACGGCACAGCGGTCGTGCCGTCGCTCCAGATGAAGTGCTCGAGCTTGCCCTCTATCGACGTCGCGAACGGCCCGTCGGTCGCGGCCACGTCGCCCGTGCGCAATTGCGCGCTGCCATGCAGGCCGGTTTGCAACAGACGATTGCCGGCGATCTGCTGCGTGCGCTGCCGCGACGCGCGTCGAAAGATATTGCGCTCGATCTCAGCGGTGAAGCCCGCATCTTCCACGCGATAGGCGTAATTCGCGGTGCCGTTTTCATCGACGTCGATCTGCACGCGCGCCGTGCGCTCGCGCGTTTGAGTGGCGGGCGTGCGCGACAGCGTGCCCTCGCCGACCAGCAACACGGGCCGGTCCATCACGGCGGCGGGCAGATAACCGAAGCCCACGCCGCCCGCGGTCGTGTCCGCGTACAGCGATAGTTCAGGAATCCAGATAATCGCGTGATTGATCGCGCTCGCGCCATAACCGGGCACGTCCGGCAGACTATAGTACGGCCCGAGATTGAGCAGCACCGCCTCGCTGCGAATGCCGACCGCGGCCAGCAGCGCACTATACAGCGCGACGTGGTCCTTGCAGTCGCCATAGCGATTGCGCAGGATGTCGGCCGCCTTGTGCGGAATCGCCGCTGTCTCGCCGAGAAAGAGCGCGACGTAGCGGATATTCATGCGCACCCAGTCGTAGAGTATCCGCGCCTTCTCGCGCGGGTCCGCGGCGCGCGCGGTGAGCGACTGCGCAAGCCGCACGATGGCGGGATCGTCGAAGGTGGCGTCGGTCGCGGGACCGCGATAACGCGCGGCGAAGCTCGCGAAGTCCGGCACGGTCGACACCATCAGACGATCGCCCCAATTCGCATAGCCGACCGCGCCCGCTTCGAGCCGCGCATACGGTCCATGCTGGTAGCGAAATTCGTAACGCGTGCGGCCATTCGCACTGACGGGCGGCAATGCCGTGTAGCCGCGCGCGTCGGCATACAGCGGCACATCGGCGGGAAGATCGAAGATCAGGCGTTGATCCTCGACCGGTTCGCGCGTCGGCTCCACGAGATACGCGAACGTGCCCGCCTGCAACGGCTTCGCGCGCGTCTTGCGAAACGCCAGATGGACGCGCGAGCCGGGCTCGACGCCCGGAAAAATCACCGTGCGCAACACACCGTCCTGGAAGCTCGGCGCGCCCGCCGAGCGCGGCTCCTGAATGTCGCGGATCGCTTCGGGACCGACCGTGTGCGTCGCGCCGTCCGGGTCGATCGTTTCGGCGGCGAGCAACTGCACCTGTTCGATGTCCTTGTTGAACCAGACGTAGCGTTGCGCGATGTCGTCGACGCCGCTCGCCGTGTTCGCGCGCAACACGCTGTCGTCGTGTTCCTCGATGGAACCGTCTTTCTGGATCACGAAGAGATGAACGTCGCGCTCTGTTGTGTAGGGCGCGCGGTCGTCGCTGAGGGGATCGGGGGTTGCGCCGTCGGCGAAAGCGGCGGACGCTGCCGCGCCTAGTGCGAGCGCGGTGGCGATCCTCAGGCAGCGCAGCAGCTTCATGCAACTCAGGACGCTCACGCACCGCGTCATGACCGCTCTTTCCCGCGTAATGCCCCCTTGAGCAGGCCACCGGCCGCGCCGCTCATCCGTCGCCCTCGCCGAGTTGCGTGAGCAAGGCCTGGAGGCTCTCCACATGCCGCAACAGCAAATGCCGATGCTTCTCGATCTGTTCGAGCCGCCCGGCAAGATCGGCCTGTATCGGACCGTCGGGATCGGCGGCGGCAATCACCTCTTCGACCTTGGCGCGCAACGACGGCAGTTCGACAGGCGCATGCGCGAGATGCCGCTCGAAACGCCGGACCTCCTGAAGCGCAAGCTCGCGGACCTTGCGAAAGTACGCCTGACGCCGATGCGCTTCCGCGTCCAGCGCTTCGTCCTCGATACGTTTGGCAGGCGCGCTCTGGCCAAAAATCGGCTCGGGTGGCCGCAGCACGGTCTTTTTTCGCGCGGGATGCGCGGTGCCGCGAAAGCGCGCCTGCGGCTCTTCGTTGTCGATCGCGGCGCGCGCGTTGGGCGGAATCTCTTCCTCGGTATGCGGCGCGTTCATCCAGCCATTCGGCAAGCCGGTCACCGCTTCGATGCCGCGCACGAACTCCTCGCTGAATTCGCGCTGGCCCGACAACATCAACTTCAGATAGCTCGCGGAAAACGTCATCATGCGCGCGAGGCGACTCGCCGCGCCGACCTCGCGCGTGAGCAGCACGAGATTCGCGCGCCAGACGGGAAGCAGCAATTCGTCGGAATCTTCCATTGCGGGGTCTTCCATCTTTTTGCCCGATGTCAAGACGACGCCGTGACGAGCGTCATCATTCTGGAAGGGTAGCCGTTGCCCGGCCTCGCTTGCAAGCGGCACGCCGCACATCACGCGAACTTTGTGCGGAGACCGGCTCGCCTTGCTCCACGTCAACGCGGACGGCCTTTTGCGCCATCCGCCGTGAGGATTGACACTGACGGAGCGGCGGCGTTCCTCCGCAGCAGCCGTCGATGTGGCATGCTTGCGTGCCGTGCGGCATACGTCCTGCTGCACCGCCAACTCCACAACACTGATTAAGGGTTTTGTAATGAAGAAGATCGTCCTGGCTCTTGCCGCAGCCGCTGCTGCTTTCAGCGCAATCGCTCCCGCACAGGCCGCTGGGCACCATCACGAAGTTTGCAAGAAGGTGCGCGTGCATCACCACTGGGAACGCCACTGCCGTTAAGCTTGCCTCGCATAGAGGGTAACGGCGGCGGACGCTCACGCCAAGCGTCGCGCGAATGAAAATGGCCTCGCATTTTTTGCGAGGCCATTCTTTTTGGTTGCCTGTTTTTTGGTTGCCTGTTTTTTGGTTGCCTGTTTTTTGGTTGCCTGTTTTTTGGTTGCCTGTTTTTTGGTTGCCTGCTTTTTGGTTGCCTATCGCGCGCGAGAGGTTCGCGCCCGCGATTACGCCGTCTTCACGCGCCCCACCGCGGTCGCGACGAGTTGCTCGAGCAAAGGCTCGATCTTCGCTGCAAGCGTTTCGTCGTACGCGTACGGCAACTGTTCCTGCATATACGTGATTTGCGACAGCTCGAGTTGCACCGCATGCACGCCTTGCGAAGGCTGACCATACTCGCGCGTGATGTAGCCGCCCTTGAAGCGCCCATTCGCGACAGCCGAATAAACGCCATGCCGTTCGACGATCGCAGCCAATTCCTCGGCGAGACCCGCCATCGCACTCGCGCCGTTCGACGTGCCGAAGTTGAAGTCCGGCAAGCGCCCTTCGAAGAAACGCGGGACGCGCGAGCGGATCGAATGCGCTTCCCATAGCAGCACTTTGCCGTGCTGCGCCTTGAGCGCGGCGAGTTCGCCTGCGAGCGCGCTGTGATACGGCATCCAGTAAACGTCGCGACGGCGGGCCACCTCAGTATCGTCCGGCAGATGACCTTCGCGATACAACGGCTCCTTGTCGAACGTATCGACGGGCAGAAGCCCCGTGGTGTCCTGCCCCGGATACAGGTTCGCGCCGTCGGGCGGACGGTTCAGGTCGATCACGTAGCGCGCGTAAGTCGGCGCGATGATCGACGCGCCCATGCGCTTCGCAAACGCGTAGAGCCGGTCGAGATGCCAGTCGCAATCGTCGGTGCGAAGCGCCGTGGGCGCCATCGTCGCGGCGATGTCCGCGGGGATCTGCGTGCCCAGATGCGGGATGGAGATCAGCATCGGCAGGTTGCCGCGATGCAGCGTGAAAACCGGTGGAGTGTTCGAAGCAGTCATGTCAGTCCTGAATCGGAAGAACGTTGCGGTGACGCGGGCGCGGCGCGCATGCGGTTGCGTGCATCGCGTCAACTCATTTGAGCAGTTCCGCGAGCGCGATGCGATAGCGCGCGTAAGCGCCCTCTTCGTCGCGATGCCGGCGATTCTCGACCAGCTTGTCGCCGCCTGCGTACACGTCGCGGATCGGCGTCTCGCCATGCTCGCAGAAAACGACGCCCGAGAGCCAGTTATTCGGCGCGTGTCCGGCAATGCTCGCGTGATCCGGGTCCAGCACGAGCCAATCCGCGCGATGGCCGGCTTGCAATGCGCCCGTCGCGCGACCCGTGGCGCGCGCGCCGCCTTCGAGCGCCGCGTCGAACAGACGATCGGCCACATAAGGCGTGTGTGCCGAGGCCAGCACGTTGCGTTGCCGGCGCGTCAGACGCTGCCCGTATTCGAGCAGGCGCAATTCCGCGCGCCAGTCGACGCCGATGTGGCTATCCGAGCCGACGCCGATGCGCCCTTGCGCGTCGAGATACTCGTGCGCCGGAAAAATACCGTCGCCGAGATTCGCTTCCGTGGTCAGACACAGGCCCGCAACGGCACCGCTCTTCGCGAGCGCGAGCGTCTCCTTTGCATCGACATGCGTGGCGTGCACGAGGCACCATCTTCCGTCGACGTCGAAGCGATCCAGCAGCCACTGCACCGGACGCGCGCCTTCCGTTTCGATGCACGCGTCGACTTCGGCGGTCTGTTCGGCGATATGAATATGAACCGGCGCGCTGCGGTCCAGGCCGTCGAGCAAGGCACGCAGCGATTGCTCCGACACCGCGCGCAACGAATGCGGCGCCACGCCATAGCGCAACGCCGCGTTTTCAGGGCGAGCGGCGCGCAACGCGGCGAGCAGTTCGTGCAGGCTTTCCGGCGTGTTGATGAAGCGCCGCTGATCGTCGCGCGGCGCACTCGCGCCGAAACCACTGTACTGATAGAGCACCGGCAGCATCGTCATGCCGATGCCGGCCGCCGACGCCGCATCCACGACACGTTGTGCAAGTTCCGCCTGGTTCGTGTAGCGCTTGCCTTCCGGCGTGTGATGCACGTAATGAAACTCGCACACCGACGTATAGCCCGCCTTCAGCATTTCGATATAGAGCCATTGCGCGACGCTCGCCAATCCTTCGGGCGTGATGCGCGCGGCAAAGCGATACATCAGATCGCGCCAGCTCCAGAAGTTGTCGGTGGCGCCGTTGCCGGAAGCGGCGCGATATTCGGTGAGGCCCGCCATCGCGCGCTGAAATGCATGCGAGTGAAGGTTCGGCATGCCAGGTAATATCGGACCCGCGGCTTTCTGCACGTCTGCGGGAATTTCCGCAGTGTCCGGCGTGACTGCCGTCAACGTGCCGTCAGCGTCCCATTCGAGCAGCACGTTGCGGCGCCAGCCGTCCGGCAGATACGCGTGTTCGGCGAATAGCGACTGTTTTTCTGGTGTCATCTCTCAGGTCCTGACTCAGTTCGCGTCGCGTGTAGAAGAACTCGAAGCACTAGAAGCACGCGAAGGCGCGGCATAAACCGTCTCGCCTGCACGCACGACCCGCGAGCACAGCGGACGCCCGATCCAGTACGCAAGCTCCGCGAGCGAGTCGGCCGACCACACCGCGAAGTCGGCAGCGCGCCCTGCTTCGAGCGAACCATGACGGTCCGCCTTGCCGAGCGCGCGCGCCGCGTTCGATGTCACGCCCTTCAGCACTTCGGGCACGGTCATGCGGAACAGCGTCGTCGCCATGTTCATCATCAGCAGCAACGACGTGGCGGGTGACGTGCCCGGATTGCTGTCGGTCGAAATTGCAATCGGTACTTCATAGCGCCGCAGCAGATCGAGCGGCGGCAGTTGCGTCTCGCGAATGAAGTAGTACGCGCCGGGCAGCAACACGGCGACGGTGCCGGCCTCTTTCATCGCGGCGACGCCGGCTTCATCGAGAAACTCGAGGTGATCCGCGGACAACGCGCGATGGCGCGCGGCAAGCGCGGTGCCGCCGCCATTCGACAACTGCTCCGCGTGCATTTTTACGGGCAGCTTGTAGCGCGCTGCCGCGTTGAACACGCGCTCGCTTTGTTCGAGCGAAAAGCCGATGCGCTCGCAGAACACATCGACGGCGTCGACGAGACCTTCGTCCGCGAGCGCGGGCAGCATCGTGTTGCAGACTTCGTCGATATACGCATCGGCGCGGCCCGCGAATTCGGGCGGCAATGCGTGCGCGCCGAGGAACGTCGTGTAGACGCTCACCGGATAGCGTTCGCCCAACTCGCGCGCGACGCGCAGCATCTTGCGCTCGCTGTCGAGGTCGAGCCCGTAACCGGATTTGATTTCAATTGCAGTGACGCCTTCGGCAAGCAAGGGCTCGAGCCGCGCGGCCGACTGGTCGAACAGCGCCTGTTCGGTCGCATCGCGCGTGGCGCGCACCGTCGAAACGATGCCGCCGCCCTGACGTGCGATCTCTTCATAGCTGACGCCCGCGAGGCGCTGCGCGAATTCATCGGCGCGCTGCCCGCCGTACACCAGATGCGTATGGCAATCGACGAGGCCCGGCGTCACCCACGCGCCGTGCAACTCTTCGCGCGGCCACGCGGCGTATTGCGCAGGCAGATCGGCGGACGCGCCGAGCCACGCGATCGTGCCGTTTTCAACGGCGATCGCCGCGTCGGGCAGCGTATGGTCGGGGTCGCCCTGAGGGCACAGTTTCAGTTGATGCCAGACAGTTTGCTTCATCGGATGCTCGCTGCTGCTGGTTGCGTGGCTGGTTGCGTGTAGCGAATGCGGATTGCCAGCAACGCGCCTTCGCCTTCTATCCTGCATGAGAGATTGTTCGGGGCGTCGATGCGCAAGGTGTCGCCTGGTTCGAGCCGTTGCGCTTCTGCGTCGCCCAACGCGACTGCAATGGCGCCGCTCGCGCAGTACAGCAGCGCGACATCCGCGGATAACGTGTGTTCGGTTTGCGCCTGCTGCTGCGTCGTGTGCCACACGTCCAGCTCGCCTTGCGCGCGGTCACGGCGCACCATCAGATTGAAGTCGCGCGTCGGACCGTCGACGAGACGTGCGTCGATGTGCGCCTCGCCGGCAAAGCGCGCGGTATCGAACGGTTGCGTCAACGCATGCGTGGTCACAGCTTCGCCGCTTTGCGCTTCATCGAGCAGCATGCCCGCGCCGGACAACAGCACCAGCGTGCGATCGATTCCGGCGAAGCGCGAAAACGGCCCGGCTTGCGCAACGTCCGCCACGCTCACGCGCCATACGAACGTGTCGAGCCCGGCATCCGCGGGAAACGCTGCGACCTCGCGCGTCACGCCGCCGCCGTTCTTCCACGGCGACGCCACGAGCTCGGCGCCGCGGATCAACGTGAGCGTCGCCATGCTGCCCGCGAGCGTCATGCTCAACGGCCCAGCATCGGCAGATTGAGACCCGCCTCGCGCGCGGTTTGCTGCGCGAGTTCATAGCCCGCATCCGCGTGACGCATCACGCCCGTTGCCGGATCGTTGAACAGCACGCGGCCGAGGCGTTCCTTCGCGGCGTCCGTGCCGTCCGCGACGATCACGACGCCCGAGTGCTGGCTAAAGCCCATGCCGACACCGCCGCCGTGATGCAGCGACACCCACGACGCGCCGCCAGCCGTATTCAGCAGAGCGTTGAGCAACGGCCAGTCGCTGACCGCGTCCGAGCCGTCTTTCATCGATTCGGTTTCGCGATTCGGGCTCGCGACGGAACCGGTATCGAGGTGATCGCGGCCGATCACGATCGGCGCCTTCAGCTCGCCGTTCTTCACCATTTCGTTGAACGCCTGGCCGAGACGATAGCGATCCTTCACGCCGACCCAGCAGATACGCGCCGGCAAGCCCTGGAACGCGATGCGTTCGCGCGCCATGTCGAGCCAGTTGTGCAGATGCGGATCGTCGGGGATCAGTTCCTTGACCTTCGCGTCCGTCTTGTAGATGTCCTCGGGATCGCCCGACAGCGCGACCCAGCGGAACGGCCCCTTGCCTTCGCAGAACAACGGGCGGATATACGCCGGCACGAAGCCCGGAAAATCGAACGCGTTTTCAACGCCCATTTCCAGCGCCATCTGACGAATGTTGTTGCCGTAGTCGAGCGTGGCCGCGCCGCGCTGCTGCAACGTCAACATCGCCTGCACCTGTTTCGCCATCGACTGCTTCGCCGGCACGACGATCGAATCGGGCGCGGTCTTCATGCGCTCGCGCCAGTCTTCCACGCTCCAGCCTTGCGGCAGGTAGCCGTGAATCGGATCGTGCGCGCTCGTCTGATCGGTCACGCAGTCCGGCGTGATGCCGCGCGTCACGCATTCGGCGAACACGTCGGCAGCATTGCCGAGCAGACCGATCGACACCGGCTTGCCCGCCTGCTTCGCTTCGTCGAGCATGGCAAGCGCTTCGTCGAGCGTCTTCGCTTTTTTGTCGACGTAGCGCGTCTTCAGGCGGAAGTCGATGCGCGTCTCGTCGCACTCCACCGCGATCATCGAGAAGCCGGCCATCGTGGCCGCGAGCGGCTGCGCGCCGCCCATGCCGCCGAGACCGCCGGTGAGAATCCAGCGGCCCTTCGGATCGCCGTTGAAATGCTGGTTCGCCACCGAGAAGAACGTTTCGTACGTGCCCTGCACGATGCCCTGGCTGCCGATGTAGATCCAGCTACCCGCCGTCATCTGCCCGTACATCATCAGGCCCTTGCGGTCGAGTTCGTGGAAATGTTCCCACGTCGCCCAATGCGGCACCAGGTTCGAGTTCGCGAGCAGCACGCGCGGCGCGTCGGCATGCGTGCGGAACACGCCGACCGGCTTGCCCGATTGAATCAGCAGCGTCTCGTCTTCGTTCAGGTCCTTCAGCGATGCCAGGATCTGATCGAAGCAATCCCAGTTGCGCGCCGCGCGGCCGATGCCGCCATACACGACGAGCGCATGCGGATGCTCGGCTACTTCGGGGTCCAGATTATTCTGGATCATCCGATACGCGGCTTCCGCGATCCAGGTCTTGCAGGTCTTTTCGGCGCCGCGCGGCGCGCGGATCGTGCGAGTGGGATCGAGACGCGGGTCGATGTGTTTCGGGTTGTTCATGGTGGCCCTCGGAATGCGTAAAGATAATCAGAATGTGTCGGGGAAAATCGCTCGGAAAAAGCGGATCAAAAATGTCCGGTGAAACGGTAGCGGCTGCCTGGATGCGATAAATTCGCGATCGACGCGACCTGGCTTTGCGACCACGTTCGCCGATGCAGCACGAGACAGGGTTCGAGTTCGTCCATCGTCAAAAGCTCGCGCGTGTCGCCGTCCGCCGCCAATGCCTCGATCCGGTATTCGACGCGCTGCAGCGGCGCGACGCGAACGAGGTACTGATTCGGCGTGGTGTTCGTGAAGTCCTGCAATGCATACTCGGGCGCGACGGCCGGATTGACCCAGCGCTCTTCGAGTTGCACGGGTTCGTCGTTTTCGAAATGCAGCACGCGCGAGAAAAACACCGGACTGCCCGCGCTAACCTGCATTTCCTCGGCGAGCGCGGCGTCCGCAATGCTCGCGCCGATGTGCAGCACCTTCGCCTGATAGCGATGCCCGCGCGCAACGATTTCGTCGGAAATACTGCGGATCGCCACCAGCGTCGACTCGTACTTGGGGCGCGCGACGAACGTGCCCGAGCCCTGCACGCGCGTGAGAACCTGCTCCGAGGTCAACTCGCGCAACGCGCGGTTGACCGTCATGCGCGCGACGTTGAATTCGCGTGCGAGCTCGTTTTCGGACGGCACCTGGTCGCCTTCACCCCATTCGCCCGCATGAATGCGCGCGAGGATAAAGTCCTTGATGCCCTGGTAGGCCGGTGCGTTCATTGGCTGCCGCTCGCTGTCCGCTTACTGCTCTGAGACGAAGGAAAACGGGCTCAACTTCGCGATCGTGCCGTTCTGCACGAGACGCGTCACCGCTGCGATGTCCGGCGCGAAGTAATGATCGAGCTCGTAATGCGCGACGTCGTTGCGCACCGCGTCCATCACTTTTTGCAGGCTCGGGCTGGTCTTGTGCGGCGCGCGCAGATCGACACCTTGAGCGGCGGCGAGCAATTCGATAGAGAGAATATTCGCCGTGTTTTCCGCGATGTCGCCGAGCTTGCGCGCGGCGAACGTCGCCATCGAAACGTGATCTTCCTGGTTGGCCGACGTGGGCAGCGAATCGACGGAAGCCGGATGCGCGAGCGTCTTGTTTTCCGACGCTAGCGCGGCGGCCGTCACGTGAGCGATCATGAAGCCGGAGTTCACGCCGCCGTCGCGCACGAGGAACGGCGGCAGGCCCGACAGCGTGGCGTCGATCAGCAACGCGATGCGGCGCTCAGCCAACGCGCCGATTTCCGCGGCAGCGAGCGCGAGATTATCCGCGGCGAAAGCAACCGGCTCCGCGTGGAAGTTGCCGCCCGACAGCACTTCGCCGGTGTCGGGGAAAATCAGCGGATTGTCGGAGACGGCGTTCGCTTCGAGCAGCAGCACGTCGGCGGCATGACGCATCTGATCGAGACAGGCGCCCATCACTTGCGGCTGGCAGCGCAGGCTGTACGGGTCCTGCACCTTGTCGCAATCGGCGTGCGATACGTTGATGCCCGAGCCTTGCAGCAGCGAGCGATAAGCCGCGGCGGCGTCGATCTGTCCTTGATGGCCGCGCAGGTCGTGAATGCGCGCGTCGAACGGCTTCACGGAGCCAGCCGCTGCATCCACCGACAACGCGCCTGCCACGAGTGCAGTGCGGTACAGGTCTTCGATCGCGAACATGTTGTAGAGCGCGAGCGCCGTGGATGCCTGCGTGCCGTTCAGCAGCGCGAGACCTTCCTTCGCCTGCAACGTGAGCGGCTTGAGGCCGACGAGCGCGAGGCCTTCGGTGGCCGGCAGGCGCTCGCCCTTCGCGAACACTTCGCCGACGCCGAGCAGCACCGCCGACATATGCGCGAGCGGCGCGAGGTCGCCCGATGCGCCGACCGAACCCTTGACCGGAATCACCGGCAGCACGTCGGCGTTGTACAGCGTGATCAGCGCTTCCATGACTTCGCGGCGAATGCCCGAATGACCGCGGCCGAGGCTCGACAGCTTCAACGCAATCAACAGACGCACGACGGGACGCGACATCGGCTCACCCACGCCGACCGCGTGCGACAACACGAGATTGCGTTGCAGCAGTTCGAGCTGATCGTGCGGAATGTGCGTGCTGGCGAGACGCCCGAACCCCGTGTTGATGCCGTAGGCCGGCTCGCCTTTCGCGGCGATGTCCGCGACGGCTTTTGCGCAGGCGTCGATGGCGGCGTGGCTGGCGGAATCGAGCTTCAGCGGCACGTGGGCACGCGCGATCTGGCGCAGTTGCGGGAGGGTCAGGTGGCCGGGCTTCAGAGTCATCATGGTTGTTGTCCTGTCTATACAATTTCAGAAAGTCTAGCGGCCACGGCTTGTATATACAACTTGTTTTTAAGATTCGAGGCCCAGGGCTTTCCACTAAGGCAATGCTGGCAGTTGATGTCGGCGTCAGGCCCGCCGTACCACGGGCGAAGCGACTAAGAGCGCAGCGCGCTCAATCACGTAGAACTTGTATATACACCCTCATAATTCGCGCCGCCACACGGACAAAACACCCACACGCAAAAAGCCCGCGCGCTAGTCAGAGCCGCAGGCTTTGTTTATGGTGGGGGCGTCGGACGCGCCGCTACAGGCGCACGCGCGCCGCGATGAAATCCAGAAAACACTGCACGCGCCCGGCAAGCGACGCGCTCTGGTAATAGACGGCGCTGACCGGCTGACGCTCATCGAGCAGCACATGGCCGAGGATCGGCACGAGCCGTCCATCGCGGATGTCGGCGGCGGTCATGAAATCGGCGAGACAGGCGATGCCCCAGCCGGAGAGCGCGAGTTGGCGCAGCGTCTCGCCGCTCGACGCAGTTATCGACGGCTCGATTTTCAGCGGCTCGGGCTTGCCGCCGACTCGATCAGTACGACTCGTGCTTTTGCTCGTGCCTTTGCCCGCCCGCTTACCGCGCTCGCGCAACGGCCAGCGGTTCAGATGCTCGGGCGCGGTAAATCCGATCAGCCGATGTTCGCGCAACGCGTCGACCGATTTCGGCTCGCCATGCTCGGCGAGATACGCGGGACTCGCGACCACGCGCAGCTTGCTGCTGCCGAGCGCACGCGCATGCAGCGTCGAATCCTGCAACGCGCCGATGCGGATCGCAATGTCCACTTTCTGCTCGAGCAAATCGACGATGCGCTCGCTACTGGTCAACTCCAGCCGGATCTCGGGATACAGCGCGGAAAACGCCGTCATATGCGGCGCGATGCAGTGGAGCATGAAGGGCGACGCCGCATCGACACGCAGACGCCCCGACGGCCGCCGACGCTTGCGCGCGACCGATTCCTCGGCTTCTTCCATCGCGTCGAGAATCGCGCGGGCGCGCTGCAGAAAGCCTTCGCCCTCCTCTGTCAATTGCAGACGGCGCGTGGTGCGCCGCACGAGCGCGGTGTCGAGCTTCTTTTCGAGGCGCGTGAGCGCGCGGCTCACGCCGGAAACCGTCTGCCCGAGTTTCTCGGCGGCCGCCGTGATCGAGCCGCTGTCGATCACGCTGACGAACACCAGCAACTCGTCCGTGGAAGTTTTCATTATTGATTTCAAGTCAAGATTGATTTGAGACTAACACGCTTTTTGCGAGAATCAAGACGGCGGATACTGCATGCCTGTCATCGTGTTTCCACTCAGGCACTCAGGAGAACGTCTTGAAGATTTTCATTACAGGCGCAAGCGGTTTTATCGGCGGTTCGATTGCGGCGCATCTGGTGCGCGCCGGTCATCAGGTGCGCGGTCTGATCCGCAAGCCCGAACATCGCGACGAGTTGAAGCGGCTCGGCATCGAACCGGTTATCGGCACGCTCGACGACCGCGCGTTGCTGATCGCCGAAGCGCAAGCCGCCGACGCCGTCATCAACGCGGCAAGCAGCGATCACGAAGGCGCGGTGAGCGCGCTGATCGAAGGACTCGCCGGCTCGGGCAAACCGTTTCTGCATACGAGCGGCTCGAGCATCGTCGGCGATGCGTCCGGCGGCGAAGCGGCGCAGGCGCGCATCTATCACGAAGACGCGCTGCCCGAGCCGACCGCGGACAAAGCGGCGCGCGTCGCGATCGACCGTCAGGTGCTCGAAGCGGCACAGCGCAATATCCGCTCGGCGGTGCTTTGCAATACGCTGATCTACGGACACGGCGCGGTGGCGGGCAGCGCGAGCGTGCAGTTGCCGCGCCTCGTGCGGCAGGCGCAAAAGAGCGGCGTGGTGCGCCATGTCGGCAGCGGCGGCAACACGTGGTCGAACGTGCATATCGACGACGTCGCGGAACTCTATCGGCTCGCGTTGGAGAAAAGCCCTGCCGGCATGTTCTATTTCGTCGAAAGCGGTGAAGCGTCGTTCCGCGAGATGAGCGCCGCGATTGCTCGCGCGATCAAGCTCGGCGAGCCGCAAGACTGGCCGCTCGACGAAGCGCAAAAAGAATGGGGTTACGAAATGGCGTCGTACGGACTCGGTTCGAACAGCCGCGTGCGCGGCGAGCGCGCGCGCAAACTGCTGGGTTGGCAGCCGAAGCGCACGTCGGTGATCGAATGGATCGAGCGCGACATGATGGCCGGGCTCGCGGCTTAAGCGGCTTAAGCGGTGTATTAAGCGGTGTAAGTTGTGTAAGCGCCGGCGTTGCTAATCCGTAAGCTCAACTCGATAGAATCGCGCTCAGCTAAACCACGCAGTTTTGCGCGTGAAGCTGAGCCCCGCGGTTCGACATTCGAGCCGCCCATGAGCCCGGATTGGATCGATGACTTTGGCGCTGAATTTCGACTGGCTGACGAATCTGCTGGCGATTCTGTTCGTCGTCGCGTGCCTTTACGATGCACGCTACGACGAGTACGGCACGTTGACCTTGTCGGCGGCCCTGATGAGTCTCGCCGTGATGGCGATCGAACTGTTTCTCAAGCCTGCATTCGACATGGCGTTGTGAGCGCGGCGCGCGGCATTCGTTAGCAACGGGCCGCGCGCGCGCTGCCTGACCAACTAGATCAGATCGCCCAGCCGCCCAGATAAAACCCCACCAGCACGAGCGCAATCGCCACTGTTCCCACGTTCAGCTTGCGATATTCGCCGCTCACCACGCGACCGATCACGAGCGTCGCGAAGCCGAGCATGATGCCGGTCACGATGTTCGCCGTGAGCACGATAAAGACCGCGCACATGAGACCCGACATCGCGTCGACCATATCGTCCATATGCAGCTTGCTCACGTTCGAGAGCATCAGGAGTCCGACATACATGAGCGCGGGCGCCGTCGCGTACGAAGGCACGAGGCCCGCGAGCGGCGAGAAGAACATCACGCCGAGAAACAGCAGGCCGACCACCGCCGCCGCCATGCCGGTCTTCGCGCCGGCCGCCACGCCGACCGTCGATTCGATGTAGGCCGCAGCCGGCGCGCCGCCGAGCAGGCCCGAGAAAATCGAGCTGACCGAATCCGCCGTCAGCGCGCGGCCGCCGTTGATGATGCGGCCGTTTTCATCGAGTTGACCCGCTTGTCCGGCGACCGCGCGAATCGTGCCGGTCGCGTCGAACACCGCGGTCATCACGAGCGCGAGGACACTCGGCAGCACCGCCATCGAGAGCGCGCCCTTGATGTCCATTGCGCCGATCAGCGACTCGTGTCCCGGCGCGCTCAGCGACGGCACCGCGAACACGCCATGAAACGACACGGCCGGATCGACCAGCAGCGCGATCGCCGAAATGGCGACTATGACAATCAGGATCGAGCCCGGCACGCGACGGCGCACCAGCCCGAAAATCGCCGCGAGTCCCGCGACCGACATCAGCGCCGGCAACGCAGTGATGTTGCCGAGCGCGACCGGCAAACCGGCGCCCGGATTCTTGACGACGAGACCGACTTCGTTGGCGGCGATCAGCAGCAGAAAAAGACCGATGCCGATGCCCGTGCCGTGCGCGATGCCCGTCGGCAGATTGCGCAGGATCCACGAACGCACGCCGGTTACGGAGATGCCCGTGAACACGACGCCCATCAGAAACACCGCGCCGAGCGCGACCGTCGGATGCAAGCCTTTGCCGAGCACGAGGCCGAACGCCGTGAACGCGGTCAGCGAAATGGCGCAGCCGATCGCGATCGGAAGACGCGCCCACACGCCCATCAGCAGCGAGCCGAACGCGGTCGTGAGGCACACGGCGACGAACACCGCGCTCGTGTCGAAGCCCGCCTTGCCGAACATGCCCGGCACCACGAACACGGAATAGACCATCGCGAGAAAGGTCGTAATGCCCGCGACGATTTCCTGGCGCTGCGAACTGCCGCGCGCGGAAATCTGGAAGTAGCGGTCGAGAAAGCCCTTGGTGTCGAATGACTCGGCGCCGGCTTCGGAAAGCGGCTGGGCGTGGGGTTCCATCATGATGAGTGCCTCCTTTATCAGCATGCTGAAACGGCCGTCGAAGTGGCCGTCATCAGGTTCGTCTCGTTGCGTTGGTTTAATTGATGTGTGCGTGCGATGAAGCGCGTTGTCCGCGTCGGCCCGCTTTGTGTTTTTTTGTGTCTCGTTTTGTGTCTCGAAATGTAGGCCAATGCAGATATATCTCCCATCGCATGGATGGCATGCCCGGCATGTCGCGATGCTTATATCGTTTAAGCGACGGCGAAGGTCGTCGTGGATCCGCGTGTTTACACCTACCGCCTGGCTGTCTGTCTTCGCGGCAGCGATAGGACAAGTGAAAGCTTTTTGAGAGCTTTGGACTCTGCAATGTCCGCAAAGCAGGAACGCGCGGGCGAACATTCAGCCTTGCACTCAGTCGCGCATTCAGCCGCGTACCTTTGCAGCGCGCTGCGGCACGAAGCGTGCTTGCCGCATCGCGCTCGCCACGCCCCGAAAACGGGCCCTGCCGACGTCGCGGGTTAAACTCTTGGCCGTACTGTCCAACCGCGGCCCCTCGAAAGCCGCACCGGTCCATGGAGTTTTCCCCGATGAGTGGCGGCTTTTCGCTTCCCGCATGGCGTCAAACCCTTCTCGCCGCGTTCGCGCTGCTGGCGCTGCTCGCGCTGTCCGGTTGCAGCAGCCTGCTGTGGGGCACGCAGCAGGCGCCGATCGTCGAAGCCACGGTGATGCCGGTCGAAGCCGCGAGCGCGCCGGTGGCCGCATCGGCGCCTGAGCCCGTCGAAACCGAAGCCGCCGAGCCCGAGCAGCCGAAGAAGCCGAAGAAGCCCGCCGTCAAGCCGCACAAGGTCGAGCCGCCGCCGCCCGTCGTCGCGCCGCCTCCCCCGCCGCCGCCTCCTCCGCCGCTGATCCTCGTGCGCACGATCGAGCGCAACGACGCGCATACGCTGCTCGACAGCCAGGTGCAGAAGCCGGACGGCAAGGTCGTCGGACGGGCGGTCGACATGATCGCGGACGCGAGCGGCAAGCCGCGTGAAGTCGTCGTCAATCTGCAAGGCTTTTTGGGTGTCGGCGACCGCAAGGTCAATTTCGCGTGGAACGCGTTCCGCTTCACGCCGGCCGCGAAGACCGCGCCGATCACGCTGAATCCGTCGGCGGTGCCGGTGAATCCGGCGAAGTCGAATGCGGCGATGCAGTTGCCGCTGATCGACGCGACCGTCGAGCGTTCGAACGGCGCCAAGGTGGGCCGCGTGATCGACGTGCTGATCGACGCCAGCGCGCAGCCGCAGGCGGTCGTGCTCGACGTCAACGGCATGGTCAGCACCGAGCGGCGCACGATTGCCGCGAACTGGTCGGCGCTGCGCTTCGTCACGAAAGACAAGGAGCTGCATCCGCTAATCGATTTGAGCGATGCGCAGATCAACGCGGCGCCGCCCTACGCGAGCGATAAGCCGATCCGCGCGGTGTCGCCCGCGCCGCCCGCCGCTGCTGCTGCGCCTGCGTCCACAGCGACCGCGCCTGCGGCTGCTGCGGCGCCCACTTCCGCTCCTGCTTCCGCGGCAACCTCCGCGGCCGGTTCAAACGCACGGGCGGTCCGATGACAGGCCGCACTATGGTTACCGCGCGAAGTCTGCGCGCACTCGACTGGCTGAACTTCTTCGTTGCAAACGTGCAGACGGGCTTCGGTCCGTTCATCGCGTCGTATCTCGCGTCGCACAAGTGGACCCAGGGCGAGATCGGCATGGCGCTTTCCGTGGGCACGATCAGCGCGATGGTGAGCCAGGTGCCGGGCGGCGCCGCCGTCGACGCGTTGCGCAACAAGAAAGGCGCGGCCGCCTGGGCGATCTTCGCGATCATCGTGAGCGCGGTGCTGCTCGCCACGAGTCCGACGGTGCTGCCGGTGATCGCCGCCGAAGTCTTCCACGGATTCGCGAGCTGCATGCTGACGCCGGCGCTTGCCGCGATTTCGTTCGCGCTCGTCGGGCGCGCGAATCTCGGCGACCGGCTCGGGCGCAACGCGCGCTGGGCGTCGATCGGCAGCGCGGTCGCGGCCGGCCTGATGGGCGTGTTCGGCGAGTACTACTCGCCGCGCGCGGTGTTCTGGCTGACCGCGGGGCTCGCCGTGCCCGCGCTGGTCGCGCTCTCGATGATCCAGCGCACCGACACCATCCAGTTGCCGAAAGCCGCGCCGACGCCGGAGCAGATCGAGCGGCGCGAAAGTCTGCGCGAGCTGCTGCGCGACAGGCGCATGCTGCTGTTCGCCGCGTGCATCGTGCTGTTTCACTTGTCCAACGCGGCGATGCTCAATCTCGCCGCCGGCGAAGTCACTGCGGGCATGGGCGACAACGTGCAGCTCGTGATCGCGGCGTGCATCATCGTGCCGCAAGCGATCGTCGCGATGATGTCGCCGTGGGTCGGCCGTTCGGCGGAACGTTGGGGACGCCGGCCAATCCTGCTGCTGGGCTTTTCCGCGCTGCCGATCCGCGCGCTGCTGTTCGCCGGAATCAGCAGCCCGTAT
The DNA here is from genome assembly GCF_041355255.1 of Paraburkholderia sp. RCC_158. Lineage (NCBI taxonomy): Bacteria > Pseudomonadati > Pseudomonadota > Betaproteobacteria > Burkholderiales > Burkholderiaceae > Paraburkholderia > Paraburkholderia sp. RCC_158. Next base: position 92,936 of record NZ_JBFUPM010000008.1, on the reverse strand, counting down.
CTGCTCGTACCGGTGCAACTGCTCGACGGTCTGAGCGCTGCCGTGTTCGGCGTGATGCTGCCTCTGATTGCCGCCGACGTCGCCGGCGGCAAGGGGCGCTACAACCTGTGCATTGGCCTCTTCGGGCTGGCGGCGGGCATCGGCGCGACGTTGAGCACGACGGCGGCCGGTTTCATCGCCGATCATTTCGGCAATGCGGTCGCGTTCTTCGGACTCGCGGCCGCGGGCGCGCTGGCCGTGCTGCTGGTGTGGGCGGCGATGCCCGAGACGCGCGATGCCGCCGCGGAGGAAGATGGCGAAGCGGTAGCGGGCGGCGGCGGCTCGGCGGTCAGATAAAGCGAAGCCGCGAACGAACGCGGCTGAAGAAAACCACCCGGCCCGCAGCGCGCGATGCGCCGCGGGCCGTCACGCTGTACATCAATCTATCGCCCGCCCCGCCGTTTCCCGCATGAACGGCAGCGGCACCAACGACACCAGTCCGCAGCCAATCAGATACCACGCGGGCGCAAGGTTGCTGCCGGAAAGCTGAATCAGCCACGTCGCGAAAAACTGCGCGAATCCGCCGAAAATCGACACGCCGAGACAATAGACAATCGACATCCCCGTCGCGCGGATTTCGCGTGGAAACAGCTCCGGCAGCATCACGATATTGGGCACCGCCGTGAACGCGACCAGCACGGCCAACGCGGCGACCACGGCGAGCAGCACCGGCACCGTCGGCGACGCGTTGATCGCGATGAACGCCGGATAGACGGCTGCAATCAGCAACACGCGCGAGACCAACAGAACGGGTTTGCGTCCGACGCGGTCCGACAACGCGCCCGCGAACGGCGAGCACACCACCGTCACCGCCGCGGCGGTCCATGCGGCCCACAGCGCCGACGACATCGGCAAATGCAGAATGCGGATCGCGTAGGTGGACAGATAGAACAGCACGATGTAATTCGCCGCGGTCCCGCCGATCGTCGTGACGACACCCGCGGTGATCGAGCGCGAATGGTCGCGAAACAGCTTGCGCACCGGCTGCGTGGCCGCGTCAGCGTTCACCGGCGCGTTGCCGTCTTCGACGCCGGGCAGCGTCTCGTTCAGATGACGCCGGATATAGATGCCGATCGGCCCCATCGCCATGCCGATCACGAACGGCACGCGCCAGCCCCAGCTTTCGAGCGCCGCGGTCGACAGCGCGGCGGCGAGCGCAACGCCCAGCAGCGAACCGCAGACCGTGTTCATGCCCTGGCTCACGAACTGCCAGCTTCCATAGAAGCCGCGCGTTTTATCGCTGCCGTACTCCATCAGCAGCGACGTCGAGGCGCCGACCTCACCGCCCAACGCAAAGCCCTGAACCAGACGCGCGACGATCACCAGCACGGGCGCGGCCACGCCGATCGCCGCATAGGTCGGCGCGAACGCGATGATCGCCGAGCCGAGCGTCATCAGCCACAGCGTGAGGCTCATCGCCGCCTTGCGGCCGGCGCGGTCCGCGTAAGCGCCCAGCACGACGCCGCCCACCGGACGCATGATGAAGCCCACGCCGAATGTGCCCACCGCGAGCATCAACTGCGCGAGCTGTCCTTCGACCGGAAAATACAGCTTGCCGATGATCGTGGCGAAGAAGCTGTAAATCGTGAAGTCGAAAAACTCGAGCCCGTTGCCGAGCGTGATCGCGGCAATCGCCTTCGCGCGGCTCGCGCGCTGCGTGCCGTGGGCGGGTTCGTCGCTGGACGCGTCGTGCGCGGCGGGGTGCTGTGCGGCTGAATAGTCCATCCGTGTCTCCATGATTTCTTTACGTCGATGCCGATGCGCGGCAAGCTGGCCTCAGCGCCTCAGCGCCTCAGCGCCTCAGCGCGTCAGCGCGTCAGGCGAGGAACGTCTGCGCGAGCCGAACCCAATAAGCCGCGCCCGTCGCAAGGCACGCGTCGTTGAAGTCATAGCCGGGGTTATGGACCATGCAACCGCCCTCGCCGTCGCCATTGCCGATGATCAGATAGCTGCCCGCACAGCGCTCGAGCAGGAACGCGAAGTCCTCGCTGCCGGTGAGCGGCTGCATGCCGTCGATCAACCCTTCTTCGCCCAGCCAGTCGAGCGCGACCTGGCGCGCGAGATGCGTCATTTCCGTATCGTTGACGAGCACCGGATAGCGGCGCTGATAGTCGACCCGCGCCCGCGCGCCGTAGACGGCCGCCTGTCCGCAGGCCACCGCCGTGATCCGCTCCTGCAGATGGTCGCGGACCTCGGGCCTGAGCGCGCGCACCGACAGGCGCATCTCCGCGGTTTCGGGAATCACGTTGGGCGCGTCGCCGGCGTGAATCGCGCCGACGGTGATGATCGCCATATCGAGCGGCGCGATGTTGCGCGACACGATGGACTGCAACGCCAGCACGATCTGCGCGCAGACGACGACCGGATCGACCGCCTTGTGCGGCATCGCGCCGTGCCCGCCGCGCCCGGTCACGGTAATGATCACCGTATCCGATGAAGCCATGAACGACCCCGGCAGGAATCCGAACTTTCCGGTCGGAAAACCCGGCATGTTGTGCATCGCGAAGACGCCGTCGCAGGGAAATTTCTCAAAGAGGCCGTCTTCGAGCATTTTGCGCGCACCGGCGAGGCCCTCTTCGGCCGGCTGAAAAATCAGATTCAACGTGCCGTCGAAGCGCTTCTCGCGCGCCAGATGCTTCGCGGCGGCGAGCAGCATGGCCGTGTGGCCGTCGTGACCGCATGCGTGCATCTTGCCCGGCACCTTGCTCGCGTACGGCAGACCCGTCGTTTCGTGGATAGGCAGCGCGTCCGTGTCGGCGCGCAGACCGAGCCGGCGCGTCCCGTTGCCGACTTTCAACTGGCCGACAACGCCGGTCTGTCCCAGTCCGCGATGCACGGTGTAGCCCCACTCCTGCAAGCGTTCGGCGACGAGATCGCCGGTCGCGAATTCCTCGTACGCAAGCTCCGGCTGCGCGTGGATGCGATGCCGCAGCGCGATCATCTCGTCTTCGAGTTCGGCAATGCCCGCTGGAATGGCCATGGTGTTCACGGTGCGTCTCCTTTATCAATGCGTGAACCCAGCATAGCGACGCGCTTTTTTGACAGGCAGGCGTAGAATCGTTGCGGCGGCAACTTCCGGTTGCTGCCTCACTCGACTTCTCTTAGATGAAACTCCATCAGCTCAGCACCTTGGCGGCAATCGCGGATACCGGAAGTATCCGGGCCGCCGCGCGTTCACTCGGACTGTCGCCGGCCGCGGTGACCAAGGCGATGCGCGAACTGGAAGCGGATCTGCACGCGCCGCTCGTCGTGCGCAGCGCGAGCGGCGTCGCCTTCACCGAGTTCGGCCGCGCGCTCGTCGTACACGCGCGCGTCGTGCTCGGGCAATTGCAGCGGGCGCAGGCGGAAATCGAAGCGATGCGCGGCGCGGCGGCCGGCAAGCTGTCGATCGGCGTGACGCCGTGGGTCGCGTTGACGTTCCTGCCGCCCGCCGTGCAGCGCTTCCGCCAACGCATGCCTGAAGTGCAACTCGAGTTCTTCGAAGGCTTGCTCGCGGTCGTGCAACCACGGCTGCGCGACGGCAGCCTCGATTTCTCGATCGGCCGTCCGCCGCCCGCGTCGCCGGTATCGGAATTTCATAACACGCCCCTGTTCTCGACGCATTCGGCGGTGGTCGCGCGGCGCGATCATCCGAAAGCCGGTTGCCGCAGCCTGCTCGAACTCGAGGACGCCGAATGGGTGCTGAACTGGGACCCGGCGAGCCGCGAGTCGATCTCCGATAATCTGTTCCGCAAGCGCGGCATGCGCGTGCCGCACACGATCCATCTCGCGCATTGGCTCGCGGTCGTGCTGGGGCTGCTCGCGCATACCGACATGCTGAGCATCTTTCCGTGGCCGCTCGTCGAAGTGACGCTCGCGAAAGAGAATCTGTGGGCGCTGCCGCTGCGCGAAACGGTCGATGAAACGATGGTCAGCATCACCGCGCGCCGCGGTGCGCCGGAAAGTCCGGCGGCCACCTGTTTCCTGGGCTGCCTGCGTGAAGTCATCGACGAGGGCGCGCGCTCGCAAGATCCCGAGCAGCGCCGGCTTTTTCACTCGATCGAGTTGCTGCTGTAACGCGGCCTGCGCAACTAATCGAGAAACTCGGCGGCGCGCTTGCGCAACACTGCGCTGAAATCGTCGAGCCAGCCAATCGACAGACGCCAGCTCTGCCAATAAAGATCGACGTCGATATGCTTGCCGGGCGCCATCTCCACAAGTTCGCCGCTCGCGAGATGCGCGGCGATCATGCGCTCGGGACACATGCCCCAGCCGAGCCCGGTCACGCAGGCACGCAAAAATCCCGCGACGTGCGGAATCCAGTGCAACGGCGGGTCCACTTCGGCCCGCGTGATACGGCGCATGAAGCGCTTTTGCAATTGATCCTTCGGATTGAAATCGACGCACGGCGCGCGGCGCAGACTGTCGCGCGTGACGCCGTCCGCGAAATGACGCGCGAAAAGCGCGGGCGAGCAGACCGCGAGATAACGCATGCGCCCAAGACGCGTGGAACGGCAGCCTTGCACCGGCTCCGCCTGCGTGGTCACCGCGCCCTGCACGCTGCCGTCGCGGATGCGCTGCGCGGTGTGATCCTGATCGTCGATCACCAGATCGAGCAGCATCTGACGCTCAGCGCAAAACGGCGCGACCGCATCGATGAACCAGGTGCCGACGCTGTCGTCGTTGACCGCGACGCGCAGCGTCGGCCATGCTTCGACGAGACCGCCCGGCAACGCGGGCACGCGGCCGGTCAGTTCGGCTTCGAGCAATTGCACGCGCTCGGTATGACGGCACAGCAACGCGCCGGAGGTCGTCGCGACACACGGCTGGCCGCGCTTCACCAGCACGCTGCCCACGCGCTCCTCGAGCAGCTTGACGCGCTGCGAGACCGCCGAGGGCGTGACGTTCAGCTCGCTCGCCGCGCGGTCGAACGAACCGTGCCGCACCACGGCGGCGAGCGCATCGAGCAGCGCATAGTCGAGCATTAGCGTTCCTTAATCGACGTTAGCTAAATTAGCTTCTCTTATCCAGTCGGAATCCGCAGACTAGCCACATTCGCTTCTCCCGTCTACTGGATCGACTATGAACTGGCTGTCTTTTTCTCATGGCGCGGCGTTATGCGCGTCGCTGATCGTGACCATCGGCGCACAGAACGCCTTCGTGCTGCGGCAAGGCATCATGCGCTCGCATGTCGGCAAGATCGTCGCGCTGTGCGCGCTGTCGGACTGCATTCTGATTAGCGCGGGCGTCGGCGGCGCGTCGGTGCTCGTCGAGCGCTATCCGGTCTTCGTGCATGTGATGCTGTATGTCGGGCTCGCCTATCTCGTGTGGTTCGGCATTAACGCGCTGCGTAGGGCGGTGCGGCCCGGGCATGCGGTCATGGACGCCGGCACCGGCGACGGCGCGCCGCCCGCGCAACGCGCGCTGCCGATCGTGCTGATGACGCTCGCCTTTACGTGGCTCAATCCGCACGTGTATCTCGACACGTTCCTGCTGATCGGCACCGCGGGCGCGCGCGAACCGGACGGCGCACGCGTGGCGTTCGCGGTCGGCGCGATGGCGGTGAGCTGCGTGTGGTTCATCGGACTGGGCTGGGGCGCGCGTGCGCTCGCGCCGCTGTTTCGCCGCGCGACTGCGTGGCGCGTGCTGGACGGCGCGATCGGCAGCATGATTTTGCTGCTGGCGGTGACGCAGTTGCGTTGAATCAGGTGCGTTGAATCAGTTGCGTGAAGCCATCGCGTCGAAGCGGTCACAGCCTGGCGCAACGCGCACCAGCGCCGTTAACTCCGCGGACGCTCGACAGCCAGCAACTCTTGCACAAGCTGAGCGGACACATAATGCGGACCGTCGAACAGATAGACCCCATGGCCGCGATACGCAAACAGTTGCGGCGCGAGTTCCGCCGCGCTCGCCGGCCGAAACGCGCCGCCCGTGCCGGGACGAAACGCCTCGGCGATGATCCTCACGCGGCGCTCGCCGAGCCGCGCGGCCAGCGCGTCCGCATAAGCGCGCGCGGCGGCCGGGCCGCGCGTACAGACGCCGCAACCGTCCTGGAAAAATACGCCGACGTCGTGCGGCAGCCAGCCGTCGAGCCACGCGGCAAGCGCTTCGCCGCCGCGGTTCGAATTGTCGTAGACGCTGATCCACAAAGGCCGGGGCAACCGGTCGAGCAAAGGCCCGAGCGCCCTCGCGCCTTCCCACGTCGGATCGACTTCCACCGGAAAGTAATAGCCCGCGACGCGAACCGGCGGCCGCGCCGCGAGCAGCCTGCGCGATTGCTCGATCAGTTGCGCCGCTTGCGCGCGCGCGGACGTTTCGTCGAAGCGGCCCGCAAGACCGACGATCACATTGCGCGCCCACGGCTCGTCGGCAATGCGTGTCCAGTCGGGCAAACGCCGGGCGGCTTTCAGGCCGTCCGACGCGTCCACGCCTGACAGATAAGCGGTGCCGTCCACCGCCGTCCACTGCACGAGCAGTTCGCTTACGCCAAGACGCTGCCAGTCTCCACGCGGATCGAGATGATCCGAGTCCGGCTGCCACACCACACCTTGCGCGAGGCTGTCCGCACCGCCGGGACGGTTCGTTGCACAGCCGCCGAACACCGCCGTCAACGCACCCGCGGCGAGCAGCGTGCGACGGCGCGGCGAGCGCGGACCCGCGGCCCGCGCACTGCCCTCGCGTGAATCGGATGCGTGTTTGTCGTCAGCCTTCGACATGCAACTCCATGACACTGGAACGGAACTGTGCTGGCTCAATACGCGAACACAGCGCCAAAGAACACGCCGCGAGCGCGATCGTCGCCGGAAATTTTCAGCCGGTACTGCACCGATAGATCGACATACGAGCGCGGCGCGTCGTACTGACTGTCGCGGAACCAGTAGCGCGTCGAGATGCCGACCCCGGCGCCGAGCGGAATGCTGTGATCGACGCTCGAATCGTAGTCGGCCCCCACCACCAGATATGGGAACACGGTCCACTTCGGACTATAGCTGTCCATCCGGAACGTGCGGCCCACTTGCACGTTGGTGGTTGCATACACGGAGCCGGCGTTCAGATACGCGCCCGTTTCCGCGTAAATGCGCGTGGTCCACCACGCAGGCACGTCCACGCGACGCTCGGTGCCGAAGCCGCCCGAATATGCGAGCCGCGCGAGCCAGTCCGGATTCACGCGCGAGCCGATCGGAATGATGCGCTCGAACGCGACGATCGCGTCGATCTGCGTGAACGGTTTGGCGCGCGCGCCGACCGTCGCCTGCAACGTATCGACGCCGCTCGCGCCGCCGTTCTTCACGCCGAAGCTTTCATAGCCGCGCGCATAGACTTCGAACATCCGCTCGCCGAGACTGCCGAACGGCCGCCAGTACGCTTCGACACCGCCTTGCCAGTTATTCGACGTACCCGGCGTCGGCGACGATGCATAACCGGGCTGCATGCCCGCGCCGCGATAATTGAGCGACGCGTTAAAGCCCCAGTTGCGCGTGACGTCCGCGTGTGCGCTGCGTATGTCGTTCAGTTGGGCGGGCGTCGAAGTGGACGTCAGCGTGGGCGTCGGCGTCGCGACGCTTTCGGCGTCCGAGGACGGCGCCGCGCTCGCGTCGACGGCCCGCTCGAAGTACCGCGCGGCCTCGCGGTTGCGATGCGCGTGCATCGCGGCATAGCCGGCGTCCGCGGTCGCGCCTGGCGGCAATGCGCCGGCCTTGTCGGCCATCGTAAAGCGCTCGTACGCAACGCGCCCATTGCCCGCGCGTTGCGCGACGTAGGCAGCCGTCATGTCGGGCAGCGCGTCGAGCATGCCCGCGTTCACCATGTAACGGGCTTGGTCGTTTGCCTCGCGCGCATCGCCCTTGTCGCCCGTGGCGGCCAGCGCGTTGATCAATCGCACGCGATGCTGCGAATCGTCCGGCGCGGCTTGCACTGCGTCGCGGGCATCGCGCAACGCGCCGGCTTTATCGTTCGCCGCCGAGGCCTTCTGCGCTGCACGCGCCGCGGCAAAGCCCGGATCGGCAGCATAAACATAGCAACTCGAGCCGTATTCATCGAGCAGACATTCGATGATCGGCCGGCGCAGCGGATCGAGCGAACTCGCGACCGGATGGCTCAACGAAGCTCGCGCCCGCGCGCGACGCAGCGCGATCGCGGCATCCGTATCGTCGCTTTTCGTCGGCAACGGCGCGAGCAGATCGAGCGCGCGTTGCGGCTCGGCGGCGGCGATCCATACATCGGCGATGATCGTGCGCGCCACACGCTGGTCCCGCTCGCTTGCGTGGTTGGCCTTCAACGCAAGGGCGAAGTCTGTGTCGGCATCCGACGCGCGGCCTTGCGCGGCGAGTGCGTAGCCGCGCAACGTGAGCGGCATGAGCGACGCGGCATCGGCCGGAAAATCGGTGATTGCAGCGCTTGCGGCGGCTTCGACCGCCGGCAGATCGTTCGCGGCAAAGAGCGCGTCGATCAACTGCATCCGGTAGCCGACGCGATCCGGCGCATACGACACCGCGTCGCGTGCGAGCAACGCGGCGCGTGCGTCATCGTGCTGCCGGCGCGCTTCATAGGAGGCGGCCGCGGACTTCGGCGCGAGCCTGCTGCCGATAAAGCCACGACGCAAGCGCAACTCGTCGTTATCGCCGAAACGCTTCATCGCATCGAGGTCGGCGGCCCACGCATTCGCATCGTCGCCGGCCGCGCTGGACGCGTCGATCAGCAGCAAGTGCAGACGCAGCAGATCGGGACGCAGCGCGAGCGCGTCGTTGGCATACCTGACCGTGGCCGCGAAGTCCTTCGACGCATACGCCTTGTACGCATGCTGAGCGGCGTTCAGCGCCGCGCCGCTCAACGCATTCGGATCGCCCGCCTGCTGACGGCTGCCGTGTGCGACCGCGCGGGTCGACACACTCAAAGCGTCGATCTGCTTGCGCCGCGAGGTCAATGCGGGGTCGGCGCCGAGTTGCGCGATCGCGTCGCCGAGCGAGCGGCTCGCTTCGCCATAACGACGCTGCGCGGCGAGCGAATTGGCCAACAGCACGCGCAGCGAAACGAGATCGGGCCGCTGGCGAATGGCCTCGCGAGTTCGCGCGACGGCGCCCGCATAATCGCCGCGAGCGTAAGCGGCATAGGCTTCCTGCGCGACACGATAGGCGGCGCCGCTTAGCGGCAGCGCGTTCGGTGCGTTCTGTGCGCTTTGCGCGTTCGGTGCCGAAGCGGCTCCGCTTTGCGCATGCGCATTCGACGCCGCGCCTGATGCACCGACAAGCACCACCGCAGCAATCGCGTGCAACACGAATGGCGTCGCGCATGCGCTGAGCCGACGCTCGCGCACATCGCGCGTTGCCGCAAAAAATCCCCGAAAACGCAGCGAAACAGCAGCCGCGTCCACGCACAGCGCGTCTGCGCGCCGCATAAAAATCGAGTCGATCATTGTGTTGCCGCCAACGCGGCCTGCAGGCGGCGCTGTTCCTGGATGACGTTATCGAGTGCGGCAAGCGAGATCACCTCGCGCGCCACCATATAGTCGCCGATACGGCCGTGGCGGTCCGGACGATAGTGCTGCATCGCGGCTTCGAAAGCCTCGCGGCGCACGTGTCCATGTTCGATCAGCAGATCGCCGATCAGCGGCACGCTGCGCACGGGCGTCGCGCCCGCGTCCACGTCTGCCAAAGCGGCCACATCGACGCCGCGCAGCAGGCGCAAACCCGCCGCAATCTCGCCCTCGCGAACGATTTCCTGAACAATCGGCCCATCGATCAGCGCGCCCAACTCGGCGAGCACATCGTCGGCGAGCGGACTCGCGCTCAGCAGCTTCGTGCGTCCCTGTGCCGCGTCGATCTGCGGCAGCACGCGATGCCGCACGATCGTCTCGAGCGGCAGACACGCGGCATCGTCGTGAAGCTGGACGGGGTTCAGTCGACCGCGCGGCAGATCCGTCTGAAACGCGATCGCCTCGGCAAGCGTCTCCTCGTCGAGCCAGCCCTTCGCCATCAGCACGCGGCCAAGCGGCGCCTCGCGCGCATGACTCTCGCCGAGCGCCTGCTCGAGCCGGTCGGGATCGATCGCCTGCCACGACAGCAGCAGCTCGCCAAGACGTTGACGGCGATTGTTGAAACCATCCGCCGACGGAAAATCGTGCATGGTCTTGTCCCATGCGAGCCGCTTGCCCGTCACGAGATGCACGATAAACATCTTCCACGCCCGCGCAACGGCCATGAAATTGATGAAGTTGCCGACCACCATGCGCGGCACCGCCAGCACGCCGTGCTCCCAGCCATACAGGCGCGTGACGAAGTAGATGCGCTGCACGACGCGCAACACGAGCGCCACCGCGTTGGCCCACAGCAACGCGCGCAGCCACGGCGAATCGGCGAACGGCGACGCGATCAGACCAGGCATCAGGCCGAGCAGATCGGCGCCCGCGAACAGCAGGAACTGGATCACGAGCCCATACGCGATCATGCCGACGAACGCTGTGACGATTCCCTTGCGGTCGCGAAACAGCAGATAGCGATTCGCGAGCGACCCGCTCCAGCCCGTCTGCTTCCACCCTTGCAAGCCGATGCCGAGCGTCCAGCGCGCGCGTTGCCGATAAGCCGTGCGAAACGTATCGGGGAAAAACTCGCGCACGCATAAAGGCATCGTCACCGTGATGTCGCGTTCGCGGCCGAAGCCGAACCACGCCTTGCGGCGTGTCGCGAACTGCACGGGAAAGCGCGCGAAGATGGATTGCATGCCCATCTTCGCGAGACGCGCGCCGACGTCGTAGTCTTCGGTGAGACTCTCGGTGTTGAACGGCTGATTGTCGGTCTCGGCGATCAGCGAAAGCAGCGCGCGCCGCGAAAAGCAGGTGCCCACGCCGGCCGACGGCACCGAGCCCACCAGGCTCTCGCGCACCACGAGGTCTTTGGCGTGCCACTCGGCGAACTCATCCATATAAGTGCCGGCCACGAGCTCGAACCAGTTGCGTTCGAGCGATGCGACCGGCAACTGGATCATGTCCTTGCGCGGCAACAGGTAATTGAAAAAGCGCAGCTCGACCGGATGCAGCACGTCTTCGCTATCGTGCAGCACGACGCCCGCGAATTCGATGTCCGCTTCCTGCTCGTAAGCGAAGATCGCCTGGATCACCCAGTTCAGGCAATCGGCCTTGCACGTCGGCCCGTCATGCGGCACTTCCACGCGGCGCAACTGCTTGTAGCGGCGGCGCATGCGCTCGACTTCGGCGATGGTCTGCGGATCGTTCTGATACGTGCCCACGAACACCACATAGTTGCGGTAGTCCATCACGCGCACGAGATCTTCGATCATCGCCGCGACCACGTCGTACTCGTGCCACGCGGGCACCATGATCGCAAGCGGCTGCTCCTCGCGCTGGTAGAGCTGCGCGGCGGTCAGCGGCTTATAGGTGCGCTCCACCGTCACGCGGCGGTAGATCATGCGGCTCCAGTACCAGAGATCGATGAAGAGATCGTCGATGCTCGAGAGCACGATCAGGAACGCCACCAGCGCCGCGAAGTATTCCAGGCCGTGGTAGTAGTGAGCGACCGCGTAGCCCGCATACCATTTGATTAGCGCGATGCTCACGGCTTGTTCCGCGAGTTGTCGCGGCTTCTGCGGCGCGCGCCGTTGGCGATCAGCACGAGCAAGATCAGCAAGCCGATCAGCGCGGCGGGCAAGCCCCAGCGCACCCAGCCTCGCATGAACCACGGACCTTCGATGTCGCTCGCGTCGACCACCTGCCCCGGATGACGCGCATCGAACTGGCGCAGCGTGCCGCTGCCGTCGACAATCGCCACGTCGCCGCGCGACAGTTGCAGCGAAGCCGGCAGCACGGCCGGCGCGTCGCCGACGCTCCGGTAGGACACGCCCTGCACGCTGCCCGAACTCACCACCTCGATCACGCCGACGCGGTTCAGACCCGACAGATCCGCGAGCATCTTGCCCGACGAATCGGTGAACGACAGGCGGTCTTTGGCCAGGCGCGCAAGACTCTTTTCATCGGCGAGCGCGACGTCCGCGGCGAGAAACGCGCCTTGCGGCTTGACCGCCTCGCCGTCGCGGGCCACGCTGAAGGTCGCACGCGTCGGCGCAATGCCGTTCGCGTTCGCAAGACGCGCGACGCGCGGCAGTGCGCCGGTGGCGTCGCCGAGATAAGCGGCCGGCACGATCACTTCGGCCTGCGATGCAAAGCGCGCCACCATGCCGGTGAAGTCGTCGCTGAGCGTGGCGTCGGCGAGGCGCAAGTGGCTGCTCGCCAGGACCGCGATCGGATGGCCCGGATCGCGTGCACGGCAACCGCCCTCAGGCGGGCGCTGAAATTCGACCCGCAACTGGTTGCGCGGCGCGAGCGCGAAACGCGGCACGTGCGCGGTGATGCGCTGCGGCTTGCCGTTGGCGTTGAGCAGTTGCGAGCCGATCAGCACGTCGTTGAAATAGACGGAAGCGGTCTGCGCGGAATTGTCGACGGTCGGCGCCGCGCTCACGTCGAGCACGACGGCGTCCGGCAGCTTGCCGTCACGCGAGGCCGCGCCGAGATCGAAGCTCGCGTCCCAGCTTGCGCGCCCCTGCACGTCGAGCGTGCGGGGCTCGCCGCCGAGCAGCGACAGCGCGATCTGCTCGCCGCGCGCATCCGGCGCGTTGTCGATCTGATGAACCACGAGGCGGCTCGCGACGTCGATGGAACGCCACGTATGCGCGAGCACCGCGACGCCGTCGTTGTCGCCCACCACGATCGCCGCCTGGCCGCCCACGTGCGCGACGCGCACTTCGCCGGCGGCAAGCGGCTTCGCGACCGGATCGATGGCGCGTGCGCGCCACGCGTCGAATGCATCGGCCGCGGCCGGCGATGCGCCCGCCACCTGTTCGCGCAATGCGTCGAGTGAAGTCTTCAAGCTCGCACGCAGCGTGTCGTCGGCGACGATCACATCGGGCGCGAACGCAGCGCCAGGCGCGACCGCGATCAACGCGCCGGCTTCGGCAGCATTCGCGAGCTTATGCGAGCCGCCCGCGGCGAGCGCGGCGAAAGCGGGAATCGCGCGCAACGGCGCAGGCACGTCGATGCCAGTCAGATCCACCGTATCGCCGGCAGCGGGCCACGCGCGCGTGAGGGGCGCGCGGCCTTCGCGCTGCAGCAGCGCCTCGACTCGCCAGCCCGCGTCGAACGCGGGCGCGGCGACGCTGCGCGCGCCGAGCATCACGACCGGCTTGTGCGGCAACGCGCTCCATGCGCCGCGCAGATCGACGATCGCGTCGGGATCGTAGCGATAGGTCAGGCGCGAGGTCGGCGCGACGCGCCATACGTTGCCGATCGCGGTTTGATCCGTGCAGACGTTGTCGTTGATCACCGACGACCAGTCGAGACCGACGCGCACGAAGCCGCTCGGCCGCGCGGCGCCGTCCACGCCGAGCGTCGCCGAGCCGTCGCCCTGTTCTTGCGTGGGACTGCGCGACAGCACGGGCGAGCCGTCGAGCGAAACCAGCATCGTGACGCGGCCGCCGTTGCCGTGCAGATAGCCGCCGTCGATCTGCAGGCTCGCGTCCGTGAGCGGCACGCCGGCCGGCACCGGCAGATACAGTTCCTGGCGGGCGTCCGGCGCGCGCAGCACGAGCGGATCGCGCATGCCGAGTTCGGCCAGCGATATGCTGCGGCTCGCGAGACGGCCGTGGCCGAGTTGCGCGAAGCTGCCGGCGATCTCGGCGGGCTGCTGTGCATGAGCACTGCACGCGAACAGCAGCAGCCCGGCGAACGCGGCGAGCCGTGGGCTCGGGACGCGGGTTTGGCGGCCATCGCGGGCCTGGATTCGCAGCTTGGTAGTGAGCATCATGTTGTCTTGACTCGGATCGGCCAGCGGCCGGCAAAGCCGGGATTGCCCGGCGTGGTTGAATCAGCAAGGAGTGACGAGTGAGGCCGCGATCTGCCGAGGGCTGCGCGATTTGCCGGAGTTCGACGGCGCCGCGGAGCATGCCCCGTTGCGCCAGTCGTGCTATCTGCAAGATCGGCATCGCGGCGTGTTTGCGGACCGCGCCCTGAAGCCGCGCCGTGCGTAGGCGTGCGCTGCTCCGGTGAAAAACCGCTGCCTGCTCGCGCGCGGTTTTGGCTTTATTTCGCGAACTCGGTCTCGGCGATGCGAGGCGCCGCATTTGCCGGTGAGTTAACCAACGAACTCGCCGGTGAAATGGCCAACGCTTCGGGCGCGAATTCGTCGAACGGACGTCCGGTGAGCGCGGCCACGATGCGCCGCGACGCCTGTCCGTCGCCATACGGATTCATGCGATGTGCGAAACGTTCGCGCTCGGATGGATCGTCGACCAGCGCGCTGACGGCCCGCACGATCGCCGCGCGCTCGGTGCCGACGAGGCGCACGGTGCCGGCCGCGACCGCTTCCGGACGCTCGGTTACGTCGCGCATCACCAGCACCGGCTTGCCGAGCGCCGGCGCTTCTTCCTGCACGCCGCCCGAATCGGTGAGGATCAGCGACGCCCGCTGCATCAGGCGCACGAAGCCGAGGTAGTCGAGCGGATCGATCAGATGAACGTTGCGCCGCGCGCCGAGCGATTCCTGCACGGGGCCGCGCACATTCGGATTCAGGTGAACGGGATAAACGATCTGCACGCTGCCGCCGTCGGCCAGATCGCCGAGCGCCGCGCAGATGTTCGCGAAGCCCGCGCCGAAACTCTCGCGCCGGTGGCCCGTCACGAGCAGCATGGGCCGCGCGCCGTCGATCGACGGCAGGCGCGCGTCGAGCGAAGCGCGCAACGCCGGATCGCTGTCGATTCGCGCCGCGGTCAGATTCAGCGCGTCGATGACAGTGTTGCCGGTGACGACGACGCGCCCCTGCAGCGTTTCCTCCGCGAGCCGTTCCTTCGAACTCGGGGTCGGCGCGAACATCAGATCGCTCATCACGTCGACGATGCGGCGGTTCATTTCCTCCGGCCACGGCTGCGTCAGATCGCGCGTGCGCAGACCCGCTTCGACGTGACCGATGGGAATGCGGCGGTGAAACGCGGCGAGCGCGGCAGCGGATGCGGTGGTCGTATCGCCGTGCACGAGCACGCGATCGGGCTGGACGGTGGCGAGGATCTCGTCGAGCGACGCGATCAGACGCGACGCGAGGCCGTTCAAGGTCTGGTTGGCCGTCATGACCGCGAGATTGTGATCCGGCTCGATTGCAAAGAGCTCGAGCACCTGGTCGAGCATCTGCTGATGCTGGCCGGTCACGCACACCACGGAGTCGATTCCGGCATCGGCCTCCATCTGTTTGACAAGCGGCGCCATTTTTATGGCTTCCGGCCGCGTGCCGAAAATCGACAAAACTCTAATTGACATAGCCACCCCGGCCTTTATTTGATTTTATGCGTCACCCCGCGCCCGCCGCGAAATCGGGAAAATGCAACCCGCCGCAGCGTGCGTTTCTTTTTTTTGATTCGTTTATCCCGGAACCGATTTTCCGCGCAGGCTCCTGCGGATTTTGCCGGCCTCCGTTTTCGCCTCAAACTTTTTTAATGATGGCGGCGAAGCACTAGCGGAATCTGTCTAGCGACGCATTCTGGCTTGGCACCCAAGCCCTTGGCAAGGAGGTTCGCGGGATTTTTTGCAGTTGTTTGCAAACGAACGGCTCATTAAAGCCGCAAAAGCATTACATGTTTAGACTTTTAGCCGTCAAATGTTAAAGCTTAATTAACGTTTTCAGATTTGCGCAGCGCCCTTTTATCCGGCAAAGCATATTTATCGCGATGAAATTGTTTAATCCAGCGACGTTATTCATGCGCGCAAACGTTGCCGTCAAAGCAAAAGCGCATAGGTGAGTTTTTTCGGTCGGCGACGCATTACAAATTAGTCAGCGTCGGTTCACCTTGCAATTGGATTTCATGCGGCCTGGGCAGCCGGAGCGCGCGTTGTTGCACGGAAGCGACAACTCGAGGCCGCTTGCGCGTGCTTTACCCGTGGGCACACGTATTGCTCGACTTCGCTCGCCGGCAGATCGCTCGCGGCAGGTGCGCCACACCGTCTGCGAGCCGCCGTTTTACGTCAATCCAGCATTTCTATCGGTGGGAGGCCTCATGCTTCGATACGCTGCAATCTTCTTCGTCATCGCAATCATCGCCGCGGTATTCGGCTTTGGCGGCATCGCCGCCGGCGCGACGGAGATCGCCAAGGTGCTGTTCTTCATCTTCGTGGTGATTTTCCTCGTCACCTTGCTGATGGGCGTGATGCGGCGCTGATCGCCGCATCGCTATGTAAGCGGAGGAATACCCGGCCCGGCGCGCGTACCGGCAACCTGTTGCAATAGCTGCCACGGTCTATTGCAATAGTTGCCGCCCGGCCGGGTCTCCCGCATCGCAGCACATCTGTTTTTTGCTCGTCGCGGTGCTGTCCGTCAAAGACAACGTCAAACGCTCGTCATTCCGCCGATTGCACATGCACTTCGCTTTCGCGCGTGAATGCCCGCGAGCCAAGATGCAGTTCCTCGCATAGAAAGCGCTGCAATGTCTGCACCGCCGCCGCATGCGCGCCCCCGACGTCGCGCATGAACAGGCCGAAATCCGCAACGGGCGCATCGGGCAAGCCATCGGCGTGTCCGATTATCCTCATGGACTCCGAACGAATATTGCCTTCGAGCAATACCGATACACCCAACCCCGCTTCGACCGCCGACTGCACCGCCGGCAAGCTCGTGCTCGTGCAGACGACCCGGCAGCCGATGCCCGCCCGGCGCAGCGCCGTCAAAACGTTCTGTTGCCACAGACAGGTTTCGCCGAACGCGACCAGCGGCAACGGGGCGCTGGCCTCGCGCAGATAGCCGCGCGCGCCGACCCAGAACAGCGGCTGCGTCCATGTGAAGAGCGGCGTGCCGGTCACGAGCGCGGGATCGGCGACGACGACGTCGAGGCCGCCATCCGCGAGACGCTTTGACAACGCGGCGCTGCTGTCCACGACGATTTCCAGCGCAACGCGCGGATACGCAATCGAGAAGCGCCGCAACGCGCGCGGCAAACGCCCCACGGCGATGTCCTCGAGCATGCCGAGCCGCACCGTGCCCGAGACTTGCCCGGCGCTCAACGCGCGCCGCGCATCGGCGCTCGCGCCGAGAATTGCGTGCGCATAAGGCAGCAGCAGATGACCGGCCTCGGTAAGCTGCACGCCGCGCGGCGAGCGGTCGAGCAGGCGCTGGCCGAGATCCTCTTCGAGACGGCGCAACTGCATGCTGACGGCAGCCTGCGTGCGCGCAAGGCGGCTCGCCGCCGCGCCCACCGCGCCGGTCTCGGCCACGGTCACGAAGGTGCGAAGCAGACTGCTGTCGAGGTCACGGGTCATCACGATTCTTGAAGCCTGCATAAGAAATATCAACTTATCTTAGTAGCGTGGGAGCCGATAAGATAGGTGGACCTTTCCCATCGACGCGAAGAGGACCCATGCAGGACACGACGATCAAGTGCGCAGCCGACCCGACGCCCAACATGACGAAGCCCACGCGCGCGGCAGCCGGCGCCGCGTTGCTGTGCGTGCTGTCCATGTCGAGCGTGCAATTCGGCGCCGCACTGTCCGAACCGACGATGGCCGTCTACGGTTCGCTCAGCACGACATGGCTGCGTCTCGCCTGGGCCGCGCTCGTGCTCGCGGTGCTGGTGCGCCCGCGCTTTCGCAGCTACTCGCGCGCGCACTGGTTCGCCGCGGGCGCGCTCGGCGCCGCGATGGCCGGCATGACGTTGTGCTTTTTCGCGGCGCTTCAGCGCATTCCGCTTGGACTTGCGGTAGCGATAGATTTCCTCGGCCCGCTGGCGGTCGCGACGTTCGCGGTGCGCCGCGCTCGCGCACTGCTGTGGCCGGCGCTCGCGATCGCGGGCGTCGTGCTGCTCTCGCGCGATGGCGCC
Source organism: Paraburkholderia sp. RCC_158 (assembly GCF_041355255.1). Taxonomy (NCBI): domain Bacteria; kingdom Pseudomonadati; phylum Pseudomonadota; class Betaproteobacteria; order Burkholderiales; family Burkholderiaceae; genus Paraburkholderia; species Paraburkholderia sp. RCC_158. The sequence continues at coordinate 75,062 of NZ_JBFUPM010000008.1, read as the reverse complement.
GGCTGGGTCGGCGAACCGCTCGGCGTCCTGCTTGCATGCGCCGCGGCCTGCGGCTGGGGCAGCTACATCGTGTTGATGAAAAAGACCGGCAAGCTGTTTGCCGGACTCGAGGGCTTGTCGGTTTCGCTGATCGCGGCGGCGCTCGTCGCCACGCCGTTTGGTCTCGCCGAAAGCGGCATGCACGTCGCAGTTGGCCAACTCGTGGCGACGGCGGGCCTCGCGATACTCGTTCCGCTCTTGCCGTATGCGCTCGAAATGGTGGCGCTGCGTCATATGCCGGCGGGATCGTTCGGCATCCTGATGAGTGTCGAGCCGGCGATCGGCGCGGTGGCCGGCTTCATCGTATTGCATCAGCCGATGGGCGTTTTGCAGATTACCGGGATGGTGCTCGTGGTCGCCGCGAGCGTCGGGGCGGTGACGGCTGGGCGTTAGATGTAGATGGACTTAGGGCTGCGGTTGCGGGGTGGCAACCCCCGCTGCCCCTACACCATGTTCTCCGCTTCATACAAACGCCGCCCGCCGGCATCCTTCGCGCCGACGATCGGCTCGAAGCCGATCGGCCATTCAATGCCGATATCCGGATCGCTCCACAAGATGCAGCGCTCGAGTTCCGGAAACCAGTATTCGGTCGCCTTCCACAGACACTCGGCGACCTCGGAAAGCACGACGAAGCCGTGTGCAAAACCAGGCGGCACCCACACCTGCCGATGATTTTCCGCGCTCAGATAAGCGCCGCACCATTTGCCGAAGTTGGGCGACTTGAGCCGCACGTCGACGACCACGTCGAAGATCTCGCCGACCACGACCTGCATCAGCCGGCCTTGCGGACGCTGCACCTGATAGTGCAATCCGCGCAGCACGCCGTGCACCGCACGCAGATGCCGGTCCTGCACGAACTCGAAGCCGCGCGCGACGTCGTCCATGAACTCGTCCGCGCTGAAACTCTCGTAACAGAAACCGGATTCGTCGCCAAACACCTCGGGTTCGATAAGTTTCACTTCCGGTAGTGCCGTTGCCAACACCTGGTTGCCCATTGCCACTGTGCCCGTAAGAAGCTGCTCGACAAACACCCGGATGCCGCCGCGCTCGCGCGTGTCGGTTGTAAAACGCGCGTGCCTCAAAGGCGCGCTGATTGATTGTCAGAGCTCGGACGCGGCGAGCCGGCTGCGGGCGCGATATTCGGTGGGCGACAACGCCATGCGCTTGCGGAAGATCTTGGCGAGACGGTCGCCGTTGCCGGTGCCGCTGCGACGCGCGATCTTGTCGACCGGCAGTTCGGTTTCGGTCAGGAAGTTGCACGCAATGCGCAGCCGCACCTGTAGCAGATAGTCGGACGGTGTGACGTGCATTTCATGCTTGAAGCGGCGCAGGAAATTGCGCTCGCTCATGGCGGCGACCTGCGCGGCGTCCGCGACCGAGACCGGGCGGTCGCAGTTCGCTTCCATCCAGCGCGCCGCCGCGCGAATCTTCTCGGCGACGCTCAGCGTTCCGCCCTCGGACGGCAACGGCACCCACGTCGCGGCCATGCCGGGCATCACGCGCTCGGCGACGCTGCGCGCGAGTTCGGCGCCCAGATCGCGCTTGATGAACATCAGCGCGCTGCGCGCGCAGTCGTTTCGATCGTTCGCCGCGCTCAGGATGGCGTCCGCGGCGCCGTGGCCATAGCGGTTGATCTGCAGCGCTTCCGGGTCGCCGGGGTTCGCCGCCTCGAGCACGAGCCGCCCTTCCCCGATGGTTTCGATCGCCCGCGTGCGCGCCTGCACCGTGCGCAGCCAGCCGAGCAGCCGCTGGTCGCGGGCCGCCTGATGCGCGCCGTGTCCGCCGGCGATGAAGAGAACGTCGAAGCCGGTTCCAAAACGCGTGTCGATACGGTCGGTCCAGATGCGCGCCGCCGACGAGCTTGGCACGCTGCCGCCGTCGAGCGACAGGAACTGCACTTCATACGGCGGCTCTTCGCCGGGCCGCGTGCCGGCCAGTTCGTTGGCGGTCTGGAACATTTCGACGACCGTGCCGGGGCCCAGCAGCCAGAACCCGTCGAACAGCAGCACGCCGATGCGGCGCGCGGCAGTGCGAACGTTGACGGTCGGCGTGTGTAACCAGGTAACCCTCGCGGAATCGACGTGAATGTGGGACATGGTCTTCCTCAAAATGTCTACATGGTTGGACGAGACGCGCGTTGCTCCGACGATATCAGTGAATTGATAATCGCAATTCGACATCGGCAAACGCCGCTTCAGAGATTATCAGCGATGTTAGCCGAATGAACCGCATTAGTAAATTTGAAAACTATCGAAATGATCATCGAATAAAAGTACGACGAAAAATATTCTCATTTGATGCAAGTAATAAGTGACAATGCATTCACATGCAGCGGAAAAACATACCGTCCGCGCGAGCGGCGGGCCCGCGTAGCCGCACACGCCGTGCGTCTCCGCGCCGCGCTGTGGTAACGTGTCGATTCACCGCGCATCAGCCGCTTCAGGCCGCATTCGGGCGATGACGAAAAATGTTTCAAAGCTGAACACACGGGCCGCCGACGTTGGCCCTTTTAATTGCATCGGTAATTCTCGAGTCTCGAATCAGCGCCATTTCTATTGGCAATTAGGCGCGCGGCATTCCACTCATGGAATTAACGCGTTAATACGCGGCGCTTCGACGCATCAAAAAATGTTTCACTTTTGAAACATCAATTTTGATTCGTCGGATTAATAACGCGCAAAGTCCTTCATTTCGCTTTCTGGATTCGTCGGAGTTAATGCCCGGTCGGCGGAGCGGTTCGGGACGCAATTAGGGACACAGACAGGCGACAACAGTCCCGCGTCTCTGCATCGAGACGCGAGACTCTTGTGCAGCAGGAAACGGCGCGCTAGCCGTTCGTGCCTTCGCCCGGTTCGCGCACAGCGCCGACGCCTGCGCCGCTGCCAGCGCCTGCGTTGGCCACGCGCTCGAGCACCGGCCTTAGCGCGGCCCCGGTGTGACTTTCGCGGACCTGCACGATGCCCTCGGGGTCGGTGGCCGCGACGATCGCGCCGCCGCCCACGCCGCCTTCCGGACCCAGGTCGATGATCCAGTCCGCCTCGGCGATCACATCCAGATCGTGTTCGATGACGACGACGCTATGCCCGCCGTCCGCGAGACGATGCAGCACGCGAATCAGCTTGGCGACGTCGGCCATATGCAGGCCGACAGTCGGCTCGTCCAGCACGTACAACGTATGCGGCGGCTTCTGACCGCGCCGCGTCACGTCGTCGCGCACCTTGCTCAACTCGGTGACGAGCTTGATCCGCTGCGCCTCGCCGCCCGATAACGTCGGCGACGGCTGACCGAGCGTGAGGTAACCGAGCCCCACGTCTTTCATCAACTGCAACGGGTGCGCGATGTTCGAGATCGGCGCGAAGAACTCGACGGCTTCGTCGATTTCCATGGTCAGGACGTCGCCGATATTCTTGCCGCGCCACGTCACCGCCAGCGTTTCCGGATTGAAGCGCTGCCCGTGGCACACGTCGCACGGCACCTTGACGTCCGGCAGGAAACTCATGCCGATGGTGCGCACGCCCTGCCCTTCGCAAGCGGGGCAACGGCCTTCGCCCGTATTGAACGAGAAGCGCGACGCGGTGTAGCCGCGCGCCCGCGCTTCAAGCGTGCCGGCGAACAGCTTGCGAATTGCGTCCCACACGCCGATATACGTAGCCGGACACGAGCGCGGCGTCTTGCCGATCGGCGTCTGATCGACCTCCAGCACACGGTCGATGCTTTCCCAACCCGTGATCGAATCGCAGCCCTGCCAAGCATGCGTGACGTTCAGCGGCGCACGCGGCGCGCTGCGCGCGAGTACGCTCGAACGGCGCGCGGCCTGCTGATTCGCGGTCTGCTTGTCCTGCGCCGCGGCGCGCGCCCGCCGCGTAGCCGGCGACGACAACACCGAACGCCCGACCGCGTCGAGCAGGTTGGCCATCAGCACGTCGCGCGCGAGCGTGGACTTGCCCGAACCGCTGACGCCCGTCACCGCGACGAGCCGCGACAGCGGGATATGCACCGTCACGTTGCGCAGATTGTGCAGCTTGCCGCCGTGCACGGTCAGCCAGTTCTCCGGCACCGCCGCCGCGCGCTTGCCCGGCGCGACGACTTTGCGGCGCGGCTGCAACGGATGCACGATGGGCGAGGCCAGGAACTGGCCGGTCAGCGATTCGGGCTGCGCCGACAGATCGGCCACACTGCCCTGCGCGATCAGCGTGCCGCCGCGCTTGCCGGCGCCGGGACCAATATCGATGATGTGATCGGCCCGCCGGATCGTATCTTCGTCGTGCTCGACGACCACGAGCGTATTGCCCTTGTCGCCGAGCTTGCGCAGCGCGTTCAGCAGTATCTGGTTGTCGCGCGGATGCAGGCCGATGGTCGGTTCGTCCAGCACATAGCAGACGCCTTGCAGATTGCTGCCCAACTGCGCGGCAAGCCGGATGCGCTGCGCCTCGCCGCCCGACAGGCTCGGCGCCGCGCGGTCGAGGCTCAGATAACCGAGCCCGACTTCTTCGAGAAACTGCAAGCGGCTGCCGATTTCGCTGACCACGTCGCGCGCAATCTCCGCATCGCGCCCGGTCATGCGCAGACCGTCGATCCACGCACGCGTGTCCGACACCGTCCACTGCGCGACGTCGGTGATCGCATGCGCGTCGAACGTGACCGCGCGCGCGGTGAGATTAAGCCGCGTGCCCGCGCAATCCGGACACGGTTCGTCGACGAGCCCCTCCGGTTCCTGCTCTTCCGACGGCAAGCTCTGTTCACGGCCGCGATTGTCGTCGACGACGATCGTGTCGTCATACGCGGCGCGTTGCTCGCGCGTGAGCGCGAGGCCGGTGCCGACGCAGGTCGTGCACCAGCCGTGCTTGCTGTTATACGAGAACATGCGCGGGTCGAGCTCCGGATAGCTCGTGCCGCACACCGGACACGCGCGCTTGGTGGACAGCACTTTCACGGCGCCGAGTTTCGCGGTGGGCAGCCCGCCGTTCATCGCGTGGTCCAAGCCGTCGAGCGGCGCAAGCAGATGCATCACGCCCTTGCCGATTTCGAGCGTCTGGTCGAGCGCGTGACGCAGTTGCGCTTCGTCGTCCGCCGATACCACCAGGTCGGCGACCGGCAACTCAATGGTGTGTTCGCGGAAGCGGTCGAGCTTCGGCCACGGGTCGACCGGCACGAATTCGCCGTCCACCCGCAGATGCGTATTGCCGCGCGCCTTGGCCCACTTCGCGAGATCGGTGTACACGCCCTTGCGGTTCACCACCAGCGGCGCGAGGAAGCCGACGTGTTGCCCCTTATGGTCGCGCAGCAACTGCGCCGCGATCGACTCGACGCTCTGCGACGTAACCGGTGTGCCGTCGTGAATGCAATGCTGCAAGCCAAGCTTCACATAGAGCAGACGCAGGAAGTGCCAAACTTCGGACGTGGTCGCGACGGTACTCTTGCGACCGCCGCGCGACAGGCGCTGCTCGATCGCGACGGTCGGCGGAATGCCGTAGACGGCGTCGACCTCGGGGCGCCCCGCCGGCTGAACGATGGAGCGTGCATACGCATTCAGCGATTCGAGATAACGGCGCTGGCCTTCGTGAAAAAGAATGTCGAACGCGAGCGTCGACTTGCCCGAACCGGACACGCCGGTGATCACATTGAACTTGCCGTGCGGAATGTCGACGTCCAGCGCCTTCAGGTTGTGCTCGCGCGCGTTGACGATGCGCACGACGTCCTCGCCTTCGATCGCGCGCCGCGCGCGCGCCGCGCTCAGCGCCTTCTGCAACGGGATGCCCTGCGAGGCCGCGTCTGCTGCATCTGCCGGTTCCGTCGCCGCGTTCATCGCGCGGTCGTACTGCAGCAGCGCCACACCGGTATGCGATTCGGCACAGTGCTTGACGTCCTCGGGCGTGCCCGCGCACAGCACGCGGCCGCCGCCGTCGCCGCCTTCGGGACCGAGGTCGATGATCCAGTCGGCCGCGCGGATCACGTCGAGGTTATGCTCGATCACGATCAGCGAATGGCCGCTTGCGAGCAGCTTGCCGAACGCCTGCATCAGCTTGGCGATGTCGTCGAAATGCAGGCCCGTGGTCGGCTCGTCGAACATGAAGAGCCGCTTGGCGACGGCCTGCTTCGCGCTGCGAGCACTACGCGCCTGGGCCGATTCGGCGAGAAAGCCGGCGAGCTTGAGCCGCTGCGCTTCGCCGCCCGACAACGTGGGCACCGGCTGGCCGAGCTTCACATATTCGAGGCCGACGTCGACAATGGGCTGCAGCACGCGCAACACTTCGGCGTCGTTCGCGAAGTACGCGGCGGCTTCGCTGACGGTCAACTCCAGCACGTCGGCAATGCTCAATGCGCGCGCCGGTTCGCCGCGCTCGATCTTCACCTCGAGCAGCTCCGCGCGGTAACGGCGCCCGTCACAGTCCGGACAGCGCAGGTACACGTCGCTCAAAAACTGCATTTCGATGTGCTCGAAACCCGAACCGCCGCAAGTCGGGCAACGTCCGTCGCCGGAATTGAAGCTGAACATGCCCGGCCCGTAGGCGCGTTGTTGCGCGAGCGGCGCCTTCGCAAACAGCTTGCGGATTTCGTCGAACGCGCCGACGTAGCTGGCCGGATTCGAGCGCGCGGTCTTGCCGATCGGCGACTGGTCGACGAACACCACGTCGGTAACCTGATCCGCGCCGGTCAGGTTGCGGAATGCGCCCGGCGATTCGGTGGCGAGGCCGAAATGCCGCGCCATGGCCGGGTACAGCACGTCTTGCAACAGCGTCGACTTGCCCGAGCCCGACACGCCCGTCACGCAGACGAGCCGCTGCAACGGAATTTCCACCGTAACGTCGCGCAGATTGTGCTCGGTCGCGCCTTCCAGCACGATGCTCGGCGTGCTCGCGTCCACAGGGCGCTGCGACCAGTGCGCCGCGTCCGCGACGTGCCGGCGCCCGCCGAGATACTCGCCGGTCAGCGTGCCCGACGAACGGATCAACTCGGGCGCGCCGTCGAAAATGATCGAGCCGCCACGCTCGCCCGGCCCCGGCCCCATGTCGATCAGCCGGTCCGCCGCAAGCATCACCGACGGGTCGTGTTCCACCACCACGAGCGTATTGCCCGCGTCCCGCAGACGATGCATGGCCTCCACGATCCGGTTCAGATCGCGCGGATGCAGGCCGATGCTCGGTTCGTCCAGCACGAACAGCGTTTTCGTGAGCGACGTGCCGAGCGCCGTGGTCAGATTGATCCGCTGCACTTCGCCGCCCGACAACGTGCGGCTTTGCCGGTCGAGCGTCAGATAACCGAGCCCGACGTCGCACAGATATTTGAGGCGCGTGCGCACTTCGGCGAGCAGCAGCTTGAGCGCGTCGTCGAGCAGCGCGCTCGGCAAGCTGATTTCGTCGAAGAAGCGGCGGATGCGCTCGATCGGCATCAGCATCAGGTCGTGCACGGTGAGGCCCGGCAGCGCCTCGAGCTGCGCGCGGTTCCATTCGACGCCGCGCGGCATGAAGCGCTGCGCGGGCGCCAGCACCTGGTCCGCATTAGCCTTGCTACCGAGACGCCACAGCAGCGACTCCGTTTTCAGACGCGCGCCGCCGCAGGTTTCGCACGGCGTGTAGCTGCGGTACTTCGACAGCAGCACGCGAATGTGCATCTTGTACGCTTTCGATTCGAGATATTCGAAGAAGCGTTTGACGCCGTACCACTGGCTTTGCCACTTGCCGTTCCAGTCCGGCGAACCGTTGATGACCCAGTCGCGCTCCGCGTCTGTCAGTTCGCCCCACGGCGTGCCGCGGCGGATGTCGGCCTTCGCCGCGTAGCGCATCAGATCGTCCTGACACTCCTTCCAGGCGGGCGTTTGCATCGGCTTGATCGCGCCGTCGCGCAGCGTCTTGCGCGCGTCCGGAATCACGAGGCCGAGGTCGACGCCGATCACGCGGCCAAAGCCGCGGCAGACGTCGCACGCGCCGTAGGCCGAGTTGAACGAGAACAGCGCCGGCTGCGGATCGGCATAACGCAGGTCGCTTTCCGGGCTATGCAGCCCCGTTGAGAAGCGCCAGATTTCCGGCTCGGCCGGCTGCGCCTCGGGCGCGAGCGGCGCGTCTGAAGCCGGCGGCAACACGTAGATATTGACGCGCCCGCCGCCGCGCTTGAGCGACGCCTCGATCGCCTCCACCACCCGTTGCTTGTCGGCCTGCGCCACGCGGAAGCGGTCGGCGACCACGTCGAGCAGCTTGCGCTTGCCGGTGGGCGAATCGACCTCGCGCTGTGCCTGCACGCGCGTATAGCCGCTTGCCGACAGCCATTGCTCGACTTCCTGCTCGGAAGCCGACTCCGGCAACTCGACCGGAAACGTGACGACGAGCCGCGGATCGCTGCCGGCCGTGCGTTCGAGCAGTTCCGCGTAAATGGTCTCGGGCGTGTCGTGACGCACCTGGCGCGCCGTCTTGCGGTCGAACAGCTCGGCCGCGCGCGCGTACAACAGCTTCAGGTGGTCGTTCAGCTCCGTCATGGTGCCGACGGTGGAGCGCGAGCTGCGCACGGGATTGGTCTGGTCGATCGCGATGGCGGGCGGCACGCCGTCCACCCGGTCGACCTGCGGCCGGTCCATGCGGTCGAGGAACTGCCGCGCATAGGCGCTAAACGTTTCGACGTAGCGCCGCTGCCCCTCCGCGTAAAGCGTGTCGAACACGAGGCTCGACTTGCCGGAACCGGACGGCCCGGTGACGACCGTCATTTCGCCGGTTTTGACGTCGAGATCGACGTTCTTCAGGTTGTGCTGGCGCGCGCCGCGAATCTTGATAATGCCGTTGGATGACAATTTTTCGACCGTCTGAATGAGTGGACCACCTCTCACGGACGCCTCGCGACCGCGCAAGTTCGGTGCAAACGGAGCGGCGGCGTTCGCGCCGCGGCTCGCGTGCAGTTGGACACTATACTGTATATCTATACAGTTTTCCACGAGCCGCGCATGCGCGTTTGCGTAGGCGCACGGGCCGCGAACTACGCCGCTTACGCGGTGGCCGCCGTCTCGAAGATGTCGCGCAGCCACTGCGCGAACACGCGCACCCGCGACGACAGTTGCCGGTTCTGCGGATACAGCACCGACACCGGCAGCGGCGGCGGCGGGAAGCCGGCGAGGATGATCTTCAGGCGCCCCGCCGCGAGTTCGTCGCGCACGCGGTAGCGCGGCACCTGCACGATGCCGAGCCCGGCGAGCGCCGAGCCCGTGTAGAGTTCGACGCCCGTCACCGACACCGCGCCCGGCAGCAGCATCGGCGTATTGCGTCCTTCGATGCTGAATTCCAGCGGCACCGGCTTGCCGGTCGCGCTCGACACATAGTTGACGGCGCGGTGCGCGGCGAGCGCCGACGGGTCCGCAGGCTCGCCATATTTTTCCAGATAGGCCGGGCTCGCTACCGTGACTTGCGGCAGTTGCGCGACGCGCCGTCCGACCATCGACGAATCCTGCAGGTTGCCCACGCGCAGCACGCAGTCGACGCCCTCGCGCACCAGATCGACCAGCCGGTCGTCTTCGCCGATCGTCAGTTCGATGTCCGGGTAGCGCGTCAGAAACGCCGGCAAGGACGGCACGACGAAGTGGCGCGCGAGCGTGCCTTGCAGGTTCACGCGCAGCAGGCCCTTCGGCGCGAGGTTCGAGAACGAGCCTTCGGCGTCCTCCAGATCGGCGATCAGCCGCACGCAGCGGCCGTAGTACGCCTGGCCGTCCGGCGTCAGACGAACCGTGCGCGTGGTGCGCTCGAGCAGCCGCGCGCCGAGCCGCTCCTCCATCCGCTTGACGAGATTGGTGACGGTGGCACGCGGTATCTGCAGGTCGTCGGACGCGCGCGTGAAGCTCTGTCGCTCGGCCACCCGCACGAAAACGCGCATTTCCTCGAAACGGTCCATGTTTGGCGTGCCCTTTGATTCGTTTTGTTAAAGCAAGTGGAATGATGATGGTGAGGCCGGCCCGATTATCTCAGAACAGAAAGCGTTCATCATTCACTCACCGATCCACTACCGACAAGGAAACGCATCATGAACACCACAACAAACGCCCAGATCGCCATCGTGACCGGCGCCTCGCGCGGCATCGGCGCGGCCATCGCACGCCGTCTGTCGAACGACGGTTTCGCCGTCGTCGTCAATTACGCGGCAAGCTCGAACGAAGCCGAGGCGCTCGTCGTCGAACTGAAGGCGGCGGGCGGCCGGGCGATCGCGGTCAAGGCGGACGTGTCGAAAGCCGGCGACGTGCGCCGCATGTTCGAGACAGCCGAGCAGCAACTGGGAAAGGTTGACGTGCTGGTCAACAACGCGGGCGTGATCCAGCCGACGCCGCTTGCCGACACCAGTGACGAACTGTACGACCGCACGTTCGACATCAACGTGCGCGGCACTTTCAACACGCTGCGCGAAGCGGCGGGCCGCATGAACGGCGGCGGGCGCATCGTCAACTTTTCGAGCACGACCGTCGCGCTGAACATGCCGGGTTACGCGATCTACAGCGCGACGAAGGCAGCGGTCGAAACGTTCGCGCACGTCTTCGCGAAGGAACTGCGCGGGCGCAACATCACCGTGAACGCGGTCGCGCCGGGGCCGGTCGCGACGTCGCTCTTTTTCGACGGCAAGACCCAGGAGCAGATCCAGCACTTCGCGAAGATGCCGCCGCTCGAGCGCCTCGGGCAACCGGAGGATATTGCTTCGGTGGTGGCGTTCCTCGCGAGTCCGGAGGCCGGCTGGGTCAACGGCCAGGTATTGCGCGCGAACGGCGGGCTGGCTTGAGGGTTGGGCAGTGGGGGTTGAGCATTGAGGGTTGAGGCCCGCGTTGGTTTCGGGCGCTGCGGAAGCGGCACCGGCAACCAACGCACCTAAAAATGCGCCCCGACTCGCCCGCTTAAACCGCTTTCGGATTGCGCTCGGCGAATCCTTCCTGATGCCAGTACGGATAAGCGGGCCGCACCGCGCTCGCCGCATCGAGCCGCGCGACCTGCTCGGGCGTCAGATTCCAGCCAACCGCGCCCAGGTTCTGCCGCAACTGCTCTTCATTGCGAGCGCCGATCAGCACCGTCGACACCGTCGGGCGCTGCAACAGCCAGTTCAATGCAATCTGCGGGACGGTCTTGCCGGTTTCGACGGCGATCTCGTCGATTGCGTCGAGCACGCGGAACAGGTACTCCTCCGGGACCGGCGGGCCCATGTCGGCGGTCTTGTGCAAGCGGCTTTGCTGCGGCAACGGCTGGCCGCGCTTGATCTTGCCCGTCAGACGCCCCCAGCCGAGCGGGCTCCACACCACCGCGCCCACGCCCTGATCGATGCCGAGCGGCATCAGCTCCCACTCGTAATCGCGGCCGACGAGCGAGTAATACGTCTGGTTCGCGACGTAGCGCGGATAGCCGTAGCGGTCGGCGGTATCGAGCGACTTCATCAGATGCCAGCCGGAAAAGTTCGACACGCCCGTGTAGCGGATCTTGCCCGCGCGCACCAGGTCGTCGAGCGTGGACAGCACTTCGGCGACCGGCGTACGGGCGTCGAAACCGTGCAGCTGAAAGAGGTCGATGTAGTCGGTTTGCAGGCGCTTGAGCGCCGCGTCGACCGCCTGAATCAGGTGAAAGCGCGACGAGCCCACGTTGTTCGGGCCGTCGTCGAAACGGAAGGTCGCCTTGGTCGAGAGGATCGCCTTGTCGCGCTTGCCCTTGAGCGCTTCGCCGAGCACCGACTCCGATGCGCCGCGCGAATAGATGTCCGCGGTGTCGAACATCGTGACGCCCGCATCGAAACAGATGTCGATCAGACGGCGCGCTTCGGCGACGTCGGTCGCGCCCCACGCCTCAAAAAATTCGCCCTTGCCGCCGAACGTCCCCGTGCCGAAACTCAGCACCGGCACCTTGAAACCGGAAGCACCCAGATGTCTGTATTCCATTGATGAATCTCCGTGGCATAGCCGTCGTTTGAACGGAGGTTCAGTTTACGCCGGTCGGCGCGGACGCGTCGCCGGCGTCGCCCGCCTCCGCAAACTCAGTGCGCTGCTGCCGGCAGGTGCTTGCGTTGCGCCAGTTCCTGCGCCATCGCGTAATGCTCCTGCAGAACAGGCAACGCCTTCTTCGCCGCATCCTTCAACTGCGGATCGCGGCCCGAGGCGATTTCCGCCTGGAACGCCGACTGCGCCTTCTGCTCGCCGGCCAGCGCGACCTGCTCGATATAGGTCTTGTCGAACTCGGCGCCGCGCAGGTTGTTGATGCTCGCGAGAACGGCCGTGTCCGGGTCGTTCTTCGGCACGTCGACGCCGCGCGGGCTGGCCGCGCGCAGCGCGTCGGTGATTTTGGCGTTATCGGCCGAGACGCGCTCGGCGAACGCCTTCACGTCGCGGTCGGTCGAGCGCGATGTCGCGATGCGCGCCGCATCGCGTTGCGTGGCGACGGCCTGCGTGCCCTCGGCGATGAACGTCTGGTCGGCGGCATGCAGACGGCCCGCGTCTGGCGCGGCGGCGGGCGCGGTCTGGGCGCTGGCCGTCGTGGCGGAAGCGGCGAGCATCAGCAGACTGGCCATGCAGGCGCTCGTGATGGTGGCGAGAGGCAAGCGGGTCATACGTTCTCCTTGGATTGGAAGCGAAACGGCAACGATGCGGCGCGCGAGGACATGTGAGCGCGAGATGCCGCGGCCGGCTCGTCTGCTGCCGTGAAGCGCCGCAAAGCGCCGCATTCGATCGTCGGAAAAAATTCTAGAAGCCGCGCCCGATGCCATGTGATACGACGCTGTCGCTTGTGTAACGTTAGGTAACCTTCACACGAATGCCGTCCGCTTGTGAGCGAAAACCGCGTGCACCCAGGGATTGCCAGCAAAAGCCGGCGAGCCGCTGAATTTTTCGGCAGCCGCGCCGATAACAGAAAGTAAGAAGCGCGTCGGCATCAACCAACGCAAGCGCGCGCCCACGCACCGCAATCCCGGAGAGATTCGATGGCAGTAGATAACCGCGCGCACGACGAACGCACCAACCTGACCAGTTCCAACAAATTCGAGTTGCTGCTGTACCGTCTCGGCTCGGTGCCCGGCAGCGACGCGCACGAGCTTTACGGCATCAACGTGTTCAAGGTGCGCGAAATTTCGACGATGCCGCCGGTCACGCCGATCGCCGGTTCGTCGCCGTTCGTGATGGGCGCGGTCGATATTCGCGGGCAGATCATCCCCGTGATCGACTTGCCGCGGCTGATGGGCTGCGAGCCCACGCGCGGCCTGAACATCCTGCTCGTCACCGAATTCGCGCGCTCGACGCAGGCGTTCGCGGTCGAGGAAGTCGACGACATCGTGCGCCTCGAATGGAATCAGGTGCTGTCCGCGGAAGGCGCGGCCGGCGGCAATCTCGTCACGAGCATTGCGCGGATCGACGGCAATACGGGCGACTCGCGGCTCGCGCAGGTGATCGACGTCGAGCAGGTGCTGCGCGACGTGTTCCCGTCGCAGCATCCGAGCGTGGACCCGACGTCGGTCGGCGACGCGCTGGGCATTCGCCCAGGCGCGAAGATTCTTGCCGCCGACGACTCCGGCTTCGCCCGCAAGCTGATCGAGCAGGCGTTGACCGCGATCGGCGCCGAGTTCGTGATGACCAAGACCGGCGAAGAGGCGTGGCAGACCCTGCAGCAGGTCGCGGAAGAAGCCGAGGCCAATGGCGTGCGCGTGAAGGACAGCATCGCGCTGGTGCTGACCGACCTCGAAATGCCCGAGATGGACGGCTTCATGCTGACGCGCCAGATCAAGGCGGATGAGCGGATGCGCGACGTTCCGGTGATCATCCATTCGTCGCTGACGGGCGCGGCCAACGAGGCGCATGTGAAGAACGCTGGCGCAAACGGCTATGTCGCCAAGTTCCAGGCGGGCGAGCTCGCGCATGCGATACGTACTGCGCTGATGTCCGCGGCCGAGGCTGCAGCCTGACGATGTGAAGCGGCCGCGCGGCCGCGCCGCGCCGAGCCAGCGCTAACGACGCACACCCGCTTTACCGAGCCGCGGCGAGCGCAACCGAAAACACGACGCGGCTCGTCGCGACGCCCATCGTGTTGAGCGTTCTGGGCGCATGAAAAGCGTCGAGCTTCGCGCGCTGTCCGGCCGTGCCGATCTCGAGCAGCGCGAGCACTTCGGCGACCACCGCGTATAGCACGCTGACGTTGCCATCCTCGACTTTCACCGCGATGCCGAGCGCGCCCTGCGCGCCCTCCTTGCCTGTGTGCGCCGCCGTCTGCTTCGACGCGCGCACGCCGATCGCATAACTGCCGTCCGCACCGAGCTTGCCGACCAGCGCGCCTTCGAACGCGTCCATCAGCAGCGTGCAAAAGCGGCCCTCTCCTGCCACCAGCTCCGGATAAGCCGTCATCGCACGATAGATGCGCGCGAGCGCCGCCGTGCGCGAAGTAGGCTCAGCGTTGGACGCACCGGAGGACACTTCATCCTCGGCAGCGGCCAGCTTGACGAAGAGTCGCGCAAGACGGTCCAGCGCAAAGGCCGGCGTGGGCAGATTGCATCCGTCGATCGCCCATTGCACGCCCTCGTCCGGCAGATCGCAGACGTTGGCGACCGTGTGCTTCACGCGCACTTGCAACGGATGATCCGGCTCTTCGTAACCGCTCAGCGCGGCGCCGATCGAACGCGCGCCGGCGAGCATGCCCGCGTGCTTGCCCGAACAGTTGCTGCACACCGCGCCCGGCTTGAAATCGCGCTTGATCCAGTCCGCGTAGACCGCATCGGAGAGCGGCGGATGACCGCCGCAGCGAAGATCCGCTTCGCTTGCCTGCGCCTTCGCGAGCATGCCGCGCGCACGCTCGATGTGACGCGGCTCGCTGCTGTGCGACGCGCACATCAGCGCGAGGTCCGCTTCGTCGAAACCGAAGCGCTCCAGCGCGCCGGTTTCCAGCACCGCGAGCGCTTGCGCCGGCTTGGCGGCGGAACGCGCCAAGGTGACGCGCGACGGATCGCCGAACGAATACAGCAGGCGGCCGGCGGCATCGACAACCGCGACATGCGCGCGGTGCGTGTTTTCAACAGAATTGCCGCGATAAACGGTCGCCGCGATCGGCTCCGTGGTGTGCAGACTCATGCGCATTCTCCTCGTGATCGCGCGAATCGTTGCGCTTGCAAGCAAGCGTCATATGTCACGCGCTAAGCGCCACGATTCTACGGAACGAGTGCGCGCGCATCAATCGCCGCGAAGCGCTGCCTCGCGTTTAAGCTCGGCCACTTGCGCCTCGAGTTGCTGGATGCGCTCGTCGCGTTCCTGCAACGCGGCGGCCACATCCGCTGCTTCGAAACGCTGCGGAATATGCTTCGGACAATTGACGTCCCACGCGCGCACCGTCATCACGATCACGCGTTCGCCGCGCGCCTTGTAACCCTCGGGCATGAGCTTCGCGAGCAACGCGGGATCGTCGTCGACCACGCGCGCCTCGCCCCAGATCTTGATGCGCCGGCGATGCGCATAGTCCATCAGAAACAGATGCGCCTTCGGATTTTCCGCGAGATTGCCGGCCGTGATGTACTGCCGGTTGCCGGCGAAATCCGCGAACGCAATGGTGTGATCGTCGAGCACGCGCAGAAAACCAGCGGGACCGCCGCGATGCTGGATATACGGCTGCCCTTCCGAGCTGACGGTCGCAAGAAACACGCTCGTCTGCTGCTCGATGAAACCCGCGACGTCGGGCGTGAGACGCGTCTGCCAGCCGTGTTCTTCTTCCATCCGCGCATACGCATCGCGCGAACCGTTGCGGCTTTGCAATGCCTTGACCGTGGGCGTGAACGCGATGTCGCTCGGATAAGCGTGCTGATGCGAGTCAGGGTGTGTCATGAAGCGGCTCCTTGGCGGGCATTCCCGCAAGTGACGCGCTCAACCTTACGCGCATGAGCCGTGGCGCGGTAGCCGGCCTGAACGAGAAGCCGGTTCTCATCGAACGAGAATAGCGCGCCGTGCCAGGCCGCGCGCCGTGCAAAGCCGCGCGCCGTGCGAAGCCGCGTGCCGCTCAGGCGCTCGGCGCCAGTTCCTCTTCGCGTTCGAGCGAACGCGTGTTCCTCAATTCGGGGAAGAGCTTCATCCACAGCAAGGCGACCGTGATCGTCGCGATGCCGCCGACCAGCACCGCCGTTCGCGCGCCCCACCAGCCGGCCGTGACACCCGATTCGAATTCACCCAATTGATTCGATGTGCCAATGAAAAGCGAATTGACGGCGCTCACGCGTCCGAGCATTTCATCCGGCGTGCGAAGCTGCACGAGCGACAGACGCACGACGACGCTGATGGTGTCCGACGCGCCGAGCGCCATCAGCGCGAGCAGCGACACGATGAACTGATGCGACATGCCGAACACGAGCGTCGCCACGCCGAACGCGATCACGCCGCCGAACATCGCCGCGCCCGGCCGGTTGCGCAGCGGAAAATGCGCGAGCCAGATGGTGCCCGCGAGCGCGCCGATCGCGGTGCCCGAGCGCAACAGGCCGAGCCCGAGCGGCCCGGTATGCAGCACATCGCGCGCGAACACCGGCAACAGCGCGGTCGCGCCGCCGAACAGCACCGCGAACAGATCGAGCGACAACGCGCCGAGTATCACCGGTTGCTTGCGAATGAAGGCGATGCCCGAGAACACCGATTCGAGCGTGACGGGCGCGCGGCTCGCCGGCTTCGCGCGCAGCGGAATGCCCCACACGGCCGTGGCCGCGGCGGCGAACGACAGCGTGCACGCGAGATAAGCGGCGCCCGGACCGATGCCGTAAAGCAGACCGCCGAGCGCGGGACCGGCGATCTGCGCGGTCTGGTTCGCCGAGGTCGCCCACGCCGTCGCCTTCGGCAATTGCCCGCGCGGCACGACGCCGGGCAACAGCGACGCGACCGCCGGCGATTCGAAGGCGCGCGCCGCGCCCACGCAGGCAGCGAGCACGTAAATCACGGGTGCGCTGATCCATCCGCCGAAGGTGCCGCACGCGAACAGCAATGCCGCGACGCTTTCGAGGCTTTGACAGATGGCCGCGATGCGCCGGCGATCGTAGCGGTCCGCGAAATGGCCGACGACGAGCGTCAGCAGGAACATCGGCAGGAACTGCGCGAGTCCGACGAGGCCGAGCGCGAACGCGCTGTGCGTGAGCGCGTAGATGTGCCATCCCATCGCGACCGCGAGCATCTGAAACGACAGCGACGAGAGAATGCGCGTGCACCAGAAGCGTTGAAACGCCGGTTGCTTCGGCAGGCTGACGGAGGAGGAATCGGCGGTGTCGCTGGAGTCGGCGGGAACGGGAGGCATCGAGGTCGTGAGTGTTGGCGTGGCTGGCGTGAGCGGCGGCTAGTTTAGAGCAACGCAGCCAGTCTTGCTGGCGCGGTGGGCATCCGCGAGTCCGCGCCATTATGTTTTCATTTGATAATCATTCTCATTTACATTATCGTCTCGCATCCTTAATAAGAACCGACGCCGCTGAGCTTCCCGGCCGCTCTGGTGCGGGATACGCGTCGTCCAGGAATCTGTCGTTCAAACCATCCATGCGCTTCGTCAAAACCTCCGCGCCGCCAGGCCGCCCTCGCCGCCGCGGCCTCCGCATTCCCCTTTCGATGTTGATGTACATGGCGACCGCGCCCGCCGCACTCGCCGCCGCCGCTTCGCCGGATGCCGCGAGCGCCCCGCCCGCCGCCTCGACCGCCGCCCCCACCGAACTGCCGGCGGTCGCCGTGCAGGCCGCCGCGCTCGCCGACCCGACCGCCGGTTATCGTCCGCGCACGAGTGAAACCGCGAGCGGCATCGCGACGAAAATCAGCGACATTCCGCAGTCCGTTGCGGTCGTCAGCTCGAGCGTGATGCAGGACCAGCAGGCGCGCACGCTCGACGACGTGCTCGGCAACGTGAGCGGCATCACGCAAACGAACACGCTCGGCGGAACGCGCGATGCGTTCATCAAGCGCGGCTTCGGCTCGAACGACGACGGCTCGATTCTCGTCGACGGCATGCGCTCGCCGACGCTTCACAACTATCTCGCGACGATCGACCGCGTCGAAGTGCTCAAGGGCCCCGCTTCGCTGCTCTACGGCATCCAGGAGCCAGGCGGCGTGATCAATCTGATCACCCGGAAACCGGAAGACACTTTTCACGGCTCGGTCTCTGCGAACTACACGAGCCATCGCGGCAGCGGCACCAGCTTCGACCTCACCGGCCCGATCGGCGAAGCGGGACAGGTCGCGGGCGGCACGCTCGCGTTTCGCCTGACCGGCGAGTACAACACCGCGCGCTACTGGCGCAGCTTCGGACGCCAGCGCGACGCGCTGATCGCGCCGTCGCTGTCGTGGCACGACGCGAATACGTCGATCGACGTGAGCTACCAGTACGTCGACTACACGACGCCGTTCGACCGCGGCACGGTGCTCGTCAACGGTCATCCCGACGATGCCTTGCGTTACACGCGCTATGAAGAAGCGTGGGCGCAAAACTCAGGCGAGCAGGAAACGCTGCGCGCGAAAATCGAACACCGCTTTTCCGACGAATGGCGCGTGCGCGCAACCTACGGATGGAGCCGCGACCGCTACGACCAGTACATCACGCGCGCGACGGCGTTCAACAGCAGGACCGGCATCATGAGCCGCTCGTCGGATGCGAACCTGCAGCGCAACGATTCCGACGAGATCGCGACCGTCGGCGTGCTCGGCAATCTGAAGCTCGGCGGCATGCGTCACGAGTTGTACGTCGGCGGCGAGTACGAGCGTCAACGCAGCTTCCGCGGCGACACCATACGCGGCAAGGCGGTGTCGGGCTTCGATCTGTTCGACCCCGTCTATGGACAACTGTCGCCGGGCGGCACGCCGAGCGCGACGCAGAGCGACAGCTTGTCGAAGGTGCATACCTATTCCGTCGTGACGCAGGACACGGTTCATCTGACCGACAGGCTGATCGCGGTCGGCGGCCTGCGTTGGGAGAACTGGCAGCAACTGTCGGGCGTGGGCCGTCCGTTCGTGATCGCCGATCACTCGCATGGGCAGGTATGGCTGCCGCAATTCGGCCTCGTTTACCGGCTCACGCCGGCGCTGTCCGCGTACGCGAACTTCAGCAAATCGTTCGTGCCGAACGTCGCCACGCAAGTCAGCGAGCCGCTCGCGCCGGAGCGTGGACGCGTCTACGGGCCTCAAGCTCGACGCGCACGGCATCACGGGCACGCTCGCCGTCTATCAGATCGACAAGAACAATGTGGCGGTCACGGTCGGCGATACGACGGAGACGGTGGGCAGCGCGAGGTCGCGCGGCATCGAGCTCGATGTTGCGGGCCGGCTCACACAGCACGTAAGCGTGATCGGCAGCTATGCATACACGAACGCAACCGACCGCGACAACGGCACGCGCCTCGTGAACGCGGCGCGCCATACCGGCAGTGTCTTCGCCGTCTACGACACGATGCTGCCGTATCTGCCGGGGCAATGGCGTTTTGGCGGCGGCGCGCGGCTAGTGAGCAAGCGTCCGGGCGACACGGCCAACAGCTTCACGTTGCCAGGTTATGTCGTGGCAGACCTGTTCGCCGCTTATGACACGAAGATCGGCAAGATCCCGACGCATGTGCAACTGAATGTGAAGAACGTGTTCGACAAAACGTACTATCCGTCGAGCAACAGCAATCTGATTATCGCGGTCGGCGAAGCGCGGCTCGTGATGTTGAATACGACGTTTTCGTTCTGACGCAGCGGGGTTCGTCGAGAGTCATGAGGCGCGCGATGCGCGCCTCGGCTCAACTTGTTCGACGCATCAACGACGCAGCAACCACATTAGATAAGGCCCGCCCAGAAGCGTCGCGATCACGCCCGCCGGCAGTTGCTGCGGAAAGATCATGTTGCGGCCGAGCCAGTCCGACAGCACCATCAGCAAGCCGCCGATCAGCGCCGCGACGAGCATCTGCGAACGCGCGCGCGGAAAGCCGAGCAGCCGCGCGAGATGCGGCGCCATCAGGCCGACGAACGACATCGGGCCAATCACGACCGTCGCGCCCGCCGTGAGGATCGCGGCCAGCACGAGCAGCATGAGCCGCGCGCGTTGCGCGCCGACGCCGAGCGCATTCGCCACATTCGCGCCGAGCGGCAGGATCTCGAGCCAACGCGCGCCCAGATACGCGACGACCACCGCGACGACCGTGCACGCGCCGACGGCGATTGCCGTCGCGGGCGCGATCAGATAGGTCGAGCCGTATTGCAGCGGACGCAGCAGGTTCGCGTACGCGCCGCCGCTCGCCGTCGCGAGCATGACGACCGCCTGTGAAAACGCGCTGAGGGCGATGCCCGCGAGCAGCACATGCTCCGGCGCGAAACCGCTGCGGCGGCCAAGGGCGACGATCGTCACGAGGCAGATCAGCGCGCCCGCCGACGAGCCCGCGAGCAGCACGGGCGTCGACGGCGCGCTCGCGACGACCGCCGCGGCCAGCATGCCGAGCATCGCGCCGCCGCTCACGCCAAGCAGATCGGGGCTTGCCATCGGATTGCCGGTGACGCGTTGCAGGATCGTCCCCGCGAGCGCCACCATCACCCCCGCGCCCAGCGATGCGGCGAGGCGCGGCACGCGCCAGAACCACACGTCGCTCCATTGCTGCGCGCCGGTCCATTGCCAGCCGTGCAGCGTCGTCGAAAAGAGCAGCGACACGACGACCGCGGCGACGAGCAGGACGCCGAGCAGCAGCGTCGGCATCGTTAACGCGCGACGCGGCGGCGGGCGCTCCGCAGACGCGGGACGCGGCGCTTCGATGTGCACGCGGCGCAGCATCCACAGCAGCAGCGGCCCGCCGCAGAGCGCGACCGCCGCGCCCGTCGGCAGCAGTTCGCCGAGTACGCTCGGCAAACTCTGCACGGCCTGATCGGCGATCGCGAGCAACAGCGCGCCGACGAGCGGCGCCCATAGCAACTGATCGCGCACGCGCCGTGCGCCCATCAGACGCGCGAGCACCGGCCCGCCGAGTCCGATGAAGCCGATTACGCCGACTGCGCTCGCCATGAACGCGCTCAACGTGACGGCGACGCCGAGCGCGAGCGGACGCGTCCATTTCAGCGACATGCCGAGCTGGCTCGCGCTGCCGTCGTCGAGTGAAAAGAGCGTTAAGGGGCGCACCAGCAGCGCCATGGCGACACCGCACGCGAGCACGCGCGGCAGCAGCCACACGACGCTCGCCCAGCCGTTTTGCACGAGCGAGCCGCCGCCCCAGATGAACACCGACGTCAACGAACGCTCGAACACAATCGTCAGGATCACTGACAATGCGCCGCAGTACAGATTCACGATCATGCCCGCGAGCACGATGGAGACCGCCGCGAAGCCCTTGCGCCACGTCATCGCCATGGTGGCGAACATCGCGAGCGCGGCGCCTGCCAGCGCGACCGCGAAGCGCATATCGACGGCGAGCGCGGGCGCGGCCACCGCGGCGATCGTCAACGCGAGATACGCGCCCGCCGACACGCCGAGCGTGAGCGGCTCGGCAAGCGGATTGCGCAGCACCTGCTGAAAGACCACGCCCGCCAGCGACAACGCCGCGCCGGCGATCAGCGCGATCGCGAAGCGCGGCAGCCAGCCATAGCGCACGACAAGCTGCGGCAACGTGGCATCGGCACGAGGCAACAGCGCGCCGGGCCATTGCGCGACAGGCAGCCGCGCGGACAGTGTGTGATAAACGAGCCACGCGGCCAGCATCAGCAGCAGCGCGGGCAGCCGCCACGCGCGCGGCGCGGCGGCGGTGACAGTCGCCATCGAGCGGTTCATTGGGTGACTCCTTGCAGCGCGCCGGCGAGGCTGTCGGCGAAACGCATCGACGCGACGAGGCCGCCGAGCGCCGGCAACGGGCCGATGTGCTGGACGCGGTTTTGCCGCACGAACGGCAGCGCGCCCCATAACGGACTGCGCGCGAGTTGCGCCGCGACGCCGGACGGCACGCCGATCGTGACGACTTGCGCATCGGCATGTCGTGCGAGCGCGCCGAGGTCCGCTTCGGTCATGCCTTGCGGATCGGCGAAGTCTTGCCACGCGTTATCGATTCCGAGCGCGTGGAGCACGCCGCCGAACAGGCTGTTTCTGCCGAATACGGCGATGTGACGGTCGTCGATCGGACGCAGTAGATAGACGGGACGCCGCATCGCGCGAAAGCCCGCGAGACGCGCGGACGCATCGGCGACGCGGGCATCGGCTTGCGCGAACAGCGCATCGGCCGCGGCGTTGCGGCCGAGCGCGTCGGCGAGCTTGCGGGTCGCGGCGTGAACGGCCGGATAGACGTCGATGCCGGGGCCGAACAGTTGCACCGTCAGCGTCGGCGCGATGCGTTCGAGCAACCCGCGCAGCGGCACATGCCACGGCGTGATGACGATAAGCTCGGGCTTTAGCGCGGCGAGCACTTCGAAGTTCGGCTGATACAGCAAGCCGGTATCGACGACCGATGGCGGCAACGCCGGAACGCCGTCGAGCTTCGCATACCACGCGGGACGCGACACGCCGACGGGCACAACGCCGAGCGACAACACGACTTCCGTCAGCGGCCAATCGAGCACGACGACGCGAGCGGCGGGCGCCGCTGCTGAGCCTGCGGCCGAGCCTGAAATCGAAGCGGCCGCAGAAACGGCGCCCGCCGCATCCGCCGCGCGCGCCGACCGTGCGCCCGCCGCCATAAGCGCGGCCGCGCCCAACCCCGCAAGCGCGAGGCGCCGCTTGCCGTTAAAGCGCACGCCTGCCGTCATGGCGACGTGTGCCGCATGCGATCCGCCGGGCCCTTCGTCATGCCGATCACCATTGGTAACGAGCCGTGCCCAGCACCGTGCGCGTCGCGCCCCAGTAGCACACCGACGCGGTCGTGCAGTACGAGATGTACTCGCGATCGAACACGTTGTTCAGATTGAGCGACAGGCGCCAGTTCTGAATGTCGTAGTGCGCGCCGAGGTCGACGAGCACACGCCCCGGCACCGTGAAGGTGTTCGCTGCATCGCCCGCCGAACTGCTCATATAACGCACGCCGGAGCCGACGCCGAAGTTGCGCAGCGGTCCGCGGTGGAACGTGTAATCGGCCCACAGCGAAGCGGTATTGCGCGGCGCGATGGTCGGACGCTTGCCGAAACTGGTGGGCGTCGTGGTGCTCGTCACCTGCTGGTTCAAATAGGTGTACGACGCAATCACTTTCAGATCGGCGGTGACGTTCGCGTGGGCTTCGAACTCGACGCCGCGTGAGCGGACCTGGCCGGTCTGTATCGTGTAGCCCAGATTATTCGGATCGACCACCGACACATTGTCCTGCGTGAGCGTAAACGCCGCGAGCGAGAAGAAGCCGTCAAACCATTTCGGCTGATAACGCACGCCCGCTTCGACCTGCCGGCCCTTCGTCGGCGAGAACGGAGCGCCCGAAAACGTCGCGCCCAGCACCGGTTGGAACGACCGCGAATAGCTGACATACGGCGCGATGCCGCTTTCGAATTGATACGCGAGGCCCGCGCGCCACGTGAACGCATGATCGTTCGTGTGGTAAATGCTGCCCTTTCCCGTCGTGAGCAAGGTGGTTTGCTGATTGCCGCCCGTCCAGTCCTGGCGCACGCCGAACGTGAGCACCCAGTTACGCCAGCGCGCTTCGTCCTGCGCATACACGCCGACCGTGCTCAACGAATAATCGAGGCGCGTGTTGGCCTGCTGCGTCGGCAGCGACGAGAAGTTCGGGTTGTACAGATCCACCGTACCGAGGACGGAGTTGCCTTCCGTGTCGCCGAGCATCGAGCGCTGATAGTCGAGACCGAACAGCAACGTGTGCTGAACGGCGCCCGTCGCCACCTTCGCCTGCGCGTGCGTGTCGACCTGGAATTGCGTGTAGTGCTCGTTGTCGACGTTGCCCCACATCGACACCGTGCGCTGATTCGCGCCGAGCGCACTCGTCACCGAGGTCTGGTAATAATGCTGGTCGATATGCAGATAGCGCAGATTCTGCGACACGCTGATCTTGTCGTTGATCGCGTGATCGAACTGATAACCGAACCAGTACTGCGTGCGATGCATGCCGTCGCGGTCGGGATCGCCGAAATATTTGTCCGGCCCGAGTTGACCGTTCGGGTTACTAAACAACGTCGCGCCGGCGGGCACCGGGTTGAACAGACCGCCGTTCGGGTCGCGCTGGAAGCTGCCCTGCAGCGTGAACGTCGTGTCGCGGTTCGGCCGGATCGTGACCGACGGCGCGATTGCAAGGCGCTGGTCCTTGATGTCGCTGACCTGCGTCTCCGCAGTGCGCGCGACACCCGTGAGCCGATACAGCACGGTGCCGTTCTTGTCGACGGGACCGCTCAGGTCGAAGCCCAACTGATAGTTGTTGTGGTTGCCGATCTGCATCATCACTTCGTGATAGGGCTGCTCCATCGGCAGCTTGCTCACGTAGTTGACGAGGCCACCCGGACTGCCCTGCCCGTACAACACCGACGCCGGGCCATGCAGCACTTCCAGGCGCTCCATGAAGTACGGGTCGATGCGCGGCGTGGCGAAGCGCGGCGACTGGTACAGATGCAGGCCGTCCAGATACGAGTCGAGCGGAAAACCGCGGCCGTAGAGCTGATCGAAACGGATGTCGGTGCCGTCCTGCGAATAGACGCCCGGCGTGTAGCGCAGCGCCTGGTCGACGGTCTGCGCGCCCTGGTCGTCCATCTGCTGGCGCGTGACGACGGACACGCTCTGCGGATTCGTGAGCAGCGACGAATCCGTCTTGGTGCCGGTCATCGAACGTTTGGCGACATAGCCGACGCCCGGCCCTAGCGGATCTTCAGCAGAACTGCGCACCTGAACGGCAGGCAATTCCTTCGCGGCGTCCGTGCCCGATGCAGCGGCCGGCGACTCCTGCGCGTGCGCGCCGAGGCTGGCCAGACCCAGCATCAACGCGACGTAAATCGGACGCGGGTGCGGCAAGCCGCGCTCCCGCAAAGCAACGCATTTCCCGGCTTTCTCAACCTTCATTCTTCTTGATCCCCTTTCTTCTATCCCCGAATCAAGCCAGACGCGCGGACGCCGGCCTGGTGCCCGGTGATTCTCTCAAGACGGGATAGTAATGTAAACAATAATCGTTCGCATTCAATGCGAATAAAACTGTGGGGAACGGGAGACACAGCCGTTGGCGCGATGCGGGCGAAAACGCGTGCCCGCCGCGCCAGCGGCTGGGGGTGCTAGCGGTGAAGATCGGCGACGGGATCGGGCTGAGTGCGTGCCGTCGCCTCGCTTTGCGGCGCCGATGGTGCGAACCACTGCTCAAGCTGCGCGGCAAGAATCGGATGGTGGACGATGCTCGAATGACTCGCGTCGACGTCGAACTCGTGCAGCCGGCCACGCGTGCGGTCCGCCCACGCCATCCTGCGCCGCGGATCGGCGATGCGCAGCGCGCGCCACACATGCAGATCGCAGGCGATGCGCGGCAGCACATGCCGCGACATCAGATCGGCGTGCAACGCGTCGGCGGCGAGCGCGTCGCCGAGCAGCGACGGGCCCGCGTTGTCGAGCAGCGTAAGCGCGGCGGCCGGCGCACTGTCTTCGCCTTCGTCTTCTTTGACGGTGGTGGCAAAGCCGGCGCCCTCCTCCCGATGCGTCGCCGTATCGACGATGCCGACGAACGACACGCGCATGCCGCGCCGCTCGAAATGTTCCGCGATGGCGATCGCGAGCCGGCCGCCGAACGACCAGCCGAGCAGCGCGTAGTCGCCGTGCGGCTGGAGCGCTTCGATGCTGTCGGCGTAGTGCGCGGCGAGCGCTTCGAACGTGTCGCCTTGCCACGGCTCGCCGCGCACAGCCGGGGCCTGAATGGCGATCAGGCTCACGCGGCCGTTCAGCGCCTGCGCGAGCGTGCGGTATTCGCCGACCATGCCGTAGCCGGGGTGCAGACAGAACAGCGTTGCCGGCGCGCCGAGTGCGTTGAGCGGCACGGCGGGCGATCGTGCGGCCTGGGCGCGAGAGTTTGCGTCTTGAGGCCGGCGTCGCGCGAACCAGGCGGCGAGCGCATCGGCGGGAGGCGCGGGCAGGCTGGCTTCGTATACGGCGCGCGCGGTCCAGCTTGCGGCGATGGTGTCGCGCTGCGCCAGCGTTTCGACGGAATCGGGAACGGGTGGGCGCGGTTTGGGGGCTTGTGGTTGTTGTGGCTGTTGCGGTTGCGATGTGGCGGTGCGCAGATGTTCGACCAGCGCGACGAGCGACGACTCGAACGACGCCAGCAATTTTTCGGCGAGCGCGTCCGACACGAACTGCGGCGCGTAGCCCCAGTTGAGCGCGAGCGAATCGCCGGCAATCCAGCCGTTGATGTCGAGCGCACGGTCGGGCAGCCGCGCGCGGGGTGCGATGGCGTCGCCCGGCGTTTCGGCCGCGAAGCCGAAGCGGCTTGCATCGTCGAAAGTCTGATCGAAGCGGCCCAGATAGTTGAAGCCGATCTCCGGCGTGGGCAGCGCGCGCAGCGCCGACCGACTCGCGGCGTCCGCGCAGCACGAGAGCAGGCCCCAGCCCAGTCCGCGCAACGGGACGGCCGCGAGACGCTCGCGCACCTGCAGCAGCGCATCGGCCGCGTCGGTGCCGCGCGGCAACGCGAGCGGATACTGGCTCGTGAACCAGCCGACGGTGCGGCTCAGCTCGGCACCGTCGATGACGTCCTCGCGGCCGTGGCCTTCCAGCTCGACGAGCACTTCATCACGCGACACCGCATCGCCGATGGCGCGCGCGAGCGCCGCAAGCAGCACTTCGTCGACGCGCATCCGGTACACGCGCGGTGCTTCACGCAGGAGCGCCGCGGTGAGTTCGGGCGAGAGCTTTTTCAGCAGCGTCTTTTGCGGCTGCGGATGCGGCTCGATGGCCGGAAACAGCGGGCCGGCGCGCAATGCAGGCGCGTCGAGCGCGGTTTGCCACCATGCGAGTTCAGCGACACGCTCCGATGATTCGGCATACTGATGAAGTTCACGGACCCATACGCGCCAGGGCATCGACGGGACTGGTAGGTGGATGGGCTCCTTGCGTTCGGCTTGTTCATAGGCGGTTTGCAGTTCTTCGAGAAGCACGCGCCAGGAGACGCCGTCCACTGACAGGTGATGGATCGCGATTAGCAGACGGGTTTCGTCTTGAGTTTCGAAGTGGCCGACGCGCCAGAGCGGCCCGCGCTCGATGTCGAGGCTCGACTGGATGTTGGTGCAGGCCGTTGCGAGGTCGGCGAGCGACGAGAGTTTTTCGTGGCGGACTGTGGGGGTGGCGGGCTGCGATACGTGTGTTGTCCGCGGTTCCTCTGACGACAGCGATACTTGTGAGCCTTGCGACGCTTGTGACGGTTGCGAATCGTGCGTCGCTCCTGTCAGTGTGTCCGCAGACTCTCCGCTCGCTACGGTCTGCTTCCACTCGCCCGCCTCTTTTACGAACCGCAGACGCAGCGCGTCGTGGCGTGCCTCCAGGGCCGCGACCGCGCGCTCGAGCGCCTCAGGCACGAGCCGGCCATTCACCTTCAGCAGCACCGCCTGGTTCCAGTGCGATTCGCCATGCGGATAGCGCTCGAAGAACAGCCGCTGGATCGGCGTGAGGGCGAGCGCGGCGCCGTCGTCGATTTCATGCGCGCTCGGCGAATCGAGCCGTTGCGCGCGCTGCGCGAGACCGCTCACCGTCGGATGCTCGAAGATCTGCCGCGGTGTCAGCCGCCAGCCCGCCTCGCGCGCCCGCGCAATGATCTGCAGGCTCTGGATCGAGTCGCCGCCGGCTTCGAAGAAGTTGTCGGTGACGCCCAGATCGTCGCGCCCGAGTACCGCGCTCCAGATCGACAGCAGCACCGATTCGATCTCGTTCGATGGCGCCACGCACTCGCGTGCGCCCGTCTGCGGCGCGGGCAGTGCGGCGCGGTCGAGCTTGCCGTTCGGCATCCACGGCAGCCGCGCGAGTATCGTCACCGATGACGGGACCATGTAGGCCGGAAGCTTGTGCTCGAGTTCGCGTAGAAGGCGTGCGGTGTCGAGGGTCGGTGATGTGGTTGTGGTGGTCTTTGCTATCTCTGCACCCGCTACGCCGACCTGCGCTGCATCGGTACTCGCGACGCCCGTCGCCGCCACGTCAGGCGCCACTGCGCCACCCTCCCCCGCCACATACGCCGCCAACCGCTGCGTCTGCCCTTCGCCGACGACAATCACCGCCGCCTCGCGCACGCCCTCGCACTGGCGCAGCACCGCCTCGATCTCGCCCGGTTCGATGCGCTGCCCGCGCAGCTTCACCTGCTGATCGAGCCGTCCGAGAAACTCCACGGTGCCGTCCGCGCGCATGCGGCACAGGTCGCCGCTGCGGTACATGCGTGCGCCCGGCGCGCCGTGCGGGTCCGGCACAAACCGCTCGGCGGTGAGACCCGCGCGGCCCAGATAACCGCGCGCCACCGTCGGCCCGCCGATGCATAACTCCCCGAGCCCGCCGACCGGCGCTTCATCGCCGAATGCGTCGAACACGCGCGCCGTGCGGCCCGGATACGGATGGCCAATCGGCACCGTCACGTCGTGGACGTCCGCGGCCACAGTGCGGCGGCATAACGCGGCGACTGTCGTCTCGGTTGGTCCGTACAGGTTATCGAGCCGGATGTCCGCGAGCGGTCCGTCGCGCCAGCGCGCGAGCGCGTCGCCAGGCAGCGCCTCGCCGCCGACCGTCACCTGGCGCAGCGCAAGCTGCGCGCGCGGCGGCGCATGGCGATGCCACTGTTGCCACAGCGCCGTCGGAATCCGCGCGAATGTCACTTGCCGTTTCACCAGCCGCTCGCTCAGGCTTTGCAGATCCCACGGCTGCACGCCGCGCATTTCGACCGTCGCGCCGTGCAGGAGTGCGGGCAGCGTTTCGTGCAACGCGACGTCGAAATTGATCGTCGATGAGTGGAGGACCGTGTCGTCGCTAGAGATGCCGTACGTTGTGAGGAAGTCCTGCAGGTGGGTCCATAACGCGCCGTGGCTCACGCCGACACCCTTGGGTCTGCCGGTCGAGCCCGAGGTGTACAGCACGTAAGCGAGCTGGTCGGGGTGCAGCGCAACGTCAATGTGCGGCTTCGACTCTTGCTCAGTGGCTGTGCTTATCATCGTTTCTGCGTCAAAGTGTTGCGGTGTCTCAGTGCCCATCAGTGACTCGCGCGCTGCGCCCGTCCGTGGCGCCGCAGAAGCAACGTTCGACTGCGACTGTGACTGCGCCTTCGCCTTCGCGTGCGCTTCCGCAGCAGCCGCAGCTACCGCCATTGCCCCTACCTCCACTACTTCACACCCCGCAAGCACCTCACCAACCCGCGCCGCACTCGCCGCATCCGCCACCACCTGCACGATCCCGGCATCGCCGATCATCTGCGCGAGGCGCGCGGCCGGGTAATCCGGGTCGAGCGGCACGAACGCACCACCGGAGCGAATAATCCCAAGCAACGCCGCGATCAGCGCCGGTCCTCGCGCGACACACAATCCCACGCGCCGCTCAGCACCGACACCTCGAGCGATGAGCCGCGAAGCAATTGCCGCCGACCACGCATCAAGTTCAGCATACGTGAGCGACTCATCTTCACAGCGCAGCGCAATCGCCTGCGGCGTACGCTTTGCCTGCGCCGCAAGCGCCATCCCAAGCGACTCGAACGCATAGGACTTCAGCGGCTTCCCTTCATGCTGCAAAGGCAACGTCAACGATCCAACCCTTCGCCGCACATCATCAACCATCTGCTCAAGCACCGCTTCGTATTGCGATGCAATCCGCTCCACTGTGCCAACGTCGAACACATCGGCCGCATAGTTGAACATCAGGCGCAAGTTGCGCCCATCGTCGACGACGTTCAGCACCAGATCGAAACGCGCCGTATCCGTGCCGCCCGCCTCCGGCTCAACGACGAGACCGGGCATCGCAACCGATGCGTCGCTCGTCGCCTGCTCGAGATTGAACATGACCTGGAACAGCGGCGAGCGTCCGAGCTCGCGATCGATCCGCAACGCGTCGAGAATGCGGCCGAACGGTATCGAGTGATGCGCATGCGCCTCGAGCACGCGCTCATGCAGTCGCGACAGCAACGTCGCACACGGCATGGTGCCGTCGACGTCCACATCGATCACAAGCGTGTTGACGAAAAAACCGATTAGCCCTTCGCTCTCGCTGCGCTGCCGTCCCGCCGACGGCACGCCGATCCGCAAGCCCGGCTGACCGCCGTAGCGGTACAGCAGCGCGGCATAAGCGCCGAGCAACACGGTGAAAAGCGTCGTGCGCTGTGCGCGCGCGAGTTCGCGCAGACGCTCGGCAAGAGCCGGGCCGACATCGCGCCGCACGCGTCCGCCTTCGACGCCGCGCACCGCTGCCCGCGGCCGGTCCAACGGCAATTCGAGCGCGGGACGCTCGGCTCCAAGGCGCTGTTTCCAGTACGCAAGATCGTCGGCAAACGCGCCGTCTTCCCATTCGTTCTGCCACGCCGCGACATCGCCGAAATGAATGTCGAGCGGCGGCAGTGCGCAAGTCAACGCGTCATGCTGACCATCGAGCGCCGCGCGATACAGCGCCGCCAGTTCGCGAACGAAGAGCGCCTGCGACCAGCCGTCGGACACGATGTGATGCACGACGATCGACAGCGCGTGACATTGCGCATCGATCCCGATGAGGTCGACGCGCAGCAGCGGCCCTTGCTCGAGATCGAACGGTTCGCGCGCGGCGGCACGCAGCATGTCGCGCAATTGCGCGGGATCGTCGAGCGTATGTTCGCGCCACAGGTAGCACGCGTCCGCAGCGATGCGCTGGGCCGCGACGCCGCGCGTCTCGACGAAGCGTGCACGCAACGCGCCGTGGCGAGCGACGAGCGCATCGAACGCACGGCGCAATGCACGCACATCGAGATGCCCCGTCAAACGCAGCGCGCGCGACAGGTTATACGCGGGGTTCAGCGGATCGAGCTTCCAGAGGAACCACAGACGTTCCTGCGCGGGAGCGAGCGGATAAGTTGCCGCGCGCGAAAACGAAGAAGACGCATCGGCGCTCGACGCTTCTGCGTCTGCTGATTTAGTTGCGTCATCAACTTCGCGCGACAACGGCACAATCGGCAGACGCGCGGGATCGATACCCTGCTCGCGCGCCTTCTCGCGAAACCGCCGCCGACGTTCCGGCGATAGCGCCGCGTACTTGCGCGCAATCGCCAGCGCCTGGCTCGGCGCTTCGCTCACGGTAGCGCTAGCGGCAGCGGAAGAACCAGTAGAAGCAACCGTCGCAGCCGGTTCGTTGCGAATCGTAGTCAGCATAGTGGCAATCTGAATAGGTCAACGCGGCTTCGCGGCCGCGTGTGATGTTTGTCTTTGAGCAATGAGCGGCTTGAGTCGTTGAGTTCGAGCAGCGCAGTCTCGTCGTGCATGCGCTTGCTTGCGCGAGGTGATGATGTAACGCGGATATATCGACGGCACCGCTTCGCCCACGCGCGATTCGCGTTGAACGCTAAGCAAGCGATGCATTCGACGCGGACCATGCAACCGTGCGCGCGCCGACCTGGCGAACAGCGCCATTGCGCAACCGCCATTCCCTCGCGGATTTCAATCGAGTCCATCGAACAACCCATCGAGCGCCTGCAGTTCATCGTTCGACGAAGCCCTGCCAGAAGCCTCTGCATCGACGCAATCGTCAAGCAACGCGGCGAGCAGCGCCGGCGTCGGTTGCTCGAACAGCGCGGCGAGCGCAACCTTGCGACCAAGCTGCTCTGACAGCCGCGCAACGACGCGCACGGCCGCGAGCGAGTGCCCGCCGAGCGCGAAGAAATCATCGTCCGCACCGACCCGCTCGAGCCCAAGCACGTCGCCAAAAAGCCGCGCGATAAGCATTTCCATTTCGCCCGACGGCTCGACCCACGACGACTCGGTCGCAGGCGTCGTCTCGAAGCGCGCGAGCGCGTTGCGATCCAGCTTGCCGTTCGCAGTGCGCGGCAACGCGTCGATCGCATAGAGCGCCGCCGGAATCATGTAGCCGGGCAGCCGCGCGGCAAGCATCTGCCGCCAGCCGGCCGGCACCGCGCGCGCTTCACGATCAGGCTCATTAACAACTGCACCGACGACATACGCGACGAGCCGCGCCTCGGCATCGCCCGCACCCGGCACGAGCGCGACGGCCGCGTCGAGCACGCCGTCGCACTCGCGCAGCGCCGCCTCGATCTCGCCGAGTTCGATGCGATAGCCGCGCAGCTTCACCTGCTGATCGATCCGGCCGAGACATTCAAATTCGCCGTCGGTCCGCTCGCGGCACAGGTCGCCAGTGCGGTACATGCGCGCGCCCGGCGCGCCGTATGGATCGGGCACGAAGCGCTCGGCGGTGAGACCCGCGCGGCCCAGATAACCGCGCGCAAGATTTTCGCCGCCGATGCACAGCTCGCCGACGCCGCCTTGCGGCGTCAACTGCCCGCTCGCGTCGACGATGCGCAGCGCGTTCGCATGCAACGCGCGACCGATCGTGATAGGTCCACTCCCAGACACGCGAGCGCAACTCGACCAGATCGTCGTCTCCGTGGGACCGTACAGGTTCCACAACTCGACGCCGCGTTGCGCAAGCTGCGCCGCGAGATCGGCCGGCAACGGCTCGCCGCCCGCGATGCCGGTAAGCCGCCCGCGCGACGCCCCATGCCAACCGGATTCGATGAGCAGACGCCAGCCGCTCGGCGTCGCCTGCATGAACGTCGCGCCGCTTTCGTCGATAAGCCGCGCAAGCGCCATGCCGTCCGCCACCGTTTGCGCGTCGGCCATTTCGACACACGCGCCTCGCGTCAACGGCAAGCAGAATTCGAGCAGCGAAATATCGAACGACGGCGTCGTGACCGACAATAGTACGTCATCCTGATTAAGTCCCGGCGCGATGCCGACGCTTGCAAGCAGCCGTGCCAGCGCGCCGTGCGAAACTGCAACGCCTTTCGGCCGGCCCGTCGAGCCCGACGTATAAATCACGTAGGCAAGCTGCGAATCCGTGGACGGCGATATGGGCGGCAGTGCGCTTGCTGCGTCGTGGACGAAGGCATCTTCACCGCTTCCCACGTCGAGCACAATGCGGTTATCGAGCGCGCCACCGAGTCGCGCGCGGCCCTCCTCATCCGCGATGACGCGCGCAACGCCCGCATCTTCCAGCATGCCCGCGAGGCGTTCGGCCGGGAACGACGGATCGAGCGGCACATAAGCCGCGCCGCTTCGCCACACGCCGAGCATGCTCGCGATCAGCGCGGGCGAGCGGCGCATGCAGACGGCCACGCGCTCCTCTCGCGCGACGCCGCTCACGCGCAAGCGTGCATCGATTGCGACGGACCAGCGGGCGAGCGTCGCGTAGTCGAAGGCCTTGCCGTTCTGGCGCACCGCGATGCGCTGCGGCACGCGCGCGGCTTCGACCGCAAAGCGCTCGTGGCAGGCGCGCAGCGCGGGCGGTGGCAATAGCAACGGCTCGGCTTGCGGCGCACCGCGCCGCGCCGCGAGTTCGCCGACGAAGCGCGGCGCGCGCTCACCTTCATCGGCGAGTTGATCGATGAGCGCGAGGTATTGCCGCTGCAACTGCTCAACCTGCGTGCGCGCAACGCGCCGGCTGTCCCACTGCCATTGCAGTTCGATGCGCGTGGCCGGCAGAATCGTCAGCGTCAGCGGATAGTGCGTGCGCTCGAACGAATCGACGGAGTCGACGCGCAGCGCGCCCGCTTGCGCCGACGCTGCGCGCGTCGCAACCGGATAGTTCTCGAACACGATCAGACTATCGAACAGCGCGTCACCGCTGCGCCCGGCCCACTGCTGCAACGACGCGAGCGGCGTATGCTCGACCTCGCGCATTTGCAGGTTGTACGACTGCAACGCGTCGAGCCACGCGGCTATCGTGGCGTCGCCGCGCACCGTCGAGAACACCGGCAGACTATTGATAAACAGTCCGAACATATCCTCGGCGTGAGGCAACGATGCGGGGCGCCCCGCCACCGTCACGCCGAACGCGACCGACTGCTTGCCGCTCAGCCGCGCGAGCAGCACGGCCCACGCGCCCTGCATCAGCGTATTGAGCGTCACGCGATGCCGCTGTGCGGCGCGGCGCACGCGCGCATCGAGCGGCGCGTCGAGTTTCAGCGCGATCTTGCGCGCAGCGCTCGCGGGTTCGCTCGAAGCCGTGTCGAGCGGCGCGGCGAGGCTCGCGGTCAAGGTGCCGGCATCGTCGGCGGCTTTCAGGCGCTCGCTCCACCAGTCGCGCGGATCGGGCTGCGCCGCGAGCCATTCGACGTAACGACGATACGACGGCGGTGTATGCGCGGGGGCGTGCGCAGCGGTGTGCGTGACACCCAACGCGCGCTCGTAGTCGTCGAAGACTTCGGCGAGAAGCCGTGCGCCGCTCCAGCCGTCCGTCAGGACATGATGGTGCGTGCGCACGAGATCGAAGCGGCCATCGGGACGGCGGAACACATTGACGCGCATCAGCGGCGCACGCGACGGGTCGATACCGGCGGCGACGTCGGCCGAGCGCCACTCGGCAAGACGCGCATCGTAGTCCTGCACATCGCGCCAGTCGTGCACTGCGAACGGCAGTACGGCTTCGCGCTGCACGATCTGCAATGCGGCTTCACCATGCCGCCACTCGAAGCGCGTACGCAACATGTCGTGCCGCGCGATAGCGGCCTGCCAGGCCGCGCGTAGTGCGGCGGCGTCGAGGCGGCCGTCGAGCGTCAATTGCAACTGATTCACGTAGACGCCTTCGCCACGCCGCAACTCGCTGTGATAAAGCAGACCCTGCTGCAAGGGCGTCGCGGGATAGATGTCGGCGATGCCGCCAAGCGCCAGGTTCAGCGCGCGTAGCTGCGTCTGATCGAGGCCCGACAGAGGGAAGTCCGATGCCGTCGCGCCTTGGGGCGCGGCGACGCAATGCGCGATCATTGCATCGACATGCTGACCGAAAGTATCGACGATGCGCTCGACGCTCTCGCGATCGATCCGCGCCGGGTCGAAACGCCAACGCAGCAACAGCGTGTCGCCAGTGACGATGCCGTTCAGGTCGAGCGCGTAATCGAGGCGTGCGCCGGCGCCGTGGCTGCTGCCGGCATCCTCGGAACTAAAGGCGAAACGCGACGCCGGATCGAACGACTGATCGAAGCGCCCCAGATAGTTGAAGCTGATCGCGGGGCGCGGCCGCGTGCGGCTTGCGTCGAGTAGTCCCCAATGCAAGCCCTTGTTCGGTACCGCGCGCACGCGTTCCTTCACGGCGATGAGCGCGTCTCCCGGCGCTGCGGCCGACGCGGGCAGCGCGACCGGGAAACGCGTCGTGAACCAGCCGACGGTGCGGCTCAGATCCGCGCCGTCGATCACGTCCTCGCGGCCGTGGCCTTCCAGCTCGACGGCGATCTCAGCCGCGCCGCTCCAGGCGCCGAGCGCCTGCGCGAGCGCGGCGAGCAGCAGTTCGTCGACCCGCGTCCGATACGCGCGCGATGCGTTGTGCAGCAGTTCGCGTGTGCGGCGCGCATCGAGTGTCCAGTCGATCGTTTCGCTTTCGGCGACGCGTGTGCCTGCGGGTGCGCGAAGTGGAAGATCGGGAGCAGCGTCGACGACGCTTAGCGCTTCGCGCCACCAGTTTGCTTCGGATTGAACGTGATTTGATTCGGCATACTGATGAAGTTCACGGACCCATGCGCGCCAGGGCATCGACGGGGCCGGCAGGTGAATGGGCTCGTTGCGTTCTGCTTGTTCGTAGGCGGTTTGCAGTTCTTCGAGAAGCACGCGCCAGGAGACGCCGTCCACTGACAGGTGATGGATCGCGATCAGCAGACGGGTTTCGTTTGGAGTCTCGAAGTGACCGATGCGCCACAGCGGGCCGCGCTCGATGTCGAGGCTCGACTGGATGTTGTTGCAGGCGGCTGCGACGTCTGCGAGCGACGAGAGTTTTTCGCGGCGGACGATGGCGGTTTGCGAATCCTTCGTCGCTTCCGTCACCGCGATCTGCTTCCACTCCCCGGCCTCTTTTACGAAGCGCAGACGCAGCGCGTCGTGGCGCGCCTCCAGGGCAGCGACCGCGCGCTCGAGCGCCTCAGGCACGAGCCGCCCCTTCACCTTCAGCAGCACCGCCTGGTTCCAGTGCGATTCCCCTTGCGGATAGCGCTCGAAGAACAGCCGCTGGATCGGCGTGAGGGCGAGCGCGGCGCCGTCGTCGATTTCATGCGCGCTCGGCGAATCGAGCCGTTGCGCGCGCTGCGCGAGACCGCTCACCGTCGGATGCTCGAAGATCTGCCGCGGTGTCAGCCGCCAGCCCGCCTCGCGCGCCCGCGCAATGATCTGCAGGCTCTGGATCGAGTCGCCGCCGGCTTCGAAGAAGTTGTCGGTGACGCCCAGATCGTCGCGTCCGAGCACGGCGCTCCAGATCGACAGCAGCACCGATTCGATCTCGTTCGATGGCGCCACGCACTCGCGTGCGCCCGTCTGCGGCGCGGGCAGTGCGGCGCGGTCGAGCTTGCCGTTCGGCATCCACGGCAGCCGCGCGAGTATCGTCACCGATGACGGGACCATGTAGCCGGGAAGCTTGTGCTCCAGTTCGCGGAGAAGGCGTGCGGCGTCGAGGGTGGGTGATGTGGTTGTAGTGGTGCTTGGTGCGCCTGTCTTTGCAGCGGTACTTGCTGCATCCGTCGTCGCCACGTCAGCCTCTACCGCGCCACCCTCGCCCGCCACATACGCCGCCAACCGCTGCGTCTGCCCTTCGCCGACGACAATCACCGCCGCCTCGCGCACACCCTCGCACTGACGCAACACCGCCTCGATCTCGGCAGGTTCGATGCGCTGCCCGCGCAGCTTCACCTGCTGATCGAGCCGTCCGAGAAACTCCACGGTGCCGTCCGCACGCATTCTGCACAGATCGCCGCTGCGATACATGCGCGCACCCGGCGCGCCGTGCGGGTCCGGCACAAACCGCTCAGCGGTGAGACCCGCGCGGCCCAGATAACCGCGCGCCACCGTCGGCCCGCCGATGCACAACTCCCCGAGCCCGCCCACCGGCGCTTCATCGCCGAATGCATCCAGCACATGCGCCGTACGGCCCGGATACGGATGGCCAATCGGCACCGTCACCTCGTGAACATCGTCGGCCACAGTGTGGCGATACAACGCGGCGACTGTCGTCTCAGTCGGTCCGTACAGGTTATCGAGCCGGATATCCGCGAGCGGTCCGTCGCGCCAGCGCGTCAGCGCGTCGCCAGGCAGCGCCTCGCCGCCGACCGTCACCTGGCGCAGCGCAAGCTGCGCGCGCGGCGGCGCATGGCGATGCCACTGCTGCCACAGCGCCGTCGGAATCCGCGCGAACGTCACTTGCCGTTTCACCAGCCGCTCGCTCAGGCTTTGCAGATCCCACGGCTGCATCCCGCGCATTTCGACCGTCGCGCCCCGCAGGAATGCGGGCAGCGTTTCGTGCAACGCGACGTCGAAATTGATCGTCGATGAGTGGAGGACCGTGTCGTCGCTAGAGATGCCGTAGGTTGTGAGGAAGTCCCGCAGGTGCGTCCATAACGCGCCGTGGCTCACTCCCACACCCTTTGGCCGGCCGGTCGAGCCCGAGGTGTAGAGCACGTAGGCGAGCTGGTCGGGGTGCAACGCGATGTCGGTGTGGTTCGCTGACTCCGGCTCCATCAGTGACTGCGAACCCACGTCCAGTACTTCACATTCAGCAAGCACCTCCGCCACCCGCGCCGCACTCGCCGCATCCGCCACCACCTGCACGATCCCGGCATCGCCGATCATCTGCGCGAGGCGCGCGGCCGGGTAATCCGGGTCCAGCGGCACGAACGCACCACCGGAGCGTACGATCCCAAGCAACGCCGCAATCAGCGCCGGTCCTCGCGCAACACACAATCCCACGCGCCGCTCCGCACCGACACCTCGCGCGACAAGCCGTGCAGCAATTGCAGCCGACCACCCATCGAGCTCCGCATACGTAAGCGACTCAGCTTCACAGCGCAGCGCAATCGCCTGCGGCGTACGCTTTGCCTGCGCCGCAAGCGCCATCCCAAGCGACTCGAACGCATAGGACTTCAGCGGCTTCGCTTCATGCTGCAAAGGCAACGCCAACGACCCAACCCGTCGCTCCACATCATCGACCATCTGCACAATCACCGCTTGATACTGCGCTTCGATCCGCCCCACGGTCTCGCGGTCGATGCGCTCGCCGTCCCACGCCCATTCGAGCGAAAGCGTCTGCCCGCGCGGAATGATCGCGAGCGCGAGCGGGTAATGCGTCGGGTCAATTGAATCGACGGACGCGACCTTCAGGCCCGCGTCGCCGTTGCGAGCGGCATCGACGGGATAGTTTTCGAACACGACGATGCTGTCGAACAGCGCATCGCCGCTGCGCCCGCTCCACTGCTGCACGCGCGCGAGCGGCGTGTGTTCGTACTGGCGCAGCTCGGTCAGTTCGCCTTGCAGTTTGCGCAACCATGCGCCGAGTTCAGCGCTCGCGTCCACATCGACGCACACCGGCAGCGTATTGATGAACAGCCCGAGCATCCGTTCGACGCCCGGCAGATGCGCCGGCCGTCCCGCGAACGTCGTGCCGTAAGCGACACCGCGCCGATGTCCATAGCGCGCGAGCAGCACGGCCCACGCGCCCTGCATCAGCGTATTGAGCGTGATCTCGTGACGACGCGCCGTCGCCTGCAAGCGCGCGACGAGCGTTTCGTCGAGCGCGCGGCGCCGCGCATGCGCGCCGGGCTCGGCCGCGCGCGGCTCCCCGAGACTCGCAGTGAGCGTCGCGGGATCGTCGGCGCGCGCGGCCCACGCGCGCCACCATGTCTCGGTCGCGGGATCGTCGGCGGCCTCGCGAATCCATTCCACGTACTGACGATATGGCGGCGCCGTTTCGAACGCCGCAGCCGCGCCGCTTGCGCGCATCCGATAATCGCGCAGAATTTCGGCGAACAGCAGCGACACGCTCCAGCCGTCGAGCAACAGATGATGATGCGTCCACACGAGGTCAGCAGTGTGCGCGTCGCGAACGAAGAGCGCGATGCGCATCAGCGGCGCGGCGTCGGGCGCGATGCCGTCCGCGAGATCGCGCGCGCGCCACTCGGCGAGACGCGCGTCGTAGTCCGCGGCGGCTGACCAGTCGTGTGTCTCGAACGGCAATGCGATCTTGCGATGGACGATCTGCATGACGGCGCCGCCATGCTGCCACGCGAAAGCCGTGCGCAAAATCGCGTGGCGTTCGAGCGCGGCCTGCCACGCGGCCTGCATCGCGGCGACGTCGAGCGCGCCGGACAGCGTCGCGCGCATCTGATTCAAGTACGCGCCCTGCCCGGCGTCGGCGAGCGTGTGATAGAGCAAGCCGGCTTGCAGCGGCGTCGCCGGATAAACGTCCTCGATATGCTCGGGCGTGAGGCCGAGCGCGCGCCACAAATCGGACGATGACGAGCCGTTCGCGCCAGGCACTGCGTCCGCAGTGGTGGTCAACGTGGACGTTGATGTGGACCCTGACTCAGCGGCCAACGGTCGCGCCGCGCGCGCGAGCTGCTGCACAGTCGGCGCTTCGAACACCATGCGCGGCGTGACCTGCAAACCGGCATCACGCGCCTTCGACACGATCTGCAGACTCAGAATCGAATCGCCGCCGATCACGAAGAAATTGTCGGTCACGCCGATGTCGTCGCGCCCCAGCACCGCGCGCCAGACGGTCAGCAAAGCAGCCTCGGCGGGCGTCGATGCGGCGACGGCCTGCGCCGCGTTGGCGACGTCCTCGGGCGCAGGCAACGCACGTCGATCGAGCTTGCCGTTGGGCGTCAGCGGAAAGCGCTCCATCTCCACATACGATGACGGCACCATGTGCGCAGGCAAACGTGTGGCAAGCCATGCCTGCCAGCGCACGATGTCGCGCGTATGCCGTTCTTCGCGCGGCACGATGTAAGCGACGAGGCGCTGGTCACTGGCGTTTGCGTTCGCACCGCCGCCCGACACCAGCACCGCAGCCTCGCGCACTTCCGGATGCGCAAGCAGTGCCGACTGAATCTCTCCGAGTTCGATCCGGAAGCCGCGGATTTTCACCTGATCGTCGTTGCGGCCCAGGTATTCGAGGTCGCCATCGGGCAGCCGTCGCGCGAGGTCGCCGGAGCGGTACAGACGCGCGCCCGGTGCGCCGTATGGATCGGGCACGAAGCGTTGCGCCGTCAACTCAGCGCGGCCCGGATAGCCACGCGCGAGACCCGCGCCGCCTACATACAACTCACCGACCGCGCCGACCGGCACGCGGTTCATATCCGCATCGAGCACATGCAGCGTGAGATCGTCGAGCGGCGCGCCGATC
Source organism: Paraburkholderia sp. RCC_158 (assembly GCF_041355255.1). Lineage (NCBI taxonomy): Bacteria > Pseudomonadati > Pseudomonadota > Betaproteobacteria > Burkholderiales > Burkholderiaceae > Paraburkholderia > Paraburkholderia sp. RCC_158. The sequence goes on along the minus strand of NZ_JBFUPM010000008.1, from coordinate 34,839 downwards.
ACGCTGCGCGCATCGCGCAGCCCTGCGTCATCGAGTGCGCGATGCGTGACGTGAACCGTCGTCTCGGTGATGCCGTACATGTTCACGAGCGTCGGCAGTACGCCCTTGCGACGCGCGCCGTCCGCCCATCGCGCCAATGACGCCGGCTCGAGACGCTCGCCGCCGAAGATCACCACGCGCAGTGAATCGAGCGTGTTGTCATCGTCGGCATGCGTCAGTTGCATGAACGCCGAGGGCGTCTGGTTCAGCACCGTCACGCGCTGTTCGCGCAGCAACGTATGAAACGCCGCGGGTTCGCGTGCGCTCCAGTGCGGCACGATCACGAGACGCGCGCCATGCACGAGGGCGCCGAAGATTTCCCATACCGAGAAGTCGAATGCGTACGAATGGAACAGGGTCCAGACATCGGCTGCATCGAATGCGAAGCGGGATTGCGTTGCGTCGAACAGGCGTGCGATGTTTTCGTGTGTGATGCCTACGCCTTTTGGTGTGCCCGTCGAGCCCGAGGTGTAGATCACGTAGGCAAGCTGTTGCGAATGCGGATACATCGCGACGTCGAGCGGCTCATCATTCTGCAACGCATCGCGCAACGCTAGAGCATCAAGCGTCGGCCGCGTGCCGAACAACGCCGCATGCTGCGCGAGACTCGGCGCATCGGTGACGATCAGACGCAACTGCGAGTCATCGACGATATGCGCAAGGCGCTCCGCCGGATACGGCGGATCGAGCGGCACATACGCCGCGCCCGCGCGGAGCACGCCGAGCAACGACGCAACCAGCGCCGTCGAGCGCTGCATCGCGACACCTACGCGCACTTCCGCTCTTGCGCCGAGGCGAATCAACTCCTGCGCAATCGCGCCCGACCACGCATCGAGTTGCGCATAGGTCACCTCTTCATCGCCATCGACGAGTGCAACAGTATCAGGCCGCGCGTGTGCCTGCGCAACAATTCGCGTGGTCACCGGCTCGTATGCAAACGCGGCGGGCATACAACGCGCCGCGTCGTCACGCAACTCAGGCAATTCGAACGACGCAAGCCTTCCCTGCGGCGCCGCGCTCCACTGCTCGAGCAATCCCGTGAAATTGCGCGCGAGCCGTTCGATAGTCGACGCGTCGAACACATCGGTTGCGTAGGTGAACGTCAGGTCGATCGCGTCGCGGGCACTCTCAGCGATGTTGAGCATCAGATCGAACTGCGCCTCGCCGTTGTCGACTTCCTGCAGCGACACGCGCAAGCCGTCGCCAAACGATGTCGTCAGATCGTGGCGCTGCTGCTGATTCACGAGCACCTGGAAAAGCGGCGTGTGCGTGAGATCGCGCTCGGACTGCACCGCCTTGACGACGCTCGCAAACGGCACGTCCTGGTTCGCGTATGCGTCGAAGAACCGCTCGCGCACATCGTCGATGAGTTGCGCCGCGCGCATCTCGCCGCGCGGCGCGGTGCGAATCACGACGGTGTTGACGAAAAAGCCCACGACGTTCGCCGTATCCGGCAAATCGCGGCCCGCGAGCGGCACGCCGAGGCGAATGTCGGATTGGCCCGAGTATCGATAGAGCAACGCGTCGAACGCAGCGAGAAGCGTCATGAAGAGCGTCGCGCGATGCGTGCTCGCGAGCGCGCGCAGCGCATTCGCGGTGGCGGCCGGCACGCGTGCGCGATGGCGCGCGCCAGGCGCGCGGCGCGTGCCGGTGCGAACGCGGTCGTAGGGTAGCGCGAGGGTTGCGGGGGAATCGTCGTCGGTGGCGAGCGTGGTGCGCCACCATGCGAGTTGTTGGGACTCGCGCTCGGGTGTGAGTTGCGCGGCGCGTGCGGCGACGATGTCGCGATAGGCAGCCGCTGATTCGGCTGCGTCGTTCGCATCGCTAGTGGCAAGTTCGACGGAACCCGTGAGCGCTGCCGCGCAATGCTCGCGATACAGACGCGAGAAGTCGGCGAACAACAGGCCGATCGACCAGTCGTCGCTAACGATGTGATGCAGCACCAGATGCAGCGCGTGATGATTTTCGTCGATGCGCACGAGCGTCGCGCGGACCGGCGGCTCGGCGGTCAGGTCGAAAGGCATGCGGGCGAGCGCTGAAAGACAATCGGTCAGTGCTTTGTCGCCGGCGTTGTCTGTGTCATCGGACGCGGACTTCCCCGCTGTCGGCGGCAGTTCGAGCAGGCGGATCTCGCTGTGACTCGCGGCATCGATATGTTGAAACGGAACACCCTCTACTTCGGCGAAACGCATTCGCAGTGCGGGGTGTCGCTGGGTCAGCGCGCGGAACGCGGCACGTAGTGCATCGACATCGAGGCGGCCGTCAAAACGCAGCGCACCGTTCACGTGGTATGCCGCGCTTTGCGGGTCGAGCTTCCATAAAAACCACAGGCTTTGCTGCGATGGCGATAGAGGGATCGGTGCGGTTAGGGTGGATTGAGTGGGTGTGTTGGTGAATGGTTGTTCTGTGGTGGCTGGCACTGCGCGCGCATCAGACGAACTGGTGTCCACAGTAGCAATAAAAGCGCCGACTACTTCCGACGCGTGCGCCAGCGCATCACCGCTGGAAATTTGCGCGGCGCGCAGCAGCGTCGCAAAGTCGTCGAGCCGCGGATGCTCGAACAACGCGCGCAATCCTGGCGCATCGCCGAAGGCCGTCCGCACCGCCGACACGACGCGCACCGCCAGCAGCGAATGCCCGCCGAGCAGGAAGAAATCGTCGAGTGCGCCGACACGCTCAACCCCGAGCACCTGTTGCCAGATCGCTGCAAGCCGCGCCTCGGTTTCGTCGCGCGGGGCGACGTAAGATGCACGGCCCTTTGCGTTGGCGACGTCCTCGGGTCCGGGCAACGCGCGTCGATCAAGCTTGCCGTTGGGCGTCAGCGGAAACCGCTCCATCTCCACATACGATGACGGCACCATGTGCGCCGGCAAGCGCGCGGCAAGCCATGTCTGCCAGCGCGCGATGTCGCGCGTATGCGGTTCTTCGCGCGGCACGACATAGGCGACGAGGCGCTGGTCGTTATCGCCTCCGTTCGCACCGCCGCCCGACACCAGCACCGCAGCCTCGCGCACTTCCGGATGCGCAAGCAGTGCAGACTGGATCTCTCCCAGTTCGATCCGGAAGCCGCGGATTTTCACCTGATCGTCATTGCGGCCCAGGTATTCGAGGTCGCCATCGGGCAGCCGTCGCGCGAGGTCGCCGGAGCGGTACAGACGGGCACCCGGTGCGCCGTATGGATCGGGCACGAAGCGTTGCGCGGTGAGCTCTGCACGGCCAGGATACCCACGCGCGAGACCCGCGCCGCCTACATACAACTCGCCCACCGCGCCCACCGGCACGCGGTTCATGTCCGCGTCGAGCACATGCAGCGTGAGATCGTCGAGCGGCGCGCCGATCACGCTGCGTGCATCGCGCAACGCTGGCTCATCAAGCGCGCGATGCGTGACGTGAACCGTTGTCTCGGTGATGCCATACATGTTCACGAGCGCAGGCAGCACACCCTTGCGACGTGCGCCGTCCGCCCATCGCGCCAATGACGCAGGCTCGAGACGCTCGCCGCCGAAGATCACCACGCGCAGCGACTGGAGCGTGTTGTCATCGTCGGCGTGCGTCAGTTGCATGAAGGCCGAGGGCGTCTGGTTCAGCACCGTCACGCGCTCTTTGCGCAGCAGCGCATGAAACGCCGCGGGTTCGCGTGCGCTCCAGTGCGGCACGATTACGAGCCGTGCGCCATGCACGAGTGCGCCGAAGATTTCCCATACTGAGAAGTCGAATGCGTACGAATGGAACAGTGTCCAGACGTCGGATGAATCGAATGCGAAGCTCGATTGCGTTGCGTCGAAGAGGCGTGCGATGTTTTCGTGTGTGATGCCCACGCCCTTTGGCACACCCGTCGAGCCCGAGGTGTAGATCACGTAGGCAAGCTGTTGCGGACGCGGATACATCGCGACGTCGAGCGGCTCATCATTCGGCAACGTCTCGCGCAACGCCACAGCATCAAGCGTCGGCCGCGTGCCGAACAACGCCGCATGCTGCGCGAGACTCGGCGCATCGGTGACGATCAGACGCAACTGCGAGTCATCGACGATATGCGCAAGGCGCTCCGCCGGATACGACGGATCGAGCGGCACATAAGCGGCACCCGCGCGCAACACGCCGAGCAGCGATGCAACCAGCGCCGCGGAGCGCTGCATCGCGACACCTACGCGCACTTCCGCTCCCGCGCCAAGACGAATCAACTCCTGCGCAATCGCGCCCGACCAGGCATCGAGTTGCGCATACGTCACCTCTTCGTCGCCATCGACGAGTGCAACAGCATCGGGCCTCGCATGTGCCTGCGCGGCAATGCGCGCGGTCACCGGCTCGTATGCGAACGCCGTTTTAGCAACCGCGACAGAATCAGCAGCAAGATCACTCGTCAGATCACGCAGCCGCACATCGGTGCGATTGCTGTCGACAAGCGCCTTCGCGAGCCCATCCAGCATCTGCTCGAAATACCCGGCGACGCGTGCGACGTCTTCCGCCCGCACACGTGCCGCATGCCGATGCCACTCGAGCCTCAGTGCATCGCCGCCGCCGACGTGACGCGGCGCGACGACGAGCATCAGCGGAAAATGACTGCGGTTGTGCGCCTCGACGGCGCGCACGCGCGGCACGCCGCCGATCGCATCGAGCGCGTCGTCGAGCGGGTAATTCTCGAACACGATCAGGCTGTCGAACAACGCATCGACGCTCGAGTCCGCCCACTGCTGCAAGCTCGCGAGCGGCGTGTGCTCGACTTCGAGCAGCTCCGCGTTACGCCGCTGCAACGCGGTGAGCCAGGCGCGCAACGGCGCATCGGATTTCACATCGACCCACAGCGGCAAGCTGTTGATGAAGAGACCGACGATCGACTGCGCATTCGGCAGATCCACCGGCCGGCCGGACACGGTCATGCCGAATGCCACTTGCGTGCGCCCCGAAAAACGCGCGAGCACGAGCGCCCACGCTGCCTGCACGAGCGTGTTCAGCGTGACCTGTGCACGCTGCGCGGCGCGCTTCAGGCGCGCGTGTGAGTCGCCGTCGAGTTCGCGGATCAGTGCTTGCGCCACCGAACCGTCGACACCGTTCGACGACGATGATCGGAACGCACTGCCGAGCGCGTCGGCAAGACGCGCTGGGTCATCGCGCGTCGCGAGCCGTGCGCGCCAGAACGCCTCGGTGTCGGGTTGGTTGCGCAGCCAGTCGACGTAATCCGCATACGGCGCACCAGGCGACGCGTCGGCCGCGCCGCCTGCGTCGAGCGCGGCGTACGCGCGCGCCACTTCGGTGACGACCTGCGCGGTGCTCCAGCCGTCGGTCAGCGCATGATGGTGAGTCCACAACAGATCGTGCGCGCCGTCGGGACGCTCGAATACATCGACGCGCATCAGCGGCGCAACGCTTGGCTCGAAACCGCGCGCGACGAGCGCCGTCCGCGCGGTTTCATATGCGTCGTCGTACTGAGCATCTATCGACGTGGTATCCGACGAACCAGGCGCAACACGAACGATGCACGCATGGACTTCGAACGGCATCCGCACGTGCCGCTCGACGACTTGCAACGGCTCGCCGCCAGCAGGCCACACGAAACGCGTGCGCAAAACCGGATGACGCGCGATCACCGCGTGCCACGCCGCGCGCATCGTGTCGAGGTTCAGCGCGTCGATCGTCAGACGCAATTGCGATACGTACATGCCGGGCTCGCCGTCGAGCATCCCGTGAAATAGCAGACCCTGCTGCATTGGCGTGGCCGGATAGACGGCCTCTACTGACTCGCGTGAGGCGCCGGCTTGTGCGAACAAGAGGTCGTCGCCGGCCGCGAGTTGCGCGGTGGGCGATGGATGTATGGTGGCGTTCGTGGCTTCCGCTGCCGCGATTGGAGTGGCGTTGGTTGCGTTGGTTGCGTTGGTTGCGTTGGTTGCGTTGGTTGCGTTGGTTGCGTTGGTTGCGTTGGTTGCGTTGGTTGCGTTGGTGCCGGCGTTGGTGCCGACGCGAGTACCCACGAAGTCATACGCAGACGCACCGCCCGATGCGCCAACGCTTCCCCCACCGCTCGCCTGCATGCCCGCCCCAGCATTCGCACTCGCATTCCCCACCACCGCCACCGCGACCCGCGCCGCGGCCTCGATCGTCGGATAGTCGAACATCTGCTTCGGCGTCAGCTTGAGCCCTGCGCTGCGCGCCTTCGCGATGATCTGCAAGCTGAGAATCGAATCGCCGCCGATCTCGAAGTAGTTGTCCGTTACGCCGATGTCCTCGCGTTTCAGCACACGTTTCCAGATCCCGGCAAGCGTGCGCTCGGTGTCGTTGCGCGGCTCGACGCGCGCGGCATTCGCGGCCTCGTGTTCGCGCGGCGCGGGCAACGCGGCGCGATCGATCTTGCCGTTCGCGGTGAGCGGCAACGCGCCGAGCACTTGCAGCGACGACGGCACCATATACTCGGGCAGTTCCGCGGCGAGACGCGCGCGGATCGCGTCAACGTCGAGCGCCTCGGCGGAACTCAGATAGGCGACGAGGCGCGGCGCGCTGCTGGCCGCGCCCTCGCTATCCGTGTGCGCGATCACGATGGCGTCGCGCACGCCATCCTCGGCACGCAGACGCGCGGCGATCTCTTCAGGCTCGACGCGAAAGCCGCGGATCTTCACCTGGTCATCGAGACGGCCGAGAAACGCGAATTCGCCGTCTGGCAGACGGCGGCTGCGGTCGCCCGTTCGATAAAGCCGCGTGCCCCGACCGTCGGGGTCGGGCACGAAGCGCTCAGCCGTCAGCGACGGCCTGTTCAGATAACCATACGCGACACTCGCGCCGCCGATGCACAGCTCGCCCGCCGCGCCCTTCGGCACCGCGTTGCCGTCAGCATCGACGATGCGTGCGTCGACGTGCGCGAGCGGTTGCCCAAGCGGCAACGTCGCCGCGCGGCTTTGCGCGCCGCTGCGCGTGAGCACGCCGACAGCGGTCTCGGTCGGCCCGTAGTGATTGATCAACCGGCATTCGGGACGCAGCGCCTCGATGCGCTCGGCAAGACGCGTCGGCGCCGGCTCGCCGCCCATCACGAGGCAACGGCGCGGCAGCACGCGCTCGGGCAACTGCGCCTGCAACAGCGCGTCGAGATGGCTCGGCACTATCTTTAGGAGGTCGACGGAATGCGCGTGCATGTAGGCGGCGAAGGCATCGGGATCGGCGGCGATGTCGGCGTCGATCAGATGCAGCGTCCAGCCGTGCCAGAGCGCGCCGAACAACGACGTGTGGCCAAGATCGGCGGCAGGCGTCGACAGATATGCGGCGCTCGCGATGTCCCCGGGCAGCCGCTCGGAGACGCCGCGCAGATATGCAGCGAGCGCGGCATGGCTTTGCACGACGCCCTTCGGGCGGCCAGTGGAGCCCGATGTGTAGATCACGTAGGCGGGCCAGAGGAGGATGCCGTCGGTGGGTTGCGGATTGGCGGCGGCATCGCCGAGATGAGCGGCGAGTGCGGCGCTGTTAGTAGCGTCGCGTAGCGTGTGTGGGTTCAGCGTCGCGATGCCGTCGGGTAGCCATGAGGGCGCGGCTGATTTTAGTGCCGCGTTAGCGCCTGAGTTCGTGGCGGCAGTTGTGAAGAGATTCGTTGAAGCGTTCGCTGCGGGCTTCGTTGCAATGTCGGCCACGGCGCTCGTTGCCGTCTTCGATGCAATGTCGGCCACGGCGTTCGCTGCGCGATGGAGCGTGACATTGGCCACATCATCGAAGCCCGCATCGCTCGCTGCGTTAACCACTGCGTCCAAAGCCCCGCCCATCACAACCACCCGCGCGCCGCAATCCTCAGCCTGCCAGCGCAGCCGCGCTTGCGGCGACGCCGGATCGAGCGGCACGTAACACGCGCGCAATCGCCACACCGCCAGTATCGCCGCGACGAGCGCCGAGCAGCGCGGTAACGCGAGCACCACGTGGTCTCCCGGCCGCACGCCCTGATCGGAGAGCGCCGCAGCAAGCCGCCCCGACCACGCCCACAAATCGCGCCACGACAGCGGCCCCTCGCTATCGACAAGCGCAACGGCGTCGGCCCGTTCGATGGCAAACCGCGCGACGCGGGCGGGCAGGAAATCGGTATCGAAATGGATGGCTTGCATGGTATCCGTGAAGAATGCAGATGTATTCAGATGTCTGACGCCCGCGCGCGTAAGCGCGGGCCGAGATGAGTCGATGCGCGTCGACACGCGATAAGCAGCGCGCTCAGAACGCGTACGCGCCCGCAACCGGCGACGCGCTGTTGGCCGCTTCTTCGTCATCAAGAGGCAATTCGCCGATCGCGCAACGCGGCGTGTCGGCGATCTGTTTGAGCAGCGAGACGTAGTGCCACGCGAACTGCGCGACGAACGCATCGTCGTAAAGCTCGGCCGCGTACGCGAACACGCAGCGCAGTCCGTGGTCGCCCTCGCGCAGCACGTCGAGCGCGAGTTCGAAGCGCGCGTCGCTTGCGTCCGCATCGATCAACGCGCAATGCACGCCGTCGAGGTCGAGCGCGGTGTCGAACTCGTCGTGCAGCACGAACTTGATCTGCGCGAGCGGACTGCCACCCGCACGGCGCCCGGAGTGCAACGCGGCCACGACGCGCTCGAACGGCACGTCGGCATTCGCCTGCGCGTCGATGCTGTCGTCGCGCACTTCGCGCAGCAATGTGGCGAACGGCTTCGCGCCCTTCACCGACGCGCGTATCGCGAGCGTGTTGACGAAGAAGCCGATCAGCGGCTCCGTTTCCAGCCGGTCGCGGCCGGCGACGGGCACCGCGATCGCCACGTCCTGTGCGCCGCTGTAGCGCGAGAGCAGCGCAGCAAACGCGGCGAGCAGCACCATGAACAACGTGGCGTTTTCCGCGCGCGCAAGCGACTCGAGACGGCTCGCGAGCGCAGCCGGAATGTGTGCGCCGACGCGCGCGGCGCGAGGCTCATAAGGACGCCCGCGTTCGTGCACGGTCGGCAGATCGAGTAAAGCGTCATAGCCCGCGAGACGACCGCGCCAGTAGTCGAGCTGCGCGCCAAGTTGCGCGCTGCCGTCGATGGCGAAACGCTCGCGCTGCCACGCGGCGTAGTCGGCGTATTGGATCGCTAACGGGGGTAGCGCGAGTGGCGCGTTTAGGGCGTGCTCCGCGCCCTGCCGCGCCGCGCGATAACAAGCGGCGAAGTCGCGCAGCAGCACATTGATCGACCAACCGTCCGCGACGATGTGATGCATGACGAAATGCAGTACATGTCGCTCATCGTCGCGGATGAACAGCGTCGCGCGAAACAACGGACCGCGCGTCAGATCGAACGGCTCGCGGGCAAGGCGGCGCAATTGCGCGTTGAAGGCGTCGTCGGTTAGGTTACGTGCGTCGACGGTTTCCCAATGCCACGCGTTGCGAACAGCCGCCAGGTCTTCTACGGGCGCAATCAGTTGACGCGGCGCGTCGCCGCTATCGTCAAAACGCGTGCGCAACATCTCATGACGATGCACCAGCGCATCGAGCGCGCTTTGGACGGCGTCGCCGTCGAGCGGACCGCTCATCGCGAGCGCCGCCGAGATGTTGTACGCGGGACTATCCGGGTCGAGTTGCCACAATACCCATAGACGTTCCTGCGGCAACGAGAGCGGCGCCTCGCCGCGCTCGCCTTCAGCGCGGCGCGTGAGAGCGACAACGGTTGACGCGTCGTGCGACGGGACCACCCAGCGCTTATCTAGCGCATCCGCCAGAACACAAAGCTTCGGACGGCTAAACAAGAGGCCAACCGGCACTTCGCGCCCGAACTGCGCGCGCAACCGCGACGCAACCTTCGCGGCCAGCAGCGACCGCCCGCCGAGCGCGAAGAAATCATCCGATGCGCAAGGTGTCGGCACGTCGAGCACCTCGCTCCACACGCGAGCGATGACTTGCGCGGTCGGCGTTAATGCACCGTCCTTCGTGTTTGAAGTGAGTGCACCCATCGCGGCACCTTGCGTCGGAGCAAATCTCGCATCACGTACCGCAAACGGCACCAACGCACCGCTTTGCCATGCTGCAATGCACGCGCTGCGCTGCAGTTTCCCGCTCGAAGTACGCGGCAAATCGCCGGGTTCGAGCAGCAGAATCAACGCGGCTTCGTACTGAAATGCGTCACCGAGCGCGGCCGCGATCGCATCGAAAATCGTCTCCGGCGACACCTGCCGCGCTCTCCCACGCGGCACTTCCGCCGCGACGCCGATCGCTTCGGCGCCATCCGCTGCTTCAACCGGAAACGCGGTGATGCGCCCACGGCGCAGCCACTCAACGCGATCCGCGAGCATCGTTTCGAGATCCTGCGGATACACGTTTTCGCCGCGCAGCACGATCATGTCCTTGCGCCGTCCGCAAAAAAACAACTGACCGCCGTCGACGAAACCCAGGTCGCCGGTGCGCAGCCAGCGTCCGCGGAAACCGGGCGCGTCGTCGAGAAACACAGCGGCTGTGGCCTCCGGGTTTTGCCAGTAACCGTGCGTGATGCTCGGGCCGCCGCACCATATCTCGCCGACATGCCGCTCCGGCAAGCGCTCGCCTGTGCGCGCGTCGACGATTGCAAGCTCGTGGCCGAACGCCGTCACGCCGCAACCGACGACGGCCTTGCTGTCGTCATTGCTCTCGTTGTTCGAAGCGACGGCCCGCGCAATCGGCGACGGCTGCGCGAGCGCCGATGCCGAAAAGCGCGTCTCAGGCGAACCTGTGCCGACCTCAACGCCGGTCAGAAACAGCGTTGCCTCAGCGAGCCCATAACAGGCGTACATCGCGCGGGGATCGAGACCGTGGGCGCTAAAGCGCGTGGCGAAACCGTCGAGCGTCGTCTGGCGAATCGGCTCCGAGCCGCAGAACGCCACACGCAGCGACGACAGGTCGAGTCCTGCAAGCTGCGCATCTCGCACGCGGTCCGTGCAGAGTCGATACGCGAAGTCGGGACCGCCCGTGACGGTCGCGCGTTCTCGTGCGATGCCGGCGAGCCAGCGCGCCGGCCGCTCCAGAAAATGCAGCGGCGAAATCAGCGTGACCTGGAAGCCGCACAGCACCGGCATCAACACGCTGCCGATCAGTCCCATGTCGTGATAAAGCGGCAGCCACGAGAACATGCGGTCGCCGGCGCGGCAACCCATGCCGCGCGACATTGCACTCACGTTCGCACATAAGTTGGCATGACTAACGATGACGCCTTTCGGCGACGCGGTCGAACCGGACGTGTATTGCAGGAACGCGATCGCATCGGGTTCGGCGCGCTCGATGCAGAAGCCGTCGTCGCTGCTTTCGTCCGGCGACACGAGCGTCGCGCCGTTCAAGCCCGGCTCGTGATTCAACGCAGCAAGCGACGCCTGCGATGCGCGCTCGACCACCGCGAGACGCGCCATGCAGTCGCCCGACATGCGCCGCAGCCGTTCGATATGTCCGCTTTGCAGCGCTTCGGCCGGATACGCGGGAACCGCGATCATTCCCGCATACTGGCAGGCGAAGAACGACACGACGTAATCGAGCCCGCTCGGCAGCATCAGCAGCACGCGGTCGTTCGGCGCACCGTGTTGGCGAAGGACCGCGGCAAGACGCCGGGCGCGCGCGTCGAGCGCTGCGTAGGTGAGCTCGTGCGCGTCGGTGTCGCCGTCGACGAGAAAGCGCACTGCCAGTTGATCGGGGCGCTCGGCAACGTGCAGCTTCATCACCGAGACAAGGTCGTTCGCGGGCGCCGCCGCGGTCTGGAACGGCGCGTCATCGAATGCCGCCGTATTGCTTACCGCGTGTTCGTGAGCAGCGCAATTCGCCGCGTGCTTGTCCGCGCCATCGTGGCGCGGCGTATTGATAACAGACATCCTCGCCTCCCGAGATTTGCCGCGCGCCGCGCGGCCGTCGTCGCGCTGGACCGCATCGCGCGGCGCACAGCGATCGCCGCCGTCGCATGCGTTGCGACGGCGGGCGTCAATTTCGTAGTCATTGCGGGGAGCAAGGCGTCTCTTGGGAACGCCGTTATGTGATGCGGGTCATGCGGTGCCGGTTACGGTGCATCACAGCGATGCAAACGCGGCCCGGCACATGACGATCAATACGCGAAACTGATTGGCGTGCCGCCGCGCGGATGCGCAACCGTGCCCATCGGCACGCCGTAAATTGCGCCAAGCATCTCTTCTTCGATCAGCTCGTGCGCGCTGCCGCTCGCAAGCAGGCGGCCGCCCTTCAGCGCGATCAGGTCGTCGCAGAAACGCGCTGCCATGTTGACGTCGTGCAACACGACGACCACGCCGAGACCGCGCTGCTGACTCAGCGTACGCACGAGGTCGAGCACTTCCAGTTGATGCGCGATGTCGAGCGCCGAGATCGGCTCGTCGAGCAGCAGGCACTGGCTGTCCTGCGCGACCAGCATCGCGATCCACGCGCGTTGCCGCTCACCACCCGACAGACTGTCCACTGCACGGTCCGCGAAACGCGTGATGTCCGTCAGCTCCATCGCCTCATGAACCTTCTCTCCGTCGACGCCGGTAAAGCGGCCAAGCGCGCCGTGCCACGGATAGCGGCCGAGCGCGACGAGTTCGCGCACCGTCATGCCGCTCGCCGCGGGCTGCTGCTGCGGCAAATACGCCACCTGACGCGCGAACTCGCGGTTCTCCCACTCGCGCAACGGACGGCCCGCGAAACGCAGCGTGCCCGCACTCGGCGACTGTTGACGCGCGAGCAGTTTGAGCAGCGTCGATTTGCCCGAGCCGTTGTGGCCGATCAGACCACACACGCGTCCCTTCGGCAGCGTGAGCGCGAGCGGATGCAACAGCACGCGTTCGCCGATGCGAAACGACACGCCGTCGAGTTCGTACATCGGCTCGCCGTGCGCAAGCTGCGCGGACGCGGAAATAACGGACGGATTGGCATTCATGAGCGGTGAATCCTGATCAGTGATAAGCGGACGCGAGACTCGCGGCATGCGCGGCGCCCGAGCCGTCTTCGACGATCTGGCCGAAATCGAGCTTGATAAAGCGCTCGGCGAGATGGAAGTAACGGTCGTCGTGCGTGATGACGAGCACGGTCTTGCCCTTGGCCTTCAGCTCCGGCAGCAGACGCTTGTAGAAGACGTCCTTGAAAAGCGGGTCCTGGTCCGCGGCCCATTCGTCGAACACATAGAACGGCCGGTCTTCCAGATACGCGACGACGAGCGCGAGCCGCTTGCGCTGCCCTTGCGACAGATCGAGCGTCGAGAACTTGCCGTCCTTCACGCTGACCTTGTGATCCAGTTGCAGATCGGCGAGCAGTTGTTGCGCGAGCGCATCGAGCCCGTCGGTATGCATGCCGAGCAGCGTATCGAACAGAAAGAAGTCGCTGAACACGACCGAGAAATGTTGACGGTAGGCGTCGCGCCGCGCTTCGTCGACGGGCTCGCCGTTCAGCAGCACGCGGCCGCTCTCCGGCACATAAAGTCCGACCAGCATTTTCGCGAGCGTCGTCTTGCCGCTGCCGTTGCCGCCGATCAGATACACGAGTTCGCCCGGACGGAACGTGAGGTCGATCGGTCCCAGCGTGAACACCTCGTTTTCTTTTTCGCGGAAGTAGCGATGCGTGGCGCCGTCGAGCGCAATGCTTTCGAACGATGCCGCGACAGACGGCTCGAGCATCACCTCGCTCGGTAGTTCGGCATTGACCTGTTCGATGCGCTCGAGCGCGACGCGCGCCGAACTCAGGCTCGGCATCGCGGCGAGGACGGCTTCGATCGGCATGATCATGTAGACGAACACGATCGCGTAGCCCGACATCACATGCGGATCGACGCGGATGTAGCGCGCGAACACGAAGAGCGTCAGGCCGATGAACGCGAACAGAATGAAGTTGCCCCAGCTCGACGCCGCCGCGTACAACATGTAGCCGCGCGTGCGCTGCACGCGCACCGCTTCGACGTTGCTCGCAAGCGTGTCTTCGACGAACGCGTGCTTGCGGGCGCGATGCAGCTTCAGTTCCTTCGCGCCGTCAAAGAGCGCGCGGAAGTGCTTGACCAGATCGTCCTCGCGCTTGCGCGACGCGCGCAGATGAAACATCGCGCGGCTATGCGCGTAGCGAAAACCCGTCATGCCGAGCACGATCGTCACGATCGCGACGATGAGAATCGGCCACGACATATAGCCGAGATACGCAAGGCAGCCGACGATCACCGCGCTTTGCATCGCGAGCGAAGGCAGGCTCACGAAAAACACGACGATGGTATCGAGGTCCTGCGTGAGCACCGCGAGCGATTTCGCCGCGCCCTGCTTTTCCAGATGCGCAAACGCGGCGTCGCCGATGCGACGAATCGTGCGCATGCGCAGCGTTGCCTTCGCCTGCTGACCGAGCCACATGAAGAGCGACTGCGCGAGCGCGCGCATCGCGAGCACGCCAAGGCCCACCGCGAGAAACTGCAAGCCGAGCCGCGCGAGGCCATCGGGCGTCGCGACCAGCGCCTGGTTGATGAGGGCGAGCAGCGCGGCATTGCCGAGGCCGCCCAGCACACTCGCTATCAGCGCGACGGCGATCATCCAGCGCGATTTGCTGACCAGTTGCAAAAGTACGGACATGAAGCTCCTTTCGTCGCGGCGTCAATGCAAGGGGCCGCGTCAGTTATCGGCGCCCCGCGCATCGTCCCAATGCGCGAAGGCTTTTTCGTGTTCGTTACGCGTGCCGTGTGCGGGCACATGACGGCGCGCCTGCGCCGAATGTGCCGCGGCCTGCGCGCGGCGCTTCAAAAACGGACAGCGTTCCTCGATGGGCGCGTTTGCGTCGTCCAGAAAGTACTGCTTCCATTCGAGGTTGCCCGGATCGCCGTAAAAGCCGAGATCGGGATGCGCGGGAATGTCGTCCCATGTTTCCAGACGCTTGCGCACCTGATTGCGTGCCTCACGGCCAATCACCTTGTTCGTGATGGTATCGACAAATACCGAACGCGGCTGGAACAGCAGCACCATTCCAGGGCCTAAGTTACGGCTATGGCGCGCGCGAAACGACGGACACGCGCACACCACGAACATCTGCACACCCGCATATGAAAACTCCCACGCTTCATCCATCGGGTCCGGCTGCTGGTCTGCCGCCGGGTCTGGGTCGATGTCGTGCAACCGCTGCAGAATGCCCCAGAAAAGCGTTCGACATGCATCGTGCGAAAGCGGCTCCGGGTCCGGCTCGAAGAATACCGCGATGTTATTTCTCCTGTACTCCGGCCGCACCGCGAGCTCCGCGAAAGTTTGCATCGTCGCGGGCAGATCGCGCAGATCGCGGCCGTTCACGAACGAATAGAACATCTCGCCGCGCCGCTCCGCCATCGTGCCGAAAAAGCACGGATACGCCGGATCGAGGACCTGCTCGCGCAGCGTCGCATATGAAGCGTCCAGCCACGCGGGCGCGGACACCGCGGCGCCCGTCGCTCTGCCGGCAATGATCCGGCTCTTCCAGTCGCTGACCTCGAATCGATCGGCCTCTCCGACAGCACTGTTGCCTGCTTGCATCGTTCGCTCTCTCTTCCTGACCCACTGTTGTGCGCGCCGAGCGCGCGAGGCATCCCGGACCGCGTGGCCGGGACGTCGATACTGTCGTGGGGAAGAGGCACCTCTGTTGTCGATCTTCGCCGTGGGCGCCTGCATGGTGCTGCGGTTTTCTTCTTCTTTGTATTCGCTTACGTCGTGGCCGTCGCCGGTTCGTCGAGTTCGGCGACGAGGGCCTCGATCCACGCATCGGGAATGATCGGCTGGTGATACGTGCATTCGTTCGACACCACCGTCGAGCCATGCAGACGTCCATCGGGGATCAGCACCATGTCGCCTTTGTGCATTGCGTGCTGCATGCCGACGTTGCCCCAGAAGAGCATGTCGCCCTCCTCGATGGTGACGAGGCGATGATCGTTGTGCACGTGCGTCGTCGAACACATTTCGTGCGGTTCGACGAACGTCTCGCGGTCGATGCCCGGACACTCGGCGTCGATGCGCGCGCTGATGCGATGCGCGAACGCAACGTAGTCGCGAATCGACGCAAGCCAGCGCAACTGCTCGCCGAGATCCCAGCGACCACGCCCGGCGAGCCGCTCGCCCGCGACGATGCCTTGCACATACTGCGCACGCGCCGCCGCGCCGAAATTATCGGCCACGCGCCGCATTGCTCGCGCGCAACGCTGTTCGAGCGCGCTTTTCAATGCTTCGGCATCCGTATGATTTCGGCCAGCCGGCTGCAAGTGCGCGCAGGCGCGTTCGAGCGCGAGACCGAAGGCGAGCCATTCGGCTTCGGCCGCGAATGCCGCGCCGATCAGTCCGAACGCGCGATCCGGCCGACGCGCGAGCGCGTACAACAGGTTGCATTTCGCGGTGCTGGTCGGCAGATAGAACTGCCAGTACGCGTGCTGCCGACGCGTTACGCCGCTCGCCGACGCGACGCGTTCGAACAGCGCGTCGTCAGGCGTTTCGCGATGAAGGCTGGGCCGCTCATCAGGCGGGAGCATGTCGAAGAAGCCGCTTGCGCCGGCGCGCGCGAGCGCGCGGCGCTTCGAGACCGCGAGCGCCCAGCGCTGAACCATGATGAAGCGCAGCCCTTCTTCGAGGTAGTCGTTGCGCATGAGCCGCGCGAAGGTGTCGTTCCAGAACGCAAGCTCGTCGTCGACAATGCGCGTGATGCGCGCGCTCGCAGCGCCGATATCTTCGCTCGTGTCGACGTCTTTCGTCAGGTATTCGAATGCGTACGCTTCGAGAAACGGCGCGATCTGCGCGCCCAGTTCGCGTTTGTTTTCGCTATAGAAATCGGTGAAGCGTTGCCAGTCGGCAGGCTCCGCGCTCAGCGGCGGACGCGCGAGATCGAACTCATAGATCGACATCAGCGTGCGCCCGGATGCGAGCGCCGGAAGACGGCTCACGTTGTGCTCTCGCACCGGCTTCATGAACTTGAGGAACTCGAAGTCCTCGGGACGCAACGGGCGGCGATGGAAATCGTCGTCGAGCAGCAACTCGTCGACCGTCGCGCTGCGAAACGGCTGCGCCGCCGCGAACTGCTTGATGAGCGCGACGTAGCGCTCGCTGTGGCCAACGAACGGCGAGAAATCGAAGATCGGCAGCGAAGCCTGGCTCATGGTCATTCGGTCCTTATCCGGGTTGCCTCAAACTGCGAGTGTTGGTTGCTGGGCGTTTCGCGCGAGTGAGTCACGCGAGGGCCCGGTGCAACGGTTGCGTCGTGGTGTTGGCGGGCTGCGGCGTTTGTGCGGTTTGCGGTTGATGTGTTCGTTGCGCTTCTTGCATTCGTTGCGCGAGCGACTCGGCGACCGCTGCAAGTACGGCATCGCGCGCCGTGTCGATGAAAAAATGCCCGCCGTCGAACCAGTGCACCTCGCATGGGCCGCGCGTCTGTTGTGCCCACGCATCGACGTCTGCGCTGTTGGCCGTGGCGGGATCGTCGCGGCCGACGAATACGTCGATCGGACAGTCCAGCGGCCCAGCGCCAGCCGACGTGCCGGCGCGCGCCGCCATATACGCCGGATGCGTGCCGCACAAATGAAAATCGGCGCGCAGCAGCGGCAACATAAAGTCGATGAAATCCGCGTCGTCGAGCAGTTCGGCCGGCGTGCCGCCGCGCTCGCGCAGGCATGCAATCATTTCGTCATGCGAACAATCGAGCCAATGCGTTTCGTGTTTGCGGCGCGCCGGCGAGATCGTTGCCGATGCACCGAACCAGACGGGCGCCGGCTTGCCCCGCTCGCGCAGCGCATGCATGAGTTCCAGTCCGACGAGCGAACCCATGCTGTGGCCGAACAACGCAAATGGAGCGCCGCCATCGACGAGCGCGAGCAGTTCGTCCGCGAGTTGCGCGACGAGCGCCGGCCAGTCGGTATGCGGCGCTACCGAGCGGCGCATGCCGTGACCCGGCAGCTCGAGTGTGCGCAGCTGCACGAACGATGGCAGCCGATGCTGCCAGTCCCGATACAGCGCCACGCTGCCGCCGGCATGCGCGAGACAGAGGAGCGTCAGCGTGGTGGGCGCGTCGTGCATCTCAGGCACATTCGGCATGCGATTCGGCGAGCTCATCGGTTCAACGCTCGCGCATCACGAGTTGGTCACGCGGTCGGCCGCTGCGCTCTCGGCCATCGCCTTGCGCAAGCTCAGCGGACGCATATCCGTCCAGACCTCGTCGATCCATTGCAGGCATTCGTCCTTTTTGCCGGACTTGCCCGCTTCGCGCCAGCCGGCGGGAATGGCCTTGTAGTCAGGCCAGATCGAATACTGTTCTTCATCATTTACAACGACAACGAAATTGCTGTTTTCGTCACCCCAGCTCATCGCGGCTCCTTGCTGAACGAAGTTGTGTACGTCTGGTTGATCGGGTGAAGGCGTCGGCTGCCCTTCTGTGCCTTCAACATCAAAGCACTGCTGCTTCACTTCGATCGACGGCTTATCCGTTTCGCATTTAAATGCGAATCATTTGCATTTAAATTTACTCGTCGGCCGCTGTGCATGTCAAGGCCAGCGACGTCCTGCTTTTGGTCGCCGTTCTCGCAGCCTCACGCAAACGTGTGCGGCTGCGGAAAAGGAGCTTAAGCCAAAACGTTTCATCAGACAAGCAAATAAGAATCATTTGCATTGTCATGCGTTTGTCGCCATCATCGGCGAGATTGGAAACTCGAGGCACTCGTCATGGACAACTCGCAAAGCGGCAACGTGGAAGACACCGCGTCACGGCCGCAGCACGCTTTTTTCGACACCCTGCTCTCGCGTCAGTCGCACTGGCCACTCGCCGAGCCAGGGCCCAGCGAGACGGAGCTGGGTCTCATCTTCGATGCCGCGATGCGGGCGCCGGATCATGGCTCGCTGCGTCCGTGGCGCTTTGCACTGATACGCGACGACGCGCGGGCCGAGTTTGGCGATGTGCTCGTCGATGTCGCGGCGCGTCGCGAGCCTGCGAAGCCTCGCGCGGAGTTGGAGCATCGGCGGCAGCTTGCGTACACGGCGCCGCTCATCATCGTGATCGCCGCGGCGCCTTGCGCGGACTCGCATGTGCCGGAAACGGAGCAACTGCTGTCGGTCGGCGCGGCCGCGATGAATATGCTCAACGCGATTCACGCGCTCGGCTACGGCGGCTTCTGGGCGACGGGCGCCGACGCCTACGATCCGAATCTGTGGGCCGCGCTCGACTTTGAGCCGTCGGAGCGCGTGCTGGGATTTCTTTTCGTTGGGACACCGAAATCTCGTGAGCCCTCGGCGGTGCGGGCGTCGCATTCTGCTTATGTGCGCGAGTGGTTGGGGCGTGCGTCGATTTGAGGTGGCGAGGGGAAGCGGTGAGGAGCGCTCGGCCCTGCCGCCGATACGGCGGTGCGTGTACTTAAGGCGAACTTTGCTGCGCCGACCGCCGTTCGCACGTGCCAGGCGCGTCGGCAACCTGACGCCCCGTTCGTCGGCCTGTGCGCCGGTCAAATGCGATTCTCGCAAAGGGTCTGGCGGACGGCCCGAAGTTTGCTATAATTCGGCTCCCCGCGGAGAGATGGATGAGCGGTTTAAGTCGCACGCCTGGAAAGCGTGTATAGGTTAATAGCCTATCGGGGGTTCGAATCCCCCTCTCTCCGCCAGAAGTTCGCGCAAAACCCCGCAAATCGATGATTTACGGGGTTTTTGTTTTTTCGGCTTGCGATCCGGGTATCAAACAAACGATAGTTGGCATGTCCTAGGTCGTGCGACGCCGCCTTTACTCGGGCGCAGTGTGCTATCGCGAGCAAAAGCTGGGCGATTTCCGCGGATCTGTGCGACTCATCGTTACATTCGATCAACGACTGACCTTCGGCTGATCGGGTCGCACGGCTACCAGCGAAGAATTACGTAGGTTCAAATGCTCATAAAGTCCACCTTCGCCACAGCGCTTTTCCTTCTGCCTCTCGTCGCGAGCGCCGAAGTAACGAGCGAGACATTCTGCTTCACGTCTACTAGCGGAAAACCGATCAACCTCGAGATGCGCACCTACTACGACGCATCGAGCAAATTCTCGTCTGCGTTCGTTAAATACCAAAACTCAAAACAGCCGATTCCGCTGGTCCTCGCCAACTCAGAAGGCGAACCGCTCAGTAAGGATGCGCCCGATCAGGAAACTACAACCTGGATTGAGATATACAACGGACAGGCGACCGGGCAATACGAAATGATTACTCACGGAACCAACGTTTCCTCCATGGTCTACACCAATAAAAAGAAAAATCAGACGACGGGATTTTTACTCAACACAAATGCAATCGCTCAAGGCGTCTGCAAGTGGTGATGCTGCAACATGATCCGAGCAGTGGATTGATTGCGACGGGAAACGCAAGCTTGGAAAAGCGCTCCGCGGCGAGCGATCGTCCTGACTACTACACCGTCTCCGCATATTAAACACCAACGCCCCGTTACTATCTTCACTCCACGATATTCGGGGTTTTGGCCAGCCAGACCCGGCATGATTCTCGCCCCAGTCGCTTCTATGATCCAGGGGGGTGCCCCCATGTGATTCGTCGCTGGCGTTCCTGCTTGGGCAGACCGACCCCCTCACTGAGCGTCAGATTCAGGCGCTTGAGCTGCGCGGGATACGATCTTAGGCGTCGTAGACCCTCGAGCCAGAATCGGAGAGCGGCAGTAAGGTGCATCGCGCACTGGCGAGACGGTTTTCGTTTGGGCGCGCGGGGATTCATGCGGCCGCCTGTTCGCTCGACTGCGTCGACGTGGTAGGCGCCTGACCGCCTGAGTTATATGGTGCGTCGAATGGAAAACCTGACCTCATTAGGCGAGCGACTTCGTTTCGTTCGAGCGCTCCGGCGCACGACGCAAGCCGAACTGGCAGAAGCCGTTGGGCTGTCACAGCCGATGATTAAAAAAATCGAATCCGGCTCCGAGACGTCTCGAGTAGTTGATCTCGCCGCCGCGCTGCGCGTTCGGCCGCAATGGCTTGCGAAAGGCGATGAGCCGATGGAGGAAGTAGAGAAAGAGAGCACTCCGGCAGCCACCAAGCAGGAACCCGGCGCGCTTGAAAAGGCGGTCTGGAGGTTGATGCGCGCAACTGTTGGTCTGCCTGCGGAACAGACTAAGCAACTGGCGGCAGCGGTGGAATTGCTTCGGTCTGCTTCGGCCGTCTCTACAGCCGCAGTCGCACCATTGCGCCCGACGGGTCCGTGATTGATGAATTAGGCGAGACGCCACATAAAAAAAGGCAGGATAGGCGACCGATCGAGTCGCTGGCCGATATATCCCGCCGGAGAATCAACGACATTGCGCATCGCTAGTTTCAGCTGCGCGGTCTTTCGCGGCACCCTGCCCGCTTTATCTGCGGCTTTATCGTATGGCCTTTGCTTTGTGAAGCGTCAGGACGCGGGCGCCATTATCTTGTCAACTATCGCGTCCCGCGCATTGCATGCTTTCAAGGTTGCTGGATCATCGCCGGCGCCCCCGCGACACCTCTCGTTCAGTTGGTCCAACATGCGGGAAAGCGGTTCAGCCTCGACGGCGCTCGCAACGTCAGGCTCAGCCGCGGCGGGCGCTGAGGCGCCCGCCGCCGCCTCCCGCGCCACCGCCCTTGAGATAGCCTTCGGCACCGCAAACGTGAATTCCCCCGGCGCCACGCTGATCATCACCGTTTTGCCGTCGGCGAGAATCTGCATAGACACGGTATGCTCTGTGCCGTCCATGAGAACCGTGGCTATGCCCTTGTACTTGTTGCCCTCTTCATTAACGACGTCCATCTTCAAGACGGAAAGGTCGAGGTCCTTGAGGCCATCTTCGCTCTGTATCTGCCGCTGCAGCAATACTTTCGCATCTTCGCCAATCCCTTCTTCGCTTGGCTTGCAGCCGGCCACAGTCATCGCGATAACGGCCACCACGATTAATTTCTTCATTGAGTCGGTGCCTCCCTTGAATAGCGACAAAAATGTCCAAGAGGAGAATATCCAGGGTCCCGACGGATGACGTTGAAAATTGTCAAGACTCGAACGCCGGCCACACGCACGGAAAGCCATCTCGGGTTTCGGCGGACCGGCTCTCGCTTGACAATCACTGCCCTTTGGTAAATCTTTCGATATTACGAATTCGACTAGGCGATCTTTTACTGGATCACCTATTGCGCCCATTTTGCGTACCTCTGCCGGACCTGTTCGCACCTGCCAACGGAGGACCGTCGAAATGAGAATGGAAGGTGTGTATAGGCAGGACACCCCAGGAGCCATGGCCGACGCGATCCGACTTGCCCTATTCGCTCGCGACATATTTGCCAGACGACAGGCGCAGGGGAAATAACCACAGTTATTTACACGATAATAACTGTGGTTATGCCATCATCCATCGACCCCTGATGAATGATGGACACCTCCACTCGCGCAGCACAAGCCGCCACCCGCGCCGGACAGGAGTGCGGCGTCCCCCGCACGACAGTTCTCGTGTGAAACCAGTTCGACAAAAACTTTGACCTCTACGCGCTACCGGGCGATGCGCGAGTGCTCAACGGCGTCGTCCATGCGCCGCCGCCCCCCGACTCTGCACATCGCGAGCTTTTCCGGAAGTTGGGCGCTGAATTGGTTGACGATCGCTTTCGAGTACGCGTCGAGGACGATTATCTGCCTGTTGTGGGCGGGCATCGCCCTGAAAGCCCCCGGCTACGGCGCAGATCAGTTCTTGTGGCCGTTTGTCGCCCCGGAAATGCTCGATCGACCGATGCAAGGTGTCGCGCGCCTCCGGATGCGCGTCCAGCAAGTGACGGGTCGCTCCTCTTGAAACATAAAGGTCATCGGGTGATTCCTCTATAACACCGGTTATTGAAAGCCGTTTCCTACTGCGGCCTTTTTGAGGGAGCCCCCTACGGATGCCGAATATAATCCACCAACGCCCTCGTATAAGCATCCGGCTTCCGATCAAAAAGACTCACACCCACCGCCACCAGAAAACCCGCCGGTACGCCGAACACGCCCGAGCTGATCGGCTCGATGCCGAACCAGCGCGGTCCCGCGAAGCCCGTCATCTGCGCGAAGAACGGATACGTCGACACGATGTAGTAGATGCACACGAGCAGCCCCGCCAGCATGCCGGCCACGGCGCCGAGGCGCGTCGTGCGCTTCCAGAACACGCCGAGCACGAGCACCGGAAACAGGCTCGATGCCGCGAGCGAAAACGCCGCGCCGACCAGAAAGAGAATGTTGCCGGTATTCAACGACGCCACATACGACGCAAACAGCGCCACGCCCAACAGCAGGATCTTCGAAATCGTCACACGCCGCTGACTCGACGCGCCCGGGTCGACCATGTGGTAATACACGTCGTGCGATAAAGCATTGGCGATCGTGAGCAGCAAACCGTCGGCTGTCGAGAGCGCCGCGGCCAGCGCGCCCGCAGCAATCAGCCCGGACATCACATACGGCAAGCCCGCGATCTCCGGCGCGGCCAGCACCACCATGTCGGGCTGCATCTGAATTTCGCTCCATCGCACGATGCCGTCGCCGTTGGTGTCGGCGAGACTGATCAGCGTCGGCTCGACCTTGCGCCATTGCGTGAGCCATTGCGGCAAATCGGCGAAGTGATGACCGACGAGATTCGTCAACATCTCATACTTGATCAGCACCGCGAGCACCGGCACGGTCACGTAGAAAAGCGCCACAAAAAACAGCGTCCAGCCGACCGAGCGACGCGCCGACGCCACCGACGTCGTCGTGTTATAGCGCGTCAGAATATGCGGCAGACTTGCCGTGCCGAGCGACAGGCACAGTAGCAGTGAAAGAAAATTGCGCTCGTGCATGCGCCGGTCTTCGTCGCTTGCTGTGGGAAACGGCTCGTGCATCGGCAGCGGCGCGGCCGCGCGCATCAGCATGTCATCACGCTGCTGAGTCCACACGACCTGCGCGGCGGCGGCATCGCGTGGAAACTGCTCGAGCGCTTTTTCGCGCTCCTTGATTTCGCGCAGCGGACCATTGCGCCGCCGCAAATCGGCCACCTGCTGCGTGAGCCGCAGTTTCTCCTCGACGAACGAATGCGGCAGCATGTCGAGCCGCTGCTGCATCAATGCGGCACGGCGTCGATAGTCGTCGCGCACGGTCTGCTCGAGCGGCTCGTCGCGCACCTGCTTCTCGAGACTCTCCATGCGCTCCATCAACCGGCCGTAACTCAATTGAGGCACCCAGCCGAGTCCGTCCTTGTGCGCGATCATCGAAACAGGAATCAGGATCGCGGCGATCAGAATGATGTACTGCGCAACCTGCGTCCACGTCACCGCGCGCATGCCGCCGAGAAACGAGCACACGAGAATGCCCGCGAGTCCGCAGAAAATCCCGACAGCGAAGTCGACACCGATGAAGCGCGTCGCAATCAGGCCGACGCCCTGGATCTGCGCGACGAGATAGACGAACGAACACAGAATCGCGGACAACGCCGCGAGCCCGCGCACCGCATTGCTCGAAAAACGCGTGCCGAGGAAATCGGGAATCGTATAGCGCGCGAGCTTGCGCACGTACGGCGCGAGCAGAAACGCGACGAGGCAATAGCCGCCGGTCCAGCCCATCAGGTAAGCGAGGCCGTCGTAGCCCGTCGCGTAGATCGAGCCGGCGAGCCCGATGAACGACGCCGCCGACAGCCAGTCCGCCGCGGTCGCCATGCCGTTGAACGCCGACGGCACGCGCCGCCCGGCGACGTAGTATTCGACGAGATCGGACGTGCGCGACAGCAAGCCGATCACTGCATACACGGCAATCGGCACGAACAGAAACACGTAGCCGATCCACATGCCCGGACCGGTTGTGCGCTCGATGCGCCACATCACATAGATGAACAGCAGGAAGCCGAGCGTGTAGAACGCGTATGCGCGGATCAGCCGGTTCGTGAGCTTCATCGGCTTAGAGTCCGCGCGTGCCGGAATCGGCGGCGATGTGGTTCGCGGCGGCGTCCGTTGTGCGATTTACAGCCTGATTTACAACGCTATTCTCGACTTCGTTCGTATCGGTAACAGCATCCGCCGCAGCAGCAGCGTCGGCAAGGAACGCGCGCTGCAACCGGCGATCCGCGCGCTGCATCGACAGGATATAGACGACGATCAACGCCAGGTAGATCAGGATCGCGCCTTGTGCGCCGAAGTAAAACGGCAAGCTGAAGCCGGCGATCCGCACATGCGCGAGCATCGGCGCGGCGAGCGGCAACAGGAACGACACCGCGAAGCCAACGCTCATCAACGCGGCGATCAACGTGACGTTAAAGCGCCAATACTTTTGATGCGCGCGCGCCAACGCCTCCGACACCGCAGGCGGTTCGGGCGGGGGATTGTGCGTGGCATGAGAGGTGGAGTGCGGCGCGGCCATGCGCCTATGTATCAAAAAGGCACCGCGCAGGCAATCGGGATTGTCCGCGCGATGCCGGATCGCCGATCGCGGATCGCCGATCGCGGGATCGGGCGAGAGGCGCATCGATCGACACGCCTCCGCCCTTCATAGGCGCCGGAATGATCCCAGCGTGATCCCAGCGCGAGCAGAGCAGCCTTACAGCGACTCGCCGAGCTGATCGAGAATCGCCGGGTTCTCCAACGTGGACACGTCCTGCGTGATCGCCTCGCCCTTGGCAAGCGAGCGCAACAGACGGCGCATGATCTTGCCCGAACGCGTCTTCGGCAGATTCTCGCCGAAGCGGATGTCCTTCGGCTTCGCGATCGGACCGATTTCCTTGCCGACCCAGTTGCGCAGTTCATTGGCGAGCTTCACCGCCTCTTCGCCTTCCGGGCGCGCGCGCTTCAGCACGACGAACGCGCACACCGCCTCGCCGGTCGTTGCATCGGGACGTCCCACGACCGCCGCTTCAGCGACGATCGGATTCGACACCAGCGCCGATTCGATCTCCATCGTGCCGAGACGGTGACCGGACACGTTGAGCACGTCGTCGATGCGGCCCATGATCGTGAAGTAGCCGGTCTCCTTGTCGCGCACCGCGCCGTCGCCGGCGAGATACAGCGTGCCGCCGAGTTCCTCGGGGAAATAGCTCTTCTTGTAGCGGTCCGGATCGCCCCACACATTGCGCAGCATCGAAGGCCACGGCCGCTTCACGACGAGAATGCCGCCCTGCCCGTTCGGCACGTCCTGACCCGTTTCGTCGACGACCGCCGCCATGATGCCCGGCAACGGCAGCGTGCATGAACCCGGTACGAGCGGCGTGGCGCCTGGCAGCGGCGTGATCATGTGGCCGCCGGTTTCCGTCTGCCACCACGTATCGACAATCGGGCAACGGCCGCCGCCGACGTTCTCGTGATACCACACCCACGCCTCCGGATTGATCGGCTCGCCGACCGTGCCGATGATGCGCAGCGTCGACAGGTCGTAGCTTTTCGGATGCACTTTCTGGTCCGCTTCGGCGGCCTTGATCAGCGAGCGGATCGCGGTCGGCGCCGTATAGAAGAGCGTCACCTTGTGCTTCGCGATCATGTCCCAGAAGCGGCCGGCATTCGGATAAGTCGGCACGCCTTCGAACACGACCTGCGTGCCGCCGAGCGTCAGCGGACCATACGTGATGTAGCTATGGCCCGTGATCCAGCCGATGTCCGCGGTACACCAGAACACGTCGTTGGCCTTCCAGTCGAAGGTCCACTTCATGGTTTGCGCGGCCCACAGCAGATAGCCGCCGGTGCTGTGCTGCACGCCCTTCGGCTTGCCCGTCGAACCGGACGTGTAGAGGATGAAAAGCGGATGTTCCGCGCCGACCCACTCGGGCGCGCATTGATCGGACTCGGCTTGCATGAGTTCATGCATCCACAGATCGCGGGCTTCGTCCCATGCGATCTTGCCGCCCGTGCGCTTGTAGACGATCACGCTCTTCACCGCGTCGCAACCGCCCATTGCAAGCGCTTCGTCGGCGATATTTTTCAGCGGCAGCGCCTTGCCGCCGCGCATCTGTTCGTCCGATGTCACGAGCGCGACCGCGCCCACGTCGACGAGCCGTTCGTTGAGCGACTTCGACGAGAAGCCGCCGAACACCACCGAGTGCGTCGCGCCGATACGCGCACAAGCCTGCATCGCGACAATGCCTTCGATCGACATCGGCATATAGATGACCACGCGGTCGCCCTTCTTCACGCCGCGCTTTTTCAGCGCGTTCGCAAAGCGCGATACACGTTGCAGCAGATCCTGATAGGTGACGTTGGTGACGGTGCCGTCGTCGGCTTCGAACACGATCGCGACGCGCTCGCCGTTGCCCGCTTCCACATGACGGTCGATGCTGTTGTACGACGCGTTGAGCTGACCGTCTTCGAACCACGTATAGAACGGCGCGTTCGATTCGTCGAGCACCTTCGTAAAGGGCTTGTTCCAGCTTAGCGTCTCGCGAGCAAGACGCCCCCAGAAGCCCTCGTAATCCCGCTCCGCCTCGGCGGTCAGCGCATGGTAAGCGTCCATGCCGGAGATCGTGGCGCCGGCCGCTGCTTGCGCGGATGGCGGGAAAACACGGCGTTCCTGAAGAACCGATTCAATCGCAGACATCGACAACCCCTTGGTGAAGATGAAAACCTGTGCCGGCGCACGTTCGTGCGCCATGTCATGTAGACGCCGCAATCGAAGCACGATTGCGGCGCGCTGTCTCCCGCCCTCGCGCGAGCGACCCGCGATGGATCGCCGCGCCGCGGCCGGCCCCCCTCTCCTTCACTCGTACGGCAATGCAGCACGAATGGAGGCGAGGCCGCGTCCGCTCTCATGTTGAACCATAAGCGGTGCAACTTACCAGCCACTTACGCGAGCCGCATCGGCGTGCCCGCAAAAACCCTTATGCGATTCGTACGACGCTTTGCACGAAACGCGCATGCTGTTGACGCTCGTTCGCGCAACGAGGCGCTTACGGGGTGCTCACGGCGGTGCTCACTTAACCTCGCGGTCAAGCGGCTAACCCAATGCTAACTGAACTAGCCGCCCGCATTCCAGTTCGAATCGCGCGTCTCAGGATGACGCGCCGCCGCCCTGCCCGCCGCACCGCAGCAAGTCCGGCCGACGCTGTACAATAGCGCGCGCTGATACGAGCGCCGCGGCTCACATTCTTGTTGTGCGCCCGCGCCGCGCCGTCCGCGCCTCGCTTTGCGTGCCGACCCGCGCGCGTGACCCGCACGCTGGCCCGGCACATTTGGCTCACGTTCCGTCACCTGCGTTAGATCCGACTCTTGCCTATGTCCGCTTCGCGACCCGACTCCGCGCGTTCACGCCGCCCCATGCGCCCGCTGCCCGCCGTCATCTTCATGAGCCGCTGGCTGCAGGTGCCGCTCTATCTCGGCTTGATCGTCGCCCAGGGCGTGTATGTGGTGCTGTTTCTGAAGGAAGTCTGGCATCTGGTCACAGCGTCGATGACGCTCGACGAAACCAACATCATGCTCGTGGTGCTGGGCCTCATCGACGTGGTCATGATCTCGAACCTGCTGATCATGGTGATCATCGGCGGATATGAGACCTTTGTGTCGCGGCTCGGTGTCGAAGGTCATCCTGACGAACCGGAATGGCTCGATCACGTGAACGCGGGCGTGCTGAAGGTGAAGCTCTCGATGGCGCTCATCAGCATCTCGTCGATCCATCTGCTTAAGACGTTCATCAGCCCGGACCAGAACACGACGCACGCGATCATGTGGCAGGTGATCATCCACGTCGCGTTCCTGATTTCCGCGCTCGTGATGGCCTTCGTCGACCGCCTCACCACGCATACGCATCCCACTCATTTTCAGGAACCCGCGGATTTGCAGCCGCTGGGTTCCGCCGGTTCCTCTCCCCTGAAAGCGCACGACTGACCGCATAGCCTGCGAACAGAAAGAAGCGCACTGTCCCCACCGAGCTTAGCCATGACCGTCATCAAACAGGAAGATCTGATCCAGAGCATTGCTGATTCGCTTCAGTACATCAGCTACTACCATCCGCTCGACTACATCCAGGCGCTCGGCCGCGCATACGAACTCGAACAGAGCCCGGCCGCGAAAGATGCCATCGCGCAGATCCTCACCAACAGCCGCATGTGCGCCGAAGGCAAGCGCCCGATCTGCCAGGACACCGGCATCGTCACGGTGTTCGTGAAGGTGGGCATGGACGTGCGTTGGGACGGCGCGACGATGAGCGTCACGGACATGATCAACGAAGGCGTGCGCCGCGGTTATCTGAATCCCGACAACGTGCTGCGCGCGTCGATCGTGAGCCCGCCCGAAGGCGCGCGCAAGAACACGAAAGACAACACGCCGGCGGTGATTCACTACGAGATCGTGCCGGGCGACAAGGTCGACGTGCAGGTCGCGGCCAAGGGCGGCGGCTCGGAGAACAAATCGAAGTTCGCGATGCTCAATCCGTCGGATTCGATCGTCGACTGGATTCTGAAGACCGTGCCGACCATGGGCGCAGGCTGGTGTCCGCCGGGCATGCTTGGCATCGGCATCGGCGGCACGGCTGAGAAAGCCATGCTGATGGCAAAAGAATCGCTGATGGACCCGATCGACATTCAGGACGTGATCGCACGCGGCCCGCAAGACTGGATCGAGGAACTGCGCGTCGAACTGCATGAGAAGGTCAACGCGCTCGGCATCGGCGCACAAGGTCTCGGCGGTCTCGCCACCGTGCTCGACGTGAAGATCATGGCCGCGCCGACGCACGCCGCGTCCAAGCCGATCGCGATCATTCCGAACTGCGCGGCCACGCGTCACGCTCACTTCACGCTGGACGGCTCGGGCGTCGCGAAGCTCGAAGCGCCGTCGCTCGACGCATGGCCGAAGGTGCAGTGGGAACCGAATACGGAAACCAGCAAGCGCGTCGATCTGAACACGCTGACGCCCGAAGAAGTCGCCGCATGGAAGCCGGGCCAGACGCTGCTGCTGTCGGGCAAGATGCTGACGGGCCGCGACGCCGCGCATAAGCGCATCGCCGATATGCTGGCGAAGGGCGAAAAGCTGCCGGTCGACTTCACGAATCGCGTGATCTACTACGTCGGCCCGGTCGATCCGGTGCGCGACGAAGCAGTTGGTCCGGCAGGCCCGACCACGGCCACGCGCATGGACAAGTTCACCGAGACGATGCTCGCGCAAACCGGCCTCATTTCGATGATCGGCAAGGCCGAGCGCGGACCGGTCGCAATCGAGGCAATCAAGAAACACAAGGCCGCGTATCTGATGGCCGTGGGCGGCGCCGCTTATCTCGTGTCGAAGGCGATTCGCAGCGCGAAGGTGCTGGCATTCGAAGACCTCGGCATGGAAGCGATCTACGAGTTCGACGTGCAGGACATGCCGGTCACGGTCGCGGTCGATTCGAACGGCACTTCGGTGCACCAGACCGGCCCGAAGGAATGGCAGGCAAAGATCGGCAAGATTCCGGTCGCAACAGTCTGATTGGCCGCCTGACGCGTCAAGCGTACTGAGAAGCCGGGGCCGCGGTCCCGGCTTTTTTCATGGGCGGCATGCGTCACATGCAAAGCCGGGAACCGCGTCAAGATGTTCTGTTCTCTTGGCTTTTTCAGGCATGGCGTTTATTGTTGTTGAAAAATTGAAGTCCCCACCAAGGAAAGATCATGCAAGGCGACAAGAAAGTTATCGAGTATCTCAACGCCCAGTTGAAGAATGAATTGACCGCGATCAACCAGTACTTCCTGCACGCGCGGATGTACAAGCATTGGGGTCTCGAGAAACTCGGCAAGCATGAATACGACGAGTCGATCGGCGAAATGAAACACGCCGACTGGCTGATCGAACGGATTTTCATGCTTGACGGTCTGCCGAATCTGCAAGACCTGCACAAACTTCTCATCGGCGAGGAAACCAAAGAGATTCTCGAATGCGACCTGAAGCTCGAGCAGATTTCGCAGAGCACCTGCAAGGAAGCTATTGCGTATTGCGAATCAGTTCGCGATTTCATCTCGCGTGAAATCTTCGTGAAGATTCTCGACGACACGGAAGAGCACATCGACTGGCTCGAAACGCAACTCGACCTGATCGACAAGGTCGGCATTCAGAATTACCAGCAAACCGCGATGGGCTCGGTGGAGTCCTAAGCGGATCGCATCGCAAGGCCACGCACCGGCGCATGAGCTTCTGACTATTCATTCGGGATAGCATGCGCCGCGCTGGCGATATACTTGGTCGCTTCCCTTTCCCCGGATTTGCCTGACCGCAGCGCCGCGCGTCCCGATCGCCCATGCCAGCAGAATCGCCGTCTTCGAATGCATCAATCGCTCGGTCGAGCGTCGCTTCGCGCGCGCCCGTCGGCATTTTCGACTCGGGTCTCGGCGGCTTGTCGGTGTTGCGGGCGGTTCGGGCTCAATTGCCCGACGAGGCGCTGCTGTACGTCGCCGATTCGTTGTACGCGCCCTACGGCGAGCGCGACGACGACTTCATCGCGGACCGGACACTCGCCATCGGCGAGTGGCTCGCGAGGCAAGGCGCGAAGGCGCTGATCGTGGCCTGCAACACGGCGACCGCGCAATCCATCGCGCTGGTTCGCGAAAAGCTGAGCATCCCGCTTGTCGGCGTCGAACCGGGCATCAAGCCGGCCGCGCTGCAATCGAAAACGCGCGTGGCGGGCGTGCTCGCCACCCAGGTCACGTTGCGCAGCGCACGCTTCCAGGCGCTGCTCGAGCGCTACGCGGCCGATTGCCGCTTCATCTGTCAGCCCGGTCACGGGCTCGTGCAGGCCGTTGAGCGCTGCGACGTCGGTTCGACGGAGTTGCGCGCGCTGCTCTCAAGCTATCTTCAGCCGATGCTCGCCGCCGGCGCCGATACCCTCGTGCTCGGCTGCACGCACTATCCGTTTCTCGATGCAGCGATCCGCGACATCGTCGGCGACCGGATGGCGTTGATCGACACGAGCGTGGCGATTGCCCGCCAACTCGAGCGCGTGCTCGAACAGCACGGCGTGCGCGCAACGCCCGAAACGGCAGGCGCCCCGCCGCCGCGCTTTTATTCCACCGACAACGGCACGCATCTGCGGCAGCTTGTCGCGACGCTGCTGAACATGGACGCGCAGGTCGAGCGCGTGCTGATTCCGTCGCGCCGTATCGCTGCGCTCTCGTCGCAGCCGGCCTAGCGCCCTTTCGGCGTGGTTTCCGACGCCGTTTCCGACGCCACTTCCGACGCCACCGCGCGCGTTTTTATGCGGTTTAAGCACCGTCCGCTGCGCCGCGCGCCGCCAGCCCGCGCCGTCGCGTCATAGTCGAAACCCTTCTAAGAGTCTGGTTTTGTTACAAAAAACCACCTGAGGCGCTTGCCAAACCGGCCAAACAAAATGATAATAATTCGCATTAACGTTAGCTATGACGCCCGCCATGATTGTCTGTGTCTGCAAGTCTGTTTCTGACCGAAAGATCCGTGCCTCGATCGCGGAAGGCGTCGACTCGTTCGACGAGTTGCAATTCGAGCTCGGCGTCGCCACCTGCTGCGGTAAGTGCGCGGACTCGGTGCGCGACGTGATGATGCAAAGCGGCGTGTGCTCGAGCCGGTGCGGCTTCGAGCATCAGCAGGCCATGCCGGTGACGTTTTACGAACGCAAGGCGGCTTAAGGCAAGTTCACGACACGCGGCGCGAGGCGCACAAAAGCACCTGCGCCGTCTTGTTGCCGCACTGCCCCCGCCGCTTCGCGTTGAGATGCGTTTTTGATGCTCATCATTCGGCGCTTTCGAGCGCTTTTTATTTAGTCCACTGCCGTCAGCAAGCCAGTATTCCTGCCAGCCAGCGACCCGCTCACCCGTCAAAGGAGCCCGAGATGGAATTGCTGATTGGTTTCGTGACCACATTGTGTATTTCGCTGCTGATCTTCCGAACATGACGAAGTATTGTCAGGCGTGCTGCATCGACAGCGCGCCGCCACGCTAACATGCAGGCTTCGCATACCGTTTCAGCCGGCGCCGCACCGGCTTCGTCCAACCGAATGAATCCCCGCGTCCTGACCGCGACCGCCTTGGTCGCGGCGGTTCACGTCGCGTTGCTCGCCGTGATCCTGACACTGCGTCACGACCCGGTGCAGCCCGCCCTCGAGTCGCGCGTGATGACCGCACAATTGCTGCCGCCCGCGCCGGTTGCCGCGCCGGCCGCGGTGCAGTCGGTCGCGCCGCCGCCGCCCACGCCCACGCCGCCGGTCCACAGCAAGCCGAAGGTGCAGCCCAAGCCGACGCCGAAGCCCACCCCCGCGCCGCTGCGCGAGGCGCCCGCGCCGTCGCCCGTGACGGTCGCGCCACCGGAGCCGGCCGCGCCTGCCGCTCCCGCCGCGCCGCCGACGCCTGCCGCACCGGCCGCGCCCGCGATCGGCCGTCAGACGATGGAAATCTCCGCGCCGAAGAACGTCTCGCACCTCGACTGCAACATCGCGAAGCCCGACTACCCGGCGCTGTCGCGGCGCCGCGGCGAAACCGGCACCGCCTATGTGAAGTTCGTGGTCGGCCTGACCGGCAAGCTTGAGAACATCGAATTGAAGAAGAGCAGCGGCTTCAGCCGTCTTGACGACGCCGCGCTCGCCGCCGCGCATGCGAGCGCGTGCAAGCCGTATCTCGAGGACGGCCAGCCCATTCGCGCCGCCTACACCCAGCCTTACAACTTCAATCTCGAAGATTGAAGCGGATTTCAAAATAAAGGAATTGCAATGCAAAACTACGGATTGGCGCACGTCTGGGCGCAAGGGGATTTCGTCACGCGCGGCATCGCGCTCGCGCTGCTGGTGATGTCGGTGATGTCGTGGAGCGTGATCGTCATCAAGGGATGGAACGTGATGCGGCTGAACCGCCTCACGAAGAACGCGGAGCAGGCGTTCTGGCATTCGGACGATCTCGCCGACGGCGTGAAGAAGCTCGGCGCCGGCGCGTCGACGCCGCAAGACAATCCGTTCCTCGCGCTCGCGCTGTCGGGCCAGGAAGCCGCCGATCATCACCATCAGACACAGCCGCATCTGCATGACCGGATGGACGTGTCGGACTGGGTCACGCGTTGCCTGAAGGACACCATGGACGAAAGCGTCGCGCGCATGCAAAGCGGTCTCGCGATTCTCGCGTCGATCGGCAGCACCGCGCCGTTCGTCGGCCTGTTCGGCACGGTGTGGGGCATCTATCACGCGCTGCTCGCCATCGGCGCGAGCGGCCAGTCGTCGATTGACCAGGTGGCCGGTCCGGTCGGCGAAGCGCTCATCATGACCGCGTTCGGTCTCTTCGTTGCGATTCCGGCCGTGCTCGGCTATAACGCTCTCACGCGTGCCAACAGGGCGATCGTGGCGAAGCTGAGCCGCTTCGCGCATGGCCTGCACGCATTCTTCGTGACGGGCGCGCGCCTGTCGTCGACCAAGCGCGACGGCCTGCGTCTCGCCGCTCGCGCCAATTAAAGCGCACTGAACGACGAGGCACACCGATGGCAATGAGCCCCTTCGCCGGCGACGATGACGACGGCCTGATGAACGAAATCAACATGACGCCGCTCGTCGACGTCATGTTGGTTCTCCTGATCGTTTTCATGGTGACGATTCCCGTGATCCGCCACGCGGTGAAAATCGATCTGCCGCATGCAAGCAGTCAGAAAGAAGACACGAAGCCCGCGCAAGTCACCGTCGCGGTCGACGCTGACGGCAACGTGCTGTGGAACGACAAGAAGGTCGACGAAGCGCAGTTGAGCGCGAAAATTGCAGAGGCCGCGCAGGCAAATCCGCAGCCGGAACTGCATCTCGACGCGGATCGTAAAGTGCCTTACGAAAAGGTCGCGCAGGTGATGTCGGCCGCGCAGGCAGGCGGCCTGACGAAGATCGGTTTCGTTACGCAGCCCAAGGGCAAATGAGCGCTTGGAGACGCTGGCCGATCATGCCCGGCATCGTCGGAAAATGAAGAAAAGCCCTTGAAACAGGGGCTAAATCGGCATAGGGGACGGCCATGAGGCCGTACCCCTGCCACACCACCCGGCATGCGGGTCCGCACCGGGCGGTTCGG